>DASSLY010000044.1:0-136382 GCA_035689185.1 Dermatophilaceae bacterium
GGCGGGGGCGCGGTGCTCACGCGCCACTCACGCGCCGAAGAAGCCGCGGATGAGCTCCACCACCCGGTCCACGTCGGCGTCGGCCAGGTCGGCGAACAGCGGCAGGGAGATCTGCTGGCGGTAGTACTCCTCCGCGACCGGGCACTGCCCCCGCCGGTAGCCGAGGTCTTCGAATACCGGGTGCCAGTAGACCGGGATGTAGTTCACCTGGACCCCGATCCCGTGCGACCGCAGGTGGTCGAACAGCGCTCGCCGACGGCCCTCGAGCACCCGCAGCGGGTACAGGTGCCAGGTGGGGTCCGCCCCGGCCCGGGTGACCGGCAGCCGCAGGCCCGGCACGTCGCCGAGCCCGGCGGCATACCGGCGGTGGATCGCGGCGCGACGCGCCGTGAAGGCGGGCAGCCGGCGCAGCTGGCTCGAGCCCAGCGCGCACAGCACGTCGGGGAGGCGGTAGTTCAGGCCGAAGTCGTGCACCTCCTGATGCCAGGGCCCCTCGTCGGGGTGGCGCATCAGCGCCGGGTCGCGGACCAGGCCGATGGTGCGGAAGGTGCGGGCGCGCTGGAGCAGGTCGCGGTCCAGCGCCACGACCGCGCCGCCCTCGGCGGTGGTCAGGTTCTTGGTGGGGAAGAAGGAGAAGGTCGTCAGGTCGGCCAGGCTGCCCACGGGCACGCCGTCCAGGCTGCCGCCGATGGAGTGGGCGGCGTCCTGCACCAGCAACGCGTCGCCGGCCGCCGCGCGCAAGGCCGGCGCGTCGACGGGGTGGCCGGCGTAGTCGACGGCGGCCACGGCCCGGGTGCGGCCGGTCACCGCCGCGGCCACGGCGGCCGGGTCGAGGTTGCCGGTGTCCGCGCAGACGTCGGCGAAGACCACGGTGACGCCGAGGATCGCCGCGCTGCTGGCCGTCGCGACGAAGGTGAGCGGGGTGGTGACCAGCTCGTCCCCGGGACCCAGCCCGGCGGCGGCATACGCGACGTGCAGTGCCGCGGTGCCCGAGGTGACGCTGACCGCGCCCGGGGTCCCGGAAAGCCGCGCCAGGTCCGCCTCGAAGGCCGCGACCGCGGGCCCCGTGGTGAGCCAGTCGCCGCGCAGCACGGCGGTGACCGCGTCGATGTCGGACTGGTCGATGGAGTGCCGGCCGTACGGCAGCACCTCAGACCTCCGTGGCGAGGATCGCGGTGATCTGCTCGCGGGTGAACCACTGGTCGTTGGTGTCCGAGGTGTAGGTGAACCCGTCCGGGACCGGCACGCCGTCCTGCGGCGGCCGGTAACCCCAGGAGGCGATGTCGGGCTGCAGCACGAAGCGCTCCCCGATCCGCAGCGCCCGGCGCCCCTCCTCCGGGGAGATCATCTCCTCGTGCAGCTTCTCCCCGGGCCGCAGCCCGGAGTTGTGCATGGCCGCGCCGGGGGCGATGGCCTGAGCCAGGTCGGTGATCTTCATCGACGGGATCCGTGGGACGTACAGCTCCCCGCCCTGCATCAGCTCGAACGACTCGGTGACGAACTGCACCGCCTGGGGCAAGGTGATGAAGAACCGGGTCATCCGCAGGTCGGTGATCGGCAGCGACTCGCCCCGCTCGGCGAGGGCCCGGAAGAACGGGATGACCGAGCCGCGGCTGCCCATGACGTTGCCGTAGCGCACGACGCAGAACCTGGTCGGGTATGCCGCGGCGTAGTGGTTGCCGGTGATGAACAGCTTGTCGGCGGTCAGCTTGGTCGCGCCGTACAGGTTGATCGGGCTGGACGCCTTGTCGGTGGAGAGGGCGACGACCTTGCGCACCCCGGCGTCGATGCACGCCTCGATGACGTTCTGCGAGCCGATGATGTTGGTCTGCACGAACTCCCACGGGTTGTACTCCGCGGTGTCCACCTGCTTCAGCGCGGCAGCGTGGACGACGAAGTCGATGCCGTGCATCGCGCGGTTGAGCCGGTGCCGGTCGCGGATGTCGCCGATGAACCAGCGCAGCCTCGGGTCGTGGTTGAACAGGTTGCGGACCTCGTACTGCTTCAGCTCGTCCCGGCTGTAGACGACCACGCGGCGCGGGTCGTGGCCCTCCAGCAGCGCCCGCAGGAACGCCTTGCCGAACGAGCCGGTCCCGCCGGTCACCAGGATGGATGAGCCTGACAGGACCGACATGGCACTCCTTGGAAGTCGCTGCAGCGTCCGGCCGTGGCCGTCCGCGAGAAGGCAGGTCCGGCTACGTCGTACGGCATGATGTCACGGGGCCGACGGCTCCCGCCGAGTGCAAGGGAGAAGCATGCGCGTCAATGCCGTCATCCAGGCGCGGAGCGGATCGACCCGGCTGCCCGGCAAGGTGCTGCAGGACCTTGGCGGGCGGCCAGTCCTGGAATGGGTGATCCGGGCGGCACGCTCGGCCGGGCAGCTGGACGCCGTCGTGGTGGCGACGACGACCGAGGCGGGCGACGACGCGGTGGCCGCCCTGGCCGTCGGACTCGGTGTGCCGGTGGTTCGCGGCAGCGAGGACGACGTGCTCAGCCGGTTCCTCCTGGCCGTTCGGCAGCATCCGTGCGACGCCGTGGTGCGGCTGACCGCGGACTGCCCGCTGCTGGACCCCGAGCTGATCGACGCGGTCGCCGGCGCCTGGCGGGCGGCGCCGGGCTACGACTACGTGAGCACCGTGCTGTGCCGGTCGTTGCCGCGGGGCCTGGACGTGGAGCTGGTGACCGCCGCCGCGCTGCGTCGCGTCGACGCCGTTGCCGCGGGGCACGACCGCGTGCATGTCACCAGCGGGGTGTATGCCGATCCGCTGGCCTTCGCGCTGCTCGGGCTGCATGTCGCGCCGCGGGCCGACGACCTGCGGGTCACCCTGGACACCACGGAGGACCTGCGCCTGCTTTCGAGCCTGGTGGCACTGCTGCCTGACCGGCCTGCTCACTGGCGGGAGGTGGTCGCGCTGTTGCGGGACCGCGCCGACCTGGTCGCCATCAACGCCGCGGTCGAGCAGAAGCCGCTCGAGGCCGGCTAGTGCACGTCCTGCTGCGGTGCGACGCGGGCGGGGCCTCCGGTTTCGGGCATCTGGTCCGCTGCCTGGCGCTGGCCGAGGAGGCGGTCGCCCGCGGGCACCGTGTCAGCGTCGAAGGGGACATCGCCGGTGACCTGGCCCTGGCCCAGGTGGCGGCCGCCGGGGCCCGCCGGGGCCCGGCCCCGGAGGCCGACGTGGTGCACACGGACAGCTACCGGCCGGACTGGGCCTACCCCGACGGGGTGCTGCGCAGCTGCGCGGCGGACGGCCCGTTCGGCCGGCGGCCGGCCGACCTGCTGGTCGACCAGACCCTCGGCGCGCAGGACGAGCCCGCCCCGCCCGGCGGCGTGGCGCTGCTGGGCAGCCGGTATGTCGCGCTGCGGCGCCGGGTCTTGGCCCACCGGGACCCGGCCCGGCGCCCTGCTGCGCAGGTGCGCTCGGTCCTGGTGGTGCTGGGTGGCACCGATCCGCTCGGCCTGGCCCCCGCGGTGAGCAGGCTGGTCCGGCGCGCGGCGCCCTCGGCGAGGATCGCCGTGGTCGCGAATGCGCGGACGCGAGCCGAGCTGGAGCAGCTGCCCGGTCCGGTGCGGGTGCTGGACCCGGTCGCGGACCTCGCGGCGGTGATGATCGAGCACGACCTGGTGGTCAGCGCCGCCGGCACCGCCACCTGGGAGCTGGCCTGTCTGCGGGTGCCGATGCTGCTGGTACGAGCGGTGGCCAACCAGGCGGCCGGGTACCAGCGGATGCTCGACCGGGGTGCGGCACTGGGGCTCGGGACGGCGGCAGACCTGGATTCCGCCGCCGCGCTGGAGGCGGTTCGGCGGGCGGTCTCCGACGCCCAGTTGCGCCGGTCCATGGTCGAGCGGGCGGCGGCCCTGGTGGACGGCCTGGGCTCCTGGCGGGTGGTCGGCGCATGGGAGGCCCTGCTGCAGGCTCACGCCCGCCGGCCGGACCCGCCGCGGCTGACCGCGCCGCCGACCGGGCGGCTGACGGCGCGGCCGGCCACAGCGGCCGACGCCGAGCTGCTCTGGCGCTGGCGCAACGATCCCGGCACCCGGGCCATGTCGCGCCAGCGTGGCGAGGTGCAACTCGCGGACCACCTGGCCTGGCTGCGGGACAGCCTGGGCCGGCCGGACCGGCTGCTGCTGGTCGTCGAGGATGGCGGCTCGCCGGTGGGCACCGTTCGCTGGGACCGGCTTGCCGGACAGGGCTGGCAGGTCTCGATCACCGTGGATCCGGGCCGCCGGGGGCAAGGCCTGGGCGCCGCGGTCCTGGCTGCGGGGGAGGTCGCGCTCCGCGCGAAGGATCCCACCGGTCCCCGCCTCGCCGGGGTGCACGAGACCAACGAGGCGTCATACCGGCTGTTCCTGCGGGCCGGCTACCTGCCCGACCTACCGCCGGACCGCGACGGTTTCCGGCGGCTGCGGAAGTCCTAGACCAGGTCCCAGCTGAGCGCGGTCCCGCGGGCGGCGTCGCGGCGGAAGGTGCGGCCGAGGACCAGGTCGATCTGGTCGGTGGGCAGCCCGCCGGAGGGGCGGATGGAGCGCACGTTCTGCCTGGTGACCGGGTCACCGGCGCGGACGTCCTGCACGACATACAGGGACCGGCGCAGCCGCAGCACCGCCTGCTCCGACTCGGTCGGCCCGATGCTGGGCGCACCGGCCGAGGCAAGCCGGGCGGCCCCGGCTTCGCGGACCAGCAGCGCCAGCTCGTCCGGGTCGAGGGAGAATTGGGAGTCGACCCCGCCGTCGGCCCGGTCCAGGGTGACGTGCTTCTCCAAGGCGACCGCGCCGAGGGCCACTGCGGCGACCGAGACGCCGACCCCGCGGGTGTGGTCGGACAGCCCCACCGGCAACCCGAAGGCGTCGCGGAGCAGGGCGATGTTGGCCAGGTGGGCGTCCTGCGGCTCGGCCGGGTAGGACGCGGTGCAGGCCAGCAGGACCAGGTCGGTGCAGCCGGCTGCCGCTGCGGTGCTGACGGCGGCGTCGATCTCGCCCAGGGTGGCCATCCCGGTGGACATGACGATCGGCTTGCCCGTGCGGGCGACCTCGCGGATGAGCGGCAGGTCGACGATCTCCGCCGACGCGGTCTTGTAGACGGCCACCCCCAGGTCCTCCAGGAAGGCCACCGCAGTCGGGTCGAACGGGCTGGAGAACGGCAGCAGCCCGTGCTCGCGGGCGCGCTCGAAGATGGGGGCGTGCCACTCCCAGGGGGTGTGGGCCTCCTGGTACAGCTGGTACAGGTTCCGGCCGCCCCACAGGCCGTGGCTGTCGGTGATCCGGAACGCGGGGGCGTCCACGTCGATGGTGATCGTGTCCGCGGTGTAGGTCTGGATCTTCAGCGCCTGCGCCCCGGTCTTGGCCACCGCGTCGACGATGGCCAGCGCGCGGTCGAGGTCGCCGTTGTGGTTGCCGGACATCTCCGCGATGACGAAGGTCGGCTCGCCGTGACCGACCCGGTGCTCCGCGATCCGAACAGTGGTGGCCATGCCGGCGATGGTATCCGGCCCCGTGCCGGTCGGACGATTCGTGCGAATGCCTGTGGCTGGTGTGGCGGAAGTAAATTTTTGTCGAGTAAAGTCCGGTTGCTGCGTGTCGTGGGGCATGGTGTTCGGGCGGCCGTGTGGGGAGCCCCTTCTCCGCACCCAGGTTTGCGGAACCTTGGGGAGTACCGATGGCGATCGCACCACTGCACCCGCGGCGCCCGCGGGCTCGAGTCCTGGCCGGGGGAACCCTGCTGCTGGTCGTTGTCGGAACGGCGGTGCCTGGCGCGCCGGCGAGGGCGGCGGCGCCTGGCGCGCCGGCGAGGGCGGTCTCGGCTCCGGGGGTGTCGGCGCCTGCGCTGGCGCCCGGCGCGGTGGCGCCGACCCGGATGGACCGGTTGCCGTTCACCCCCGTGGCCGGCGCGGGCCCGGCGAGCGACCTGGCGGGTTCGGCGCCGAGCCGACGGCCCGGCATACGGGTCCTGGCAAGCGCACCGGAGCGGGACGTCACGGACATGGTGGCGGTGCTCGGCGTGACGTGGCCGGGCCGGGCCGAGCCGGGGACGGCCTATCAGGCGCGCACCCGCACCAGCGGCCGCTGGAGTGCCTGGCGGACGCTGGCGACCGACGCCGAGCACGGCCCGGACGCGGGAAGCGCCGAGGCGCGGCGCGGCCGTGGGGGCACCGAGCCGCTCGTGGTGACCGGGGCCGAGCGGGTCCAGGTGCGCGCCCTGGGTACGGCGAAGCTGACCCCCGGGGCGGCAGTGGACCTGCTGGAGCCCGGCAGTGCCGCGGCTCCCGTGCCGTCCCCCGCGCCGTCCCCCGCGCCGTCCCCCGTGGCGCCGTCGTCGGCCGCGCCGTCGCCGGCACCCTCCCTGGCGGCCAGGCCGACCATCTACACCCGGGCCCAGTGGGGGGCCGACGAGTCGATGCGCGACCACGCCGGCCCGTGGTACTCCCAGGTGCAGATGGCCTTCGTGCACCACACGGTCAGCACGAACTCCTACAGCCCGTCCCAGGTGCCGGCCATGATCCGCGGGATCTACGCCTACCACGTCCGCGGCCGGGGCTGGACCGACATCGGCTACAACTTCCTGGTGGACCGGTTCGGCCGGGCGTGGGAGGGCCGCTACGGCGGGATGGACCGGGCTGTGATCGGCGCCCAGGTCGCCGGCCTGAACTCGTGGTCAACCGGCATCTCGGCCATCGGGGACTTCGACATCGCCCAGCCGCCGAGCGCCGTCGCAGGGGCGATCGAGCGGGTGCTGGCCTGGAAGCTGGGTGTCCACGGCATCCCCGCCATCGGCCGGGTGAGCGCTGCCGGAATGGTCTTCAACCGGATCAACGGCCACCGTGACGGCGGCCAGACGGCCTGCCCGGGCCGGTACCTGTATGCCCAGCTGCCCGCCATCCGGGCGGCCGTCGCCCACGCGGAGGGCAGCCTGCCGCGGGCCCGGGTGGACCGCGACCTCGACCATGCCTTCGGTGCGGACCTGCTCAGCTATCCGGGCAACGCCCTGCCGGCGCGCCTCACCGGCTCGGTGACCAGCGTGCTCGCCGGCTCCCGGCAGCCCGTGGTCGCCGGAGCGCCGCTGGGCACCGGGTGGGAGGGAGTGACTCACCCCGCGCTGACCCGGGACCTGACCGGAGATGGTCGTGCCGACGTCGTGGCGGTCGACCCGCTGCGCGGCCGGCTGCGGATCTACGCCGGCGACGGGGCCGGGCGTATCGCCTCCGTCCGCGCGAACGGCGCCGGCTGGGACACGATCGCGGACCTGATCCCGGCCGGTGACCGCGACGGTGACGGCCGCAACGACCTGCTGGCGGTCGACGCCCACCAGCAGCTGCTGCTCTACCGCGGAGACGGCGCCGGCTGGCTGCGTCCCGGCCGGGTCATCGGGCACGGCTGGGGTGCGCTGAGCTCGGTGGCCGATGCCGGCGACCTCGACGGCGACGGCCGGCGGGACCTGCTGGCCGTCCGCCGAAGCGACGGCGCGCTGCTGGTGTACCGCGGCCTGGCCGACGGCGGGGTCGCCTCCGGCGTGGTCTGGGCCCACGGGTGGGACGCCTTCACCGCCGTGGCCGCCGCCGACCTGGACGGCGACCGGCATCCCGACGTGCTGGCGCGGGAGCGAGGTGGCCGGATGCGGGCCTACTACAGCAGCGGGGCCGGCTCCTTGCTGCGGGTCAACTACTGGGGCTCGGGGTGGCAGGCCGGGCACGACCTGTCCTCCGGTGCGGACTTCGACGGTGACGGGTCGCCGGATCTGCTTGCGGTCTTCCCCGGTGGGGGCGGCACGTTGCGGCTCTATGCGGGCACCGGCGTCCGGGACTTCATGGCCAGCGCTCCGGCCCCCCAACGGACCGTGGCCGGGGCGGACCTGGTGCGGGTGGTAGGCGACGTCGACGGCGACGGTTACGCCGACGCAGTCGCCCGGATCACCACGGACGACACCCTGGCATTCCTGCGGGGCACCCGCTCAGGTGGCCTGGGCAACCCCGTGACGATCGGGCACGGCTGGAGTATCTTCGATGTGGTCGAGCCGGGCGGGGACTGGGACTACGACGGCGTTCCCGACATCGTGGCCCGCACCGTCGACGGCGTGCTCTACGCCTATCCGATGACCCGCGGCACGACGCCGGGATTCAAGTCCCGCATCGAGCTGGAGGACGGGATGGGCGGCTTCCGCGACTTCGCCGGGGTCGGCGCGTTCAATGCCGACAGCAACGGCGACCTGATGGCGCTGCGCGACGACGGGGCGCTCCTGCTCTACCGCGGGTCCGGCCCGACCCCGCTCAACGACGCGTTCCTCCTGGCCAGCGGGCAGACCGACCTCGTCCGGATCATGGGCACCGGCGACTTCAACGGCGACGGGTTGAGCGACCTGCTCGCCCAGGCCACGAGCGGCGCGCTGTGGCTCTACGGCGGCGACGGCAACGGCCGGTTCGCCGGTCCGCGACAGCCGGTGGCCGGCGCTCCGGGGGGCTCCAATGTCATGGGCTAGCGCTCGCCGGGCAACGACGCTCGCGGCGGTGCTTGCCCTGCTGGGCGCGGTTGCCGGCCCGGCCGGCTCGGCCCGCGCCGAGACCTATCCGCGGCCCTCGGACTCCACCCTGCGCCTGGTCGGCCACGGCTGGGGGCACGGACACGGTATGTCGCAGTACGGCGCCCTGGGCGCGGCGCTGGCTGGGTTGTCCTGGCAGCAGATCACCGCCTTCTACTACCCGGGGACGGCACGCACCGCCGTGGGCAACCCCACCTTGAAGGTGCTGGTCACCGGCGGGCTCGGCAGCATCTCCCGGGTCACGGTCCGGTCCGCGGCGGGGCTGTACGCCTCGTTCGGCCCGACCCGCACCGACCCGTGGGCGCTGCCGACGGCGGAGACGACCGGTCACGCCATCGTGGAGTACCGCATCGTCTCCACCGACCCCGTCCCCGGCGTCCCGAGCCGGGCGGTGCTGACCTACGTGCGTGACGACGGAAGGGTGGTGACCTGGAAGACCTCGCCGAACGGCCAGCTGAACATCGAGAACCGCAGCACCCACCTGGTCCGGGTCCTCAGCGCGGCCGGGTCGACGGTGGACTACCGCGGCGAGATCCGGGGCATCCTGCTCGGCGCGGCAGGAACCGAGACGATGACCCCGGTGCTGGCCATCCCGATGGAGAGCTACCTGCGCAGCGTCGTGCCCAGCGAGATGCCGGCGTCCTGGTCGCGGCAGGCCGTCGCCGCCCAAGCCGTGGCGGCCCGCACCTACGCCTACTACGCGCTGCAGCACCCCCGCTCCAGCGCCTACCACATCTGCGACACCACGTCCTGCCAGGTGTTCAACGGCACCGCCGTGACCACGGCCTCCGGCAGCCGGACCAGCTATGAGTTCGCCTCCTCCGACGCTGCCGTGGCGGACACCGCCGGAGTCGTCCTGACCTACCGGGGCGTGACGGCGTTCGCCGAGTTCAGCTCCTCCAGCGGCGGCTGGACCGCCGACGGCGGCCAGCCCTACCTGGTGGCCCATCCCGACCCCTATGACGCCGTGTCGTCCAACCCGAACCACACCTGGCGCACCAGCGTCCCGGTGAGCCTGCTGGAGTCCGCCTACGGGATCGGCACCCTGCAGTCCGTGACCATCACCGCCCGGGACGGCCACGGGGACTGGGGCGGCCGGGTGAGGAACGCGGTCATCACCGGCAGCTCGGGCTCGG
This sequence comes from Dermatophilaceae bacterium, assembly GCA_035689185.1. Lineage (GTDB taxonomy): Bacteria > Actinomycetota > Actinomycetes > Actinomycetales > Dermatophilaceae > DASSLY01. The sequence goes on from DASSLY010000044.1 coordinate 9,665, forward strand.
TGTCGGTGTCAGGGTCATCGCTTCGCAGCGTGCTGGGCCTGAAGTCGGAATGGTTCGCCTTCACCGCCGCCTCGACCGCCCCGTCCTACCCCCGCGACGTCAACGGCGACGGTTTCGCCGACGTGCTGGCGGTGGATCCGCAGGGCAGCCGCCTGCGCGTCTACCGGGGCAACGGCGCTGGCGGCTGGCAGCCGACCATGGTGTTGCCCAGCACCGGCTGGACCGGCTTCCCCAAGCTGCTCACCGCCGGCGCCTGGGACGCGGACAGCCGCTCGGACGTGCTCGCCCAGCAGCCGAACGGCGACCTGCTGCTCTTCTCGGCCAACGCCGACGGCACGCTGGCCGCTCCTCGCCCGGTGGGGTCGGGCTGGCAGGCCCTGAACACGGTGCTTCCGGCAGGCGACTTCGACGGCGACGGACGAGCCGACCTGCTGGGTCGTGAGGCAGCCACGGCGCGGTTGCTGCTCTACGCCGGTGACGGCCGCGGCGGTTTCCTGCGCAAGACGGTCGTCGGCACGGGTTGGAGCCCGTTCAACCTCATCGTGTCGCCGGGGGACTTCGACGGTGACGGCCACAGCGACGTCCTCGCGCGCACGGCCACCGGGGCGCTCTACCTCTACCCCGGCAACGGCACCGGGGGATGGCGCAGCCGGCGCCTGGTCGGCACCGGGTGGCAGGTCTTCAACGCCGTCACCTCCCCTGGCGACTTCGACGGGGACGGCGCCGCGGACGTGCTTGCCCGGACCGCGGACGGTGCGCTCTGGCTCTACCCGGGCAACGGCTCGGCCGGGTGGCACGCCCGGCGGCAGGTCGGCTCCGGCTGGCAGATCTTCAGCGCGATCCTGCGCTAGCGGCTAGCGCAGGACCGCCCCGGTCTTGGCGCGCACCTCGGCCTCGGTGACTCCGGGCGCCAGCTCGCGCAGGACCAGCCCCTCGGCGGCGACGTCGAGCACCGCGAGGTCGGTGATCACCCGGTGGACGACCCCCTTGCCCGTCAGCGGCAGCGTGCACTCGGGCAGGATCTTGTGGCTGCCGTCCCGGGCGACGTGCTCCATCAGCACGATCACCCGGCGGGCGCCGTGCACCAGGTCCATCGCCCCGCCCATCCCCTTGACCATCTTCCCGGGAATCATCCAGTTGGCGATGTCGCCGCGCTCGCTCACCTGCATCGCCCCCAGGATCGCGGCGTCCACCTTGCCGCCGCGGATCATCCCGAAGCTGGTGGCGCTGTCGAAGAAGCTCGCCCCGCGACGCACGGTCACTGTCTCCTTGCCGGCGTTGATCAGGTCCGGGTCCTCCTGCCCGGCCACCGGGTACGCCCCGACGCCGAGGATGCCGTTCTCGCTCTGCAGCACGATCTCCACGTCGTCGGGCACGTAGTTCGGCACCAAGGTCGGCAGCCCGATGCCCAGGTTGACGTAGGACCCGTCGGCCAGCTCCCGGGCCGCGCGGGCGGCCATCTCCGCTCTGCTGAGAGCCACCTCAGCCCTCCCGTTGCCCCTCGGTGCCCGGTCCGGCACCACCCTGCGGTATGCCGGGCTGCCGGGTCGTGCGCCGTTCGATCCGCTTGGTGGCGGCTTGGTCCGGCGTCAACGGGAGCACCCGCTGCACGTAGATGCCGGGCAGGTGGACCTGGTCGGGGTCCAGCTCGCCCGGCTCGACCAGCTGCTCCACCTCGGCCACGGTGACCCGCCCGGCCATGGCGGCGAGCGGGTTGAAGTTGCGCGAGCTGAGCCGGAAGGCCAGGTTGCCTAACCGGTCCCCCTTCCACGCCCGCACCAGGGCGAAGTCGGTCGTGATCGCCTCCTCGAGCACGTACGCGCGGGTGCTGCCGGCCATGGTGAGCTGCCGGGTCTCCTTCGCCGGGGAGGCCAGCGCGACGGTGCCGTCCGCGGCATACCGCCAGGGCAGCCCGCCCTCGGCGACCTGAGTCCCGACCCCGGTCGCGGTGAAGAAGGCCGGGATGCCGGCGCCGCCGGCGCGCAGCTTCTCCGCCAGGGTGCCCTGCGGCGTGAGCTCGACCTCCAGCTCACCGGACAGGAACTGCCGCTCGAACTCCTTGTTCTCCCCGACGTAGGAACTGGTCATCCGGGCGATCCGGTGATCGGCGAGCAGGATGCCCAGCCCCCAGTCGTCGACGCCACAGTTGTTGGAGACGCAGTGCAAGCCGGTGACGCCCAGGTCGTGCACGGCCTGGATGAGCACCGAGGGGATGCCGCACAGGCCGAACCCCCCGACGGCCAGCGAGCTGCCGGCCACGATCCCCTCGACCGCCTCGGCGGCGTCACGGACGACCTTGTCCATGGGTCGGACTCTAACCGGTGCGGCGTCCAGCCGTGCCGGCCACCGTGCCGGCCACCGTGCCGGCCACCGTGTCGGCCCTCGTGCCGGCCACCGTGCCGGCCACCGGGTCAGCCACCGTGTCGGCCCTCGTGACGGGGAAGTGGCTGCCCCACCAGCCGCTACGCCGTCACGGTCTCCGTCACGCCCTCGGCGGCGGCCCGTGACGGCCACCGTGCCGTAGCCCCGAGCCGTGGCCCCGTGACGTGGCCCCGTGACGGCCCTCGTGACGGGGAAGCGGCTGCCCCACCAGCCGCTACGCCGTCACGGTCTCCGTCACGCCCTCGGCGGCGGCCGTGACGGCCACCGTGCCGTGGCCCCGAGCCGTGGCCCCGTGCCGTGGCCCCGTGCCGTGGCCCCGTGCCGTGGCCCCGTGACGGCCCTCGCGACGGGGAAGTGGCTGCCACACCAGCCGCTACGCCGTCACGGTTTCCGTCACGCCCTCGGCGGCGGCCCGTGACGGCCACTGTGCCGTGGCCCCCGTGACGTGGCCCCGTGACGTGGCCCCGTGACGCCCCTCGTGACGGGGAAGTGGCTGCCCCACCAGCCGCTACGCCGTCACGGTCGCCGTCACGCCCTCGGCGGCGGCCAGCCGCGAGACGCGCTCAGGACTCGTGCCGCGGAACAGGACAACGGAACCGTCGACGGCGAACGCCGCGAGAGTCGCGGTGAGGGCCTCGACCAGGGTCGGCTCGCCGGTCAAGGCCAGCCGGGTGCCGGCCGGCCAGCCCCGGTCACCGACCCAGTCGGCACCAGCGGGCTCGCTCGGCTCGAACCGGTCCCCGTACGTCGCCAGCTCCCGGGCCTCGTCCATCGCCGCAGGGTGCACCGGCCCCGGGTGGGACCGGGACAGCGCCGCGAGCGTGACCACGATGTCGGCCAGAGCGTCGCTGTCGCTGACCACGACAGCCGCATCGCCATCGCCGTCACGGTCGCCGTCACGGTCGCCGTCACGGTCCCCGTCACGGTCGCCGTCACGGTCGTCGGCACGGTCGTCGGCACGGTCGCCGTCACGGTCGTCGGCACCGTCGTCGGCACCGTCGCCGGCACGATCAGCGTCCCGCTGCGGGAGGACCTGCGCGCCCACCGCCCACGTCGCCAGCGCCCAGTAGAGCGTCCGCCAATGCAGTGCCGGCAGGGCGAGCCGGACCCTCGAACCAGGCCCGGCGGCATACCCATCGGTGAGCGCGTTGGCGGCCTTGGCGACCCAGTTGGCCAGCACCCGCGCGGACAGCTCGACCCGTTCTCCCACGATGTCGTCGTAGCAGGTCACCCGGGGGCGGGCCGGGTCCGACCGCAGCATCGCCGTCAGAACGTCGTTCGGTGTGGGCACGCGGATGAGCGTAGGTGAGCGCGGTAGCGTCGCCGTCGTGGCGGACCGGGACGTGTTCGACCTGCCGCTGCTGCGCGGGGAACGGTTCGGGGCGCTGGTGCTGGCCCGGGTCGTGGTGGCGGCGGGCTTGCTGACCGTTCTGGTCAGCGCGTGCTGCGCGGCGCTCGCGCCGTTGGGGCTGTGGACTCCGGCGCTGGCCTTGCCGCTGCTGCTCGTGCTGACCGCGGTGGCGGTCCGGCTGAGCGCGCCGGTGAGCGTTCGGCCGCTGCCCGTGTGGACTTCGCTCACCCTGGTCGGTCTGGCGCTCGGCACCGCGCTGTGGGCCGGGCTGACCCACACCCAGCAGGTGCTACCCCGGCGCGACGCGGGGTCCTACGCGCAGGCGGCCACGGTGCTGGCGACGGTCCACCGCACCCCACTCGAGGTTCCCGCCCGCCTGGTCGGCACGGCGCTGTCGGTCGAGGGGGTGACCCTGGCCAGCCCCGCGTTCTACCAGGTCGGGTCACTTCCGGCGCCGAAGGTGCAGCCCCAGTTCCTGATCGGCGCGCCGGCGTGGTACTCGGTGGGCCGCTGGCTGGGCGGGACCACGGGCATGCTGGTGACACCTGCCCTGTTCGGCGGGCTGGCCGTGCTGGCGGTCGGGTTGCTCACGGCCGCGGCAGTCGGCGCGAGGTGGGCGCCGCTCGGCTCCCTGGCGGTGGCGGTGGGCTTTCCGTTCCTGCACACCGCGCGCGCGACATACTCCGAGCCACCGGCGCTGCTCGTCCTGCTCGCCGGGCTGCTGGTGCTGACCGCGGCGACCCAGGCCGGGGGGCGAGGCCGGTGGCGCAACGCCCGCCGCCTGGGGCTGCTGGCGGGGGTGCTGGTGGGCGGCGCCGCGTTTGTCCGGGCCGACGCGTTGCGCGAGACCATCCTGCTGCTACCGGTCGCGGCGTTGCTGGTGGTGCGCCGGGACGGGCCGGGCTGGTCGCTGCTCGCCGGGGCCGGCGTGTCGACCGGGCTGGCTGGGGTCGCAGGGCTGGGGCTGTCCTACCGGTACCTGGGCGACATCGCGGCGTCGTTGGTGCCACTGCTGGTCGGCGGCGTGGTGCTGGCGGCAGGTATGGCCGTGGTGGTCCTGCTGGCCCGTCGCGGGGCTCACCTGCCCGCCCCGGTATGCCGGGTGCTCCCCTGGGCGTCGCCGGCGGGGGTCCTGCTCGTGGGGGCGGTGCTCGCGACCAGGCCGTTCTGGACCACGGTGCGGCAGTCGGCCCTGGACCCGGGCGCCCGGGTGGTGGCCGGGCTGCAGGCGCGGCAGGGCCTGCCGGTGGACGGGGGGCGCACGTACGCCGAGCAGACCCTGGAGTGGACCTCCTGGTGGGTGGGCCCGGCCGCGGTCGCGGTGACCTTCCTGGTGCTCGCGTTCGCGGCGCAGCGGCTCGCGACGGCGTGGGTGGCGGCGCAGCCTCTGCCCGCCTGGACCGGTGCGGCGGTGGTGGCGTTCGGCTCGTCGGTGCTGACCTGGTACCGGCCGGGGATCACCCCCGACCACCCCTGGGCCGACCGCCGGCTGCTGGTCAGCCTGGCGATGGTGGCCGTATGCAGCGTGGGGGCGTGCGCGTGGGTGACCCGGTGGGCGGCGCGCCGGATGCCCGCCACCGTGCTGGCCTTGGTCGGGCTGGCCGCGCCGGTGCTGCTCATCGGGCCGTCCCTGCTGGCCACCTGGCCGCACCGCGCCGAGCGGGTCGAGGCAGGCGAGGTCGCGGCGGTGGACACGGTCTGCGCGGCGTTCGCACCCGGTGAGGTGGCGCTCATGGTCGACGACCGGGCCGCCAACGAGTGGCCCCAGGTGCTGCGCGGGACCTGCCGGGTGCCGGCCCTGTCGCTGACCTCCGCGGTCCGGCGCGACGACGCCGCACGCCGGTCCGCCGTGGCGTCGGTGCGAGTTGCCGTCGAGGCGGCCGGCGGTCGGCTGGTGCTGCTCGCAGCCGACTCACCCGACCGGCTCGGCGGTCGCGCGCGCCGGACGCTGGATGTCACCGTGCTGGAGGACGCGCGGCTGCTGGAGCGGCGACCGGACCATCTGGTTGCCCTGCCGCTGCAGGTGTGGCTGGCACCGGCCTGAGGTAGGGTCCGGCCGCGCTGGTGCCGGCCCCTGTGCGCCGTGGTGACACGCTCCCCGGTCGCCGCCGCGTGGTAGCGAGCGCGGGGCGCGTGGTCATCGGTCGCCGCTGCCTGGCCGCGGGCGCTGCGGCGTGTGGTCTCCGATCGCCGCCGCGTGGTGGCCGGGTCGTCACCGGCTCCGGCCAACGGGCGCGGGTAGGCTCCGAAGGCGATGACCGACTTCCCCGCCCGCGCTCCGGTGACTACGACCGGTCCGCCCACCGAGCTGGTCGAGACTCCCGTCCACCCAGCCGTGCGGCATACCGAGCCGGTGCCGTTCAGCCCGGCCGACCCCGACCCGCACGAGCTCGCGGCCCCGGCGCCCAAGGTGGCCGGAGGCACCGAGGCCGACCCGGCGCCATACGTGACGGTCGTCCTGCCGTGCTACAACGAGGGCGAGCACGTGGTGCAGGAGCTCGCGCGGATCGCCTGCGCGATGGACGCCAGCGAGTTCAGCTACGAGCTGCTGTGCATCGACGACGCGTCGACCGACGACACCCTGGCGGTGCTGCAGGCCGCTCGGGACCGCTACCCGCACCTGCGCGTGCTGGCGTTCCGGCGCAACGGCGGGTCCGGGACCGCCCGGCGGATCGGCACCCAGCAGGCACATGGCCAGATCGTGGTTTGGACCGACGCGGACATGACGTACGAGAACGAGCGCATCCCCGACCTGGTCCGGATCCTGCACGAGGACGACACCTATGACCAGGTCGTGGGGGCCCGCACGACCGAGGAGGGCACCCACAAATGGGCCCGGGTGCCGGCCAAGTGGGCGATCCGCAAGATCGCCGAGCGGCTGTCCAACCAGCGCATCCCGGACCTCAACTCCGGGCTGCGCGCCTTCCGGCGCCAGGTGGCACTGCCCTACCTGCGGCTGCTGCCGCCCGGTTTCTCCTGCGTCACCACGCTCACCCTGGCGTTCCTGCAGAACCAGCACGACATCAAGTACGTCCCCACTGCCTACGCAAAAAGGGCGGGGGAGAGCAAGTTTCACTTCATTCGCGATGCGTACCGCTACATCCTGCAGGTGCTGCGCATGGTGGTGTACTTCGACCCGCTGAAGGTCCTGCTTCCGCCGGCGCTGTGGATGTTCGCGGTCGGTGTGGTCAAGGCGGTCGTGGACATGGTGCGCCACCCGTTCTACTTCCCGGCCTCCACCGTGCTGCTGCTGGTCAGCAGCATCCTGGTCGGGTCGCTCGCCCTGCTGGCCGACCTGGTGGTCCGCTCCCGCGACGGGGTCTGAGCAGTGCCCGGGACCGTGCCACAACCCGGGATGCCTCGGCCCGTGCGAGTGCCGTCGGTGGGCAGGGAGCAGTCCTCGCACGGGGGTGCGCTCAGGCTGGCTGTGGTCGGGCCGACGCACCCGTACAAGGGCGGCGTGGCCACCCACACGACCACCCTGGCGCACCACCTGGCCAGCAGCGGGCACGACGTGACGCTGGTGTCGTGGAGCCACCTGTATCCCTCGCGGCTCTACCCCGGTGAGCAGTTGGTGCCGGGTGGCACCCCGGACGTCGAGCCGTTTCCGCGGACGATCCGCGCGTTGTCCTGGGCCCGGCCGGACACCTGGGTGCGGGCCGGGCGGCGGCTGCGCAGGTTCGACGCCGTCGTGATCGTGCACGTCATCCCGGCCGTGGTCCCCGCCCACCTGGCGCTGCTGCGTGCCGCCGGGGTGGGGTCTCGCGCCGCGGGGGTGGGGTCTCGCGCCGTGGGGGTGGGGTCTCGCGGTGCGCGGAACCGAGCCGGCTCGGCCGGCGCGCCGCGTGCGATCGTCATCGCGCACAACGTGCTGCCGCACGAGCCACATCTGGGGGACGCGGCCCTGATGCGGGCGCTGTTCGCCCGGGCCGACGCGGTGCTCGTGCATGGCCCCGCACAGAGCACCGCGGCGCGCTCCCTGGGTGCCTCGCGGGTCGCGGTGGCCGAGCTGCCGCCGCACCTTCCGGGCGGTGTGGCCGCCGATCGGGCCCCGTATGCCGGGCCAGCCCGGCTGCTCGCGCTGGGCATGGTGCGCGACTACAAGGGTGTGGACGTGCTGGTGAAGGCGCTGGCCCAGGTGCCCGACCTGACCCTGACGATTGCCGGCGAGCTGTGGGGGGAGAGCGGCCGTCGGGTGCAGGCACTGGCCGCGGACCCCCGGGTAAAGGACCGGGTGACGGTGCAGGCCGGGTACGTCCCGGCGGACCAGCTAGCCCAGCTGCTGGCCAGGCACGACGTCCTGGCGCTGACCTACCGTTCGGCAACCGCGTCGCAGAACGCGTTGCTCGGGCATGCGCACGGGCTCCCTGTCCTGGCATCGGACGTCGGGACGTTCGGCGCGGACGTTCGCGACGGGGTGGACGGACTGCTCGTCCCGCCAGGGGACGAGGCGGCCCTGGTGTCGGCGCTGCAACGGCTGCGGCAGCCGGAGCTGCTGCGCCGGCTGAAGGAAGGCGTGCACCCCCCGGACCTGTCCACACCATGGGCGCACTACCTCCTCGTGCTGGAGTCCCTGGCGACACCCAGCCTGCCCGCGGCGCCGATCGAAGAACTGACCGAACCGCCCGGTGCCGGGGCGGACGGGGACGGGTCGGGCGCCGGGGGGTCGGGCGCTGGCGGGTCGGGCGCTGGCGGGTCGGGCGCTGGCGGGTCGGGCGCCGGCGAGACGGGCGCCGGGGGGTCGGGCGCCGGGGGGTCGGGCGCTGGCGGGTCGGGCGCCGGCGGGTCGGGCGCGGGCGAGAGGGGCGCTGGCGGGTCGGGCGCTGGCGGGTCGGGCGCCGGCGGGACGGGTCCGGCCTTGGCGACGGGCCTGCTCCGGCGGGTGGCTGCGGTGGCCCATCGGGTGTTGGCGGCCAGACAGCCACGGCTGGAGCTGGGCCGCTCCGACTTGCCGGACTGGGTCCGGCCGACCGACGTGCTCGCCGATGCTGCCGACGCCGACGAGGCGCGGGACTGGGCCAGGTCGTTCGGCCTGCCCAGGTGCGGTGACTCGGTGGCGGCCTGGGCGGCGCTCGGAGCGTTGGCCGCGCTGGTCCGCCTCGCCGACGACGGCCGACGGCTGGCCGTCGTCGTGGACGAGTCGGGCACGCGCTCCCCGATGGCGCGGTGGGCTCGGTCGGTTGGCTTCGCCCCGGTGGAGCTGGGCTTCACCGGGGCGCGGTCCTCGGTGGCGGCCATCGGCGTCGACCCGGGGACGCTGGACGTCATCACCCGGCTGCACCCGGGCGGCTGCGATGCCGACGACGTCCAGGAGGCCATGAGAAAGGCGTCCTGGGCGTTGCGTCCCGGCGGCCTGCTCTCACTCACGCTGCCGCTAGGCCCGACCTCGGCCCAAGGCGCCGTCGGACCCGCGGAGGTGCGTGGGGTCCAGGCGCGGGCGGGTGAGCTCGGTTTCGTCCTCGTCGGCGACCTGGATGGAGACGTCACTGCCCGGATGCGCCAGGCAAGCATCGACGGGGTCTCGGAGCAGAACGCGTACGCGCTGGTGCGGCTGACGTTCCGCCGTAGGTGAGCCGGTCTCGCGCCCTGGCGGCGCTGCGGATCGGCGTAGCTGTCGTTATCCTCGCGGCCGTCGTGTGGGCGTTCGGCCGCAACTGGACCGCCGTGGCCGACCAGCTGGCCCGAGTGGGCGCCGGCCCGTTGGCGCTGGCGCTGCTGCTCGCGCTGGTGGGCCCGACCCTGGCGATGCTCGGCTGGCGGGTGCTGCTGGCCGACCTCGGCTCGCCGCTGCCGGTTGCCTCGGCCGCTGGGGTGTTCTTCGTCGGTCAGCTGGGAAAGTACCTTCCTGGCTCGGTCTGGACCGTCCTCGCGCAGGCGGAGATGGGTGCGCGACTGGCCGTCCCGCGCCGTCGCTCGGCCGTCGTCGGCCTGCTCGGTATCGGCCTGTCGGTGCTGTCGGGGATCCTCGTCGGACTCGCGTCGGTGCCACTGCTGTGGCGGTCCGGGGCGGCGGGCACGCTGGGATGGACTGTCCTGGCGGTGCCGTTGCTGGTGCTGGCGTGCTGGCCGCGACTGCTGAACGCCTTGGTCGCCTGGGGCCTGCGGCTGCTGCGGCGGGAGCCGCTGGAGCACGCGCTGTCCGCCCGGGCGGTCATGCTGACGATGTGCTGGTTCGTGGGGTCGTGGCTGGCCTTCGGCGCCCAGACCTGGGTGCTGGCCATGGCGGTGGAGCCAGGCGAGCTGAGCGGGCGTGGCGCCGGTGCGCTGGTGCTGGCGGCGGTGTCCGGCTACGCGCTTGCCGGCACTGTCGGGATGCTGGCGGTGGTGTCGCCGGCCGGGCTCGGGGTGCGCGAGGGGCTGCTCGTGCTGCTGCTGGACAGCGCGACCGGGCGACCGGCGGCCCTGGCGGTCGTGCTCCTCTCCCGGTTCACGATCACGGTTGGCGACGTGGTCGTGGCGGGGCTGGGCTGGACGTACGCTCGGCGCCACGGGCTTCTGTCGGCGCACCCGGGAGCCGGCCCGACGGCATACCGCGAGGAGTAGGCGATGGACCGACGACAGCGCGGGGAGCAGTTGGCGTACTCCGAGCTGATGGCCGCCATGCTCGACGAGACCAAGCGCCGGCAGAAGGCCGCCAAGCTGCTGGCGGTGCTCCGGCACGCGCTTGGCCGGGACGGCCTGGACGGGTTGGTCGCCGTCGATGTGGGGTGCTCGGCGGGGTTCATCGCCGACGAACTCGCGGCGGCCGGTGCGAGCACCCACGGGGTCGACATCGACGAGCCGGGGCTGGCCCGGGCCCGCGAGCGTTTCGGCGCCCGGGTGAGCTTCCACCGGGCGTCCGGGTCGGCGCTGCCTTTCGAGGATGGCTCGGTCGACGTGGTCGTGTTGAACCACATCTACGAGCACGTCTCCGACCCCGAGGCCGTGGTTGCCGACATCCACCGGGTGCTCGCTCCAACGGGGGTGCTCTATCTGGGCATTGGCAACCGGCTGGGTGTGGTCGAGCCGCATTACAAGCTGCCGTTCCTGTCCTGGCTGCCACATGGGCCGATTGCCGACGGCTACGTGCGGGCATTCGGTCGAGCCGACCACTACTACGAGCGGTTTCGGACCCGGCGGGGGCTGCGACGCCTGTTCGCTGCCTACGACTGCTGGGACTACACGCTGCCCGTGCTTGCCGATGCGGCGGCGTTTAGCGGCCACGACGTGGTGCCGCCCGCGGTCGGCCGGGTGCCGGTACCGGTGCTGCGCGGGCTGCTCCCGCTGGTGCCGACCTACATCTGGGTCGCCTTTCGCACGCCGCAAGCGCCCGCAGGCCCGGCGCTGCGCGTGCCGCCCCGGCGGGTCTGACCGGCAAGGCTTCCAGGGGGATATCTGGTGATGGGGCGCCGCCGCTTGGGCGTGGAGCTGGCCCAGCTGCAGGCCGCCGCCACTTTCGCGTCCTCATGGCCGGGACCGGGCCGTGGACGCGGTACGGACGGGTGCCGTCATCGAAGGCGCGTCCTCATGGCCGGGACTGTGCAACCGCGTCGCGAACGCGTGCGGCGAGCGCGTCGAGGTCAGAAAGGTCTGACCAGGTCACCCTGACGATCGTGTAGCCCATGCGGCGCAGCTCGTTCTCGCGGAGCTTCTCCTGGATCAGCGCCGCCTCACCACCTTCGCCGCGGTACTTCACCATGCCGTCGAACTCGATGACCACCATGGTTCCCTCGACGAGAAGGTCGACGCGCGCGATGACCCGACCCTGCCGGTCGGTGATGCGGACCTGCGGCACCAGGCGCAGGCCGCGGACGGTCAGGCCTACCCGCACAAGGCTTTCCCCTGGCGACTCCGACCGGCCGTCGGCGTGGTCAAGCACCGGTCTGACGATGGCTGTGTGGACCCGCCCTGCCAGCAGCTCCATGGCCGCGTTCAGGGCGTTGGTCGTGACCAGCCCGCTGTGCAACGCGGCATCAACCGACACCACCGCCGAGCCGACCGAGGTCATGGCGGCGAGCTGGACCAGCGCCACGGCCACCGACACCGTCGGCCAGGGGCCCACCCGCGCGAGGCCACCGCCAGGAACGAGCCTGTGCAGGCGCACCTCTCGCCGACGGCGGCTGTTGGTCGGAGTCAGCGAGGTCAGGTGCACGGTGCGAAGGTCGACCCGGTAGACCGGCAGCCGATGCAGCACTACCGCGGAGAGGTGGCTTGCGACGGCGCGGCCGCGATAGCGCATCAGCACCGCCTTGGCCAGCGCGGCGTGGTCGTCAACGGGCCGGGGGCCGGCGTCTCGCACTGAGTACACACCGTGGGTCAGCCGGCGGCACTTCCCCTGCCGCAACAGCCGGCCGAGTCCGGCGTGGTCCAGCCCGGCCCTGGTCGCATCCGTGGCGGTGAAAAGTCCCTCTTGGGCGTCCGCAATGGCGGGCAGCAGTCCGTTCACGCCCACAGCCTCCGGCGCCGACGCCCCCGGTGACCACCTGGTGGAGTGGAACTGTGGATAACGGCGCGGACTCTCCGGGGGATGTGGACAGCGATCGGCTGACCGGTTGCGCGTCGCATCGACCGGAAATATCCGGTCGATGCAGCGAGATTTCGGCGCGCTTGCGGCCGAGGCGACCAGTTGCCCGGCCAATCGACCAGATATTTCCGGTCGATCCAGCCTCGGACGGGTTGGCGCAATAGCGGGGTGTGCCCAATCGGGGTCAGCGTGCCGCGGGTAGGAGCCGTCCTGCGGGTAGGAGCCGTCCGGCGGGTAGGAGCGTCCTGCGGGTAGGAGCCGTCCGCGGGTAGGAGCCGTCCTGTCGGTAGGAGCCGTCCTGCCGGTAGTAAGCAACGGCGGCGGCAGCGGCACCGGCGGGCGGCACCGCCGGCGGCGGCAGCGGCACCGGCAGGCGGCACCGCCAGCGGCGGCACCGCCAGCGGCGGGCGGCACCGCCAGCGGCAGGACCGGCCGACGGCACCGCCAGCGGGCGGCAGCACCGCCTGCGGCAGCATCGCCTGCGGCAGCATCGCCGGCAGCAGCACGCCCCAGGCGGCCCATGGTCGGCCGCTTTCGGCAGCGTCGTCAGGCGCCGTTCGGCTCGGGAGACTGGCTGGTCGGGTGCGACTGGAGGAACGACTTCACGACGGCACCGGACAGCTTCCCGCACAGCTGGCGGTGTCCGGCCTGGCTCTTGATAGCGCCGTCCGTGCCGAACTCCGCCGACCAGTGCGACAGGGCGAACGCCTTGCCACTCGGCAGCGCGCCGTAGGAGGGGTCCCAGGCGGACACGATGAACTTGTCCCGCGCCCAGGTGGTCCCGTTCGCCGCATCGGCCAGCGCCTTCAGCTGCGACGTCACCGCGGCACCCGCCTGCTGGTCGTACCAGAGGATCGTGTAGCCGTGCTCCAGGTTGTGCACGAGGTTCTCCATGGCCGGCCGGTCGCTGGCGGTGTAGAACTTCGTGTCGCCAAGGACCGGCGACGCGAAGTGCGCGCCCGTGCTAGGCGGCACGGTGGAATACTTCACCTTTGTCGTGCCCGGCGTGTTCGTGTTCGGCCCGACGTGCTCCTGGCTGCCGGTCGCCGTGTCCGTCGTCACCGGGTCGCAGGCCGCCGCCGAGGCCGCGACGCCGATCGTGGCGATGAGCTGGTCGGGCTGCTTGCCCCGGGCGTCGAGCACCGCATACGTCACGACCGCCGCCAGGATCACCAGCAGGACCACGCAGCCGGCGATGATCCGCAGGCGCACGCGCCGCTCGCGGGCGCGCTCCTGCCGCTGCATCTCGGCGATCCGCGCCTTGCGCTCCATACTGACCTGCTTCTTCGCCACTGCTCAGTCCTCGTGCCTCGGTGCGGGGAAACGTCGGTGAAGTTTACGGGTCGTTGATGGGCGTTCCCGGCGCCTTCCAGATACCAGCCCGGTATGCCGCGCGGCCCGCGCCGCCGGTGGTGTCGGTGGCGTCGGCCACACTGGCTGCCATGACCGACCATGTCGCTGCGACCGGGCCGCCGCTGGAGCGGCGCTGGCGTCCGCCGCAGCCGCTGTCGGTCGGACTGGTGCTGGCCGGGCTGCGGCGGGGGAGCGGGGACCCGACCTACCGGCGGGACCCGGACGGGACGGTATGGCGCGGCGTCCGAACCCCGGCCGGGCCGGCCACGCTGCGGCTGCGGCAACGCCTGGCCGAGGTCGACGCGAGCGCGTGGGGCCCCGGGGCCGGTTGGCTGCTGGACAGTGTCCCGGCTATGTGCGGCGGGCTGGACGACCCCCGCGAGTTCCGGCCCAGGCACCCGGCGGTCCAGCTGGCCGCCCGGCTCCATCCGGGGTGGCGCGTTCCGCGGACCGGCTTGGTCTTGGAGGCACTCATCCCGGCCATCATCGAGCAGAAGGTGACCGGCGAGGAGGCGTTCGCCGGATACCGGACCCTGGTGCACCGGTTCGGCGAACGTGCCCCCGGCGCCGGGGCCGCGCGCGGCCTGTGGGTGCCGCCAAGCGCGCTGGCCTGGACCCGCATCCCGTCCTGGGAGTGGCTTCGCGCCGCGGTGGACGGCGCCCGCTCCCGGGCGGCGGTCCAGGCGGCGGGCGCGGCCGGCCGGCTGGAGGAGTGTGCCTCGATGTCCGGCCCGGATGCCGAGCGCCGGCTGCGGGTCATCCCGGGGATCGGCCGCTGGACCGCGGCGGAGGTGCGCCAGCGCGCCCTGGGCGACGCCGACGCGGTGAGCTTCGGTGACTACCACGTGGCGAAGAACATCGGCTGGGCACTCGTCGGCGAGGAGGTGGACGACGACGGCATGGCCGAGCTGCTGGAGCCGTATGCAGGTCACCGCTTCCGGGTGCAGCGCCTGCTGGAGCTGGCCGGGGTCGGCCGGCCGCGGCGCGGGCCAAGAATGGCCCCGCGCCGCCACCTGCCCGGGCGGTACGCCTGAGCCGCAGGCAGCGGCGCCGCGCCCTCAGGCACCGCGCCGTGCGCTGGGCACCCCGCCGTGCCCGGCACCGCGCCGCGCGGTGGGCAGCACGCCGCGCGCTGGGCACCGCGCTGTGCTGGGCAGCACGCCGCGCGCTCTGCCTCACACCGCGCCGCGCCCCCTAGAACCGCACTTCGGCGGCACCGTTGACACGGTGGACCGTGGCGCCGACGCCTTCCGCTGCCAAGGAGGTGACCAACCGGGACGTCACGAAGCCGAGCCGGAACGCGTCCGGGCCGGCGAGCGTGACCCGGTCGTCGGCCCTCGCCGCGACGATGTCGGCGCCCTGCCCGTGCAGTGCGACCCGCAGGCACCGGGCCACCACCGCGGCCCGGTCCTCGGGCAGTGTCGACGGGATCCCGGCTGCTGCGGCTTCCTGCGTGCCCGGGCGCACTCCCAGCGCGGCGCGGACCGCCTCAACGTGGCCCAGGGAGAACCAGTCCTGCGCCCCGACCCGGACCAGGTCGGCCGCGCCCGCACCGCCCCCGACCAGGTGCGCCAGACCGCGCAGGTGCGCAGCCGGCACCCGGTCGGCCTTGCCCTTCACCAGGTCCGCCGCGGCGGCGACCTCGTCCGCCACCGCCCGAACCGTGACCGCAAGCTCGACCCCGTCGGCGTCCACCGTCCCGCGCAAGTCCTCGGCGACGACGAGCCCGGCGCTGCCGAGCGCGAAGTCGGTCTGCCCGACCCGCCACGGCCGGCCGGCCGTGTCGCTGAGCACCAGTCCCACTCGCGGCGCGGCAGTGTCCGGCACAGCGCCGCCCAGCGCGGCGAGCGCGGACAGGCGGCGGAGCAGCGCCGCCGCGACATCGTCGGGATCCGCGGGCAGGAGCAACAACCCACCGGTACGCCCGGCGTTCGACGCGTCCACCCCCGCCGCGGCCATCACCGGCCCGGCCACAGCCTCCACGACCCGGGTCACCCCACCCGGGGTCAGCCGTTCCGCCACGACCCGCCGGGTCTGGCCGGCGATGACGTCCTCCCGCGGCGAGGAGGCCGCGACCAGGCCGAGCGACTTGCTCACCACCTTGCTCGACACGACCAGCACGTCGCCGTCTGCCAGCTGCAGTCCGGCGCCGGCCAGGGCCGCGAGGACCAGCGCGGCCAGGTCGTCCCCCGCCCTGACCTCGGGCCAGCCGCCCAGCCCCGTGACGGTGAGCGAGGGCGTCATACCGGGGTTATACCGGTGCCGCGACGCGCAACGCCAGGTCCAGCGCGGCCGCGGCGATGTCGGCGGCCGCGTCGACATCGGTCATCAGCAGCGGGCGTGGCAGGACCACCAGGTCGGCGGCGGTGAAGCCCGCGTCCGCGTCGTCGATCAGCCAGCCGTCGAGGAAGTCCGCGTACAAGCCGGCGACCGCCGCGGTTGTGGACTCGACCCCGATCGCGGCGAGGCAGGCGTCTGCGTGGCCGCGCACCGGCATACCCGAGATCAGCGGCGAGACGCCGACGACTGGCGCCCTCGTGCCCCGAAGGGCGTCGCGGACCCCCGGTACGAGCAGGATGATGCCGATCGAGACGACCGGGTTGCTCGGCGGCAGCAGCACCACGTCGGCCGACCGGATCGCGTCCAGCACGCCGGGCGCCGGGACCGCCCGGTCCATGCCGACCGCCACGAACCGGGTCGCTGGCACCGCGGCGCGCAGCCGGACCCACCACTCCTGGAAGTGCACTGCTCGCGGCTCGCCCTCCTCCAGCACCACGTGCGTCTGCACCGGCTCGTCGGTCATCGGCAGCAGCCGCACACCCTGTTCCGGCAGCCCCCAGCGCGCGGCCAGGCGGGCGGTCACCTCCGAGAGGGACGCGCCCTGGCCGAGCCACTGGGTGCGCGCGATGTGGGTGGCGAAGTCCTTGTCGCCCAGGCCGAACCACTGCGGCTGCGCTCCGTATGCCGCGAGCTCGCCTTGGACGACATGGCTCTCGTGCGCCCGGCCCCACCCCTGGTCCTCGTCGATGCCGCCCCCCAGGGTGTAGAGCACCGTGTCCAGGTCGGGGCAGATCCGCAGGCCGAACAGGCAGATGTCGTCGCCGGTGTTGCCGATGACGGTCACCGTCGAGCCGGCGAGCGCGGGCGTCCTTCGCAGGTGTTCCAGCAGTCCACGAACGAAGCGGGCTCCGCCCACGCCCCCGGCTAACGCCGCGATGTGCATGACCCGAGTCTGTCAAACGCGTCGGGCACGTCCCACGAACGCGTCAGCAATTGGTCAGCGGCCGTCCCGGAGCGCACACGCCTAGCAGACCGGGCCTTGACTTCGACGGATGACACGCGTGTAATTCCCTTGTTGTCATCTTCTCGCAGCGCTGCGAACGCACTGCCGGTCGGCGTCAACGCGAGTGCGGGCCAACAGGGTCGAGGAGGAGCCATGCACGAGCTGTCACTTCTTGCGCACGCCGAGGTCGAGCTGCTCCCGCTGGGCGAGGACGAGGGGGAGCTGCCCTGGCAGGAGCGGGCGCTCTGCGCGCAGACCGACCCGGAGGCATTCTTCCCGGAGAAGGGGGGATCGACGCGGGAGGCGAAGAAGGTCTGCGTCTCCTGCGACGTTCGCGGCGAGTGCCTGGAGTACGCCCTCGCGCACGACGAGCGCTTCGGCATCTGGGGCGGGCTGTCCGAGCGCGAGCGGCGCAAGCTGAAGAAGCGCGCGGTCTAGCCCCGACATGACGCTAGCCCCGCCGCAGGGCGCGGTGTCGTCGTCGGCGGCGACCATCGTCGTCCCGCACGTCACCGCGGTGCTCGTGGTCGCCGACAGTCCGGATGGTGGTGACTGGCTGCCCGCCTGCCTGGACGCGGTCGCCGGGCAGCACCGGCCGCCGGACCGCCTGCTCGTGGTCGACACCAGTGCGGGCACCAGGGCCGCAACGGTCGTGGCCGAGCACCCGACGCTGCGCCAGCGGGTGCCCGAAGTCCGCCGGCTCGCGCTGCCGGGCGCGTCCTTCGCCGCGGCGGTGGCGGCGGCTGGGGAGCGGTCGCCGGGCGTGGGTGAGCGGGACTGGCTCTGGTTGCTCCACGACGACAGCGCCGCGGCGCCGCAGGCGCTGGAGCGGCTGCTCGACGCCGCCACCCGCTCGTCCTCGGTCGGGATCGCCGGCCCGAAGCTGGTCGACTTCGACGACCCGACCCGACTGCTGGAGGTCGGCATCCAGGCCACCCGCACCGGTCGGCGGCTGACCGCTCCGGTCCCCGGGGAGCCCGACCAAGGACAGCACGACCTGCGAGCCGACGTCCTGGCCGTCAGCACGTCCGGCATGCTGGTCCGTCGAGACGTGTATGCCGTGCTCGGCGGCTTCGACCCCGCCGTGGGTCCGTGGGCCGCGGATCTGGACCTCTGCTGGCGAGCCCACAGGGCCGGACACCGCGTGCTGGTCGTGCCGCACGCACGAATGCGCGAGGCGTGGGCCGGCCGCCGCGGCCGGCGGCCGCACGGGCCGGCCCCGGGTGCGGTGCAGCGCGCCGTGCGGCGGGCCGACCGGCGCCTGGCCCTGGTCCGGTGCAGCCTGGCGGTGGTTCCGCTCCTCACCGCCTGGATCGCGGTCAGCAGCGTCATCGCCGCCATGGCCCTGCTGGCTCTCAAACGTCCGCGCCAGGCGCTGGTGGAGCTGGCCGACATCGGCGCCCTGGCGACCCCGTGGCGGGTGGTCGCGTCCCGATGGCGGGCTCGCAACGGGGTCCGGGTCCGGCGCCGGGACCTGCGGGGCCTGTTCGTGCCGGGCGGCGTGGCCCTCAGGGAGCGGCTCGACGGCATCCACGAGGCTGTCGAGCTGCGGCGCGCGGCAGCTCCGCCGCCCAGCCCCCACGCAGCCACCGAGACGGGTCCGGTCGCCGCCGAGGCGGAGGCGCTGGACACGATGCCGGCATCGCTGGCCGGGCGGGTGCTTCGGCACCCGGGGTTCCTCGTGGTACTGGCCGTGACGGTGCTCGCCGCGGTTGCCTGGCGTGGCCTGCTGGCGGGCGCAGTGCTGGCATCGGGTGCCCGCGGGCTCAGCGGTGGCGAGCTCATGCCGACAACCGCCGACGCGGCCCAGCTCTGGCACGCGGCCCTCGACCCATGGCAGGGGCCCGGCCTGGGCGCGGCGGAGCCTGCCGCCGGTGCGGCATACCTGCCCGTCGTCGCCGCGCTCGCCTTCCTCCTCCAGCACCTTCCGCTCGTGGACAGCCCGGCCTCGCCGGCTGGGGTGGCGGTCGCCTGGATCTTCGTGCTGGCGATGCCGCTGTCCGCGTGGTCGGCGTACCTGGCTGGCCGGGTCGCGACCAAGGGTCGCTGGTCGCGGGCCTGGGCGGCATTGGCCTGGGCCAGCCTGGCGACGCTGACGACCGCGATCGCCCAGGGGCGGCTCGGCGCGGTCGTCGCGCACATCCTGCTGCCGCTGGTGCTCGCCGGTTTCCTCGCCGCGGGCAGGCGCCGTGGCCGCTTCTCCGGGGCGTTCGCCACCGCGCTGGCCACCGCGGTGACGGGGGCCTTCGTCCCGCCGCTGCTGGTGGTGTCGGCCGTGTTCGCGCTGGTGCTCCTGCTCGTCGGTCGTGGCCTGGCCCGGGTCCGCGCCCTGGTGCTGCTGGTGGTGCCCACCGCACTGCTCGGTCCCTGGGTGCTCGACGTTGTCCGGGCCCCGGCGAGGCTGCTGACCGGTCCGGGCCTGGCCGTGTGGGATCTGTCCGCGACGCAACCCTGGCGGCTGGCTCTGCTGCACCCCGGCGGTCCGGGGTCCTACCCCGTGCTCGTCTCGGCGCCGGTCGTCCTCGCCGGCCTGGTCGGCCTGGCCCGGCGCCGGGACGCGTCGGCCGTGATGACCGGACTGGCCGGCCTCGCCCTGGTGGGCCTGGCCGCCGGCCTGGCCGCCTCGCACCTGGTCCTGGGCCGGGCTCCCGGTCCGGGAGATCGGGCACTGCCCATCACTGCCTGGAGCGGCACCGGCCTCGACCTGCTGGCCGTGGCGCTCCTGGCCGCGGCCGTCCTCGGTCTAGCCGGGCTCTCCCGCCGGACACCGGGCAAGCGGCACTGGCGTCGGGTTGCGGTGGCCCCCCTCGTCCTTGTCGCCGTTGCCGGCGTGCTCGCCAGTGCCGGGCTCGCCGGTCTCGTCGGTCTCGCTGGGCTCAACCGGTCCGGCGCGGGGTCCGGCGGCGGGTCCGGCGGCGGGTCCGGCGGCGCGGGCGGCCCCGTGTCGGCGACTCGGCAGTCGGTCCCCGCGGTGGCCGCGGACCAGGCCCACGGTCGGCTAGCCAACCGGGTGCTCATCGTCGGCGGTGACGACCGCCTGCTGACCTACCGGCTGGTCGGCGCCGAGCCGGGGGACCTGACCCGCTCCCTGCCCGGCCCGGTGGCCGACGCGGACCCGTTGCTGGCCACAGCGGTGCGGTCACTGACCGATCCGGCGCTGCCCGCGGCTGGCGACCGGCTGTCCGACCTTGCCGTCGGCTTCGTCGGCTACCAAGGCCGGCCCGGCGACCCGCTGGTGCGTCGGCTGGATGCCACCGCCGGCCTGACCCGGCTCGGCGACACGCTCGGCCTGGTGCTGTGGCGGGTGTTGCCACGGACAGGCGAGCCCGGTCGGGGCGTCGCGAGCCTTCCCCTCTCGGTCGCGCCGTCGCGGGCCAGGCTGGAGGACCAGCGCGGCATACCTCGCCAGGCTCTGCCGGTCACGGGCGCCCACGGACAGCTGGACACCGTCTTACCGGCGTCGGCGGTAAGTCGCCGGCTGGTCGTCGCCGAGCCGCCCGCGTGGGCCGCCGTCGCGCGGGTGCGTTTCGACGGCCACCTCCTGACGGCCCGGGCGGGGACGCCGCAGCCCACGTTCGACGTGCCGCCCACCGCCGGGCGGCTCGTCGTCGAACTGCCCCCGGCACACCCGTCATGGCGGGCGGCCCAGCTGGCCCTGCTCGCTGTGACGTTGTTCCTGGCGGTTCCGTTCGGCCGCGGCGCGTACCGGCGGGCCCGATGATCGGCGTCGCGCGCTGCCTGCTGGTTACTGCCGCCGGCGGCGGCCTTGTGGTCGGGGCGACCAACCTGCCGGTCGACCTCGACTTCTCCCACTCCTACAACCGCGTCGCCCCGGCCGCGCAGACGGCGCCGGTGCGCACGGTCACGCTGGTCTGCCCCGGTCCCGAGGTGGACGGCGGGTCGACTGGAGCCGCCGACGCCGCCGGCGGCCCCGCCGCCAACCGGGTCGTCGTCGCGGCGCCAGCACCCGCCACGCTGCTCGGTTCGACCGGCCGCGGCAGCCTGGCAATGGGTGGGCTGCCGACTGGCGGCAGCTGGCCCGGCGGCGCGCGGCGTGCCGCGGTGAGCGCCACCCCGCGCGCTTCACAGGCAGTCCAGGTCCTGCTCACCGGGGCACTGGCCCCGGGAGCATCAGCGGTGCAGCGTTCCGTGACCACCACCGGGACCAGCCGGGCCCTCATCATGGCCCCCTGTTTGCCGCCTACCAGCCAGGCTTGGCTGGTGGGCGGCGGCAGTCAGGCCGGCCGGCGCGAGCGGCTGGTCCTGGCCAACTCCGCGCCGAACCCGGTCACCGTTGATGTGAGCGTGCTCGGCGCAGCCGGGCCCGTCGCCTCACCGGGCGGTGAAGGCCTGGTCGTGCCCGGTTACGGTCGCACGGTGCTGCTCCTGGACGGCATCGCCGGTCAGGAGTCTGCCCCGGTGGTGCGGGTCACCGCCCGGGGTGGCACCGTGGCCGCGACCCTGAACGACACCTGGCTGGACGGGCTGGTCCCCCGGGGCGGGGACGACGTCGTCGGCACGGTCGGCCCTTCCCGGGAGCAGGTGCTGCCCGCGTGGTCGCTCAGTGGTGCGGGAACGATCCGCGTCGCGGTGCCGGGCGAGGACGAGGCCGTGGTCCAGGTCCGGCTGCTGACCCCCGACGGACCGCGGGCGTTGCCGCGCGACGGCGTCGTGAGAGTGGCCGGGCGCACCGTGCGGGACATTGCCGTGGCCGGCGTGCCCGCCGGCGCGTATGCCGTGCAGGTCCGGTCCGACCGGCCGGTCCTCGCGGGGGCGCTTGCGGAGCGTCGGGCAGCCGGCGCGGGCCCCTCCGACTTCGCCTGGTCGGCGGCCGCACCGCCGATCACCGGCCTGGGCGGATCACCGCTGCCGACTCCGCTGGCCGGATTGACCAACGAGCTGCACCTGGCCGTGTCCGGCAGCGGGGGTCCCGTCACCGTGACGACCGTGGACAAGAGCGGCACTGCGACCTCCCGTGCGGTGCGGGTGCCGGATGACGCGGTCTCGACCGTGCCACTGGGCCCCGCCACGGCGGTGTGGGTTTCGCCCGGCGACGTCAAAGGGGTGCGCGCGGGGGTGGTCAGCACCATGGTTCGCCCGGACGGCGTCCTGCTCAGCAGCATTCCGCTCACCGACCTGGCCCTGACCGTCACCCAGCCGGGGCTGCTCCAGCTGCCCTAACGCGTTCGCGTCTCCACCCCCGACGAACGCCTCGAACGGACCCGTTTCGCGGACCTTCAACCCCGGCAACGGGCTTCGCGGGGCGTCCGGTCGGTGTGTCGGCCCGCGTGGGTGGAGCAACCTTGGCTGGAGGGGCGCCCCCGTGACCCCGGGACGGTAGCCGTGACGGCCAGATGGTCGCCATAGCAACCGCCTTCCCGTCACGACCGCCGTCCCGGGCGCATCTGCGGCATCCCGCCAGGACTGGGCGGCTGGGGCGGCACATCCGCCCATGCCGCGCGTGTACGCCTCGACCGGACGCCCCGGAAGGACCGTTTCGGGGCGTTTCGGCCTGGTGAACGGGAGCCGCGGGGCGTCCGGTCGGGAGCCGCGGAGCGTCCGGTCGGGAGCCGCGGGGCGTCCGGTCGGGACCAGGGCGGCGCAGGCCTTGGGCCTAACGCTGGCCTAACGGGCTGCCAGCCAGTCCTGGAAGGACCGCCCGCCGACCTGTGCTGCCGGGCCGGGCAGGTTCGACCCGGTGGCGAAGGCGCGCAGGACAGCACCCACCGGCGGCAGCTCCAGCACCCGGTCCACGCCGGTCACGGCCCGAACGGCCTGGGTGAAGGTCAGGACCTGCGGCCCGGCCAGGTCCAGCCGCCGCTGCAGCCGCGGTCCCAGGGCGACGTCGACCAGCCGCGCGGCGACATACGCGGGGTCGCATGGCTGGAACCGAAGCCCCCGCACGCTGAGGCCGGCGACCCGAAAATTCGACCGGGCGGCCAGCCGGCGCACGAGCTCGTGGAACTGGGTCGCGCGCACGACCGACGCCGGAGTCGGGGAGAGGTCGACCGCGGTCTCGGCGGCTGCCTTGGCCCGGTAGTAGGGCAGCGGGTTGGCGTCACAGCCGACGATCGACACGTACACCAGGTGCGCCTGGGGACTGGCCACCCGCAGCGCCAGGAGCAGCCGCTGGGTGCCCTCGATGTCGACCGCCCGCACCCTGGTGGGCCGGGTAGCGCAGTGCACCACCGCCCTGACTCCGCGGGTCGCCTCACCGAGCCCGAGCCCGGTCGCGAGGTTCCCTGGAACCGTCACGGCCGTCCCGACGGCGGTGGCCGCAGAGCGGCTCAGCACCCGCGCGGGCACGGAGCGCGCGGCCAGCTCCGCCACCACCCGCCGGCCCAGGGTGCCGCTGCCGCCCGTCACCAGGACTGGCGGCTCGGTCACCACCGCACTGTATGCCGTCCCCGTCACCACCGCGGGGTAGCCTCCGGGCTCGTGGACGGCGCACCGCGGGGGCTGGTGAACTGGCTGCTGCGGGCCTTCGGGCTGCCCGGCCCGGGCGAGCTGACAGCGGCCGCGCGGGGCGCGATGGGCCGGGTCTGGCGGCTGAGCGGCCCGTTCGGCCAGCGCGCGGCCAAGGAGCTGTTCGGGGCGCCGCCGGCCCCGGAGCAGGTCGCGGCCGAGCTGGCCTTCGCCCAGCGTTGCCGCGCGGTCGGGGTGCCCTCGCCGGCGGCGCTGCCGGGGGCGGACGGCTCGACCCTGCAGGTGGACCCGGCCAGCGGACGGACTTGGCGGTTGTTCGAGTGGGTCGACGCAGCAATGCCGGCCCGCGACGACGCGGCGACCTCGGTGTGGCTGGCTGGTTGCCTGGCCCGGATGCACCGGGTGGCCCCACCGGCGACCACGCCGGTCGACCCGTGGTACCGCCAGGTCACCGCCGACTGGCCCCGGCTCGCCGACGCCGCCCTGGAACAGGGGGTCACCTGGGGTCCGGCGCTGGCCCGCCGGACACCGGAGCTGATGGAGCTGGCCGCACGAGTCAACGCCGCCCCCGAGGAGCCGGCCCTGTTCGCCCACTGCGACGTGAACCTCACCAACGTCCTGCTCGCGGCCGACGGCCGCCGGTGGCTGGTCGACTGGGACAACTGCGGCCCGATGGCGCCCGCGCAGGAGATTGGGCGGCTGTTCCAGGACCACTACCGCGACGACGTCGTCGTGCGGGGGCTGGCCGCGGCATACCGGCAGGCCGACGGTCCGGCCGACCTCCGCGGGGAGCACGTGATGGTGGCGGCTCAGGCGATCTGGCTGAACTACCTGGCCGAGCAGGTCACGTTGCTGCTCCAGCCGGACGTCGACCCGAGCCATGCCCGTCACGCCGAGGACGGCCTGGTGCTGCTGCACCAGATGCCCTCTCCCGGGCAGCTGGAGCACACGCTGCGGGTGTTGCGCGCTAGCGGGTGAGGAAGCCCAGCAGCACCCGCGTGACCTCCTCGGGGTGGCTCGCCAGCAGGCCGTGCGGCCCGCCCCGCACCACGTGAAGCTCGCTGCCGTCGACCGCCTCGTGCGTGCGCTGTCCGGACTTCTCGAACGGCACGATCGCGTCCGAGTCGCCGTGGACGACCAGCGTCGGCACGCGCAGCGTGGCCAGGTCTGCGGTGAAGTCGGCGGTCCAGGACTCGATGCACTCCGCCGCGGCCTGCACGTCGGCCTGCCGGGCGACCGCCAGCGCCTCCTGTCGCTGCGCCTCGGTCACCTTGAGCTCGCCGGCCGCGGAGAAGAAGTTGGTCAGGAACTGGTCCAGGAACCCGGGCGGGTCGGCGCGCAGGGCCTGTTGCATCCCGCGCACCGTCTCCAGGTCCAGCGCCCCGTCGGGGTGGTCCGGGTCCTTGAGCAGGCACGGCGGTATGGCGCTCACGAACGCGACACTGCGGACCCGGTCCGCGTCCCGGGTTCCGGCGTACCGGGCCACCTCGCCGCCGCCCATGGAGAAGCCGACCAACGTCATGTCCCGCAGGTCCAGCGACTCCACCACGGCGGCCAGGTCAGCCGTGAGCGCGTCGTAGTCGTAGCCGACCGCGTCCCCCGGCTTGGCGGACCGGCCGAACCCCCGCCGGTCGTAGGCCACCACCCGGTAGCCGGCCTCGACCGCGGCGTCGCGCACCGGCGTCCACGACGCCGCCGACAGCGGCCAACCGTGGACGAGCACGACCGGACGGCCGTCCCCGCCGCTGTCCTCGTAGTGGAGCTCGACCGGACCGGTGCTCAACGTCGCCATGCTCGTCCCTTCCCTTGGCTGCCTAGTGGTCGTCGTACCCCTCGTCCAGCTCCTCCGGCAGCACCCCGACGAAGGCCGCCACCTGTTCGACCACGACGTCGTTGACCAGGTCGGTCAGGTCGTGCAGGTCCCGGGCCCGGGTCTCGATCGGCCGCCGGTACACCACGATGCGCGCCGCGCTGCCGCGCTCCGCCGGGAAGAACCGGCCCAGCGCCACCTCACCGGGCTCCCACGCCGCCGGGTCCGACGGCGGCACGTCCTCGACGGCGAAGTCGACCTCGTCAAGCTGGGGGCCCAGCCGTTCCTCAAGCCTGGTGGCCACCTCCAGCACGAGGTCGTCGAAGCGCTCGGCCCGGGTCACCATCGCCGGCACCGGAGGCCAGGCCAGCGGACCGCGCGGACCGCGCCCCCGGCGGTCCCGGCGGCCGGGTCGACCTTGCCGGCCGGCCGCGCCCGCGGACGACGGACGGGACGACGACGTCGGCCGGGCGGCGTGGGTCATGGCCGAAAGGATAGACGGCGCGCCGCCCCGAGAGAGCGGTGCGCGCGGCCGTAGAGTCCGTTCGTGACCCTGAGCCGCCAGTGCACCAGAGCCGGGTGCGGGCAGGGCGCAAGTGCGACGCTCACCTACGTCTACCGCGACCAGACCGCGGTGCTCGGGCCGCTGGCCACGTATGCCGAGCCGCACACCTACGACCTGTGCACCCGGCACGCCGATCGGCTCACCGCCCCGCGCGGCTGGGAGGTGGTCCGGCTGTCGGCGCAGTTCGAGGAGCCCCCGCCGTCCCGGGACGACCTGCTCGCGCTCGCCGACGCCGTCCGCGAGGCGGGCCGGCCGGCGCGATCCGCCGCGGTCGCGGCCGATGGCGGCGACGAGCGCGGCGTGGTGGAGGTCAACCGCCGACGCCACCTGCGGGTGCTGAAGGACCGATAGCCTCGGGCGGGTGAGCCAGCCTGCCCTGTCGCAGTTCATCAAGGCCTACGACGTCCGGGGGCTGGTGCCCGAGCAGCTGAACCCCGCCGTGGCTCACGCGATCGGATCGGCGTTCGCCCAGGTGGTCGCCATCCCCGACGGCGCCGGACGGGTCGTCGTCGGTCACGACATGCGGCCCTCCTCCCCGCAGCTGTCCCAGGCGTTCGCCGAGGGTGTCGCCGCTCACGGCGTCCGGGTCGAGGTCATCGGCCTCTGCTCCACCGACGGCCTGTACTACGCCAGCGGGGCCGACGGGGCGCCTGGGGCGATGTTCACCGCGAGCCACAACCCCGCCCAGTACAACGGGATCAAGCTGTGTCGCGCCCGCGCCCGCCCGGTGGGCCTGGACACCGGGCTGGCCGAGGTCCGCGACCTGGCCCAGTGGCTGCTCGACCGGGGTGACCTGCACGGCGGCGCGAGCCCCGCGGCGACCGGGCGCGACTCGGGCATCACCCACCGGGACCGGCTGGTCGACTACGCCCGGCACCTGCGCACCCTGGCCGACCTGACCGGCATACGACCGCTCAAGGTGGTCGTCGACGCGGGCAACGGGATGGCCGGCCTGACCGCGCCGGCTGTGCTGGGCACCGAGGCTGGCCTGCCGGCGCTGCCGCTGGACCTGGTGCCGCTGTACTTCGAGCTCGACGGCACGTTCCCCAACCACGAGGCCAACCCGCTGGAGCCGGAGAACCTGCGCGACCTGCAGGCTGCTGTTCTGGGGCACGGCGCCGACCTCGGCCTGGCCTTCGACGGGGACGCGGATCGGTGCTTCGTCGTGGACGAGCGCGGCCAGGCGGTCAGCGCCAGCACCATCACCGCGCTGGTCGCGAGCCGGCAGATCGCCGACGAACGCGCCGAGGGCCGGGACGCCACGGTCGTCTACAACGTGATCAGCTCCCGCGCCGTCCCGGAGGTCATCGCCGCGGCCGGGGGCCGCGGAGTGCGCACCCGGGTAGGGCACTCGTTCATCAAGGACGAGATGGCCCGCAACGACGCCGTCTTCGGCGGGGAGCACTCGGCGCACTACTACTTCCGCGACTTCTGGTTCGCCGACACCGGCATGCTCGCCGCGCTGTACGTGCTCAAGGAGCTGGGCGAGCAGGACGGCCCGCTGAGCTCGCTGGTCGCCGCATACGACCGGTATGCCGCGTCCGGCGAGATCAACTCCACCGTCGCCGACGTGGGGTCGGCCACCGAGCGGGTCCGCGCCTGGAGCGCGGCCCAACAGGTCGCGACCGACGAGATGGACGGCCTCACCGTCAGCCACGAGGGCCCGCCGATGTGGTGGTTCAACCTGCGGGCCAGCAACACCGAGCCGCTCCTGCGGCTCAACGTCGAGGCAGCAGACGAGGCCACGATGGCCCGGGTGCGCGATGATGTGCTGTCCATCGTGCGATCCGGAGGGTAGGGGCGTCATGACGATCGAGGCGTGGTTGCGCGAGATCCTGCGCTGTCCGATGTGCCGGGGCGAGCTGACCGACGCGCAGGGCGAGGCCGGTCCGGAGCTGCACTGCCTGGCCGACGGCTGCCGCCGGGCCTACCGGATCGACGACGGCATCCCGGTGCTGCTCGTCGACGAGGCTCGCCCGCTTCCCGCCTGAGGTGTCCCCTCACCTGGACGAGGCGCTGCTGGACGACCCCGACCACCTTCGCCGGTCCGACAGCAGGGAGACGCTGTACGCGCTGGCCACCGCCGGGGCCCAGGTCCGCGAAGCGGTCACGCTGTCGGCCGAGGCCGGCATCGACCGGGTCGGCGGCGGCGACCGGCCACGGTCGGTCCTGGTGGCCTCGCTCGGCGGTTCCGCCGTGGTGGCCGACGTGCTGGAGCTGCTCGCCGAGCCGGGGTCCCCGGTGCCGGTGACCGTGCGGCGCAACCTGCCGGTGCCGGGGTGGGTCGGCCCGCTGGACCTGGTCGTGGCCGTCTCGCTGTCCGGGCGAGCCGCCGGCCCGCTGGCGCTCGCCGCCGAGGCGGCCCGTCGTGGAGCGGCCCTGCTCACCGTCGGCGCGGCCGGCTCACCGCTGGCCGAGGTCAGCGCCCGGGCGCGCGGGGTCCACATCGGCGTCGGGCGGGGCCGCACGTCCTCCCGCACCGCGCTGTGGTCCCTGCTGACCCCGGTGATCCTGGGCGCCGGCCGGCTGGGCCTGCTCGACGCGGACGAGCAGGTGCTCGCCGACGTGGCCACCCGGCTGGACGAGCACGCCGAGGCCTGCCGGCCGTCGTCCGAGTCGTTCGTCAACCCGGCGAAACTGCTCGCCACCCAGCTGGCCGACACCGTGCCCGTGGTCCTCGGTGACGGCCCGCTCAACGGGGTGGCCGCGTTCCGCGCAGCGCAGCTGCTGGCACGCACGGCCCGGATGCCGGCCACCTGCGGCGAGCTGCCGGACGCCGCCTCCCAGGTGGTCGCCTGCTTCGACGGCCCGTTCACCGCCGGCGGCGGTCACGGCGTGGGGCGCCGCGACCCCGAGGACGACATCTTCGCCGACCCCTACCTGGACGGGCCGGCCCAGCCGCGGCTGGGCCTGCTCATGCTGCGGGACGCGCTGCCCTCGCCGATGACCCAGGAGGCGGCGGACCGGGAGACGCTGTCCGAGGCGGTCACCCAGACGGCATCCGAGGCTGGGGTCCGGGTGGCCACGGTCACCGCCGAACCCGGCCACCCGCTGGTCCGACTCGCCGGCCAGATCGCCCAGACCGACTTCGCCGCGACGTACTTGGCCATCGGCTTGGGCTTGGACCCCTCCGTCTCCCCGCACGTGGCCGACCTGCGCGACAGGACCGGCTGACGGCGACGACCCTTTAGTGGGGAGGTGTCAACAACCCCCCAGCGATCGAGATCAAGCCGATCAAGGCGAGCACCAGGTAAGGCCCGGGCGTGGCCGGCTCGGGGGAGCGGCCGTTCGCGATGAGGGCTACCACGGACCCGACAAGGATGAAACAGCCCAGGGATATTCTTCGTCTGCGCTTCTGCGTCCAGCACAATCGTGACCACATCACGTGGTGACCCAGCCGTCGATAATTATCCCCAGCCCACATCCATAGGTAATTGCAATTACGGTTACCCCCAGTCCGACAATACCCAAGGTTGCCAGGTATCCGACCGCGAATTCAGCGGGCTCAAGGGCGACCGCTAGGCCGGCTCCACAGGCGGCCAGGGCGCCCGCGATGGTCGCCACATCAGCTCTCAACAGACCCCCGGCGCACCATTTCGCACCGCGTGTTTTGCCTGGCGGGCCCCGCCACGGCCCTGCCCGCTGCCTGCCCGTTTCCTGGCCGCTCCCGCGTCGGCGACCGGCCAGCGCACGCCTGACGGTCACCGCAGCACCTGGCACACATACAGTGCGGCCGTGGGCCACTTCGACTTGGCGATCATCGGCACCGGCTCGGGCAACTCGCTGGTCACCCCCGACTTCGACGACGCGCGCGTCGCGGTCATCGAGCGCGGGACCTTCGGCGGCACCTGCCTCAACGTCGGCTGCATCCCGACCAAGATGCTCGTGTATGCCGCGGAGGTCGCCGACACGGTCAGCACCGCGGCCCGGTACGGCGTGGACGCCACCCTCGACAAGGTCCGGTGGACCGACATCCGCGACCGCGTATTCGGCCGGATCGACCCGATCGCGGAAGCCGGCAAGGACTACCGGGTCAACGGCCCGAACACCACCGTCTTCCTCGGCGACGCCCGGTTCACCGGGCCGCGGGAGCTCACGGTCACCACCGGCGACGTGGTGACCGCTGACCAGGTCGTCATCGCAGCGGGCGGGCACCCGATGGTGCCGGACCCGGTGACCCGCAGCCGGGTCCCGTTCCACACCTCCGACACCGTCATGCGCATCGACGCGCTGCCGGAGCGGATGGCGATCATCGGCGGCGGGTACGTCGCCGCCGAGTTCGCGCACATCTTCGGTGCGCTCGGGGTCAAGGTGAGCATCCTCGCGCGCAGCCCGCGGCTGCTGCGCCACCTCGACTCCGACCTGAGCAGCCGGTTCACCGCGTTGGCCGAGCGCAGGTGGGACGTCCACCTCGCCGCCGACGTCGTGGCCGCCCGCACCACCGGCCGCGGGGTGCGGCTGGAGCTGAAGCACGGCGACCCGGTGGAGACCGACCTGCTGCTGGTGGCCATCGGCCGCGAACCCAACACCCGCGGCCTTCGCCTAGACGCCGCCGGGGTGGAGACGCACGACGACGGGCGGGTCAAGGTCGACGAGTACGGCCGGACCACGGCCGCCGGTGTCTGGTCCCTCGGCGACATCTCCAGCGACTACCAGCTCAAGCACGTCGCAAACCACGAGGCGCGGGTCGTCGCGCACAACCTGGCCCACCCGGGCGACCTGTGGGCGTTCGACCACCGGTTCGTGCCGTCCGCGATCTTCAGCAACCCCCAGGTCGCCACCGTCGGCATCACCGAGGACCAGGCGCGCGAGCGCCGCCTCCGCCACACCGCATACATCCAGTCCTATGGCGACACGGCCTACGGGTGGGCCCGGGAGGACACCACCGGAATCTGCAAGGTGATCGCCGACCCGGCCACGGGGCTGCTGCTCGGCGCGCACGTGATGGGCTACCAGGCGAGCAACCTGATCCAGCCGCTCGTGCAGGCCATGTCGTTCGGCCAACGGGTGCAGGACCTGGCCCGAGGGCAGTACTGGATCCACCCGGCCCTGATGGAAGTAGTCGAGAACGCCTTGCTCGGCCTGAGGCTGGACGACCACTAGGGTCTGTCCCATGTCCAGCGAAGGCGGCACCAGGGCGATCATCGCTGCCCTGCTGGCCAACCTCGGGATCGCCGTGACCAAGTTCGTCGCCTTCCTGCTGACCCGGTCCAGCTCGATGCTCGCCGAGTCGGTGCACTCGGTGGCCGACTCGGGCAACCAGGCCCTGCTGCTGCTGGGCGGCAAGCGCGCGGCCCGCGCGGCGACGCCCAAGCACCCGTTCGGCTACGGCCGGGAACGCTACGTCTACGCCTTCATCGTCTCCATCGTGCTGTTCAGCATCGGCGGCCTGTTCGCCTTGTACGAGGCGTACCACAAGTTCGCCGAGCCGGAGCCCATCACCGACTGGAAGTGGGTCCCGATCCTGGTGCTCGTCGTGGCGATCGTGCTGGAAGGCTTCTCCTTCCGAACCGCCATCCACGAGAGCAACCAGGTGCGTGGCACCAGGTCCTGGCGCGAGTTCATCAGGACGGCCAAGGCCCCCGAGCTCCCGGTGGTCCTGCTGGAGGACTTCGCCGCGCTGCTGGGCCTGGTATTCGCGCTGGTCGGCGTCGGGATGACGCTGCTGGTCGGCGACGGGCGGTGGGACGCGCTCGGCACGGGGCTGATCGGCGTGCTCCTGGTCACCGTCGCCGTCGTCCTGGCGGTCGAGATGAAGTCGCTCCTGCTCGGCGAGTCGGCCAACGACGAGGCGGTCGACCGGATCGCCGCCGCGCTGGTGGGCGACGACACGACGGCGGTCAGCCGGGTGATCCACATGCGAACCATGCACCTGGGACCCGAGGAGCTCCTCGTCGCGGCGAAGATCGCCGTCCGGCGACAGGCGACCGGACAGGAGATCGCCGAGGCCATCGACGACGCCGAGTCCCGGGCCCGGGCGGCCGAGCCGAACGTGCGGATGCTGCTCTACCTCGAGCCCGACATCGACCGGGGGGAGTCGGCCGTGAGCAGCTGGCAGCCCACGGGCCGCGCCGAGGCGCAGCCGCACGCGGAGTAACCGGCGCGGCTAGACTGGGCCGACCGGCGTGGGTGACGACCCGTGGACGGCCCTGAGGGGCGCGCCGGGTCGACCACCACCTGAAAGCGAGTTCTCGCATGTCCACCACCACGGACGTCGACTTCACGGTGCGCGACCTGGGCCTTGCGCAGGCCGGCCGTCACCAGATCCGCCTGGCCGAGCACGAGATGCCTGGCCTGATGGCGCTGCGCGAGGAGTATGCCGCGCAGCAGCCGCTGCGCGGGGCGCGGATCGCCGGGTCCCTGCACATGACAGTGCAGACCGCGGTCCTCATCGAGACCCTGGTCGCGCTGGGCGCCCAGGTGCGCTGGGCCAGCTGCAACATCTTCTCCACTCAGGACGAGGCGGCCGCGGCCGTCGCGGTCGGGCCGGACGGGACGCCGGAGGACCCACGGGGCGTGCCCGTCTTCGCCTGGAAGGGCGAGTCGCTGCCGGAGTACTGGTGGTGCACCGAGCAGATCCTCACCTGGCCCGCCGGCCCCGACGGCCTGCCGTCCGGCCCCAACATGATCCTCGACGACGGCGGCGACGCCACCCTGCTGGTGCACAAGGGGCGGGAGTGGGAGCGCGCCGGTGCCGTGCCGAGCGCCACCGAGGACGACTCGCCGGAGTACCGCGTCATCCTCGACACCGTGCGGGCCAGCATGGCCGCGGACCCGCAGAAGTGGACCCGGGTGGCCCAGGGCATCCGGGGTGTGACCGAGGAGACCACGACCGGGGTGCACCGGCTGTACCAGCTGGCCGAGGCCGGTGACCTGCTGTTTCCGGCGATCAACGTCAACGACTCGGTGACCAAGTCCAAGTTCGACAACAAGTACGGCTGCCGGCACTCCCTGGTCGACGGCATCAACCGGGCGACCGACGTGCTGATCGGCGGCAAGGTCGCGGTCGTCGCCGGCTACGGCGACGTCGGCAAGGGCTGCGCGGATTCGCTGCGCGGCCAGGGTGCGCGGGTCATCGTCACCGAGATCGACCCCATCTGCGCGCTGCAGGCGGCGATGGACGGCTATCAGGTGGCCCGGATGGAGGACGTCGTCGGCAGCGCCGACATCTTCGTGACCGCCACCGGCTGCTTCGACGTCATCACCGCCGAGCACATGCAGGCGATGAAGGACAAGGCCATCGTCGGCAACATCGGCCACTTCGACAACGAGATCGACATGGCCGGCCTGGCCCGCGTGCCCGGGGTCCGCAAGACCGAGATCAAGCCACAGGTGCACGAGTGGACCTTCACCGAGGGCGAGCGGGCCGGCCGCAGCATCATCGTGCTGTCCGAGGGCCGGCTGCTGAACCTGGGCAACGCCACCGGCCACCCGAGCTTCGTCATGAGCAACTCCTTCTCCAACCAGGTCATCGCCCAGGTGGAGCTGTGGACCAAGAACGACCAGTACGCCAAGCGGGTCTACGTGCTGCCGAAGCACTTGGACGAGAAGGTCGCCCGGCTGCACCTGGACGCGCTCGGCGCCCGGCTCACCGAGCTGACCAAACCGCAGGCGGCCTACCTCGGCGTCGACGTGGCGGGGCCGTACAAGTCCGACCACTACCGCTACTGAGGGCGTCCGGTATGCCGCCCGCTCACCGGGAGCGGGCGGCATACCGGCAGTCGCCGGCCGTCCGCGGACCCGACGCCGGCAGTCGCGGGCCCGTCGCCGGCAGGTGCGGCCAAGGTCTTCGACCTCAGCATCTTCTCCGCTTGCGTGTGCGACGATGCACGCGTGAAGGGACGGGTGCTGGTCGTCGACGACGACATGGCCCTGGCCGAGATGCTCGGGATCGTCCTGCGCAACGAGGGCCTCGAGGTCACGCACTGTTCTGAGGGCAACGGGGCCGTCCAGGCGTTCCGGGACAGCAAGCCGGACGTGGTGCTGCTGGACGTGATGCTGCCGGGCATGGACGGAATCGAGGTCTGCCGCCGGATCCGGGCAGAGTCGGGCGTGCCGATCGTCATGCTGACGGCGCGCACGGACACCATCGATGTCGTGGTCGGGCTGGAGTCGGGTGCCGACGACTACGTCTCCAAGCCGTTCAAGCCGCAGGAACTCATCGCCCGGGTCCGGGCCCGGCTGCGCCGGGAGACCGAGCCCGAGCCGGAGCGGCTGTCCATCGGGGACCTGTCCATCGACGTGGCCGGCCACTCGGTCAAGCGGGAGGGGCACGCCCTGTCGTTGACGCCGCTGGAGTTCGACCTGCTGGTCGCCCTGGCGCGCAAGCCGTGGCAGGTGTTCACCCGCGAGGTGCTGCTGGAGCAGGTCTGGGGCTACCGGCACGCCGGCGACACGCGGCTGGTCAACGTGCACGTGCAGCGCCTTCGCTCCAAGATCGAGCACGACCCGGAGCGCCCGGAGATCGTCGTCACTGTCCGCGGCGTGGGCTACAAGGCAGGCCCGAGCTAGCCGATGGCCGCGCCGTCCGAGGCCGCTCGGCCGGTCACGCTCACCGGCACCGAGGTCAGGCAGCTGCACCGGGCCCGGGGCCCGGGATGGCGGGTGCGGCTGGGCCTGGCCCGGCTGCGGCGGCTGCTCCGGTCGGGGTCGCGCCGGCTGATGCGGCTCTGGCGGGTCTCGCTGCAGTTCCGGGTCGTCGCGATCACCATGCTGCTGGGGCTGGCCGTGGTGTTCATGGTCGGGTCCTCGCTGTTGCAGAGCATCGCCGACGGCCTCACCGAAGACCGGCTGGCCCAGTCCCAGGAGGACGCGGCCGTCCGGGCGCAGGCCATCCAGCTGTCGTTCAACTCCACCGACAAGACCGACATCCCCAACCTGACGCTGCTGGCCACCGACATCGTCCGACAGCAGGCAGCCCCGGGTGACGGGTTGTCCCGGCAGATCGTGCTGACCCCCGCGCTGTCCAACGTCCGGTTCGGCCGGTTACCTACGCTGGAGTCCGGCCCGATCGGGGTGGAGCGCATCCCGCTCGACCTGCGCCAGGCAGTGGGCCGCCAGCCCAGCCGGCAGCAGGTCAAGCTGGTTCGGGTGCCCGACCCCAGGCTGGGTGAGGTTCCGGCCGCGGTGATCGGCAGCATGCTGTCGATACCGGTGGCCGGCCAGGTCGAGGCGGCCGGGCAGTACGAGCTCTACTTCATCTACCCGATGCAGCGCGAGGAGGACAGCCTCGCGCTGGTGCGCAGCACGTTCCTGCTCGGCGGGCTGGCCCTGGTGCTGTTGCTGGGCGTGGTCGCCTACGTGGTGAGCTCCATGGTGGTGCGGCCCGTGCGGCGGGCCGCCACCGTGGCCGAACGCCTCTCCGCCGGAGCGCTCCACGAGCGGATGCGGGTCCGCGGTGAGGACGACATCGCACGGCTGGCGCGGACGTTCAACGAGATGGCGGAGAACCTGCAACGTCAGATCGTCCAGCTGGAGACCCTGTCCCGGGTGCAGCAGCGGTTCGTCTCCGACGTCTCGCACGAGCTGCGGACCCCGCTGACCACGATCCGGATGGCCGGGGACCTCATCCACGACTCGCGGCAGGAATTCGACCCGGCCGTCGCGCGCTCGGCCGAGCTGCTGCACCACGAGCTGGACCGGTTCGAGTCGCTGCTCGCCGACCTGCTGGAGATCAGCCGGTTCGACGCCGGCGCCGCCGCCCTGGACGCCGAGGCGCACGACGTGCGCGAGACGGTGGCCAGGGCGGTGGAGGCGGCCGAGCCGCTGGCGCAACGACGCGGCATACCGCTGGTCCACGAGTCGTCCCCGCGCCCGTGCGTGGCCGAGGTGGACCCCCGGCGGATCGAGCGCATCGTGCGCAACCTGATCGTCAACGCGATCGAGCACGGCGAGGGCCGCCCCGTCGTCGTCCGCACCGGCGTCAACGCGACGGCGGTGGCGGTCAGCGTGCGGGACCACGGGGTCGGGCTGAGGCCGGGGGAGGCGGACCGCGTGTTCGACCGGTTCTGGCGGGCGGACCTGGCGCGGACCCGGACCACCGGCGGGACCGGGCTGGGGCTGGCCATCTCGCTGGAGGACGCGCGACTGCACGACGGCTGGCTGGAGGCCTGGGGCAAGCCCGGCGAGGGGTCCTGCTTCCGGCTCACCCTGCCGCGCCGGTCGGGGATGCCGATCCAGCGGTCGCCGTTGCCACTCGCTCCGGACGACCCGGCCGGCGTCGACTCGACGATCGCCGCGCAACCTGGGGTGGATCCTTTCGGTGCGGAGGTGATGGTGGTCGAACCGGTCGCACTGGAACCGGTCGGGCGGGCACCTGCCGCCGCGGAGCGGGCGGCGGGGGAACGGCCGAGGGGCGGGCGCAGTGCCGACTCGCCGGCGGACCGACCGGCCTCGCCGGCGGACCGACCGGCCTCGCCGTGACCGACCGGCCCGCTCTGCGGGTGCTCCTGGCAGCGACGGCGGGGGCAGCGGTCGTGCTGGCCGGGTGTGGGGGGGTGCGGACGGGCACGAGCGTGCAGCAAGGACTGTCGGTGGCGGCGCGGCCCCGGGTGCCTGTCCGGGTGGTGCCACTGCCACCGCAGGAGGGCGCCTCACCGGAGCAGATCGTCCGCGGGTTCCTGCGGGCCGGCGTCGGGGTGGAGGATGACGAGCGGGCGGTGGCTCGCGGCTACTTCGTCCGGGACTCCCTCACCGCCTGGCGGGTGGACGCCGGCCTGTGGGTGTACCCCGACGAGACGGCCCTGAAGTTCACCGCCGGCCCGGACGGCCGGTTGGACGTGTCCGCCCGCGTGGTAGCCACCATCGACCGGGACGGCCGGCTGACCCAGCTCGGCCAGGGGACGACCCGGCGGGCTCGGTTCCATCTGCGGCAGGTGGGGGGTCAGTGGCGGATCGCCGACCTGCCGGCCGACTTCGGCCTGTGGCTCAGCTCATCGGACCTGCAGCGCGTCTACAGCCCATTCGAGATCGGCTACGTCGCGGCCGGCGCGAAGGTCCTGGTGCCGGACGTGCGCTGGTTCCCGGTGTCCAGCGCGCTGACGACCACGCTGGCCCGGGCCCAGCTCGGTGGCGTCCCCCGCTACCTGGCCGGGGTCGTCGGCACCGGCGTCCCGGCCGCGACGCGGCTCGATCCGAGCGCCGTTCCGGTCGTCGGCGGGATCGCCGCGGTGAGCCTTTCGGGCGCGGCCCTGACGGCGACGGCGGAGCAGCGGCAGGCTCTCGCCGCCCAGTTCTTCGCCACGCTCGTGCAGGTGCCGCAGGTCAACGGCATCGCCCTCACCGCCGGAGGGACACCCCTGGACGTTGCGGGCGCACCTGTGGTCACTTCCCTGGAGCAGCTCGGGTATGCCGCAGCGCCCGCCACGACCGCCGCGGCGGTCGTGGTCCGCCGGGAGGACACGCTCAGCTGGCAGGACCGCAGCGTGCTGCTGGACGCCGACCGGTTCCAGCGAAGCACGACCTCGCCCGGCGTGGCTCTTCCGAAGGTGCCGATCGGTTGGACCCGGCTCGCGGTCTCGCGCGAGGGCACGGACGTGGCGGCGGTCAGCGGGGACGGGGCGGAGCTGGCCCGCTGGCGCGGCGGGCAGTCGTGGCGCATCTCCGGATTCGCCACCGGGCTGCGCCGGCCCGCCTACGACGGGGCCGGGGGGCTCTGGGTTGCCGGACGCGTCGGGGACCGACCCGCTGTGTTCGTGCTGCCGGTGAACGACGACCTGCGCAAGGCCATGCCGAAGCGAGTCGTGGCCGACTGGCTCGCCGGGCGCACGGTCATCACGCTGCGGGTCGCACGGGACGACCTCCGCGCCGCCATCCTGTCGACCGACGCCCGCGGCCAGGACCTGCGTCTGGACGTGACCGGCATCGTCCGGGACCGGTCCGGGTCCCCGCAGCGGTTGACCCCACCGATGCGGCTGGGTCAGGTGCTCACGACGGCCACGGACCTGTGCTGGGTGGACAGCACCACGATCGCCGTGGTGGGCCGTTCGTCGGCCGCAGAGTCGTTGCGGCCGTACCTGGTCCGCCTCGACGGGACGGCGACGGCCCTGGCTGCGGTGCCGGGCGCCCGGACGGTCACCACCTCCGGCGGGGAACGGGGCCTGCTCATCGGCTCGGACGACGGCAGGATCTCGGCGCGTGTCGGCAACAGCTGGCAGGACCTGGGCGTGGCGTCAGGGGTGGTCCTTCCCGGGGACTAGACCTGACTAGGCCTCCGTTGTCCACAACCCTGGCCCGCCCCACCCGGTTGTCCACAGATTCTGCCCCCGCGGTTGGCCCAGGTGGCCCCGTTGGTCAAGGTGAAGCATGCCCATCATGCAGCTGGTCGTCGCGGCGCTCCGGGCAGCGCTGGACCTGGTGCTGCCGGCTCAGTGCGGCGGCTGCGGAACGCTCGGGTTCGCCTGGTGCGATGACTGCCAGCGGTCGATGATCGCGGCCGGCTTCCCGGGCGGAGCCAGGCTGGTGGTGCCGTCCCCGTGTCCGGGCGCGTTCCCGCCGACGTATGCCGCGTCGCCATACCAAGGTCCGGTCCGGCAGGCGCTGGTCGCGTTCAAGGACCGCGAGCGCGCCGATCTCGCTGTCGTGCTGGCGCCCTTGCTGGCTGGCGCCCTCGTGCGCTGCCTGTCCCCGCCCGGCGGGCAAGGGGTGCTCCTCGTCCCGGTGCCATCGTCGCGAGCGGCCGTTCGGCGCCGCGGCAGGCGACCGCTGGTGGACCTGCTGCGCCGTGCGGTGCAGCTGGCCGACGGCGGGCCGGGCGGTCCGCGGCTGGTTGTCGCGCCCGCACTCCGGGTGCGCCGGAGGGTGGCCGACCAGGCTGGCCTGGGCACCGCAGGCCGGGCGGACAACCTGGACCACGCCTTTGGCCTGCACCCTCGGTGGGCAGCGCGCGTCGACGGCGCGACGTGTGTCGTCGTCGACGACGTGGTCACCACCGGGGCCACGCTGGTGGAGGCTGCGCGGGTGCTCCGTTACCACCGCGCCCGGTCCATCCGGGCCGCGGCTGTCGCTGCCACGCAGCGCCAGCATCGGTGACCGCTCGGTGCGCGAGTAGTCGATGTGCCGGGGCAGGGCGACACGGCGTCGGTGCCGGTGAGCGCCCGGTGTGCGTGCGGCTGGGGGCAGGGCGGCACGGCGCCGGTGCCGGTGACCGCGCGGTGTGTGTGCGGTGGGGGCAGGGGCGGCGCGGCGCCGGTGCCGGTGACCTCGCGGTGTGCGTGCGCTGGGGGGCGGGGGCGGCGCGGCGCCGGTGCCGGTGACCGCGCTCACCTCGTTCGCCTGCGCCCTGGCAGCATGGGTGCATGCGCTGGCTGGAGAGCCTGCCGGGGCTGGCTCGCGAACGGCTGCCGCCAAGCGTCTGGGAGTACTTCGACCAGGGCGCCGGCCGAGGCATCTCGGCGGCCGAGGCGGCCTCCGTCTGGGACGCGGTTCGGTTCCGCCCGCGCGCGCTGGTCGACGTGTCGCGGGTGTCCACGGCCACGACAGCCCTGGGCCAGCAGCTGACGCTGCCGGTGCTGGTGGCACCGACCACGTTGCAGCGGCTCGCCACCCCCGAGGGCGAGCTCGCCACAGCCCGGGCGGCTCGCCGCGCCGGTTCACTCATGTGCGTCTCGTCCAACGCGGGGACACCCTTCGAGCAGATCGGCGCGATCGGGCACCCGTGGTGGGTGCAGGCCTACCTGATGCGTGATCGGGGACTCTCGCTCGCGGTGCTGGAGCGGGCTCGAGCCTCGGGGGCCTGCGCCGTCGTCCTCACCGCGGACACCCCGGTAGTCGGCACGAAGCACCAGGTCGGGGATAGCGTGTGGGACCGGGTCCGGCCCGAGCAGATTCGGGTGAACATCGACGCGGCCGGCCTGCCGGCCTCGGCGCTGGACAAGGCGGACGACCTCACCCCGGACACCATCGGCTGGCTGGTGGAGCACACGGGCCTGCCGGTGGTGGTGAAGGGAGTGTTGCGCGGGGACGACGCCGCGCTGGCGGTCCGGGCGGGGGCTCGCGGCGTGGTGGTCTCCAACCACGGTGGCCGGCAGCTGGACCAGGCGATCGCGACGGCACGGGCCCTGCCCGACGTGGTCCAGGCCGTGAGGGCCGACGCCGAGGTTCTCGTGGACGGTGGCCTGCGCACCTCCGAGCACGTGCTCGCGGCCTTGGCCCTGGGGGCGCAGGCGGTCTTGCTCGGTCGTCCGGTGCTGTGGGCGCTGGCCGTGGCCGGCGAGGACGGTGTGACCCGGTTGCTCGACGAGCTGCGGCGGGACTTGGCCGAATGCCTGCGGCTGGTCGGCGCCCCGTGCCTTGACCTGCTCGGCCCGGACCTGCTCGCCGACCGCTGACCTGGCTCGCCAGCCCCCTGACCCGGCTCGCCCGTCAGGTGACCCGGCTCGCCCGGTGAGCTTGCCCGGTGAGCTTGCCCGGCTGCTCGGGCCGCTCGGTCGACCGTCGTGATCCTTGCCCGGCGACCGACCTTGGCTTCGACTTGACCGCGGGTTTGCCCTCCGCGGTATCGCGCCGCAGGCCGCTGGACTAGCGTGCCGACATGGACCCAGCGGTCGTCCCTGTCGTAGCGACCCCCGGCTGCCTGGACGCGGCAGGCCGGCTGACGGTCGGTGCAGGCACGAGCACCGGGTGCGAGCCAGTAGCGCACAGTGGGGGGTGGTACGGCGGATGAGTTTCCCGGGCCCGCCGCGGCCCGTGCAACACATGCCAGCTCGAGAAGGAGGACCATCCGTGGAAACCGTTGTCACCGGTCGGCACATCCAGGTCTCTGACCGCTTCCGCCGGCACCTCGACGAGAAGCTGAGCAAGGTTCCACAGATCGCGCCGCGAGTGCAGCGAGTTGACGTCGTGGTGACCCACGAGGCGAACCGCCGGCAGGCCAAGGCCTGCGACCGAGTCGAGATCACGTGCCACGTCAAGGGTTCCGTCATCCGGGCGGAAGCGTGCGCCGATGACAAGTACGCCTCACTCGACGTCGCGCTGGACAAGCTGCTGGAGCGGCTGCGCCGGGCCAGCGACCGCAGGAAGGTCCAGCGCCGCGGCCGGCACGTGCCCGAGTCGGTGGCTCAGGCAACAGCACGGCTTCCGCGGGAGGGCTTGACATCGTTGCCGGACGGCGAGGCCCAGGCTGAGGCCGACGACCTCGGTGAGTCCCCGATCGAGGTGCGGGAGAAGGTGCACTCCTCCGCGGCGATGACGCTGGAGCAGGCGTTGGCCGAGATGGAGCTGGTCGGCCACGACTTCTACTTGTTCCATGACATCGACACCGACCGGCCGAGCGTGGTCTACCGTCGGCGCGGCTGGTCCTACGGCGTCATCCACCTGGAGCTCGAAGAGCCTCCGACAGCCGTCGCCGGCTGAGCGCGCGCCTCGCCTGCCATGCCGCATACCTGCTGCTGCGTGGAATGATGTCCGGGTGAGTGTGACTGGTTCTGGCCAACGTCCCGTGACCACCCCGCTCAGACCGGAGCCCGCGGACGGGGATCAGCCCTATGGCTCCACCGGGGAGGCCATCCGGGTTCTCGTGGTCGATGACCACGTGCTCTACCGTCGCGGGCTTGAGCTGGTGCTCGGCCAGGAACCGGACATCGACATAGTGGGCGAGGCCAGCGACGGCACGGAGGCCATCCGCCGCACCGAGGAGCTGCTGCCCGACGTGGTGCTGATGGACGTCCGCATGCCTCGCAGGTCCGGCATCGAGGCGTGCAGCGCGATCAAGGAGGTCGTGCCCTCCACCAAGATCGTGATGCTCACGATCTCCGATGAGGAGAGCGACCTGTATGAAGCGGTCCGCGCCGGCGCCAACGGCTACCTGCTCAAGGACGTGCCCGGGGAGCAGATCGCCGACGGGCTGCGAGCCGTGCAGTCCGGGCAGTCGCTGATCTCGCCGTCGATGGCATCCAAGCTGCTGTCGGAGTTCGCCACGATGATCCGCCGTCACGACGAGCGGCCCGTCGTGCCGGTCCCGCGCCTCACCGACCGGGAGCTGGAGGTGCTGCGGCTGGTCGCCCGCGGCATGGCCAACCGAGACATCGCCCGGGCATTGTTCATCTCCGAGAACACGGTGAAGAACCACGTCCGCAACATCCTGGAGAAGTTGCAGCTGCACTCTCGGATGGAGGCGGCCATGTATGCCGTGCGGGAGAAGATCCTCGACGTCCCCGACTGAGGCGCAGCTCAGTCCGGCCGCCGTGTCGGCGGACGGCCGTAGGCTGCGCGGGTGTCTGCGACGCGGCAGCTGAGCACGGCTCAGGCCCGGCGGATCGCCCTGGCCGCTCAGGGTCTGGCCGATGGCTTGCCCGCGACGCCAACCACTCGGCACCTCCGGCGGGTGATCGACCAGGTGGCCGTCGTCCAGATCGACAGCGTCAACGTGCTGACCCGCAGCCATTACCTGCCGTTCTTCTCCCGTCTTGGCCCCTACGACGTCTCGCTGCTCGACCGGGCCCGGGACCGCGGTCCCCGCCGGCTGGTCGAGTACTGGGCGCACGAGGCGTCGCTGATCACGCCGCGGACGTGGCCGCTGCTGCACTTCCGGATGCGGCGAGCCCACGAGCTGGCTTGGGGCGGGATGCGCCGGGTCGCCCGGGACCACCCGGAGATTGTCGAGGCCGTTCGGGAGGAGGTGCAGCGGTCCGGCCCGGCTACCTCCCGCCAGGTCGAGTCGGCGCTGGCCCACGAGCGCACCCTGGACGCCCGCGACTGGGGTTGGAACTGGTCGCTGGTGAAGGCGGCCCTGGAGCACCTGTTCTGGGCCGGGGAGATCAGCAGCGCCGGTCGGACGCCACAGTTCGAGCGCCGGTATGCCCCGCTGGACCTGGTCCTGCCGGCGCGAACGGCGCCCCCGCCGGACGACGTCGCCTTCGTGGAGCTGATCCGGATCGCCGCCCGAGCGCACGGCGTGGGCACCGAGCAGTGCCTGCGCGACTACTTCCGGCTCAGGCCAGAACAGGCTCGTCCGGCGATCCGGTCGCTGGTCAGCGCGGGCGAGTTGGAGCCGGTGACCATCGGAGGATGGCACCGCCCGGCATACCTGCACTCGGCCGCGCGCATACCCCGGCGGGCGCACACGGAGGCGCTGCTCAGCCCGTTCGACTCCCTGGTCTGGCAGCGCGACCGGACGCTGGCGCTGTGGGACTTCCGCTTCCGGCTGGAGATCTACCTGCCCAGGGCCCAGCGCGTCCACGGCTACTACGTGCTGCCGTTCCTGTTCGGTGAGCACCTGGTGGGCCGGGTGGACCTCAAGGCGGACCGCCCCGGTGGGCGCCTGGTCGTGCACGCGGTGCACTGGGAGCCGGGCGCCTCACCCGACGCACGTCCTGCCCTGGGACGCCAACTTGCCCAGCTGGCCGGCTGGCTCGGGCTCAACGGCCCGGTATGACGCGCCAGTCCGGCCGGCGGCAACTGCCCCGTTGCAGCGGCCGGATCTGGCGAAGGGAGACGGTCAGGCCTGGACCGCGTCCACGCTGGCGAGGGCGGGGAAGTCCGGGGCCGTCTCGCTGGGTCGGAGCACAAGGGGGACCAGCTGGGTGCGGGAGCCGATGCCGAGCTTGGTGTAGACGTTGCGCAGGTGGTACTCGACGGTCTTGATGCTGAGGA
The DNA here is from genome assembly GCA_035689185.1 of Dermatophilaceae bacterium. Lineage (GTDB taxonomy): Bacteria > Actinomycetota > Actinomycetes > Actinomycetales > Dermatophilaceae > DASSLY01. The sequence continues at coordinate 52,927 of DASSLY010000044.1, forward strand.
CCAGCTCGGCGGCGGTGTCCTTGTTGCGTCGGCCGGTGGCGACCAGCCGGGCGACGGCGAGTTCTTGCGGGGTGAGCCGGGTCAGGGCGGACTCACCGGGGGTGGTGGTGTGGCGGCCGCAGGCGGTGAGCTCCCGGGCGGTCCGTTCCAGGAAGGGTTGGGCGTCGAGCTGGGTGAAGGTGGCCATGGCCCGCTCCAGGGTGGTGGTGGCCCGGCGGCGTTGGCCGTGGCGACGGAGGACCTCGCCGTGGCAGAGCTGGGTGTAGGCGAGCTCGAACGGCATGGGCAGCTGTTCACCGATGGCCAGAGCCGTGGCGAACGCGTTCTCGGCGGTGTCGGGTTGGTGCTGGGCGGCCGCGAGCAGGCCGCGGACCCGGTGGGCGGCGGCCAGGGTGGACCGGTGGGAGACGACCTCGGCGTCGTCGATGAGCCGGGCCAGCGCGGCCTGGGCGTCGTCGTAGCGGCCGACCCGGACCAGCGCCTCAGTGCGCAGCGGCCGCCAGTCGAACACCCCGGGCTGGAAGGTGCCGGACAACGCCGGCAGCTGCCACAGCGGCTCGGTGACGGCGATGATCCGCTCGTAGTCGCCGTGGCTGTGCGCCAGCCGCGCCGCCGCCACCGCGGCATACGGGACCGCAAGGCCGCCAAAGGCCTTGCCCCTCCGCTCGGCCGTGGCCACCTCGCTCTCCGCCAGGTCCCACAGGCCCCGGCGGGCCGGGACGGCTGCCGCGATCGACCGGTACTGCTCGACGAACCAGTAGTGGCCCGCATCTTCGGCTCTGGCGAGCGCGCCGAAGCCGCTTGCCATCGCCTCATCCCACCTGCCGAGGCGGTAGTTGGCCTCGCTGACCCAGCCGAGAGCCGCAATCGCCAGTTCCTGAAAAGCCGACTGATGCAAGGACCTCAGCAATGAGGTGAACTCGTTCACCGCACCGACCAGGTCGTCGTCAATGATGAGCGCGGTGGCCCGGGCGTAGGTCTCCTCCGTGTCCGCAACCGCACCCCCGGTCACTCCGGGGAGTTTCGAGATGGTGGCCCGGGCCTCGGCGATCCGTCCCGACTGGCACAGCCCCAGGATGAGCATTCCGGCCGAGGATCTCTGCCCAGGCACCGCCGTGGCGAGCAGTTTCCGTCCCCAGGTGACGGCGTCCTCGCTCTTGCCTCGCACGATGCCGACCCGGGCCAGTTGCCGCGCGGCCAGGGAGCGGACCAGCGGGTCGTCGGCGGCATCATGCCAGGCCCGTTCAAGTAGGTGTTGCGCGTCCTGGAGCTGGCCCTTGGCCTGGGCGACCCAGCCGCGCAGGTAGGTGGCTCGTGGGGTGTGCTGGGTGCAGCGGGCGAGGGACCGGTCGGCGGGGCCGATGTCGGCGGCTTGCAGGTACTGGTCGGCGCTGTCGAGCAGCAGGGCCTGGTTGACCCGGCCGCCCTGGTCGAACGCGTCGAGGAAGGCCCGGGCGGCGGAGGGATGCGCGAAGCGGGCAGCCTCGGCCCGGGCGAATCGTTCCAGCCGGTGTGCCAGGGCCGGGTCCGGTGTCGGGGATGCGGCGACCCGGTGCCGTAGCTCGGTGGCCTCGTCCTCGCCCCGGTGGGCGGCTCGCTCGGCGGCCCGCCGGTGCAGGTCGATGCGTTGGACGGCGTCCATCCCGGCCTCGACCGCGGCCCGGACCAGCGGGTGGGTGAAGGCGATGGTCCAGTCGGGTCGGTGTTCCAACAGGTGGTGCAGGACGGCGTCGTCGACCGCGCACGCGAGGCCAGCACAGTCGGTCAGGTCGGCGAGGTCGGCGGCGTCGGCGAGGCGGGCTTCCATCCCGAGCACCGCCAGCGCGGCGACCAGCCGCCTGGTGGGTGAGGCGCACTGGCCGAGCCGGGCCCGGACCAGCTCGGCGAAGGACCGCGGCGCCGGCAGTGGCTGGCTGGTGTCGACCAGGCTGGCGGTCGGCAGCTCGTGCAGCAGCGCGGTCGCGTGCAGCGGGTTGCCGGCCGTGTGCTGCCATAGCCGGCGGGCGGCCGCCGCCGGCAGGTCGGCCCCGGTCACCACCCGGGCCAGCTGCCCGATCTCGACCGGCGTCATCGCACCCAGCCGCAGGATGCGGCCCTGGTCGTCGGCGACCAACCGGTCGACCGTCTCCAGCAGCACCCCGGCCCCGGCGGGCCGGGCGGCCAGGATCAGCAGCACCGGGTCCAGGCGCATCCGGCGCAGGGCGAACAGCAGCGCCCGCAGCGACGCCTCGTCGGCGCAATGCGCATCGTCGATGACCACCACCTGCAAGCCCCGGCCCCGCTCACCGCCCGGCTCACAGCCATGCTCACGGTCCTGCTCACCGTTCGGCTCACCATCCGGCTCAGCGTCGCCCCAGATGGTCGACAGCAGCAGGGCACCGGCCTCGGTCGGCGCCGGCACCCGGGCCGCGCCGGTGCCCAACCCCAAGCCCGGCCACAGCTGACCCAGCACCGCGTACGGCATACCCGCCTCGAGCTGGTCCCCGACCGCGTGGACCACCCTGAGCGACCCCGCCGGGTCGGGCAGGGTGGCCAGGAACCGGCGCACCAACAGGCTCTTCCCGACCCCCGCCTCCCCCTGCACCAGCACCACCCGGGCCTGCCCCGCCGCCGCCAGGGACAGCTCCTCGCCCAGGGCCGCCATCTCCTGGCCGCGACCGACGAACCCGCCCGGCTCGCCCGGGCCGGACGGTGCAACCCCAGGCTGCCACCCAATACCGGTTGCCACGCGAACCTCCACCACGGAAACGGTCTGCCAGGGATGGCCTCGTGCGACCAGGCCGGACGCCAGGGGCAGGCCCAGGTCGAACCCAGGTCGAGCCCCGGTCGAACCCCGGTCGAACCCCGGTCGAACGCCAGGCCCGAGAACCTGGGGTTTTCATCGAGGCGGCGTCGGCTGCCCGCTGCCTAGTTTCTTCCCCATGCCGAAGAACGCAAACTCGGCGAAGCGCAAACACCTCGCCGCTCTTCCTTCGAATCGGAGCTGACGTATGGAAACCCATCCTGCCCCGGTCGCCTTGAACTCAACATTCGTCGGTCCGCCTGGGTGCGCGGCAAAAGTATCAGGCGCAGGTTACTGGTCCCGCACTAAACCTTCGGCGAAGGTCGTGACCGGATCGTGACCATGCGGCCGGGGGCTACGCCGAAGACGACCGCCGCCCGACGGCCGCGTCGGCCAGGAGAAGGGGTTGGGTCGGTCTCCCGGAGGTTCCGTCTTCTGCTGGTTCCGCTGCTCGCGCTGGGTGTCTGGGGTGGTCCCGCCCCGGCCGCGCCGGCGATCTCGCCCGCGTACCTGTCGTTGCACTTCGGTCGGGGCATGTGGACGGCCTCCAGCGGGTGCGTCCCGCTGCCCGGGGCGCTGACGCTGCTGGAGATCGCTGGCGGCCTGGCGGCCGTCGGCGGGACCGGGACCGGGCACACCATCCCCGGGTGGACCCAGGAGGTCAACCGGGGGTGCACCCTGCGCCACGACGCGATCTACCCCAGCTGGGCGGACCTGGCCATGCTGCGGGACCGGTTCGGCTGGTCCTTCGTCTCCGCCGGGCAGGACCATCTCAACATCTCCAAGCTCACCGTGGCCCAACAGTGGCAGGAGTCGTGCGGGTCGCTGTCCGCGCTGGCCCAGCACGGCCACAACCGAGCCTGGGGGTTGTTCGCCCCCCGGGACAATGCCACCACCCGGCAGATCCAGACCGAGGTGGTGGCGACCTGCTTCGCCTACGGCCGGAAGTACCGCACCACCTCGAACCTGCAAGGCGAGATGGCGGTCCCCTGGTTCCAGGGCACCCTCAGTGTCAACGGGGGAGCCTGCCGCGACCCCGCCCTGCCCTGCTACTCCATCCCCACCCGGCACCGGTACCTCGGCCGCGCCGACCTGGCCCGGGCCATGCGCCCGGCCGCCGGCCAGTGGTCCGCGGTGCAGGTGTACCACCTCGTCCGCGACAGCCTGCTCACCGGCGACCCGCGCTCCCATTGGGACTGCACCAGCCCGAACCCGGACGCGCACTGGACCGGCCGCACCGAGCTGTACTGCTGGAACGACTACCTCGCGGCCCTGCAGCAGATCCCCACCGGCACCGTCATCACAGACCCCGCCACCGTGGCCACAGCTTGGGGCCGCACACCACCCTTCTCCTGAGACCTGAGACCTGAGACCTGAGACCTGAGACCCTCGGGCCTCGGAACATATGGGGCCAGGCGGCCCGGCCCCGTGGTTGAGATCAGCGGAATCGTATTCGCCCCGGCGATTTCGGCTCAAGGCAACCGGCCGACATACTCAGAAGGGAGGGGACATGTGCGACGATGACGTTTCCCGTCCGCACGACGAGCGGGTCATGGGCACGAAGACCGCTAACCAGGTCTCCCGCCGCTCGGTGCTCCAGGCAGCTCTAGGAGTGGGCGGCGGTGTCTGGACCCACGACTTTCGGCGGCCAGACGAAGCGCTCGCCGAGGCGGCGGCCGCCGGCCTGCTTCCAGTTTCGATGGCGATGCACATTCATGCTTCGTTCTCGGAACACGACGGCTCGATGGACGGTCAGCTACAGCAGGCGAAAGCCAATGGCGTCAAGGTGCTCTTTAGCACCGACCACGACTACCGGCTGAACGCCTTTGACGGCCGCCGCGTAGTGCACTTCACCAGTCTGACAAGTGAGACAGGCGACGGACGCCCCTGGCAATGGGTCCAGCAAAGGACCGGAGCGCTTGCCTCGACCTCGGCCGGAGGTATCGTCTCGACCCCGGCGTCGCCGAAAGACACGGTCCCCACGGGGTCACTGTACGTGCGGGCCGACAGCACAACGACCGCGAGGGCGACGCTGGGCTATTATGCGGAAGCGCAGCCCGCCGACTGGAACTATCACTTCAACCTGGACGGTCAGACGTGGACCTTTGAGGTCCTCGCGGCAAGCGGAAACCCGGCCAGTGGCTATTTGGAACTCCTGATGGGTACGTCCTCACACCCGTCCACGGCCGGGCGCCCGGCCGGTGTCTACACACTTTCGTATCGGTTTGGCGGCCCGGGGGTTCCTGGCACGCGGCATGCACAGGGAACCCTGGGCGTCATCAACGTGCCCGTGACACCTGGTCGGTGGAGCACTGTCAGCATTACGCCGACGGACGACATTGCGAACCTGTGGCCGGACATGCTGGCGCGCGACTTTGCTTCCAGCAGCTTGACGCTGAACGCGGTCAGCAACGGGGGATCGGTGAGCGGCCACTTCGACTACCTCCGTTTCACGAGGCTCAACACCTCAGGCGATGTGCCCCTTCAGAACCAACGTGAGCTCATGGCTGCCTACCGGAGCCGCTATCCCGCCGTCCACCACTATCAAGGACTGGAAATTTCGCGCGGCCCTCTGCATGTGAACTGGTTCGGCCCCGGTGTCTCACTCGGAGACTACGGAAATATGCCGCCCGATGGTTATCTCGCGTTTGTGCAACAGCAGATCACGCGCATCCACGCGGCGGGAGCCTTGGCGTCCTACAACCATCCATATGGCGGATTCCGTGGGCCCCTGCTGCCGGCGACGCAGCAGGACGCGGGGCAGGCTGCCCTTGCCCAGGCGCTCCTGGCCAACAACGCGATGGACTGCGACATCATGGAGGTGGGCTACCCGGCGCGGGCCGGCTACAACCTGGCCCATCATGTGGGTCTTTGGGACGTGCTGTCGGGGCATGCCAGATTCCTCACCGGCAACGGTGTCAGCGATGACCACGTTGGCACAGGCTGGGCGGCCAGTCTGAACAACTGGGTGACGTCGGTGTGGGCGCCCAGCCCGTCTCTTACCGCTTTGATCCCGGCGCTGCGAAGGGGTCGCGCGTGGACGGCTTCCGTGTCGCGATTTGGTGGCGCCCTGGACCTTCAGGCCGATGGTTCCGTGCCGATGGGCTCGGTATCCGTGGCGACCGTGCCCAAGCGTTCGCTGCGGATTGTTGCAACCGCGCTGCCCCCGGATGCTGTCGTCGAGGTTGTGCGGGGGAAGGTTGACTACACCAACGGCCCGGCGGCCACTCTAGGTGTCGTCGCCGCTATCCCGGCCGGTAGCTTTCTCAGCGGCGCAGTTCGTCAGTGGATTGACACGACCTCGTCATGCTTTGTGCGCACGCAGGTGCGGGCCGCCGACGGCGTCGTCATCGCGCTGTCGAATCCGATCTGGTTGCTGCGCGAAACGCCGCCGCGCGGAATCCCCGTAGCCCGGGCCGCGTGAGCTGAGCCTCGCCAACGGCGGGATGGGAATGGTCGTCGGTACCAGCGCCGAGCGGCCGCGTAGGGGCCAACCTGGCGGGAAATAGTCGTGCACGACATCTCTGCCACCGCCTAGACTCGCGGCCATGGTGACCGCGGCCCCGGCGCCGCCCCGCGCCCGCATCCACCGCGCGTGGTATGTCGCCGCCGTCACCCTGGCCGCGCTGGTTCTGGCGGCGGCGTTCCGGTCCTCCACCGGCGCCCTGATCGAGCCGCTGGAGGCGGAGTTCGGCTGGACGCGGGCCACCACGTCCGGCGCGATCACCGTGAACCTCGTCGTCTACGGCATCACGGCGCCGTTCGCGGCCGCGCTCATGGAGCGGTTCGGCCCCCGCCGGGTCGTCGCCTACGCCTTGCTGGTCGTGGGCGTGGGCAGCGGACTCACGCTGGTCATGCGGCAGGCCTGGCAGCTGTGGCTGCTCTGGGGCTTGTTGATCGGGGTGGGCACGGGTGCCATGGCGCTGGTGTTCGGTGCGATCGTCGCCAACCGCTGGTTCGTCCGGCGCCGTGGCCTGGTCACCGGCATCTTCTCCGCGGCCAACGCGACGGGTCAGCTCATCTTCCTGCCCGTGATCGTGCGGCTGGCCGACGGCCCGGGGTGGCGGTATGCCGCGTCGCTCGTCACGATCGTCGCGCTCCTGCTGGTGCCGCTGGTCGCGCTGCTGCTGGCGGACTCGCCCGCCACCGCGGGCACGACCGCATACGGGTGTGAACCGCTCGACCACGGCGGGGTCGAGGTCGCGGCGGCCGTTGCGCCCCGCGCCGCGGGCGAGGGCGCGGCCCGGGTCGCCGTCCGAACCCTGCGCGAGGCAGCCCGGACCCGGGTGTTCTGGCTCCTGTTCGGCACCTTCTGGGTCTGCGGGTGGTCCACGAACGGCCTGATCCAGACCCACCTGATCCCCGCGGCGCACGACCATGGCATGCCGCCCACGGCGGCCGCCGGGCTGCTGGCGGTGATCGGCGTCTTCGACATCGTCGGCACCGTCTGCTCGGGGTGGCTTACCGACAAGTACGACCCGCGGATCCTGCTGTTCGCCTACTACTGGTTCCGGGGGCTGTCGCTGCTCGTCGTGCCGTGGCTGCTCGGGCCGGCGATCGTGCCCCCGCTGTGGGCGTTCATCGTGTTCTACGGCCTGGACTGGGTTGCCACCGTGCCGCCGACCGTTGCCCTGTGCCGGACCCACTTCGGCCTGGAGCGCTCCGGGGTTGTCTTCGGCTGGGTCTTCGCGGCGCACATGGTCGGTGCCGGGGTGGCTGCCAGCTTCGCCGGGTGGGTGCGCCAGTCCACCGGTGACTACCTGGGCGCGTGGCTGACCGCGGGGGGTCTCTGCCTGGCCGCCGCACTGGCGGTCCTGGCCATCGCGAAGAGCACGACCCCCCGGTCAGACCTGGTTAGCCGCGGCCGGGGGCGACCTCGTCGGCCAGCAGGTCGAACCAGACCACGTCGGTGACCGTTCCGTCGCGCAGGGTCATCGCGGCCCGCTCGACACCGGCCGGCTGGAACCCCGCCGCCTCCGCCACGTGCCGCGACGCGACGTTCTCCGCTGCGGCCCGCAGCACCAGACGCCGTCGCCCGAGGCCGCCGTCCTCGCGCGGGATCACCGCGTGCCGCGCGACCAGCCGCACGGCCGCCGACATCAGCCCGCGGCCTCGGGCCGCCGGATGCGTCCAGTAGCCGATCTCGCCGTGGTCGCGCTCGCCAGCGTCGAGCTTGCGCAGCCCGACCGACCCCAGGCACTCGTTGCTCGCGATGTCCGCGATGCACCAGTGCACGGCCTCGCCGCGGGAGGCAGCCGCCGCGCAGTGCGCCAGGTAACGTCGCGCGTCCTGCTCGGTGTACGGCGCGGGCAGCCGCACCAGCCATCGCTGGGTCCGCGGGTCGGCGCTGCCTTCCACGACCCGAGGAAGGTCGGCCTCGGTGAAGGCTCTCAGGTGGAACCGGTCGCCCACCAGCGCCACCGGCTCGAGCGCGCCGGCAGCCACCACGGCACGGTCTGCGTCGCGAGTCACGGCGCACACGACGGCAGTCATGGCCGGTCCATCGGCCGACGGCACCGCTTCCGGCAGCCGGGCCACCTCGGTCATGCCCGCGCGGTGCATCACCCGCAGCGACGCGGTGTTGCCCTCCTCGGTCGTCGCGGTCACCCTCCGCAGTCCCAGCCCGCCGCCCTCACGGGGGGCGAACAGGTGGTCCAGCAACACTTCCACCGCCTCGACCATCACCCCGCGGCCGCGCGCGGAGGGCCGCAGCCAGTACCCGATCTCGCAGCTGTCGGCGTAGTAGGGGTGCCCGATGTCGAACGCCGACACCGTCCCCAGCACCTGGTCGGTGGTCCTGTCGACGATGCACCAGGACAGGAACGAGCCGACCGGCAACCGGTCGTGCCGCACCAGCCACGCCCGCTCGGTCAGCTCGGTGACATCGTCCCGGCCGGCCTCCCGGCCGATGTCGACAAGGGCGCCGACATCGGTATGCCGGAACGCGCGCAGCCGGATCCGCGTGCCTTCCAGCGTGGCCGGCTTCCACACCCGCCGCCGGGCGGCCTCCCGGTCGTCGTCGGCCAACAGCTCGAAGGTGAGCTGTGCCATGCCTGGATGCGCCTGGTCGATGCCCCCATAGGGCACGTACACATCCCGGTTCAGCCCGGTCCGCTGGAAACCGGCTCGGAGCAGGACGTCCATCGACGCCCGGTTCTCCTGCACCGTCACGGCGAACAGCCGGCGAAGGCCGAGGCCGCCCGCCGCGACCGGCGCGAAGGCGTGGGCGACCGCCGCGTCAACCGCCTGGTCGATGCATCCCTTGCCGCGCGCGTCCGGATACAGCCAGTAGCCGAGCTCGGCGTTGCCGTCGTCCGGCACGCCGATCCGCAGGACCGCGACCGTCCCGACCACGGCATCCGAGGCGGCGTCGGCGATGGCCCACTGCACCGCCTCCCCCGCGTCCATCCGCCAACGTCGGGTGCGGACCCAGTCCGGGAACGACTCGTGCGTCGGCTGCCCTCCGGGCGGCAGGAAGCGCTGCGCCGTCGCGTCCGGCTGCCATCCCGCCGGCGGGCGGTCAGCGTCGGCCCAGGGTCGCAGCCTGATCCCGCGCAGCCGGACCACCGGCGCGGTGAGCGGGCGGGGCGGCCGGCGCTCGCGCTCGTCCGCGAGCAGCTCGAACAGCGGACCGTCCACCGGCGGCCCCTGCGGCCGCGCGACGGCCGAGCGCTCGACGCCGACCGGCCGGAAGCCGTTGCGGACCAGCACCCGCGACGAAGCCCGGTTGTCGATGTCGGTGCCGGCGGCCAGCCGGTGCAGGCCCAACCCGCCCGCATCGGCCGGTCGGAACGCTACGTCGATGACCAGCCGCAGGGCCTCGTCGGTGATCCCACGACCCCGCGCCGACGGGTGCAGCCAGTAGCCGACCTGACCGGTTCCGGCCGTCCGCGCGTTGTTGAGCCGGAAGCACGAGATCCGTCCGAGCGGTCTGTCCTCGGCCAGGTCGGCGATGCACCAGCTCACCGCCTCGCCGTCCGCGGCGCGGTCCCCCACGGACCGCAGCCACACGTCATACGAGTTGTGCTCCGGGGGGTACCCCTGCATGAACAGCGCTGTCTGCTCGTCGGTGGACCACCCGCGTCCGGGACGGTCGGTGTCGCGCCACGGGCGGAGTCGAAGCGTGTCCCCCTCCAGCACCGGGATGTCCAGCCAACGGGACCGCGGCGACATGGGCTCGCCCTTGCGCAGCGACCCGGTCCACCCGTCCAGGCGCTGGCCGCGGTGGTCGAGCAGGCCGCGCACCACCCCGTCGACACGGAAGCCGCACGCCCACGCCACCCGGCGCGACCCCCAGTTGCCCACGACGGCCTTCCAGCTGACCGACTCGGCGCCGAGGTGGGCGAACGCGTGGACGCAGACCAGCCGCAGCGCGGCGGACATCATCCCGCGGCCGCGGGCCCACGGGTGCAGCGCGAACCCGACGTCCCACATCGCCGCACCCCGGGGCCGCAGGTCGACCGTCCCTGCGAAACGGCGCCGGTCGCCGTCGCCCGCCTCGATGGCCCACAGCCGGCTGCCGCCGGCCTCGCCCCACTGTGCGGCGATGAGCTCCAGGAACTCACGCGCCTGGTCCGGCCCGTACGGCGTGGGCACCGTGGTCCACCGCACCATCTCCGGGTCGTTGGCCTGCTCGATGATCGCGTCGACGTCCTGCTCGCGGTGGGCCCGTAACGTGACCACGTCATCGGCGAGCACCGGCACGACGTCGGGGAAGCCAGGCACCCGCTTACTCAATAGGACGCGGGGCACCGCGAGCAACGCGGTTGCGCCATCCTGGCCGTCATGAGCGACGACATCGACGTGTCCGACAACACCGGCCAGCACCGCTACGAGGCCAGCCGGGGGGCGGACCAGCTGGGCTTCGCGGCATACGAGCTCGACGACCGGACCATCACCTTCACCCACACCGAGGTCGCCCCGGCGGCGGAGGGGCAGGGGATCGGCTCCATCCTGGTCCGGGCCGCGCTGGACGACGCCCGCGCCCGCGGCCTGACGGTGCGGGCGCGGTGCCCGTTCGTCAAGGCGTTCGTCGCCCGGCACCGGGAGTACCAGGACCTGCTGTGAAGAAGTCGCACCGACCTGTCGATCCGGGGGCCCGCCGAATGGTTCGAGAGGTACGGAGCCAGGCGACCCCGGGGCCGGGCTCGCCGAGGTAGCGCACCTGGGCGGTCGGCCGGCTGCCGCCTGTTCTACCGGCACGCCGCTCGAAGTGTCCTCGACTGGCGCCCCGGCACGAGACAATCCACGGGTGATGAACCGGCGGCAGGCATTGCTGTTGACGCCCCTCGGGGTCGCGGGCGGCCTGGTCGCCTGGGCGGCCGCCGCCAACGGCGCCGACCCCACCTCCGCCTCCCGGTCCGGCGGCCCGACGACGATCCCGGCGACGTCCACGTCGGCGACGCCGACCGTCCTGCCCGGGCCGCCGGTGGGCACCAGGCCGAGCCCACCAGCGGCGCCGCGCACGTTTGCGGAGCGCAGCGCGGCAGCCACTGCCGCGCTCAAGGCCAGGAAGGTCGGCGGCCGGGTGGTCTTCGGGGTGGCTATCCACAACGCCCGCACCCGGGAGACGTTCAGCTACCGAGGTGGAACCCAGTTCGAGACGGCCAGCATCGCCAAGGCCGACATCCTTGCCGCGCTGCTGCTCCGGGCCCAGGATGACGCCGACGACGCCATCTCGGGCTACCAGCGGTCGCTGGCCGTGCGGATGATCACCGTCAGCGACAACAACGCGGCCCACGCTCTGTGGCGGATGGCCGGCGGCTCCAGCGGGGTCGGGCGCGCCAACAGGCGGCTGGGGCTCAGGGACACCGACACGTCCAGCTTCACCTGGGGGCTGATCAAGACCACCCCGGCGGACCAGGTGCGCCTGCTGGGCTGCATCGCCGGGGACCGCGGCAGTCCCCTGTCGGCCGCGTCGTCGGACTACCTGCTCGACTTAATGAGCGAGGTGAGCTCCGCCCAGACCTGGGGCGTGCCCGCCATCGTGCGCAACGGAGAGCGGTATGCGGTGAAGAACGGTTGGCTGCCGCGCTCCATCGACTCCTACCGATGGATCGTCAACAGCATCGGGCGGATCAGCGGTCCCAAGACGGACCTGCGCGTGGCCGTGCTGTCGAGAGGCAACGCCAGCATGGGGGCCGGCATTGCGTTGGTCGAGGGGGTGGCCAGGCAGGTCCGCGCTGAGCTGCGCTGGTGAGTCCCGCTGCGACCGCCGCCGAGTCCGCGGCTGCCCGTGCCGCGCGGGCGGCTTCTTGCGGTGGGTCGGGCCGACTCAGGCCGTCCGGGCCTAAGTCGGCCTAAGTCGCCCGTGCTGAAGCGGCGCCGGCGGGCGCGGCATACCGGGCGGTGTCGCTCACCGGCGCATCGAGGGGAACCCTGGCGTCGGGGTCGCCGTTGGTCCGCACACGGAGGCGACCCACTAGCCTGGACGGGTCTGTCACAGTCCAGCGTCACAGGTAACCGGGAGCAACGCGCGTGCCGAAGATCGTCGAACGACTGCTGCGGGCCGGCGAAGGCCGGGTGCTGAAGAAGCTCGAGGGCATCGCCCGGCAGGTCAACGCCATCGAGGGGGACTTCGAGAAGTTCACCGACGCGGAGCTGCGCGAGGAGACCGACGTCTTCCGCAAGCGCCTGGCCGAGGGGGAGACCCTCGACGACATCCTGCCGGAGGCGTTCGCCGTGGTCCGCGAGGCGAGCAAGCGAACTCTGGGCAAGCGGCACTTCGATGTCCAACTCATGGGTGGCGCCGCCCTGCACCTGGGCAACGTCGCCGAGATGAAGACCGGTGAGGGCAAGACCCTGGTCGCGACGCTGCCGTCCTACCTCAACGCTCTGGAGGGCAAGGGCGTCCACGTCATCACGGTCAACGACTACCTGGCCGAGTACCAGTCGGAGCTGATGGGCCGCATCCACCGCCTCCTCGGGCTGGATACCGGCTGCATCCTGGCTCGGATGACCCCGGCCGAGCGCCGGGCGGAGTACGCCAAGGACATCACCTACGGCACGAACAACGAGTTCGGTTTCGACTACCTGCGCGACAACATGGCGTGGTCCACCGAGGAACTGGGCCAGCGCGGCCACCGGTTCGCCATCGTCGACGAGGTCGACTCGATCCTCATCGACGAGGCCCGGACTCCGCTGATCATCAGCGGTCCCGCGGACCAGGCGACCAAGTGGTATGTCGAGTTCGCCAAGCTGGTCAAGCGGCTCGAACGCGGTGAGGACGGCGAAGGCGACTACGAGGTCGACGAGAAGAAGCGGACGGTCGGCGTCCTGGAGTCCGGCATCGCCAAGGTGGAGGACTACCTCGGGATCGACAACCTCTACGAGTCGGTGAACACCCCGCTCATCGGCTACCTCAACAACGCGATCAAGGCCAAGGAGCTGTTCAAGCGGGACAAGGACTACGTCGCGCTGAACGGGGAGATCCTGATCGTCGACGAGCACACCGGCCGGATGCTGCCGGGCCGCAGGTACAACGAGGGGATGCACCAGGCCATCGAGGCCAAAGAGGGCGTCGAGATCCAGAACGAGAACCAGACGCTGGCAACGATCACCTTGCAGAACTACTTCCGGCTCTACGACAAGCTGTCCGGGATGACCGGCACCGCGCAGACCGAGGCCGCAGAGCTCCACTCGATCTACAAGCTCGGCGTGGTGCAGATCCCGACGAACATGCCGATGATCCGGGCCGACCAGTCCGACCTGGTGTACCGCACCGAGGAGGCCAAGTTCGCCGCGGTCGTGGCGGACATCGTCGAGCGCAACAGGCAGGGCCAACCGATCCTGGTCGGCACGACGAGTGTGGAGAAGAGCGAGCACCTGTCCGGGCTGCTCAAGCGCCAGGGAGTGGACCACGCGGTGCTCAACGCCAAGCAGCACGAACGCGAAGCCGCCATCGTCGCGGAGGCAGGCCGGCGCGGCGCGGTCACGGTGGCCACGAACATGGCCGGGCGCGGCACGGACATCATGCTCGGCGGGAACCCGGAGTTCCGGGCCGTGGCCGAGCTGAAGAAGCGCGGGCTGGACCCGGAGGAGACTCCGGAGGACTACGAACAGGCTTGGGCGGCCGCACTGCATACAGCCGAGGCCGCCGTCGCCGCGGAGCACGACCAGGTCACCGACCTGGGCGGCTTGTACGTGCTCGGCACGGAGCGGCACGAGTCCCGGCGCATCGACAACCAGCTGCGCGGCCGGTCCGGCCGACAAGGCGACCCTGGGGAGAGCCGGTTCTACCTGTCGCTGCAGGACGACCTGATGCGACTGTTCAACGCTGGCATGGTCGACCGGTTCATGCAGACGGCGAAGATGGAGGACGACGTCCCGATCGAGTCGAAGATGGTCAGCCGCTCAATCCAGAGCGCGCAGACCCAGGTCGAGGCGCGCAACTTCGAGATCCGCAAGAACGTGCTGAAGTACGACGACGTGCTGAACCGGCAGCGGCAGGTCATCTACGACGAGCGGCGCCGCGTGCTGGCCGGGGAGGATCTGCACGAGCAGGTCCGGCACTTCCTCTCCGATGTGATCGGCGGCTACGTCGACGCGGCTGCCGCTGCCGCCGATGCCGGGGAGATCGACCTGGAGAAGCTCTGGGCAGCATTGAAACCGCTGTACCCGGTGTCGATCACCATCGCCGACGTGGAACGGGAGGCCGGTGGTCGCGCTGGCATCACCCCGGAGTTGCTTCGCACCGAGATCCTGTCCGACGCCCACCACGCCTACGACGCCCGGGAGGAGGCGCTCGGCGCGGAGACGATGCGCGAGATCGAGCGCCGCGTGGTGCTGTCCGTGCTGGATCGCAAGTGGCGCGAGCACCTCTACGAGATGGACTACCTGCAGGAGGGCATCGGCCTGCGGGCCATGGCCCAGCGTGATCCGCTCGTCGAGTACCAGCGGGAGGGGTACCTGCTGTTCGAGGCGATGAACGAGGCCATCAAGGAGGAGTCGATCGGCTTCCTGTTCAACGTGGAGGTCGAGATCACCCCGGCGCAGGAGGAGACCCAGGACGTCGCCTCGGCTGCGGGGGCGGACGTCGACATCCAGGACACCGCGCGGGGCGCAGAAGAAGCCGGAGGGGTAGCCACGGTGGGCTCCATGGTGGAGGACGGCGGGGGCCGGGGACCGCGCCGGCCGGTGGGCGGGGAGCCGGAGCCGGTTCCGGTTGCCGCCTCGCCCAGCACGCCGACGGTGCGGGCCAAGGGCCTGGAAGCCCCCAAGCCGTCCGGTCGGCTGCACTACTCGGCGCCGGCCGCAGACGGGTCGGTCGAGGAGCGGGACGATGTCTCGCCGGCGGGCGCGGGCACCCGCGCCACGGGCGGTGCGCCGCCCGGATCACGCAAGGCACGCGACCCCCGGGGCGGCAGCAAGAAGGCGCGACGGCGCCGTCGCTGACTCGCCTGCGGACCGGCGCCGGTGACCGGTCCGCTCGCGGTACGACGCCGCGCGAGCGCCTCGCTCACCCCACCTGCAGGGCGGTCATCACCCACCGCTGGTCGAGTCCCTCGAACCGCATCGCCATGGCTCGCGCCCGGCCCCCGGAGATGAACACCGCGGCAGCCTCGATGACGCCGTCCGCGGGCAGGCACACCTGGACCCGCCGCACCACCGGTCGGCGTCCCGGCGCCGGTCCCCGCCGCGATGCGTTGGCGTGGCGTTTGGCGACCGTGGCGTAGACCTCGGCCGCGGTCCAGCGGATCAGCTGCGGTGCCGGCCGGATGCCGCCCAGCACCTCGATGACGGCTTGCGCGATGTGACCGGCCCAGGCCACCGGCTCGGGCAGGTCGGAGGACGGGCTGGGCTGGGGTCCGAACTCCCGCTCGTCGTGGGCGTCCACCCCATTCCCGAAATCCACCGCGAGCTCGCCCTGGACGAATCGGCTCGCGGGACTGCCCGGCGTGGGCGGCATCGCATCCCGCCAGGAGGCGAGGATGGGTGGCTCGGTGTCGGGGATGGGGCGGAACGTGATTGGCGGCAGCGCTGCATCGTCGGCGGGCGCCCGAATCGCGCCGGGGTCGGATGTGCGGGCCCCGCTCACGGTGTGCTCGCCGATCGCGGCGGGCGAAGCTGGAGACCGGGAGTGATGAGGTCGGGGTCGGGGCCGATGACCGCGCGGTTGGCCGAGTGCCAACGTGGCCACGCTGCCGCGATGTCGGCTGCGGTCGCGCCGGGCCCCAGGTAGCGCGCGGCGATGTCCCACAGCGTGTCGCCGCGCCGGACGACGACCGTGTCGAGAGCGGCCGTGTTCGGTGCGGGTGGACGGCTGATCAGGTCCACCGGCGCGTCCGGCACCGTCCGCGCGGCGCGGGGCCGTGTCGGCGTCCAGCCGGTGAGCAGCGGGATCGGGGGGAGCGCGCCGGCGCCTTGAGTGCCCGAGGCCGCGTCCGCAAGCCGGTCGAAGGACGGGTCGGGTGACGCGGGCCCGGTGCCGGTGATGGCGTCGAAGGACGGGTCGGGTGACGGGGGCCGGGTGCCGGTGATCGCGTCGAGGGACGGGTCGGGTGACGCGGGCCGGGTGCCCGTGATGGCGTCGAAGGACGGGTCGGGTGACGCGGGCCGGGTGCCGGTGAGGGCGTCGAAGGACGGGTCGGGAAAAGCCCGGCGCGCGGGAGCTGTCGCTCGCGGCGCGGCCGTCGTCGGTTGGCCGTCCGTGCCTGGGGCCGGCACCGATGCGGCCGCAGCGGGGGACGGCAGCCCGATGGCCGCCAGGGTGGTCCCGAGCAGGAAGGAAGCGCCGCGACGCAGCGCAGCCGGCGCCAGGCCGCGGGCAAGTCGGTCCGCGACCCGGCCAACCGCGCCCGGGACGGCGGCCAGCCACTCCAGCAGGAGAACCACGAGCAGCCAGCCGGCCAGCGCTAGCCCCATCGAGGCGGCCACGGCCACGATCCCGTCGGCGGGGTCGCCGGGGCCGGGTCCCCGGATGGCGGACGAGGCCGCCTCCGCGGTCGACCCGAGCCCCCACGCGGCCAGGCTGAGCGCCGCCAGCGCGGCCAATCCGGCTGCGACCCGCAGTGCAACGGGGCGCCGACCGGTGGCCGCGGGAAGCGCCGAAGTGACTGTCGACGCTCGGCGAGCGCGCGGCATACGGTCTCCTCAGCTGGTTGACAGATGCCAGGACGGCCACTCAACCACGTTAGCCTACGTTTGACAAGGTTTGCTTGCGATGAGAGGCGAACACATGCGTTGGGAGCAGCTCTTCGATGACCTGGAGGCGCAGCTGCAGGCGGCGGAACAGCGCGCCCACGGCCTCGAAGTTGCCGACCGAACCCGCCGCGAACGGTCCCGGGTCGGCCTGGCAGAGCGCCTTCTGGGTCAGCGAGCGGGTCAGGTCCAGTTGGTGTTGCGGGGTGGGTATGAAGTTGTGGGCCCGGTCGTCGACGTGGGCGACGGCTGGGTGCTGATCCGGGGGGAGCGGCGAACCGCCGCGCTCGTCCCGCTGGCTGCCGTCGAGCTGGCCCGGGGGCTTACCGCGGCAACCGCGGCGGGCAGCAGCGTCGCGCGGGCCAAGCGGTTCGGGCTGGGCTTCGCCCTGCGAGCGCTCAGCCGGGACCGTGCCACAGTCGTGCTCGGGACGGTGGGCGGGCGATGGCTGACCGGAACCATCGACGCCGTGGGCGCCGACTGGATCGAGCTCGCCGAGCATCCAGAGGACCTGCCGCGGCGAGACCGCAATGTGGTCGCTGCCACGGTGGTGGCTATGGACGCGATGGCTGTCGCCCGCAGCCGCTAGCCGACTTCACCGTTCTGGCCGAACGGGTGGGCGGCGACGAAGGTCTTGGTCTCCTTGTACATCCGCTCGATGTAGGACTCGAGCTCCTTGGCCTCGATGCGCCACTGTCCGCGTCCGCCGACCTTGATGGCCGGAAGCTCTCCGGACCGGACGAGTGCGTAGGCCTGCGCCGCGGAGATGTTCAAAATCTCCGACACGTCAGCAAGCTGGATGAAGCGCTGTGTCATAGTCCGGGTGCTCCTCGTCTGGACGAATCTTGACGACCTCTTGACCAAGTGTTTACCACAACACTGCGGCGACATGCGACAGGTCTCTAGAAAGTTCGCCTGCGTCCGTTTGCCTGACTTGATGGTAGCCGCGTGGAAATGTCGCGATGCCGCAGCGGAGCGGGGGAGGTCTGCCCGCCCTGTTGTGGACAACGCCGACCGTCGCCGGCGCCGGTCGGTCATCATGGGAGCGAGGCCCGGCGCTGCCGGACCCCCGGCTGCCCGGGCGGGTGCAGTCGCAACTCCGCAGTTCCGTGACGAGCCGATCGAGGGGGGACGCCGTGGCAGACATTTCGGCGCCCCGGGCTGCCCGGCTGCAACGGCCGAGCTGGCGCGACAGCCGGCTGGTCGTCGGCCTGGTCATCGTCCTGCTGTCAGTTGGCATCGGCGCGAAGGTGGTGGCCGCAGCGGACGACACCCAGCCGATGTATGCAGCGGCGCGCATCCTGGTCGCCGGCCAGCCCGTCACCCAGGAGGATCTCCGCCGAGTCGACGTCCGCATCGCCGGCGACACCGCGGGATACCTGGCGGCCGACCATGACATCGCGGCCGGGACGTTCGCGCTGCGCGAGGTCCTTGCCGGGGAGCTGGTGCCGACGGCGGCGCTGGGGACGCGCGCCCAGGTCGGGGTGAAGCCGGTCACGGTGCCGGCCGAGCGGGCGGCGGTCGCCCGGCTGATCGTCGGGTCGGTCGTGGACGTGTGGGTCAATGCCAAGCTGGACAACGTCGGTGCGACCTACGGCAAGCCGCAGCGTGTGCTGGAGTCGGCGTCCGTCGCCGGTGTGCCCGAGACCGGTGGCGGGTTCGGGTCCAGCACCGGCATCGCGGGAGTCGAAGTACTGGTTCCCGACGAGCGGGTCGCGGACCTCATCGCCGCGATCGACCAAGGCGCCAAGGTGACCCTGGTGCCGGTCCCCGGCTCACCGCTGCGGGGGGCCTCGTGAACCGCCCTCCAGGAGGGCCCGGGGCGAGGGCGCGCGGATGAGCGGCGCGACGGAGCACCCGATGGGCGGCGTGGTGAGCACCCGGTGAGCAAGGCCCTGCTGACCGCCATCACGGACCGGTTCGAGGGCCGGGTGGTTCGCGCGCTGGACCTTGCCACCGACCTCGACGTCGTCCGGCGTTGTGCCGACCTGGCGGACCTGCTCGCTGCCGCGGCAATGCACCTGGGCGAGGTGGCCTTGGTCTCGGCGGACCTGCGCGGGTTGGATCGGAGCGCGGTCGAGCAGCTGCACGGCCACGCCCTGCTGGTGCTGGGCATCTACCCCCCGGGGGACGAGCAGGGCGAGCGCCGGCTGCGCCAGCTCGGGGTGGACGCCGTGGCCAGCGCCGACGCCAGCGGGGCCGAGCTGGAGAGCCTGGTTCGCGGCGTGGCCGACCCCGGCGGCGGTGCGAAGGCGGGCCCTCTCACGGATGGGCTGGACCTGCCGCTGGGCACGGGCCGTGACGGCGGGCCCGAGGACGCCCCGCCCGTGCTCGGCGTGGTCGTCGCCGTCTGGGGCCCGACGGGTGCGCCTGGCCGGACGACCTTGGCGATCAACTTGGCCGGCGAGCTGGCCGGGCTGGGTCGGCGCACCCTGCTGGTCGACGCCGACACCTACGGCGGCTGCGTGGCCCAGACCCTGTCCCTGCTCGACGAGGCACCCGGCCTGGCCGCGGCCGCCCGCGCCGCCGACCAGGGCAACCTCGACCTGGTCGCCTTGGCCCGGCTCGCGCCCGAGGTGTCTGCCGGGCTGCGCGTCCTCACCGGCATCCCCAGGGCCGAGCGCTGGCCCGAGCTGCGGGCCGCGGCGTTGGAGCACGTCCTGGCTCTTAGCCGACGGCTCGCCGAGGTCGTCGTCGTGGACTGCGGCTTCAACCTGGAGGACGACGAGGAACTGAGCTACGACACGCTGGCGCCGCGTCGCAACGCAGCGACCCTCACCGTGTTGGATGCGGCCGACCAGGTGGTGGCCGTCGGCGCCGGGGACCCGATCGGGCTGCAGCGCCTGGTCCGCGGCCTGCAAGAGCTCGGCACCACACCCGCCGCCCCGCCGCTCGTGGTGGTGAACAAGGTGCGGGCGAGCGCGGCCGGGGCGCGGCCGGAGGAGCGGATCGGCGAGGCGCTGCAGCGATTCGCCGGGGTGGACCGGCCCGTGTTCGTGCCGGACGACCGGGAGTCCCTGGACGTGGCGCTGCTCGCGGGCCGCACACTGGCCGAGGTCGCGTCGAGCAGTCCGGCCCGGGTGGCCATCCGACGGCTCGCCGCCAGCCTGGTGGGCGAGGCCGACCCCGCACCCGCCCGCCGTCGGCTTCGGCGACGCTGACACCGCCGTATGCCGCGCCCATCGAGCCTGGTCGCGCGCCGGCCCGGTCGCTCGCTCAGGTGCTGAACAGCAACAGCAGACCGCCGCAGGTGTAGCCGACCATCACCACCAGCAGCGGCAGCTGGCCCAGCACCGCCACCCGGCGCGGGAACAGCCGCACGGCCCGCTCGTGGGCCAGCACCACGCCGAGCACGTGGCCCAGCACGATGGCCCCCACCTGGATGACCGCAACCAGCTGCGGGTCGACCAGCGCGGCGTTCGGCCTGAAGTCGGCCGTGCCGAGCCAGTCCGCCCCGGTGCCGAACGGGTCGGACAGCAGGACCCAGGCGCGCTGCCCCTCCAGCACGAACAGCGACCAGTAGTGCGCGACCAGGTAGCCGGCGGCGATCGGCAGCAGCGACGGTGCGAACCACAGCGCGATCCCGCTCGCGGACACCCCGGCGAGCCGGGAACTGACGATGGCCGCGAGCCAGAGCGATGCCGCCACCAGCACGCACATGCCGACCAGGCCCAGCGTCATCCACACCTCGGGCAGGTCGGTGGACTGGACGAAGGCGTACCACCGTGCCTGGCCGGAGAACCCGTCGTATGCGGTGCTGCCCAGCATTACCGCCGCCGTCGCCAGCAGCCCGCGGTCGCGCGCCGGGTCGGTGCCTAGCGCGTCGACACCGTGCAACGGCGTCCGCAGCACGAACTGCCGGTCGCCGCCGCGGCGCCCGAGCGGGCTTAGGGCTCCGTACAACCGGGACCACACCTCGAACAGGTCACCGTGGCGGAACCAGGGCCGGCCCAAGACCATGGCGCCCAGCAGGTCGAGAGCCAGGAACCCGGAGACGACCACGCGCAGGACGCCCTGGGAGGTGCGCTGCGGCGCGACCAGCTCCAGCCAGGTGAACGCGAACAGCCCCAGCGCCGCCGGCCAGTACCCGGGCCACCAGTCGGTCAGCGGCTCGTCCGGGTCCAGCCGGGCCAGCCGGGTCAGGCCACGGTGCAGCCAGCGCACCGGGTTCAGCCGGCGCCACACCGGGCCGAAGACCAGGGACAGCATGGCCAACCCGACCCAGAGCCAGACGTAGGCGACATACGGCACCGGGTTGTTCGCGTCGTCGCGGCCGAAGACCAGGGCGGCCAGGGTGATCACCGTCAGCAGCAGGGCCAGCGTGGCGGCGACCCCGGTCAACGCGCGGGAGTCGAGGAACCTGGCCAGCGTGCCGGGCAGCCGCCACCCGGCGTCCGGCCGGAGCCGGGGGGTAGGCCACAGGAACACGAGCGCGGCGAACGAGGCGAGCAGCACCAGCGACGCCCCGACGACGACGAAGGCGAAGGGCAGCGGCAGGTCGGCCCGGTTGCCGACGCCGTGAAGGGGCAGGGCGAACGCCATCAGCGGATGGCGACCTCGAACAGGCGCAGCTCGGGGTCGTGCAACTCGACCTCGTACACCCCCGGCTGCTCCGCGGTCAGGGCGACGGTGAGCGGGCGCCCCGCCGTGACCTTCTCCTCGACGTCGAAACCGTGCGCGTGGAGCCGGTCGTCGTGGTTGACGGTGAGGGTGAGGGTGAGCGTCTGACCCACGCGCAGGTCCACCGTCTCCGGGGGCGGCGAGATCTTCCGGCCGGTCACCACGACGGTGCGCACGGGGCCCTGCGGCGTCGTGGTCGTCGCAGTGCTCGTGCGGGATGTGGTCGGCTGCACCGTGCTGCTCGTCCGGCCGGGCGCGGCGCTCGTGGCCGGGACGGTGGTCGTGGTGTCAGCGTTGGATCCGCTGCACCCGGCGACCGCACCCAGGCCGACCCCGCCCAAGCCGACTGCGGCGGCGCAGGCGAGGACCCGGGCGGTGAACGGCCGGCGGCATACCGTCCGGCCTGAGGTCACCGGCTCAGTCTAGGAACCCGCCCGTGACACCATGAGCCCATGCCCGACCGGCTGACCTCGCTGGACGCGTCGTTCCTCTATCTGGAGGAGCCCACGACGGCCATGCACGTCGGGTCGGTGATGGTGTTCCAGCCGCCGGACGAGCCGGCGCAGGCCTTCGACTACGACCGGCTGGTGTCCCTCATCGCGACGCGGATCGCGCTGGTGCCTCGCTACCGCCAGCGGGTCCGGGAGGTCCCCGGCCGGCTGGCGAACCCGGTGTGGGTGGACGACGAGAACTTCGACGTCACCTATCACGTGCGCCGCGCCGCGCTGCCCCGCCCGGGCTCGGAGGAGCAGCTGGAGGAGTTCGTGGCCCGGGTGCAGCCCCGGCCGCTGGACCGGAACCGGCCGCTGTGGGAGGTGTACCTGGTCGAGGGCCTGGAGCACGACCGGTTCGCCCTCGTCACCAAGTCGCACCAGGCCCTGGTCGACGGGGTGCACGCGGTGGACATCGCCAACGTCCTGCTCGACAGCGACGAGGAACGGGAGCCGGACGACCCGGCACTGTGGCGGCCCGGGCGCGGCCCCAGCGACCTGGAGCTGGTCGCCGGGGCGATGGTCGAGGCCGTCCGCCGGCCGAGCCAGGTGCTCGAGAACGTGCGGACCGGGGTCGAGGACGTCAAGGCGGTCGGCGCCCGGGTGCTGGGCCAGCTCGGCGAGGTGGTGGGGACGCTGGCCCGCAGCGCAGCGCGGCCGGCACCTACGAGCCCGCTGAACGTCCAGATCGGCGAGGCGCGCCGCTTCCTGATGGTCGGCACCGACCTGGACGACTTCCGCCTGGTCCGCACCCGCCTGGCCCGCGGCGCATACGCCGCGGGCGTCACCGTCAACGACGTGGTGCTGGCCACGATCACCGGTGCCCTGCGCAACTGGCTGTTGACCCGCGGGGAGGCGGTGCAGCCGGCCAAGACGGTGCGCGCCATGGTGCCGGTCAGCGTGTACGACGCGGCCGAGGGCGGCCACGTCGGCAACCGGGTGACGGCGTGTTTCGTGGACCTGCCGGTCGGGGAGCCGGGGGCCTCGCTGCGGCTGCACCAGATCGCCTACGCGATGCGGCAGCAGATGGAGGGCGGGCAGGCGGTGGCGGCCGACTCGCTGGCCGGGTTGGCCGGGTTCGCCCCGCCGACGTTGCACGCGCTCGGCGCGCGGCTGGGCAACGCGATGTCGCGGCGGCTGTTCAACATCGTCATCACCAACGTGCCCGGACCGCAACAGCCCCTGTATGCCGCTGGGGCGCGCATGCTGTCCACCTCGCCGGTGATGCCGCTGGCGAAGGGCCAGGCGGTCTCGATCGGGCTGACGTCCTACGACGGCGGGGTCTACTTCGGCCTCAACGCCGACCGGATGGCGATGCCGGACCTCGGCGTCCTCGGCCAGTGCCTGGTCGACGCGCTGGCCGAGCTGGTCGAACTGGCCCGCAGCCGGCCGGAGACCGTGGGTGGGCGCGCCCGGTCCGGCAAGGGCGGCCGCCGGCGATGACAGCTGCGACCCGGCGCGGGCTCGTCCTGGGTGGCGGAGGTGTCCTCGGGGCCGCCTGGATGGTCGGTGCGCTGTCGGCCCTGGAGGAGCACACCGGGGTAGACGCGCGCCACTACGACGCGTACGTCGGCACCTCGGCCGGGTCGATCCTGGTCGCCCTGCTCGGGGCGGGCGTCCCGGTGGCGGACCTGGTCGCCCACCAGCTGGGGCGGCAGCTCGGCGATGGCCCGCTCGCCGGCTACCACTTCGACTACGAGACCGCCGCCGCAGGCGGCAACCGCCCCGGGGCGGCACGGGTGGGGCTGGGCTCCCGGGAGCTGCTCATGCGCAACGCCCGGACGCTGCGGCAGCTGCCGCCGACCGCGGTGCTGGCGGCGCTGATGCCCGAGGGCCGCGGGGTGCTGTCCAGCGTCGGGGCGCTGGTCAGCCACGTCGTGCCCTCCGGCTGGGCCCCCCGGGACGGAGTCAGCGTCGTCGCTCTCGACTACGACGCCGGGGCCCGGGTGGCGTTCGGGCGGCCCGGCGCCCCCGGGGCCGACCTGGCCGAGGCCGTGATGGCGTCCTGCGCGATTCCCGGCTGGTACCAGCCCGTGCGCATCGGCGGGGCTCGCTACATCGACGGCGGTGCTTGGTCCTCGACCAACCTGGACCTGCTCGCCGGCGACGGGCTGGACGAGGTGCACGTGCTGGCGCCGCAGGTGTCCTTCGACGTCGACGCGCCGGTGGACTGGGCCATCCGGCTGGAACGGCAGTGGCGCAGCAGGGTCACCCGCCGGGCGCTGCGCGAGCTGGCGGTGGTGCACCGGGCCGGAGCTGAGGTGACCATGCTCGGGCCGGGACGGGAGGACCTCGACGCGATGGGCGGCAACTTGATGGACGTGTCCCGCCGCCCGCTGGTCGTGCGCACCGCATTGCGGACGTCGCTGGCGGCGCTGAGCGACCCGGCCATGCTGCCGGGGCCGCCGGGCGCCCCCGCGGTGGACCAGCCGCTGCTGGACGAGGCCGCGCAGGACGCCGGATGACCAGGGTGTACCTGCCCCTTGCCGCCGGCGACCTGCAGGCCCTGCTTCAGCAGGAGCAGCTGCCCGCCCCGCGCCTGGCGTTCCTGGTCACCGACGCCCAGCGCCGAGCCGACCCGCAGGCCGATGAGGAGGAGCTGGAGTACGACGCCCTGACCGAGGCGGGCGAGGTGCAGCTCGGACCGCGCCGGATCGTCGTCGCCGCTGACGTCGAGCTCCACCCTGCCGACGGCGCCGCCTCCCCGGCGCAGCTGGCCGAGCCGGTGCCTCTGCGCCGGGTGGTCTCCTGCCACGTCAGCGCTGCCGGCGCAGCGCCGGACGACGAGCTGCTCTGGTACGACGCCACCGAGCTGCCCATCCTGCTGACCGAGCTCCTCGCGCCCGGGTAGGCCCTGGGCGGGCGAGCCCGCGGACGCCGATGCGGGGCGGACCGGGGTCTCGCGGGAGCGGGGCCCACCACACCCTGGAGGTCTTGCGCGCGGAACGGGGATCAGCGGCCGTGCCACGATGGGTGAGCGCCGAATACGCGCCGCGACGACAGGAGCCACGCCATGGATGCCGTGACCAATGTCCCCGCTCCCGCCAACGAGCCGGTCCTGGACTACGCGCCCGGCAGCCCGGAGCGCGCCGAGCTGGAGCTGGCCCTGGCCCGGCTCGCGGCCCAGCCGCGGGAGCTGCCGCACACGATCAACGGACAACGGGTGATGGGCAGCGGCAAGCGCATCGACGTCCGCCAGCCGCACGCGCATCGGCAGGTCCTCGGCACCCTGCGCAACGCCACCGTGGCCGACGCCCAGGCGGCCGTCGACGCGGCCAAGGCGGCGGCCCCCGGCTGGCGTGAGCTGGCCTTCGACGACCGGGCGGCGATCCTGCTGAAGGCGGCCGAGCTGCTCGCCGGACCCTGGCGCCAGCGGCTCAACGCCGCCACCATGCTCGGCCAGTCCAAGACCTGTTACCAGGCCGAGATCGACGCCGCGTGCGAGCTGATCGACTTCTGGCGGGTCAACGTCCACTTCGCCCGGCAGATCCTGGCCGACCAGCCGCCGCTGAACGCCAAGGGCGTGTGGAACCGCACCGACCACCGGCCGCTGGAAGGCTTCGTCTACGCCATCACCCCCTTCAACTTCACCGCCATCGCCGGCAACCTGCCCACCGCCCCCGCGTTGATGGGCAACACCGTGGTGTGGAAGCCGTCCCCGACCCAGACCCTGGCCGCCCAGCTGACCCTGGAGCTGCTGGAGGCTGCCGGGCTGCCGCCGGGCGTGGTCAACCTGGTCACTGGCGACGGGCTGGCCGTCTCCAAGGTCGCCCTCGCGGACCGCGCCCTCGCGGGAGTCCACTTCACCGGCTCGACCGCGACGTTCCAGGCGATCTGGCGGCAGGTGGGCGAGCAGATCGGCTCGTATGCGGCATACCCCCGCCTCGTCGGCGAGACCGGCGGCAAGGACTTCATCCTCGCCCACGCCTCGGCCGACCCCGACGTGCTGCGCACCGCGATGATCCGCGGGGCGTTCGAGTACCAGGGGCAGAAGTGCTCGGCGGCGTCCCGGGCCTACGTCCCGCGCAGCCTGTGGCGGCGGGTCAAGGACGACTTCGTGTCCATCACCGAGGCGCTGCCGCAGGGCGACGTGACGGATTTCGGCAACTTCATGGGAGCCGTCATCGACGAGCGGGCCTACGCCAAGCACCGGGCGGCCATCGACCGGGCCCGCGCGACGCCGGGCATCCAGGTGGTCGCCGGCGGCAGTTACGACGACTCGGTCGGCTACTTCGTCCGGCCCACCGCGCTGGTCGTGGACGCCCCAGGCGATGAGGTGTTCAGCACCGAGTACTTCGGCCCGATCCTGGCGATCCACGTATATGACGACCGGTCCTACGACCAGACGGTGCGGCAGCTGGAGTCCGTGTCGCCGTACGCGCTGACCGGGTCGGTCATCGCCGCGGACCGGGCCGCCATCGCCGACGCGACGAGGCGGCTGCGGTTCGCGGCCGGCAACTTCTACATCAACGACAAGCCCACCGGAGCCGTCGTCGGCCAGCAGCCGTTCGGGGGTGGCCGGGCGTCCGGGACCAACGACAAGGCGGGCGCCGCGCAGAACCTGCTCCGCTGGACCAGCGCGCGCTCGCTCAAGGAGACCTTCGTCCCCGCGACCAGCCACACCTACCCGCACATGACCTGATCGGCGCCCACCCGGCCGCCGCACCCCGGTCCGCCGCACCCCGGTCCGGGGCACCCCGGCCGCCGCACCCTGGCCGCCGCACCCTGGCCGCCCGGGGCACCCCGGTGGCACCGCCCGAGACCGGCCACCCGGTCAAACCGGGCGGCGAGCCGGGGGCTCGGTCAGCGGGACAGCCAGTCGGTGCCGACCTCCTGCTCCACCCGGATGGCCGCTTGGATGGCCGGGGCGGCCGCGCTTTCGATCTTGCCGCCGACCAGCGGGACCCGGGCCTTGAGGTCGCCGTCCACCGACTCCACCGACCCGGCGCCTTCCGGGCGCAGGGACAGCTGGCCGGACAGGCCGACCGGCGCACCTCCCAGCTCGACGGTCATCGTCCCGGTGCGCGACCCATCGGCATCGGGCGCGCCCCAGTTTGCGGTCTCGGTGACGATGATCGTCTCGCCCACCATTCCCCGGACGAAGTCGGGAAACTCCCGCGTCGGCATGGTCCGCTTGGTCACGATGAGCGCACCGCCATCCTGCTCGGTGATCCGGACAACCTGGTTCAGCGCGCCGGCTCGCTCGCACTTGCGTCGCTGGAATCCCTCGTCAGTCAGCATGGCGAAGACCGCGTCAGGGGTGGCCTGGTAGGGGATGGTGGCGCTGATCCTCATGACGCCCGAGGCTAGCGCCCGAGGCCAGCTAGCCGGGTCGGCGCACCGACGGGTATGCCGCGCAGCTGGCCGGAGCGCCAGAGGCCAGGTAGTGCTAGCCGGGTCGGCGCACCGACGGTATGCCGCGCAGCTGGCCGGAGCGCGCGGCCAACACCGCCACGGCGTCGGCCGCGCCGCGCCGGAACCTGCCCCGGGCGCGGCCCGCGGCCGCGACGCAGCGGTCGGCCAGGGCCTGGAGCTCCGGCGCCGCCTCGCGGCGCCGGTGGGCCACGTCCGCCCGGGCAGGACCCCACGGCTCGCCCACCCGCCCGGCGTCCAGCACGAGCCCGGCGGCCGCAACGCTGCGCTCCACCCGGCGAGCGAGCTCCTGCGCCTCGGCCAGCTCCGTGGCGTACCGCTGCAGCAGCGCCCCGGCGGCGTCGAGGTCCCGTGCCGTGGCCGCGACCAGGGACAACCGCTCGCTCAAGCCGCCGGCGCCGACCGCCTCGTCGGGTCCGGCGTCGGCCGCGGTGCCGGACTGCGCGAGCAGCGCCTCGAGCTCGACGCAGCGGTCGGCGAGCCGACCCGCGTAGCGGCGCAGGGCACCTCCCAGCCGGGAGCAGGAGACCGGGTCACCGCTGACCAGGGCGGCCGGGTTCACCACCACGCCGGCACCACCGCAGCGGCGGGGGTGACGGGGCCGTCACCGGGCACTGCCGAAACCGTCCTCGGCCCGGCTGCGGGGCCGCCGCGGCGGGTCCGCCGGACCGTGCGGCATGGCGACCGGAGGAGAATGTCCCGGCGCACGGCCTGTGGCGGTCGGCGTGGCAGCGGAAGCGGCCTCCCCGAGCAGGTCGGCCAGGGCCCGGCAGGTGTCGGCGGCCTGCTCGGCCACGTCGTTCAGGGCGGCGTCGGTAGCCCGGTCACCGGTGTCTGCGTAGTGGTCCAGCAGGTCCGTCGAGGCGTCGAACGCCTCCCGGCCGCACAGCTGGAGCCGATCCGCGAGCGCAGCGTGCGCGGAAGGCGACGAACCCGGCATACCGCACAGCCTACGGCGCGTGTGGGCGAGCGCCGGGGAGTTGCCCACAGGCTCGACGCGGAGGCGGAGGATAGGCTCGTCAGGTTGTCGCGGACGCCGAGGTCCGCGGCTGAAGTCGGGTAAGGGAGTGCCTGGCGATGTCGCAGGCGGTCGAGCGGTCCCTCGAACAGTCACGCGCGGTCCTGCTGCACAGCACGGCGGAGCTGGCGGAGCACAGGACCGGGGCCGGGGGCCTGGACCTGGAGCAGTTCCTCCGCCGGTACTACCGCCACGTCGCCACCGAGGACCTGCTGGCCCGTGCTCCCGAGGACCTGCTGGGCGCGGCGCTGTCCCACCAGGAGATCGCCCGGACCCGGCCGGTCGGCACGGCGAACGTTCGGGTGTTCACCCCGACGGTGGAAGACCAGGGCTGGTCCTGCGGCCACAGCGTGGTGGAGATCGTCACCGACGACATGCCCTTCCTCGTCGACTCGGTGACCGCGGAGCTGTCCCGCCGCGAGCGCGCCGTCCACCTGGTCATCCATCCCCAGCTGGTCGTGTCCCGCGACGCTGCCGGGCAGCTTCGGGAGATCCTCGGCGTGGACGCTGTGAGCGACATCGACGAGGCGCCCCCCGAGTTCGGCACGGTGGTCGAGTCGTGGATGCACGTCGAGATCGACCGGATGAGCGACGAGCCAGCGCGGGCCGAGCTGGCCGAGGCCTTGGTGGGGGTGCTCTCCGACGTACGCGACGCGGTGCAGGACTGGCCGAAGATGCGCGTCCAGTGCGACCGGACCGCGGCCGACCTGGCCGCACACCCCCCGAAGGGGCTCGATGCCGAGACGGTCGCGCTCGGGCGCAGGCTGCTGGAGTGGCTGGCCGAGGACCACTTCACCTTCCTGGGGTACCGGGAGTACGTCCTGGACGTCCGCGGGGGCGAGGACGTGCTGATCGCCGTGCCCGGCAGCGGCCTGGGGTTGCTGCGCTACGACCAGCGCCGGTCGGCCAGCTTCGGCCGGCTGAGTCCGGCGGCCCGGGCGAAGGCCCGGGAGCCCGAGCTGCTGATCATCACCAAGGCCAACTCCCGGGCCACGGTGCACCGCAATGCCTACCTGGATTACGTCGGGGTGAAGACCTTCGGCGACGACGGCGCGGTCATCGGCGAGCGGCGCTTCCTCGGCCTGTTCACCTCCAGCGCCTACACCGAGTCGGTGCTGCGGGTCCCCGTGATCGCCGAGAAGGTCGCGGAGGTCCTGATGCGCTCCGGGTTCACCCCGGACAGCCATTCCGGCAAGGACCTGCTGGAGGTCCTGGAGACCTACCCCCGCGACGAGCTCTTCCAGACCAGCGTCGACGAGTTGTACACCATCGCCACGACCGTGCTGCATCTGCAGGAGCGGCGCAAGGCCCGGCTGTTCCTGCGCAAGGACGTCTATGGCCGGTTCATGTCCTGCCTGGTCTACATCCCGCGCGACCGCTACACCACGGCAGTGCGGTTGAAGATGGAGGCCATCCTGCGGGCGGCGTTCCAGGCCGACGCGGGTGATGCCAGCGTGGACTACACGACCCGGGTGTCGGAGTCGGTGCTCGCGCGCCTGCACTTCGTCATCAGGCTGGCCCCCGGCCAGGAGATCCGCGACGTCGACGAGGCCGCGCTGCAGCAGCGCCTCGTCGACGCGACCCGCACCTGGGAGGAGGACCTGGCCGAGGTGGCCCGGGCCGAGCATGGCGAGGAGGCGGCCGCGCGGCTGATGGGGCTGTACGGCCGGGCCTTCCCGGAAGCCTACAAGGAGGACTTCTCCCCCCGGGTCGGCGTGGTGGACCTGCGCCACGTGGAGCAGCTGGGCGCGCCCGACTCGGTGCGGTTCAACCTCTACCACGAGCCGGGCGGCTCGGGTCGGGAGCGGCGGTTCAAGCTGTACCGGCGAGAGCCCATGTCGTTGACCGCCGTGCTGCCGCTGTTCACCGACCTCGGCGTCGAGGTGGTCGACGAGCGGCCCTACGAGATCACCCGCAGCGACGGGGTGAAGGTCTTCGTCTACGACTTCGGCCTGGTGGCGCCGCAACAGGACGGCGGGGCGTGGGGCTGGGGCAGCGGGCGGGCCGGGTCCCGCGCGGGGGACACCGTGCGCGAGCGGTTCCAGGACGCCTTCGCCGCGGTGTGGGACGGCCGGGCCGAGTCCGACGGGTTCAACGCCCTGGTGCTGGCCGCGGGGCTGACCTGGCGGCAGGTGGTGATCCTGCGGACGGCGGCGAAGTACCTGCGGCAGACCGGGTCGACGTTCAGCCAGGAGTACCTCGAGGCGGCGTTGCAGGCCAATCAGGGGCTGGCCGCCCAGCTGGTGGCGTTGTTCGAGACCCGGTTCGACCCGGCCCATCCGCGGTCCGCCGACCGGGACGCCGCCCAGGCCGAACTGGTCCAACAGATCACGGATGGGCTGGACGACGTTGCCAGCCTGGACCACGACCGCATCATCCGGGCGCTGCTCGGGGTGATCCGGGCCGGCCTGCGGACCAACTTCTACCAGCGGCCCAAGGCCGCGGCGAGCAACGGCGCCCCCGCCGCATACCTCCCGTATGTCAGCTTGAAGCTGGACCCCAGTCGGGTGCCGGACCTACCGGCGCCCCGGCCCATGTTCGAGATCTGGGTGTACGGCCCGCGGGTGGAGGGGGTGCACCTGCGGTTCGGCCGGGTCGCACGTGGCGGGCTGCGGTGGTCCGACCGTCGAGAGGACTTCCGCACCGAGATCCTCGGGCTGGTCAAGGCGCAGATGGTGAAGAACGCGGTCATCGTGCCGACCGGGTCGAAGGGCGGCTTCTACGCCAAGGCGCTTCCCGACCCGGCGGTCGACCGCGACGCCTGGCTGGCCGAAGGGGTCAGTGCGTACACGATGTTCATCTCCGGGATGCTGGACATCACCGACAACCGCATCGGCGGCACGGTCCAGCCGCCCGCCGATGTCGTGCGCCACGACGGCGACGACCCGTATCTCGTGGTGGCCGCCGACAAGGGGACCGCCACCTTCAGCGACATCGCCAACCGGGTGGCCCAGTCCTACGGCTTCTGGCTGGATGACGGGTTCGCCTCGGGCGGCTCGGCGGGATATGACCACAAGGCGATGGGGATCACCGCGCGCGGGGCGTGGGAGTCGGTGA
This sequence comes from Dermatophilaceae bacterium, assembly GCA_035689185.1. GTDB lineage: Bacteria > Actinomycetota > Actinomycetes > Actinomycetales > Dermatophilaceae > DASSLY01. The sequence goes on from DASSLY010000044.1 coordinate 84,407, forward strand.
AGCGGCACTTCCGCGAGCTGGGGCTGGACACCCAGACCGAGGACTTCACCGCGGTCGGGATCGGCGACATGTCCGGCGACGTGTTCGGCAACGGCATGCTGCTCTCGGAGCACATCTTGCTGCTGGCCGCCTTCGACCACCGGCACATCTTCCTGGACCCCACGCCGGACGCGGCGTCCTCGTATGCCGAGCGCCGCCGCCTGTTCGAGCTGCCGCGGTCATCCTGGGCGGACTACGACAGCTCGCTGATCTCCGCCGGGGGTGGCGTGTTCTCCCGGTCGGCCAAGTCGGTCCCGGTGTCCGCCGCTGCGGCGGCCGCGCTCGGACTGCCCGGGGAGGCCTCGATCACCCCGGCCGAGCTGATGAAGGCCATCCTGGTGGCGCCGGTGGACCTGCTCTGGAACGGCGGCATCGGCACGTACGTGAAGGCGGCCGCGGAGACCCACGCCGAGATCGGCGACCGCGCGAACGACGCGATCCGGGTGGACGGCGGGCGGCTGCGCTGCAAGGTGATCGGGGAGGGCGGCAACCTGGGCTGCTCGCAGCTGGGCCGGATCGAGGCGTCCTTCGCCGGTGTGCGGGTGAACACGGACGCCATCGACAACTCCGCCGGCGTCGACACCTCCGACCACGAGGTGAACATCAAGATCCTGCTGTCGGCCATGGTCCGCGACGGCGACCTGACCCTGAAACAGCGCAACACCCTGCTGGTGTCGATGACCGAGGAGGTGGCGACCCAGGTCTTGCGGGACAACTACGAGCAGAACGTCCTGCTCGGCAACGCCCGCGCCCAGGAGAACGTCATGCTGCCCGTGCACCGGCGGCTGATGCACTGGTTGGAGGAGCGCGGCGACCTGGACCGGGCGTTGGAGTTCCTGCCCTCCGACGGCGAGCTGGACCGCCGTTTCGAGGCCGGCACGGGGTTGAAGAGCCCCGAGTTCTCGGTGCTCGTGGCCTACACGAAGCTCGCGCTCAAGCACGACCTGCTGCCCACCGACGTCCCGGACGAGCCGTGGTTCCAGCAGACCCTGCGCGCCTACTTCCCCGCCCCGATCCGGGAGCAGTATGCCGACCAGCTCGCCTCCCACCCGCTGCGGCGGGAGATCGTCACCAACGCCATCGTGAACTCGATGGTCAACCGGGGCGGGATCACCTTCGCGTTCCGCTCCACCGAGGAGACCGGGGCGTCAGTGGCCCAGATCGCCCGGGCCTTCGTGGTGTGCCGGGAGGTCTTCGACCTCGGCTCGTTCGTGGCTGCGGTCGAGGAGCTGGACAACGTCGTGTCGACGGCCACCCAGACCGCTCTCTACCTGGAGTTCCGCCGGTTGCTGGACCGGTCCGTGCGCTGGTTCCTGCAGAGTCGTCCGGCCACCCTGGACGTTGCCGCGGAGGTGTCCCGGTTCTCCGCCGTGGTGGCGCAGTTCGGCCCGAAGATGCCCAAGTTGCTCCAGGGCTCGGAGCGGGAACGGCTCGAGCGGCGGGCCACGGAGCTGGAACGGCTGGGCGCGCCGCCGGCGGTCGCCCACCGGGCTGCGTCCCTGCTGGACCAGTTCTCGCTGCTGGATGTCGTGGAAACGTGCGCGGACACCGGGCGCTCGGCGGCGGAGGTGGCGCCGGTGTACTACGCCGTGTCGGAGCGATTCGGCATCGACGGGATGCTCACCCGGGTGACCCGGCTGCCGCGGGACGACCGGTGGGACGCGCTGGCGCGCGGGGCGCTGCGTGACGACTTGTATGCCGTGCTGGAGTCGCTCACGCGCTCGGTGCTGGACGCCTCCTCGGCGGAGGACACCCCGGAGCAGCGGATCGAGCAGTGGGCGGCCGCCAATGCGGAGTCCCTCACCCGCGCGCGGGCCGCGCTGGCCGGCATCGAACGGCTGGAACACCCGGGCATCTCGGCACTCTCGGTCGCGCTCCGCACGTTGCGTGGCGTGATCAAGACGGGTGCGGCGACGACCTGAGCGGCCGGCTCCGCACGCGGCCTGGCAGGCGAGCGGCTTGGCAGGGCCGGCCCCGCTGGCGAGCGGCCGGCTTGGCGGGCGAGCGGCTTGGCACGCGGCCGGCTTGGCAGGCGGCCGGCTTGGCAGGCGAGCGGCTTGGCAGGCGGCCGGCTTGGCAGGCGAGCGGCTTGGCACGCGGCCGGCTTGGCAGGCGAGCGGCTTGGCAGGCGAGCGGCTTGGCAGGCGAGCGGCTCGGCACGCGGCCGGCTTGGCACGCGGCTGGCTCCGCACGCGGCCGGCTTGGCACGCGGCCGGCTCCGCACGCGCCCGGCTCCGCACGCGGCCGGCTTGGCAGGCGAGCGGCTCGGCACGCGGCCGGCTCCGCACGCGGCCGGCTCCGCACGCGGCCGGCGCGTCCTGCACGCTGCCGCGCAGACACGCTCGCGTGTCCGCGCGCTTGCTGCTCGGACCTGAACAGTTGCGGGCTCGTGTGGGGGCTGTTCCGCCCCCTTTCGGGCAGCCCGTGGTGGCACCCAGCGGCGGCCGTGACCGGTAGGCGGATGCTTGTCGGCGCGCCTCAGTAGGGTCGAGTCGTGCCGACGTTGAACGAGGTGTTGCGGGGTCAGACGCACCTCAACGCCGACGACGTCGAATGGCTGCACCTGCTGGTGGGGGACTGGCAGCTGCTGTCCGATCTGTCGTTCGCCGATCTGGTCCTCTGGGTGCCTGTGGCCCCGCGAACCTGGCGGGCGGTCGCGCACGTGCGGCCGACCACCGGGCCGATGGTGTTCTACGAGGACGTGGTCGGTCACGTCGCCTACGGGCGGCTACAGGCGGCCATCGAGGACGCGTTCGATCAGGGCCGCATCGTGGGCGAACCGGAGCCGGAGTGGCGAGACAACCTGCCGGCCCGGGAGGAGGCGATCCCGGTGGTTCGTGCCGGCCGCAGGATCGCAGCACTGACGCGGCATACGAACCTCGCAACAATGCGGACGCCGAGCCGGCTGGAGCTCACCTATGTCGCGACAGCCGACGCGTTAGCCCGGATGATCGCGTCCGGGGACTTCCCGACGATGTCCCCCGCCAGCGGCCGTCGGCGCGGGGCCCCCCGGGTCGGCGACGGCGTGGTGCGTCTGGACGCGGCCGGGGTGGTCACCTACGCCAGCCCGAACGCGCTGTCGGCGATCCACCGCCTCGGCTACCACGCGGACCTGGTCGGGTCCTCGCTGGAGGTCGTGGTGCTGGAGGTGCTGCGGGACGAGCCGGCACCGGAGGACAGCGTCCGGGCCGTCGTGACGGGCCGTGCGCCGTGGCGCACCGAACTGGAGACCGCGGGTGCCAGCGTTTCCGTGCGAGCGATCCCGCTGACCGAGAACGGGCGCCGGGAGGGGGCGCTGTTGCTGCTGCGCGACGTCAGCGAGCTCCGCCGCCGGGAGCAGGAGCTTCTCACCAAGGACGCGACGATCCGCGAGATCCACCACCGGGTCAAGAACAACCTGCAGACGGTGGCCGCGCTGCTGCGGCTGCAGGCCCGGCGCCTGCCGCCGGGCGAGTCGAGGGCGGCGCTTGACGAGGCGGGGCGCCGCGTGGGCACGATCGCGCTGGTCCACGAGACGTTGAGTCAGGGTTTCGACGAGACAGTCGACTTCGACGAGATCGCGACTCGCGTGTTGGCCAATGCCGTGGAAGTGGCTCGGCGCGGCGTGCCGGTGTCGGCGCGGCGCGAGGGCGGTTTCGGCCGTCTCCGCGCCGAGGACGCCACCTCCCTGGCGATGGTCGTCACCGAGTTGGTCCACAACGCGGTGGAGCACGGGCTGGTCTCCTCGGGCGGCAGCGTCGTGCTCGGCGCGGAACGCCGCGTCGAAGGCGGAGCCGACCTGCTCAGGGTCACCGTCAGCGACGACGGCGAGGGTCTTCCCGACGACTTCGACCCGCGCCGCTCTGGGCTTGGCACCCAGATCGTGACGTCGTTGGTGGAAGACCTGCGCGGAGAGATTGCCTGGACCTCAGACGAAGGAGCCGGGACGCAGGTGAGGTTCCTGGCCCGGCTCCGTCCGATCGGAGATGGAGGCTAACTGGCGCGGCGCGCCCGGGCGTTGCGTCGCTTGAGCGCCCGGCGCTCGTCCTCGGAGAGCCCGCCCCATACGCCGGCGTCCTGGCCGGTCTCCAACGCCCACTTCAGGCAGGTGTCGACGACGTCGCAACGACGGCAAACGGCCTTGGCCTCTTCGATCTGTTGGAGCGCCGGACCAGTGTTCCCGATCGGGAAGAAGAGTTCGGGGTCCTCGTCGAGGCAGGCTGCGCGGTTGCGCCAGTCCATGGTCGTTGTGCTCCTTGGTCTCATGTCCGTTGGTCAGAGTCGGGATCGCTGCTGAGGTCCGCGGTGCAGGTCTTCTTGCGGTGCTGTCTTCTTAGGCGGTCAGGTCTGACGTGGTGCTGCGGTGGTTCGGGGTGTATTCGCTCACGTGTGCTGGTTCGGTTGTCGATAGTGCGCGGTGGTGCGACGGCGGTCAACCCTGGGAGACTGCCGTTGGAATCTCTTGGTGCCCCCGTCAGGCGATCCTTACCCAACAGCAGCCGACGACAGGCACGCCTACAGGGCCAACGTCGTCGTAGGCCTGCTTGTTCCTAGCGTCACAGACGTGGGGCCGCCTCGACAAGGGGTTACGACGATGTTTCACACAATCCCGGACGACGGACCCGGTTGACGGGCACGACCGTGGTCCGGGCTGGTTGGCCACGGGATCCCGCTCACGGCCCGGGCAATCTGGGTTCAGGACTGCACTTTTCAGTCGTACTGTGTGGGGCCATGAGCCGTCCCGGGCACCGCCGACGTCCGGGCGAGCGTCCCGTACGGGGGGATGGTCACGCGCCTCGACCCGAGCAGCTGCCGTCCGGGTCGGCCCCGCGACCCGGCTCCGGTCACGGGTCGTCGGGTCACCGCGGGCCGCCGGTGGTGGCCACGCCTGGCGAACCAGCGAGCGGGGCGGTCGCACGAGTCGGGTCAGGCGCTGGGGCGGCCAGACCCGCCGAAGGGGCGAAGTCTCGGGGTGAGCAGGTCAGCGCAGTTGACGAGGATCGGGTGGCGGCGCCGTTCCCGCCGGCCAGGCTTGCGGCTGGGCCAGGATGGGCCGGTCGAGTGGCAGCGGGACTGCTTGGCCTGCAGGGGCTGGTGCTGGTCGGGATCGTCGTGTTCTACCTCGTCGAGTTGGCTCGCGGCGCGGGCCAAAGCACCACCCGGGTGCTCGGGTCATCGGCGGTGATCCTCGTCTTCGCCGCCGGGCTCGCGGCACTGGCCGTCCAGGTCTGGCGTGGCGCCTCCCGGGCCCGCACGGGCGCCGGAGTGTGGCAGGTGCTGCTGGTCCTGGTGGGGGTCAGCCTGCTCCAGGCGGACGAGCCATGGCCAGGCTTCGCCCTGCTGCTGCTGGCCGTCACCACGTTGGCGGGCCTCGTTCTCGACCGCCGTCGGGATTGATCGGGCCTGCTTTTCCAGCCGCCGGACTGTGCGCCCTGCCGGTTGGTGCGGGTGACGCGGCCCATGGCCGTGGTGGCACCGGTCCGTCGGTGGGGACAGCGATCGCCACCTGGACCATGGTGGCCTCACCGCGCTGGATCACCAGCCCGCGGCCGGGCTGCATCGCGTCCGGCGGGTCGGCCCTGATCCCGAACACATCGCCATCACTCGCGGTCGCCGGGTTCAGCAGGATACCGGCACGCGCACGACCGACCTCGACCACGAGTCCGCGGAACCGTGCGCCGAGCTCGGTCAAGGCAGCAGAGCACAGGACGGCGGCTCCGGTCGCCGGAGCCGCGTGGAGCGCCTCGAGCACCACATCTGCCAGCGGGCTTCCTTCCAGCAGCGGGGCGTCGTCGACCACCACCGCCAAATCGGGATGGGCTCGCAGCAGTTGTTGCAGGCGACCAGCGTCAACGGCCCGGACGACGCGGTCCTCGGTGAGTCTGGTCAAGGGCGACGGATGAACGCCGACGGTGGCCACGGTGCGTCCGGCGCTGGCAAGGGAGAGGGCCATCGTGGCCAGGCACGTGGATCGGCCGCTGCGCGGCGGGCCAACGACCAGGGCCGACCGGCTGCTCGCGGTGAGGTCGAGACCTACCGCGCAGAGATCGTCGCCGCCGACCCCGACGAAGGCCCACCCGGCAGGCACGACATCGGTCGTCGGTCGCATCGGCACCAGCTCGGGGAGGGGACGCAGACGCAGGGGAACCCAGGCCGCGGGCCGGTGGCTCGGCGGGGTCTCGGATCCCCACGGCTCGGTGGTAGGCGATCCGTGCGGCGGCGGCTGGCGGAACCGCGCTCCGTCTGACCGAGGTTGGGGCGCTGGTGTCTGGTGCGGGGCCGTCCCGCGCAGGGACGTTCCCGGCGATGGCGATTCCGCAACCTCGGGCATGGCGATCTGCACCGTGAGCGCGTCGCTGACGCGCACCGCCCGGCCCGGCGGCCGGTGACGTGGCACGTCCTCGGCCGGAATCCCCACGGTCAACAGATCCGTTGGCTCCGTGGTCGGTAGAAGGAACCGTTGCGACAGCAAGGAGGCCACCCGGGACGTGAGCATGCTCCGGTCACCCGTGACCACGGCGCGCAGTCCGACTGCCGGGCCTTCCCGGAGCAGTCGGAACAGCCCCTCCGTCGGTCGTCCATGGTCGCGTTGGTCGAGCGCGCCCGTCACGCCCTCCCACCCGTCGATGAGCAAGAGCAGGTAGGGCACCCGGTGGGGGTCTCCCGGCGAGGTCCGGGCCCACTGCTCGGCGAGCGATCCGAAGCCGGCCGCGGTGAGCAGCCCGCGACGGCGGTGCACCTCCTGCAGCAGTCGATGAATGAGCCGACTCGCCCGGAAGGGCTGGTCGCGGCTGACGACGGTGCCGACGTTGGGCCAGTCCGCAAGTGCCCGAAGCGACCCGGCCGAGGCCTCCAGCCCGTGCACGTGAACATCCGCCACCGGACACGCGGCGAAGCCGCGCCCAAGGGCGAGCAGCGCCGTGGTCCGCCCGCTGCGGGGACCGCCGGCGAAACCAAGGTGCCCGTGCTCGGCGAGGTCGTAGACCAGGCCCGGCTGTTGTTGCCGCCCGGGGTCGTCCACCAGCCCGTATGCCGCCGCCGGCGCCTGCGACGGCGTGGCCGGCGGCTGTAGCAGCGTGTCAAAGGGCAGCAGGTCGGGAAGAGGGGGCAGCCACGGTGACCGAATACCGGGGATGACGAGGCGGGCGGCCGCCTGAACACAGGCGTCGACGATTCGCTCGAGATCGGTAGGCCCGTCGACCAACTCGTCCTGGACCTCGCCCGGCACCGCCGCGGGTCCGTCGACGGGTGCATTCCCGTCCGCGGCGCCTTGCCGGTGGCCGGGCACCGCCGCGGGTCCGTCGACGGGTGCATTCCCGTGCGCGTCGCCGGGGACCCTCGCGGCGCCCTCGCCGTCGTCACCTGGAACAGAGTCGGGTGCCGTGACCGGCGACAGCGAGACCGTTACCCGTGGCTGCAGCGGCCCTGGGGCCGCAGCGCTGACACGTGCAGTCTGGATCAGCTCGATCCCGCCGGAGCCGCGACGGACGTAGGCCCGGCCCGGGACACGGTGGGGAAGGCCGGCGGCCAGCGGCTGGTCGATGATGTCGTGGCTGTCTGCCTCCTCGCGCAGCCGGAGCGCGATGCGCAGGTTCACGTTGGCCTTGATGTCCGCCGAGACGACGCCTCCAGGTCGCTGGGTCGCCAGCACGAGATGCACTCCCAGCGAGCGCCCCACCGTGGCGACCGAGACCAGCCCCGTCAGGAAGGCCGGCAACTCCTCGGCGAGCATCCGGAACTCGTCCACCACGATGACCAGACGCGGCAGCGGCTCACCGTTGCCACGCCGTCGCTGGTACTCCGGCAGGTCCTTGGCCCCAGCGTGGGCCAGCATGCGCTCCCGTCGCTTCAGCTCCGCCTGCAACGAGCGCAACGCCCTGCTGGTCAGTGTTGCGTCGAGGTCGGTCACCAGCCCCAGCGTGTGCGGCAGCCGCGCGGAGTCGCGAAAGGAGGCCCCGCCCTTGTAGTCCACCAGGACGAAGCACAGCTCGTCCGGCCGGTTCGCCAGGGCCAGCGAGGCAACCAGGGTCTGCAGCAGTTCTGACTTCCCCGCTCCCGTCGTGCCGCCGATGAGCAGGTGCGGACCGTCCTGGGCCAGGTCAACCGCATACGGCGCGTGGGGCCCGGCCCCGAGGACGACGTGCGTGCTTGCTGGCCGGGCCGACCAGTGGGTGGACACGGCGCCCGGATCGGTGCCGTCGAATGGCAGCAGGTCCAGCAGCCGCACCTGGGCAGGCAGCGACGGTTCAGGGGTGTCTGTCGTGGCCCGGAGCGGGCCGAGAGAACGGGCGAGGCCGTTCGCCCAGACCGGACCGGCGAGGTCCGCATCGGCGGACGTGGCCTGCGCCAGGCCAGAGATGTCGAGCCTGCCCCCGGCCGCGACCACGACCACGACCCGCGCCTGCCCGGGAAGGGAGCTGGGGTCGTCCTCCACGCAGATTGCGACCACGCGTTCGTCGGTCAAGGCCTGCCGCAGCCAGAAGGCGGCGCGGGTGTCGTCGGCGGACCAGGCCCGGTCCAGCACGACGACAAGGACTGAGCCCTCGGCGTAGCCGGCCTCCTGGCCCGGGTCCACCCAATGCGGTAACGACCGCACCCACCCCCAGTCCTCGCCGTCGCCTGCGGTCACCTTGGCGAGCCGCACCACTGCAGGGGAATGTGTCGCGGCCAACTGGCCTACGAGCGAACGGGCCAACCCCAGGGCAAGCGCGCGGGGACCGCAGAGGCCAAGGGTCCCCGTGGCAGCCATGTCGACGACCACCGGTGCGCGCAGGCGGGGATGGCCAGTGGTCCCGTCCCCTGTGGCGACGGTGGTGTCGGCGCGCACCTGGCCGACTCCCAGCCGCAGGCACAGCCAGCCCGGCCCGCCCGGCTCGCGGGCCCACACCCCGGGGTGCGGGCCGGCAGCCAGCTGGCGCAACCGGGGGTTGTCCGGGGCCGCCGCGAAGCGTCGCCGCTGCTCATGGAGCAGTGCGTCGCGCAGCTCCAGCTGGACCGCCGCGACAGCCGTCCGGTACTCCGCACGAGCACGTCGGTCCTCGCCCTTTCCCCGGCGACGGTCGGTGAGGTAGGTGGCCAAAATCAGCAGAGGGCCGGTCAGGCCGAGCAGAAGCGAGAGCGCGTTCCCGGAAAGCCAGGCGACCGCCGAGGCGATGACCATCGGCAACACCAACATCGCGACCGGCAGCTGGACGCGGCCAGCCGACCGCGGCTGTACCGGAAAGCGAATCTGGGGTGCTGGCTGGTCCGGCGGGGGCGCCGTGGCCACGCGGGGCAGGAGCAGATGGCCTGCTCCGTCAGGCACGGTCGCAATGGGCGGCAGCGTGCCCCGGCGCAGAAGGAGAGTGGAACGGCCCACCCGCAGCCCGACTCCCGGCGACATCGAGGTCGGCGCCTGGCCGACCGGCACGTCGTCGAGGTGCGTTCCGTTGCTGGAACGGAGGTCGGTCACCCTCACCCGGGCGGTGGTGACGTCCAGCCGGCAGTGCAACCGGGACAGTCCGGGGTCGTCGAGCCGCACCGTGGCCTCGGGACCTCTGCCGACGGTGTGCGCACCTGGCCCCAGCGCGTGGATCGTGCCGCTGTCCGGGCCCTCGACCACGTGCAGCTGCAGCAGACCTGCCGCGTGATGCGCGACAGTCACCGGGCGCCCGATGGCAAGGACAGCGCCCTGGACCAACGGGGGGAGGCCCAGCGGTGAGTCCCCGCCCAGCTGGACCGCCCCGGCATACAGGGTGGGCAACGACTCGCCGTTGCGGTGCAGGCACCGTCGCAGCTCCGGCCACAGATGCGCGACCGTGGCCCCCGGGGAGGCGTCGACGCAGACCTCCACCGCTTTCTTATGACGGCCTGGCTCGACCACAGTCAGGTGGAACCGCACGGCATCCGCCACCTCCATCTACCTGCCCCCGGAAGCAGTGTGCCGCGCGGCGCCGACAGGCCCCGTTCGTCGTCCACAGACTCCCCGGCTCGGGCCATCAACCTCGACTTGTCCACAGATTGGGGACAGGGGGGTTGTGCTGGCCTCGGTTGCCCTACCCTCGTTGTCACCCGGCCGCGATGCCGGGGTGTGTCTGGGGGCGTCCGTCAGCGGTCCAGCACCGTCGGCACGTCATGGTGAGGGAGGAGCCCGGTGACTGTGGAGGCCGTTGCCACGGTGGAGAGCGAGGTCCGCGAGCTGGTCCGCCGGTCCGGTCTGGACCCGGCGCGGGACACCTCGGCGATGACCAAGCTGGTCCGGGAGGTCGTCGCCGACTACGACGAGCGGTCCATGCATGGCGGTCTGCCCGCGCTGCCGGACCTCGGCGAGGCCGTCAAGGCGGTGTTTGACGCCGTCGCCGGCTTCGGGTCGCTGCAGCCGTACTTCGATGACCCGAGCGTCGAAGAGATCTGGATCAACGAACCGACCAAGGTGTTCGTCGCGCGGGGCGGGGTGGCGGAGCTGACCACGACCATCTTGACCGCGGACCAGGTACGCGACCTGGTCGAGCGCATGCTCAAGAGCTCGGGCCGCCGCGTCGACCTGTCTTCGCCGTTCGTCGACGCCACCCTGCCGGACGGTTCCCGGCTGCACGTCGTCATCCCGGACATCACCCGGGAGCACTGGTCGGTCAACATCCGCAAGTTCGTGGTGAAGGCGGACCACCTGGACGACCTGGTCCGGCTCGGCACGCTGACTCGGCAGTCAGCCGCGTTCCTCGGCGCCGCGGTCGCGGCCGGGCTCAACGTGCTGGTCGCCGGTGGGACGCAGGCGGGCAAGACCACGATGCTGAACTGCCTGGCATCGGCCATCCCGCCGCGGGAACGTGTGGTGAGCTGCGAGGAAGTCTTCGAGCTGCGCCTGCCGCTGCGTGACTGGGCCGCGATGCAGTGCCGACAACCGAGCCTGGAAGGAACCGGTGAGGTGCCGCTGCGCCGGCTGGTCAAGGAGGCGCTGCGGATGCGGCCCTCGCGCATCATCGTCGGCGAGGTCCGCCAGGCGGAGAGCCTCGACCTGCTGATCGCGCTCAACAGTGGGCTGCCCGGAATGTGCACCTTGCACGCGAACACCGCGCGTGAGGCGATCACCAAGATGTGCACCCTGCCCTTGCTGGCGGGGGAGAACGTCGGCAGCCGGTTCGTGGTGCCCACCGTTGCCGGGTCGATCGACATCGTCGTGCACATCGCCCTGGAACGCGACGGCGTCCGACGAGTCCGCGAGATCATCGCGGTGCCCGGTCGCGTCGAAGGCGACGTGGTCGAGATCGCCGACCTGTTCGTCACCAAGGCCGGCCGGCTGGTCCGGGCCGAGGGCTTCCCGCCGCACGTGGAGCGATTCGAGCGCGCGGGGTACGACGTTGCGGCCCTGCTGGCCGGGCGGGCGGCGTGACAGGCCCTGGCCTTGGCCTGCTGCTCGGCATCGGTCTGTTCTTCGTCTGGTGGTCCACCTGGCCACCGGTCGAGCGGCCACCCAGGTCCCGCGCCGGTGTGCGCCAACGTCTGGCCGACGAGATCGCCCAGGCGGGCTACCCCTCGCTGGGACCCCAGTCGTTGCTGGCGGCCTGCGGCTTGGCGTGCGGCGTCGTCTTCCTCGGCTTCGTCGCAGTGACCAGGGTGGTGCCGCTGGCGCTGGCGTTCGCCCTCATCGCCGGCTACACCCCCGTCGCGCTGGTCCGAATGCGGGCCCGGCGGCGCCGAGCCGTGATGCGAGAGCTCTGGCCGGACGTGGTCGACAACATCACCTCCGGCGTCCGGGCTGGACTGGCATTGCCGGAAGCGCTCAGCCAGCTGGCGGTGCGCGGGCCGGAGGAGCTGCGGCCGGCCTTCCGGGCATTCAGCGAGGACTACCGCGCGTCCGGGCGGTTCCAGGACTGCCTGGACCGGCTCAAGGACGGGCTGGCCGACCCGGTCGCCGACAGGCTCGTCGAGGCGCTGCGGATCGCCCGTGAGGTGGGAGGCAGCGACCTGGGCAGGCTGCTGCGCACGTTGTCCACCTTCTTGCGTGAGGACGCGCGGACCCGGGCCGAGCTGGAGGCGCGGCAGAGCTGGACCGTCAACGCGGCTCGACTTGCCGTGGCGGCACCGTGGATCGTCCTGGCCATGCTGTCCAGTCGCCCCGAGTCGGTGCAGGCCTACGGCCAGCCGGCTGGGTGGTTGGTTCTCGGCATCGGCGGTGGCGTCTCGTATGCCGCGTACCAGCTGATGGTGCGGATCGGACGGTTGCCCGAAGAATCACGGGTGCTGCGATGACCGGCCCTGTTTGGTCCTGGCCCGGTGCTGCCGTCGGCGCCTTGGCGTCCGCTGGAATGCTGTTGGCCATTGCCGGGCTGCCCATGAACCGGCGGCCCGGCCTGATGCAGCGCCTGGCGCCGTACCTGCGGGACACGCCCCGCCCGTCTCGCCTGCTCACGGTTCAGGGGCCGCCGCGGATGCCGCTCGCGATCCTGCTCCGGCCAGTCATGTCCGATCTGACCAGGGCGGTGGAGCGCGTGCTCGGAGGAGCCGCGTCGGTCCGGCGCAGGCAACAGCGAGCGGGCCAGCGACCGGACGTGGACGGATTCCGGGCGGAGCAGGTCGTCTGGGGTGTGCTGGGCGGACTGGCGGGGATGGTGCTCGCCGTGATGCTGTGGCTGCGCCGCGGCGGCTCAGCGGTTCTTCCGGCCGTGCTCGTCGTCGCCCTGGCGGTGGCTTGCGGCATCGTCGCGCGCGACCAGCTGCTCAGCTACACGGCCAACCGGCGTGAGCAGCGCATGCTCGAGGAGTTCCCGACCGTGGCCGAACTCCTCGCCCTCGCGGTCGGCGCCGGTGAGGGGGCGATCGGCGCGCTGGAGCGGGTCTGCCGACTTTCTGTCGGCGAGCTGTCCAGCGAGCTGGGCACCTGCCTGGCCGACGCTCGTGCCGGCGCCAGTCTGCCGGCAGCGCTGCAGGGCCTGGCTGACCGCACCGGCTTGGCCAGCCTGTCCCGGTTCGTCGACGGGATCGTCATCGCCGTCGAGCGGGGCACCCCGCTGGCGGATGTGCTCCGCGCGCAGGCGCAGGACGTGCGCGAGGCCGGCCGTCGAGCCGTCATGGAGGCGGGCGGCAGGAAGGAGATCGCGATGATGGTTCCCGTCGTCTTCCTCGTGCTGCCCGTGACGGTGCTGTTCGCCGCGTATCCGGGGCTGTCATTTCTCCGGTTCGATCTCTGACCCGTCCGCCCATCAACGATTGCGAGGGAAAGTACGATGACCACCCACCACCAGATCGCAGCGCGGCTGCCGGTGCTCCTGCACGTCCTCGGCGCGAACGTGCACGCCCAGGTCGGCACCCGCGGGCGCCGTGAACGCGGGGATGTCCCTGGCTGGGTCTTGATCACGATGATGACCGCAGCCCTGGTGGCAGTGCTGTATGTCGTGGCTGGGGACCGGTTGCAGCAAGTGTTCGAGGCAGCCATCGACCGTGTCAGCAACCTCGGGGGGTAGCGCCCGCGGCGGCGTTCCGCGGCCGCTCTCGCCGGGACGTCCGGGGCGCGACCTCGACTGCCACCGCGACCGCCAGCGACACCCAGACCGGCAGCGCGACCGCGGTTCGGCCGTGGCCGACTTCGCGCTGGTGGGCGGGCTGGTCACCGTCCTGTTCTTGGCGGTAATCCAGGTCGGCTTCGCCCTGCACGTCCGCAACACCCTGATCTGGTGCGCGAGCGAAGGTGCCCGGTACGGCGCGCGTGCGGACTCCACGCCGGAGCAGGGCGCCGACCGGACCCGGGCCCTGGTCCGCGACACGCTGTCCGCGGGGTACGCCGACCTGGTGACCGCGTCTCGGACCGTCGTGGGCGGCGTGGAGGTGGTCGAGGTGAGCGTGGCGGCGTCGTTGCCGGTGGTGGGTTTCGTCGGCCCCGGCCGCACCCTGACCGTGTCCGCGCACGCATTCGCGGAGGGCCAGTGAGCGGCCGCCCCCGGCTTTGGGGGCGGTTGGCGTCGGTCCGGGCGCTCGCACGGCCGGACGACGGAAGTGCCATCGTCGAGTTCGTCGCGCTGGCGGTCGTCCTCCTCGTGCCGCTCTTCTATCTGGTCATGACCCTGGCCCGGCTGCAGGCCGGAACGTATGCCGCGTCGGCGGCAGCCCGGGAGGCAGGTCGCGCGTTCGTCAGCGCGCCCGCGGCGGCGGAGGCGCCGGGTCGGGCCAGGGCCGCCGCCGACCTCGCCTTCGCCGATCAGGGATTCGCCGGCGAGGGGGACCTGGTGCTGCAGTGCGACGGCGACCCCTGCCTGCGTCCGGACGGGCGGGTGCGGGCGGTCGCGGCGGTGACGGTGCCCTTCCCCCTGCTGCCGGCATTCTTCCGGGACGTGGTGCCCTTGGAGATCCCCATCAGCGTGACGCACGTGGCGACGGTCGAGCGCTTCCGATGAGGGGGACCGCCTTCCGCCGCCGCACCTCGCGGGCGCCCCGCCCCTGCCGCACCTCGCGGGCGCCCCGTCCCTGCCGCACCGAGCAGGGGCAGATCAGCCTGCTGATCCTCGGCTTCGCCGTCATCGCGCTGATGCTCGTCCTCGCCGCCGTCGACGTGACCGCCGCCCAGCTCGGCCGGGTCCGCCTGATGGACGCGGCGGACAGCGCGGCGCTCGACGCCGCGGACGAGCTGGCCCAGGGAGCGGCATACGGCTCCGGTGTTGGCGACACCGTCCCCATCACCGACACCACGGTGCAGCAGGCCGCTGCCGCCTACCTGGCCGGCCAGCCCAGACCCGGGGGGATCTCGGCGTGGTCCATCGCCGCCGGGACCGGCAGCCCGGACGCCGGGACGGCCGTCGTCCGAGTGGCCGGCACTATCGAGCTGCCGGTGTCCTCGATGCTGCGGGAGGTGTTCGGGGGGTCCATCTCGATCACGGTGGAGTCCCGTGCTCGGGCCGTTGTCCAGTAGCGCGGTGCGGTAGCGGGGCCCGGTGGTCGCAGGCGTCGACCGCTGCGAGAGCACGGCGGGCGGCCCGCCGTGGGCGATGTCGGGCCGGCGGCCGACCTGCGTCGGCTCCGACCGAGGACCTCGCCCTAGCGGCCCCGCGCCGGGCGGGCGGCCAGCGACTCGACATACAGCCGGGCCTCGTCGGCCAGCCCATCCCACTCCGGCTCGCGCCCCGCGACCGCCACCCACTGCCGCATCGTGCGCCGGCCCATGGTCATCGGCGCCCCGACGCCCGTGGCCACGAGCTCGGCCATCCGGGCAGCCGGCACCTTCACCACGAACCGGCCGTCGGGCAAGAGGAACGCGAACAGCTTTCCGCCGGTCATGAGTCCCGGCTGGGACAGGGCCCGGCCCATCGTCACCCCCGGGTGCTGCAGCTGCCGGGCACAGACCTCCTCGAACACGCGGCCATCCTGCTACGACCGGGGCACCCTCAGGTAGGTCACCGTCGCGGACACGACCACCGCCCGGCGCGGGCCCGGGAGCCGCGCGGGCCTGCGGCGGTTGGCGTCTCGCTCCGCCACGCCGTTTCGCTCCCGGGTTCGTCCCCGGGTACTGGCAGGCTGTCCGCGAGCACCCGCCGGACCCGTCGCAGCCACGGGTCCGGTCCCCGCGGTAGGTCAGGTCGCGCTCGTCGCGCCGGCCGGAGGAGGAACCCAGGCGATGACGGCAGGGCACCAGCAGCAGGCAGGGGACGTGCTGGAGCTGCGGATCCACGGGGTGAGCAACACCCCGCCCAGGGCGATGCTGGACCTGCCGCTGGACGGGATCGCCCAAGCGGAGGGCGACGAGCTGGGCAGCTTCTGGCGGCCGACCGATCGGGCGCTGCGCCGCCTCACCCCGGTGGACCGGGGGTACGTGCCGCCGGGTGTCACCCGGGAGGCCTACTCCTGGGGCGGCCTGGCCCGCACCTCCATCGGCGGGACCTCCGCGCTCGGGCAGTTGCTGGCCGTCGCCGGGCGATTCGGCTGGTCGCTGCTCATCCCGTTCGGCCTGGTCAACGTGGCCTACTGGAGCCGGCGCCTGGTCCGCCACGTCGACCTTCCGGCCGATGGCGACCTGCTGGACCAGGGCAACGGGCCGGCTGCCATGGTCCCGCTGGACCACCAGAACCGCAATGCCGGCGGCCCGTTGCGGTTCGCCGGGCTGCTGCTCACCCTGCTGACGGCGACCACCGCCTCGGTGGTGTCGCTGGACCTGTTGGCGGTGCAGTGCTTCTCCGCGTCGGACAACCCCTGCTCGGGGTTGCCGTCGTGGGCCGGGTTCCTCTACGACTGGAGCCTGTCCCGCCGGTTGGCGCTGCTGAGCCTGGTGCCCGTGGCCCTCGTGCTGTTCCTGTGGTTCCTGGCCGGTCGGTCCCGCACCCGGTACGAGCGGGCCACCGGGGACCAGGACTACGGCCAGGATTCACCCGATGCGCGTGCCGCAACCGCCGAGACCGCGGCGCCGCAGTGGCCGATGCTGTCCACCCCGGGGTTCTGGAACCACGCCAAGGTCAGCAGCTCCACCGCCACCCTGCACGTCTGCGCCGTCATGCTGGTCGTGTCGCTGCTCACCGCCTGGCACCTGCACTTCGGCGGTGGCAGCGACTGCGGCACGTTCCGGTCGGTCTTCGGGCCCGGCTGCCGGGCCCAGGCCACCGCCGGGGCGGGCTGGGCCGGCAGCCTCGTCGCGATCGGCGCGTACCTAATCCTGCTCGTCCTGGTGGCCGTGTTGGTGGTGGTGCGCACCGACGACGTCGCCGACATCCTGGGACCGCGGATGGACGAGCTGAGCGGGCCCTCTCGGCTGCTGCGCCGACACGGGTTCGCCGTAGTGGTGGGCTGGCTCAGCGCCGCCGCCTTCGGGCACCAGCTGCTGGCGATGGCAGTGCAGGACTTCTCCTTCCCTGCGGTGGAGACGGGCGGCCTGACCGGCGGTGCCACCCGGGTCTTCCTGGTCGGGGCCTCGTCGGCGGTGCTGGTCGAGCTGGCCCTGCTGGTGGGGGTGTCGCTGTCCGCGCTGAGCTGGCGCTTCGTCGGCGAGCCGTGGCCGATCGTGACCGGGCTCGGGTTCACCCTCACCCTGCTGGCCGCGGGCGCCGCGGGGCCTGGCGCGGTCCGGGTCGTCCTCGGCGTCGCCGCGGCGGCGCTCGCGCTGGTGACCGTGCTGCCGGTGTTCGTGGTGGACCAGGGGCAGAACGGCCCTCGCCGCCGGTACCAGATGTGGGGCGGGTGCGCGCCGGGAGTGCTGCTGCTGCTGGCCAGCCTGCTCTGTATGACGATCGCCAGCGCGGTCGTCGTGACCCTGGGCAACATCCTCAACGGCAACTGGTCGGCGGCATCCCTGGCCGGTATCGCCCAGCCGGCGCCGGCTCCGCAGACCCAGTGCCCGGCCGGGTGCGTCTCCGCCGCGCCGATCGCGCTCTCGGCGCCACGGCCCTACATCTGGTTCGGCGCCCTGCTCCTGCTCGTCCTGGTCCTCGCCGTGCTCGTGGCCGCCGGTGTCGCGGGGCGGGTCTGGCTGGTGTCGCGACGTGCGACGCTCGCCCCGGCGGAGCGGCACGCCCTCCCCGCCCTCCCCAGGCGGGCGGTCCGGGCCGTCCGGCTCCGTGGCGGGGAGGCGCGGGACACCTTGAGTCCGGGGCCCGTGACCGACGCGGTCCGGGTGGCCCGCGCCGCGGCGGCTCGCGCGCACCGGGCCGAGAAGGGAGCGGCCCTGCTGACGTATGCCGCGACGGCGGCCCTGCTCGGGGCGGTGAGCTCCACGGCAATGGGGACCACACCCAGGATGGGGACCTGGACCTACGAAACGGTGACGTCGTTGATGGCCTGGGGGATGTGGACGCTCACCCTGGTCGGCGCCGGGGTGGTGGCGCTGGCCACCGGCACCGGCGCGGGCGCGGGCGGAGGCAGGGCCGCCGCGGGCGCCGCCGCGCAAGGCGACGGCTCGGCACCCGGCGGGAGCCGCCCGCTGGGCCTGCTGTGGGACCTCATCTGCTTCCTGCCCCGCGCCGGCCACCCGTACGGACCGCCGTGCTACGCCGAACGGGTCGTGCCCGAGCTGCTGGGGCGGTACCGGTGGTGGCTGACCGCGGAGGGGACGCTGGCCGACGGCGAGGTCGAGACAAGCCCGCGCAGCATCGTGGTGTCGGCGCACTCGCTGGGCTGCGTCCTGGCGGTGGCGACCGTCCTGGCGGCACCCCGGCCGGGCGACGGACGGTCGCCGGTGCCCCGGCTGTCGCTGCTCACCTACGGCTGCCAGCTGCGGGCCTACTTCTCCCGGCTGTTCCCCGAGCTGCTCGGCCCCGACGTCCTGGGCTCTCCGGCCTGCCGGGCAGCGGACCTGAGCACCGCCGACCCGTGGGCCACCGAGCGCAGCGACGTCAAGCCGCCGGCGCCGGTCTACCCCGACTCGGTGCGCGACCTGGTCGGCGGCAGCCAGGACAGCCGTGGCCGGTGGGTCAACCTCTGGCACCTCACCGACCCGCTCGGCTTCCCGGTAGGGCTGTACCCGCCCGGCGGCGGCCAGGGCACGCAGGACGCGCAGGACACCGAGGTCGACTGGTACGCCGAGGAGGTGGACCGCACGGCATACCTGCTGGCGGTCCTCGCGCACAGCGACTACGCGCGGACCGCGGCCTACGCCAGCGCGGTCGAGGACCTGTCCGGCGTCCCCTGGGTCCCGTCCCCGGTGCAGCCGCCAGGGGTGGCGGGCCCGGTCGCGTAGGCTGAACCCTCGTGGCTGTCGACTGGGGCGAGGAGATCCGGGCGCTGCGACAGACGATGGACTCCGTCCGCGAGGTGACCGACCTGGATTCGCTGCGGAGCCGGATCGCCGACCTGGAGAAGCAGTCCGGCGCACCCGACCTGTGGGACGACCCGGACCACGCCCAGGAGGTGACCAGCGAGCACTCGCGGGCCACTGCGGAGCTGGAACGGGTCACCGGGATGGACTCGCGGATCGAGGATCTGCAGGCCCTGGTGGAGCTCGGCCAGGAGGAGGCCGATGCGCCGACGATGGCCGAGGCCGAGCGCGAGCTGGCCAAGCTGAAGAAGGCGGTCGGCGAGCTCGAGGTTCGCACGCTGCTGTCGGGGGAGTACGACGAGCGCGAAGCGGTGGTCACCATCCGCTCCGGCGCGGGCGGGGTGGACGCGGCGGACTTCGCCGAGATGCTGCTGCGGATGTACCTGCGCTGGGCGGAGCGTCACGGGTACCCCACCGCGGTGCTGGACACCTCCTACGCCGAGGAGGCCGGGCTGAAGTCGGCGACCTTCGAGGTGAAGGTCCCCTACGCGTTCGGCCACCTCTCCGTCGAGGCCGGCACCCACCGGCTGGTCCGCATCTCCCCATTCGACAACCAGGGGCGCCGGCAGACCAGCTTCGCCGCGGTCGAGGTCATCCCGCTCATCGCCCAGACCGACTCGGTCGAGATCCCCGAGAACGAGATCAAGGTGGACGTCTTCCGCTCCTCCGGCCCGGGCGGCCAGAGCGTCAACACCACGGACTCGGCGGTCCGGATGACTCACCTGCCGACCGGGATCGTGGTGTCGATGCAGAACGAGAAGTCCCAGATCCAGAACCGGGCGGCCGCGTTGCGGGTGCTGCAGTCACGGCTGCTGCTGCAGCGGCAGGCCGAGGAGAGCGCCGAGCGCAAGGCGATGGCCGGCGACGTCAAGGCGAGCTGGGGTGACCAGATGCGGTCCTACGTGCTGCACCCGTACCAGATGGTCAAGGACCTGCGCACGAACCACGAGGTCAGCCAGCCGAACGCGGTGTTCGACGGGGACATCGACGACTTCATCGAGGCGGGCATCCGCTGGAAGAGAGCCGCCGAGCGGGAGTCCTGACGGGGCCCACGCCGGCCCAACGAGTCCGTCCTGGTCATTGTGGGCGCCGGGGGCGCCGGTCGGCGGGGCCTAGACCCGTAACCGGCGTGCCGGGACGGGTGTGTGAACCTCGTAGCGGTTACACCGAGTTCCTGCCTCCAGCGGCGACTGCCCGGCCGGTCGCTGCGGAGTGGACCTGCTCGAAGCGTTGGCTGAGGCGCTGCGACTGGCTTGGCCCGAGCGGGCCACGGGGCGCGGCTTCAGGGCCAAACCCCAGCCGGTGCGCGGGGTTCATCAACGACGAGATCGACAGCCACTCCCCGCTGGCGTGCGCAGATATTCCTCCCTGATGGGCGCAAGGAGACGGAGTCCGTCTTGCGAACCCGGGTGAAAGCCTCCTTCGCCGCCAGTGAAATCACCGCAAAACGGTTAAAACCGACAACAGATCCGTGCGCGCACGGGCCAAGGCTGTTCGCAGGAACCTGAGATTCGATCACGCACAGGCGCATCAGCCCCTACCGGTCCCAGACCACGGGAAGGGTCGAACCGGTGCAAGAGCACCTTGGAACAGGAATGGGCCTGCGCCCGGTTCCAACCCAGTGAGGCCGAGCGCGTTCGCCGCCATTCCTGGCTTCCTGCACACCTGCGAGCACCACTGCGGCCACACCGAACTCGCCGGCACGTTGCCAACAGATCTCCTGCCCAAGCTCCGTGGGCTCAACGCTGCAGCCATACCGCAGTCGGCGCAAGTCAGCAGCAGATCTCCTACTCGACCTCCGTGGGCTCAACACCTTGGCCAGGACGGAATTGCGCTTGATGCAGCAGACTTGCGGCCGGGCGACATGATGCGCTGAATTCGTTCGTTCGACCCATTCCCAACGGCGGGCGGCGGGCGTATCTTGCTCGCTAGCCGGCACCACGTGCCGCTGCCCTCTTCTTGCGAGGGTATGGAAAGGGAGTGACGTTCAGGACGAAGTGAGGACGGTCGGGCTGCGGGGCGGGTGGCCGGCAAAAGTCGCCGCCTGCTCGTGAGGAGTTCCGCAGGTTCCGTCCGCTGGCGCGCCGGCCACACGTGGCCGTGGCAGCCGCCGTCGTGTTAGCCGTGTCGGCCGCGTTGCCGACGACCGCCTATGCCTCGCACCCCGAGGCCAGCCTGGCCGGAAGCAACTTCGAGATCGACACCAACGCCAACCTGAAGGTCGACGATCCGGCCCCGTCCATCGACTGGGCCAGCGTCACCGAGGATCGCAAGGCCGACAAGCCGACCGGCAACGGTGACGACTCGTTCGGCCAGGGGACCAAGGAAGACACCGCGGTGCCCACCGTGGTGGACGGCAGCATCCCGCCGAACAAGAGCGACCTGCTCAACTTCGGGGTCTACCTGGAACGGGCCGGCACCAACCGGTTCCTGCACATGTTCTGGCACCGGGTCCAGGAGCCGTCCGGCACCACCAACATGGACTTCGAGTTCA
Organism: Dermatophilaceae bacterium; assembly: GCA_035689185.1. Taxonomy (GTDB): domain Bacteria; phylum Actinomycetota; class Actinomycetes; order Actinomycetales; family Dermatophilaceae; genus DASSLY01. Next base: position 105,622 of record DASSLY010000044.1, read on the forward strand.
ACCAGTCCAAGACGCCCAGCGCCAACGGCGTGACCCCGGTCCGCACTGCCGGTGACCTCCTGGTGCAGTACGACCTGTCCCAGGGCGGGGTGAACCCGGTGCTGTTCCTGTCCCGCTGGGTGACCTCGGGCACCGCCGCCCAGGTGTGCGAGGCGTCGAACTCGCTGCCCTGCTGGGGCAAGAAGACCAACCTGACCGCGGCCGGTGACGCCACCGGCTCGATCAACTCCACGGCGATCCCGACCGCCGAGGCCGACGGCTTGGGCGGCATCTCGGCGCGTACCTTCGGCGAGGCGTCGGTCGACTTCAACGCCATCGTCGGCGGCACCCAGTGTGTCGCCTTCGACAGCGCCTACCTGAAGAGCCGCTCGTCGGACGCTTTCACCGCCGCGCTGAAGGACTTCATCGCCCCGCTGCCCACCAACATCAGCATCTGCGGCTCGGTCAGGGTGCTCAAGACCGACGACGCGGGCACCGCGTTGAACGGCGCGGAGTTCACCCTCTACGTCGACAACGCCCCGGTCGGCGGGACCCGCGGCGCCGAGGACACCGCGACGACGCTGAAGTGCACCACCGGCGAGGGCACCGACCCGGACGGGGAGTGCACCATCGAGAACGTGCTTCAGGGTGAGTACTGGCTGGTCGAGACGGTCGTCCCGGCCGGGCACAACGGCGTCGCGGACCAGCACGTGACCGTGGTCGCCGACCAGACCGTCACCGTCGGCCCGCTGGTCGACCCCCGTCAACGTGGGGCCATCACGGTCACCAAGCTGCGCAAGCACGCGGCCTCGGGGCCGGGTGACCACCCGCAGGCTGGTGTCACCTTCACCGTGAACGGGCAGAGCAGGGTCACCGGCGCCAACGGCCAGGCCTGCTTCGACGGGCTGCTGTTCGGCAGCTACACGGTCACCGAGACCGTGCCGGCTGGCTACCACGGGGAGGCCCCGAAGACCGTCACGGTCAACAACGAGGCCACCTGCGCCGATGCCACCTACGTCGGTGAGACGGTCACCTTCATCAACATCCCGCTGACTGACCTCACCGTGTCCGTGAACTCCCAGGTCGCCGGTGGCACCAACAGCAAGATCACCTGCACCGGCCTGACACCCACGCCGGCCGACGCTACCCCCAACGCCTTCGACGACATCTCGGAGACCGTCAAGGACCTCGAGCCCGGGACCTACACCTGCACGGTCGTGATCGATCCCTGACCGCGACCCGCGGGGGGTGACGTCTGGGGTCCCGGACCCCAGACCCCACCCCAACGGCTCACCTCCATCTTCACTGGCTCCTGCCACCAGGGGCATCAGATCCTTCGTGGAGTACGCATGCGCAAACATCGAGTCCTCCTGTCAGTACCCTTCGCCGTCGTCCTGGCCCTCTTCCTGGCGATGCCTGCCACCGCGGCGACCTCCGGGGCACACTTCTTCAACGTCAGCAGCTCGGTCAACGACGCGGGATCCCTGCTGGTCAGCTATGACGAGGCCGGCGTGGGCAACGCCACCGTGAACTACACCATCGACGTCGTCAACGCCTCTGCCACCTACGCCTGCATCAACGGCGGCGGCAGGCATCCCAAGGCCGCCAACAAGCAGACCGTGAGCAGCTCCCTGACGGTCTCCTTCTCCCGCGACCCGGCCAACGGACGGGTCACAGGCACGACCTCGCCGGCGATCGGCCCCGAGTCCCAGGGCTCGTTCGCCTGCCCCTCCGGGCAGACGCTCGTGCTGGCATCGGTCTCCTACAGCGGCATCACGCTGACGGACACGACCAACAACGTCTCCACGCCCGTGCCAGACGCGAGCCGGACATTCGTCAACCTGAGGTAGTGCCGTCGCCGCCCTGTTCGCCCGACACCGAAGGGGAGAGCCGCACCGCGGCTCTCCCCATCGCGTCAGCGACCGCGGCGGGCGCGCAGGCGCACGCTAGGCGGCGAAAGCCCCCCGGCGCAGCACCCGTGTCACCGCGAGGTCGTCGTCGAGGACCACGAGGTCCGCGAGTGCCCCCGGCTCCAGGTGGCCCACCCCGGCCAGCCCTAGCGCGGCCGCCGGGCGGGCCGTGGCCGCGGCGACAGCCTCGGCCAGCGGCACGCCGGCGACCTGCACCGCATACCGCAGGCCTCCGGCCATGGTCAGGGTGCTGCCGGCGATGGCGCCGGTGGCCACCAGGGTCGCCCGTCCGTCGCGGACCTCCACCAGCATGGGGCCCAGCGCGTAGCGCCCGTCGGCGGCTGCGGCTGCCGCCATCGCATCGGTCACCAGCAGGAAGCGGCCGGGCGTGGCCGCGGCGGCGTTGCGCACGTAGGCCGGGTGCAGGTGCACCCCGTCGGCGACCAGCTCGACGTGGACCCGCTGGTCCTCCAGCAGCGCGAGCGCCGGACCGGGCTCCCGGTGGTGCAACGGGCGCATCGCGTTGAACAGGTGGGTCGCCATCCGGGCGCCGGCCGCGACCGCCTCCCGGGCCTGGGCGTACGTCGCGTCGGTGTGCCCGACCGCGGGCGTCACCCCCAGCTCGGCCAGCCGAGCAACCGCCGGTATGCCGCCGGGCAGCTCCGGGGCCAGCGTCACCATCCGCAGTGTGCCCGACGCTGCGGCGACCAGCCGCTCGATGTCCGCGGCCCGCGGCGCCGTCAGCAGCCCGCGGTCGTGCGCCCCGGCATACCGGGGGGACAGCCACGGGCCCTCCAGGTGCAGCCCGGCCAGCACCCCCTCGTCGACGAGCGGGGCCAGCGCGGCCAGGTGGCCGGCCAGCCGGTCCACCGTGTCGGTGACCAGGCTGGCGACCACGGTGGTGGTGCCGTGCGCGAGGTGCGCCGCGGCCGCGACCCGGGCCGCGTCGCCCGATCCGTCGGTGAAGGAGGCGCCGCCACCACCGTGGCAGTGGATGTCCACGAACCCGGGGACGACCGTGCCGGTGAGCCGCACGTCCGGGGGCCGGGGCGGCATACCCGAGCCCACGGCGACCACGCGCTCCCCGCCGGTCTCCACGAAGCCGGGCTCGAGCACCCGGTCCGGGGTGAGCAGGCGGGGAGCAGCGATCAGCATCGGCGCAGCATCCTCAGGCGCTGGTGTCGCCGACGGCCACCGACACCTCGTCCTCCTCGCGCCCGGGGGTGCGCAGGTTCCAGCGGCGGATGACGAACCGGAACAGGACGTAGTAGACCGCGCCGAAGACCAGCCCCAGCAGGATCAGCACCACCGGCCTCTCGGCGATGTTCCAGTTGAGGGCGAAGTCGAACAGGCCGGCGGAGAATCCGAACCCGTCGCGCAGGCCCAGGGCGTTCGCGACCGCCAGCGAGACGCCGGTCAGCAGCGCGTGCAGCAGGTAGAGCGGCCAGGCGACGAACATGAACGCGAACTCCAGCGGCTCGGTGACCCCGGTGAGGAAGGAGGTCAGCGCGGCCGAGAGCATGATTCCGCCGACGGCCTTCTTCGCGGCCGGCTTGGCCTCCTGCCAGATGGCCAGCCCGGCTGCGGGCAGGGCGAACATCATGATCGGGAAGAAGCCGGTCATGAAGGTGCCGGCGGTGGGGTCGCCGTTGAGGAACCGGGCGATGTCGCCGTGGACGACGGTGCCGGCGGTGCTGGTGAAGCTGCCGAAGACGAACCAGGGGAAGGAGTTCAGGATGTGGTGCAGGCCCAGGGGGATGAGCAGCCGGTTCAGCGTCCCGTAGACGAAGCCGCCGATGACGTCGTTGTTGGTGACCCACTCGCCGAGGTTGGACAGCGCGGTGTTGAACGCCGGGTAGAGCAGGCCCATGACCACGGCCAGCACGATCGCGGCGAACGCGGTGACGATCGGCACGAACCGGCGGCCGCCGAAGAACGCCAGGTACGGCGGCAGCGAGATCCGGTGGTAGCGCTGCCACAGGAACGCCGAGGTCAGGCCCATCACGATGCCGCCCAGCACCCCGTAGTTGATGAGCGCCTGGGTCTCACCCTCCGCCGGTGCGCCGAGGACCAGCGGGGACATGGCGTCGCCGACGCCCTTGAAGACGAGGTAGCCCACGACTGCGGCCAGGGCGGTGGAGCCGTCGGCCTTCTTCGCCATGCCGATGGCCACGCCGACGGCGAACAGCAGTGCCAGGTTCGCGAAGATCGCGTTGCCGGCGGCGCCGATGACCGCGGCCGGGGTGTCCCAGCCCAGCCCCTTCGCACCGAGCAGGTCGGGCTGGCCGAGCCGCAGCAGCAGTGCCGCCGCCGGCAGCGCCGCGATCGGCAGCATCAGGCTGCGGCCGAACTTCTGCATGCCACCGAGGTCGAATCGTCTGGAGCCGGTCGCTGTCGCTTGGGCTGTGCTCACGGGAGGTCCCTTCTGGTGTTGGCCGGCGGGCCGGCGGGTGTGGTGGTGGCCGGCGGGCCGGCGGGTGTGGTGGCCGGCGGGCCGGCGAGGGTCATCTGGATTTGGTACCGGTCCCCGCGGTAGCGGGAGACCACGTGCTCAACCGGTCGGCTGCCGGCGCGGGAGACCCGGCGGAAGACCATGAGCGGGCAGTGCTGTGGCGCCTGCAGCAGCCGGGCCAGGCCGGTGTCGGCGTTCTCCGCCCAGACGGTCTGCTCTGCCGCGTCGATGACGACGCCGTAGTCGGTGGCCAGCAGCTCGTAGAGCGAGCCGGACAGGTCCCTGTCGCCGAGACCGGGCAGCAGCCCGGCGGCATACCAGCCGTTCTCCAGCGCGATCGGGACGCCGTCGGCCAGTCGCAGCCGGTCCACCCGCCAGGCCGGCTCGCCGTCGGCCAGCCGCAGGCTGGCCACCACGTCGTCCAGCGGCCGGTCCAGCTCGACCCGCAGCACCTGGGTGGTCGGCACGAATCCGCGTCGGCGCATGTCCTGGGTGAACGAGGCCAGGTGCAGCTGGCTCTCGTGGCGCTTGGCTCGGACGAAGGTGCCCTTGCCGTGGGCGCGCTGCAGCACGCCTTCGGTGATCAGGCTCTGCACCGCCTGCCGCACGGTCGCCCGCGAGACCCCGAACGTGACCATCAGCTCGCGCTCGGACGGGATCGCCTGGTCCGGGCCCACCGGCCCGGTCGCGAGGTCGGCCAGGATCCGGGTGAGCTGCACGTGCTTGGGCACCGGGCCGTCGACGATGGCTTCGGTATGCCGGGTGCTCACCTGCTTCTCCGTTCCTGGACAACCGCTGGTGTGGCTGGTACGTTCTGGATCGTACTGGTACGAACCAGTGAGCGCAAGGCGTGGAGAGGACGACTTGGTGGCACGGACCCGGGCGGGCACACAGATGGGGCGGGAGATCGCCGAGCAGCCGAGGGCGGTCGAGGCGACGTTGGCGGCCTTGTTGCCGTTGCGCAGCGACGTGAGGCGGCTGGCCGGCGACCGCCGGCGCGTGCTCTTCGTCGCCCGCGGGTCCAGTGACAACGCCGCGGTGTACGGGCGGTACCTGCTGGAGGCGCACAGCGGCGTGAACGCGGCGCTGGCGGCACCCAGCATCGCCACGCACTACCGGTCGCGGCTGGACCTGTCCGACGCCGTGGTGGTCTGTGTCTCCCAGTCCGGCCAAACCGAGGAGATCGTGGCGACCCAGGCCTGGGCGCGCGACTGCGGCGCGGCCACCGTCGCGGTGACCAACCGCGACGGGTCGCCGCTGGCCCAGCAGGCCGACCTGGCCCTGGTCACGTCCGCCGGCCCCGAGCTGGCGGTGCCCGCGACCAAGACCTACACCACCCAGCTGGCCGCGATGGCCGTGCTGGCGACCGCACTCGCGCCGCACCCGTCGTCGTTGGATGCCGACCTGCACCGCGTCCCGGCCGAGCTGCAGGTCCTCATCGACGAGCAGCGCGGGGTCGAGGCGGCAGCAGCGGCGCTGGCCGGCGCCCCGACCGTCGTGGTCAGCGGCCGCGGGCTGGTGCTCGGCACCGCGCAGGAGATAGCGCTGAAGATGGAGGAGACCTGCCTTCGCCCGGTCCGCGGCTACTCCTACGCCGACCTGCGCCACGGCCCCATCTCGGTGGTGACCGGCGGAGTGACCGCGGTGCTGGTCGCCGCCCAGGACGGACCGCTGGTCGAGGCGATGACCGAGCTGGCCGGTGACCTGCGCCGGCGCGGGGCCCAGACCATCGGCCTGGGCGGAGACGCCGGTTTCGCCGCCGCCTGTGATCTCAGCGTCCCCGGCCCGGACCTGACCGAGCCAGTGGCGCCGATCGCCTTGGTGGTGCCGGCGCAGCTGGTCATCGAGCAGCTGGCACTGCGCCTCGGCCTGGACCCCGACGCCCCCCGGGGCCTGGCCAAGGTGACCCAGACCGAAGCAGACTCCTGACTTGTCAGAGCCTTGCCGGGTCATGACGCCACCACGTTATGACAACTCGGGGGCGACATCTCAGGCACGACCATCTCAGGGACGACAATTGCAGGACCACAGAGAGCGAGAAGCAGATGAGCAAGGCGGAGCAGATCCTGGCCGGTCTCGGCGGCGCGGCCAACGTCGTCGAGATCGAGGCGTGCATCACCCGGCTGCGCACGGAGGTGAACGACGCAAGCCTGGTGGACGAGAAGGCGCTCAAGGCCGCCGGCGCGCATGGCGTGATCAAGGCGGGCGCCATCGTCCAGGTCGTCGTCGGCCCGGAGGCGGACAACCTGGCCGAGGACATCGAGGACCTGATGTGAGCGACGTTCTTACCCCGTGCGCCGGGCGGGTGATCCCGCTGCGCGAGGTGCCCGACGCGGTCTTCGCTGCCGAGATGGTCGGGCCGGGTCTGGCGGTCGACCCCGACCGGGACGCGACCATCGTCAGCGCACCGGTCGGCGGGCGGCTGGTCAAGGTCCACCCGCACGCCTTCGTCATCACCCGTGAGGACGGCATCGCCTTCCTGGTCCACCTCGGCATCGACACCGTGAAGCTGGCTGGCGACGGCTTCCAGGTGCTGCAGCAGGAGGGTGTCACCGTCGACGCCGGGGTGCCGGTGGTCCGCTGGGACCCGGCGGCCATCGAGGCCGGCGGGCGGTCCCCGGTCATCCCGGTCTGCGTCCTGGACGCCCAGGCCGGCTCGGTGACTACCGACCGGGACCGGGCCGAGGTGGGCGAGACCCTCTTCGCGTGGCCGCCGCACGACTGACCCCGCGCGTGGGCAGCCCGGCACGTGGGCAGCCCGGCACGTGGGCAGCCCCGCACGTGGGCAGCCCCGCACGTGGGAACCCCCCATCTGGGAACCCCCCATCTGGGAAACCCCCCCATCTGGGAAACCCCCCCACCTGGGCAGGCCCGCACCCGGGCAGCCGGCCCCGTTCTGGCGGGGCACGCCCGGGCCGGCCAAGGTGCCCCGGATCGTCAGCAACCCGTCGTACCCTCAAAGGCGAGCACCCGGCATACCGGCTCGGTCTGCCGTTTCCCAGCACGAAGGCGCCGACGATTTCGCATGATCCGGTTCGAGCACGTCACCAAGACCTACCCGCGGTCCGGGCGACCGGCCCTGCGCGACATCAGCCTGGAGGTGGAGCGGGGCGAGTTCGTGTTCGTGGTCGGCGCGTCCGGGTCCGGCAAATCCACCCTGCTGCGGCTGGTGCTGCGCGAGGAGGTCGCCACCTCCGGCCAGGTGCTCGTCGCGGGGCAGGAGCTGTCCCGGCTGCCCGGCCGCAAGGTGCCCGGGCTGCGACGGCAGCTGGGCGTGGTCTTCCAGGACTTCCGGCTGCTGCCGAACAAGACTGTCTACGCCAACGTCGCCTTCGCCCTGCAGGTGCTTGGACGGCCCAGCCACCAGATCCGGGCGACGGTGCCGGAGACGCTGGAGCTCGTCGGCCTGTCCGGCAAGGAGAAGCGGTTCCCGCACGAGCTGTCCGGTGGTGAGCAGCAGCGGGTCGCGATCGCCCGAGCCTTCGTCAACAAGCCGGTGATCCTGCTGGCCGACGAACCCACCGGCAACCTCGACCCGACCACGAGCCTGGACATCGTCCGGTTGCTGGACCGCATCAACCGGACCGGCACCACCATCGTGATGGCCACACACGACGACGAGATCGTGGACCAGCTTCGCAAGCGTGTCGTCGAGCTGGATGACGGCGATCTGGTTCGCGACCAGGCCGTCGGCGTCTATGGCGCGGCCCGGGTCTAGGAGGCGAGATGCGAGCGGGATTCGTGCTCGGCGAGCTGTGGACCGGGCTGCGCCGCAACATGTCGATGGCCATCTCGGTCACCCTGGTGACGATGGTCTCGCTGTTCTTCGTCGGCCTCGGGGTGCTGTCCCAGCGGCAGGTCGACACCATGAAGGACTACTGGTACGACCGGGTGCAGGTCTCGATCTTCCTCTGCACCGCCACCTCCGACCAGCCGAACTGCGCGAACGGCAAGGTCACCGATGCCCAGCGGGCCGACATCAAGTCGCAGCTGGAGGCGATGAAGCCGCTGGTGCAGAACGTCTACTTCGAGTCCCAGCAGCAGGCCTACGAGCGGCTGCGGGAGCAGTTCAAGGACAGCTCCATCTACCGGGACGTCAAGCCCGAACAGCTGCCGGAGAGCTTCCGCGTGCAGCTGGCCGACCCGACGCGCTATGAAGTGGTCACGTCCTCCTTCACCGGCGCCCCGGGCGTGGGTCAGGTGCAGGACCAGCGCCGCATCCTGGACCCGCTGTTCAACGTGCTCGGCATGCTCATGTGGGGGGCTCTCGGCCTGGCCGGCCTGATGGCGGTGTGTTCGGTGCTGCTGGTGGCGACGACGATCCGGCAGACCGCGTTCAGCCGGCGCCGGGAGACCGGCATCATGCGTCTGGTCGGGGCGTCGGCCGCCGTCATCCACCTGCCGTTCATCCTGGAAACCGTGCTGGCGACCCTGCTGGGCGCAGCCCTGGCGGTCGGCGCGCTGTGGGCGTTGGTGCACTTCGTGGTCACCGGGTATGTCGCTCCGCGCATCCCCACCAGCTTCGTGGACACTTCCGACGTGCTGGCCATGACGCCCTGGCTGGTGCTGGTCGGCGGGAGCCTGGCGGTGCTGACCTCCTGGCTGACGCTGCGCCGGTACCTGCGGGTCTGACGGCCTACCAGCCCTAGGCTGAAGGACCCGATCAGGCTGGCCGAGTGCTGGTCGCGCGAGTCTTCGGGCTCCCGCAGGGTAGATCGTGCAGCCAGATTCTTTATCTTTGATTTCATGCCGTGGCGTTACCTCCTGGCCCTGATCGACGCGGGCGGGACAGTCCCGCCCGCGCTCGGTCTGGCAGCGGAGCTCGTCCGGCGTGGCCACGACGTCCACGTGCTGTCAGATCCGACTGTCGAGGCGTCCGCTGGGGCGGCAGGATGCACTTTTTCTTCCTGGCGGGAGGCGCCTCATGTCAACACCCGCGAGGAGCAGACGGCACTGATCGCTGCCATCGAGGGCCGCAACCCCTACAGGGCGTTCCGCGCGGCAAAAGAATATGCGGGCAAGGACATGACGAGCCGATTTGCTCGAGACCTTGTCAACACCGTGCGGGACGTCCCCGTCGACGCGATCCTGAGCGACGGCTTGCCGGGCATGCTGATCGGCGGGCAGGCGACAGGACTGCCCACCGCCGTGTTGTTGGCGAATGTCTATGCTCGTCCCACGGTGGGCCTGCCGCTTCTGGGCACCGGATGGTCGCCCGGTCCCGGCAGAGTGGCCACTGCCAGAGACAGTTTGGCACCCAGGATCGCCACCTGGCTGCTCGCGCGCACGCTTCCGCGCCTTAATGCGGTCGCTGCAGAGTACGGCCAGCCCCGGCTCGGCGATGTTTTCGAGTTGTTCGATAGGTGTAGGCGCGTGCTGGTGATGACCAGCCCTTCCTTCGACTTCTCCGCACCGCATCTCCCGGCCAACGTCCGGTACGTCGGGCCTCAACTTGACGACCCGGATTGGGCTGCTGAAGCTGAGTGGTCGCAGCAGAGCAGTCAGCCTCTCGTGCTCGTCGCGCTGAGTTCGGTGTATCAAGGTCAATCTGAGGTGCTGCGCAGGATTTCCCACGCCCTCGGGAGGCTGGATGTCAGCGCCGTGCTCACCACCGGCAGGGCGGTAGACCCCAGCCAAATCGATGCTCCGTCCAACGTCCAGGTGCTGCGAGCCGCACCACACCGACAGGTGCTGGCGAAGGCTTCCGTGGTCGTCACACACGCCGGTCACGGAATCGTGATGAAGGCGCTGGCGGCTGGGGTGCCGATGGTATGCATGCCGATGGGTCGTGACCAGAAGGACAACACCGCACGGGTGCTGAGGCTCCGCGCCGGCGTGCAAATCGGTATGCGGTCGGACTCCGACCGCATAGCCGCTGCGGTGTCGGACGTGATGAGCCACGCACACTACGCGGCGGCAGCCCGCCAGTTCGCCGCCGTGCTCGCACGTGAGGCTTCCACCAGGCCGCGAGGTCCCGACGAAGCCGAGGCCCTACTCGCCGATCCCTCCGACGAGCACATCCAACCGGGATGATGAACGCGGCCCGTCAGTTGTGACCCCGTTCAGCCACTGTCCGGCTCCACGGACCTAGTACGACAGCCGTCGTCCGTGATCATTGGTGTTCTCCTCGTCGTCGGTAGCGGCTGGCCCGTGCTCTGGCTGGATGTCTTCGCCGCCAGGTGGACCAGGCGAGCAGCCTGCGCAGGTTCGCCGGGCGGTGAGCAGGAGGGCGGCTACCAACCCGGTTGCTGCTGCCGAGGCGCGTGCTGGGTGTTCCTACCCATCACGCGCGTGCACATAGGGGCCGGGACGGCGGTCGTGACGGCGGCGTGGCTGCCCAGGCGACCGGCACGCCGTCACGGCTGCCGTCCCGGCGGGCCTAGGCCGGGTCCCGGCGGGCCTAGGCCGGGTCCCGGCGGGGTCTAGGCCGGGTGCCGGCGGGGTGCCGACGGGGTGCCAACTGGGTACCGGCGGGGTGCCGGCGGGGGGCAGGGTGGCCGAGCATCAGGCCGACGGGGTCGGATCTGGGCCGGGTTCGCGCGCTCCGCGTGGAGATCCCCTGGGACTGCTGTGACCCGTGGTACCACTGGGGCATCATGAACCACCGCTCCCGTCGACCAGCCACCCTGCTGCTCACCGCGGCCCTGCTGGCCGGCGCGGCCATGACGCCGCCGGCGTCGGCAGCCGCCCCCAAGGACCCCTCGGACCGCAAGGCCGTCGTCGACCAGCAGATCGGCGAGCTGGCAGGCCAGCTCGAAGACACCTCGGCGGACCTGGCGCGGGCCTACGTCGCCCTGCGGCAGACCGAGGCCAGGCTCACCGGGGCGCGGGCCGCGCTGGCGGCCGCCACGGCCGCGGCAGCGGCCGCCGTGCGCCACCACGACGACGTGCGGGATCGGCTGCTGGTCGCCCAGACCCAGGAACAGCAGGCCGCGGACGCGCTCGCGGCGACCGCCTCCGCCGTGGTCCAGGCCCGCCAGCGGCTTGGCAACCTGGCCGCCGACGCCTACCGAACGGGCGGCCTGAACCCGTTGGCGATTGCCCTCGACCCGCGCTCCCCGACGGATTTCGCCGACCGGATTTCTTTGGTGGACACGGTCGCCGGGCTACAGCAGAGGGCGATCCGCGAGCTGGCCGAGCGGCAGGCCGAGGCGCAGGCACAGCAGGCCTACCTGGTCGCGGTCCGGCAACGTGTCGCCGCGTTGGAGCAGGAGGCCGCGGCGGCGGTGGCAGCCGCCCGCGACGCCCGCAACGCCGCCGCCGGGGCAAAGGCCGACCTGGACGCCTTGGCCGCGCAGCAGGCTGCCTACGCCCGGTCGGTGAACGCGAAGAAGGCGGCGGAGGCGGCCCGGCTAACCCAGCTCCAGGCCGAGTCCGACCGGCTCAGGCGCCAGCTCGCCGCCATCGCGGCCGCTGCGCGTGCCGCGGCGGCCCGCCGGGCCAGCGCCGGTCGGGCCGCGCCCACCGGCGGCGGCGTGCTGCGCTACCCCGTCAACGCCTACGTCTCCTCAGAGTTCGGTATGCGGTTCCACCCGATCTACCACGTGTGGCGGCTGCACGCCGGGATCGACTTCGGCGCCGCGTGCGGCACGCCGGTGTATGCCGCCGGCTCGGGTCGCATCGTCAGCGCGGGTTGGGCCGGTGGGTACGGCAACCGGGTCGTCATAGACCATGGGCTGGTCGGCGGGGCCGGGCTGGCCACCACTTACAACCACATGAGCCGGATCGCGCGCAGCGGCGGCTCGGTCGGGGCCGGCCAGCTCGTCGGCTATGTGGGGACCACCGGCGCCTCGACCGGCTGCCATCTGCACTTCGAGACCAGGGTGAACGGCACCCCCGTCAACCCCCGCCGCTTCCTGTAGCCGGAGTCCGCGCTCGGCGCCCAACCAAGGTCGCGCCGGCAGGCGACGGCCGGCCTTGCGCCCGGGGACCGTGCCTTCCTGCTCACCGCTGCGGTGGCAGCCGCGCCGGGCGACCCCGGCCCGGGTGGCCTAGACTCCACCCGGACGTCGAACCCGCGCCGGCGTGCGACGAACAGGCACAGGCGCGACCGCAGGAGGTCTCATGAGCCGACCCTGGGACGCCGATCCGAGCGCGGAGTTCACGCGCCGCCTCGGCGAGGACCCGATGGAGCTGGGCGTGACGACGACAACGCCGGACTGCCCCGCGCTGTGGGAGCTCTCCAACGGCGATATCGCCGTCATCGGGAGGGATCTGACCACGGCCTACCACGGGAGGCTGCCCGACGGGGTTAGCGTCGGGGCCGACGAGCGTCTCGTGATCCTGCCCGGGGTGGTCCTGCGCTCCGCCAAGCCCGACATCGGCGAAGCCTGAGCGACGGCGCTTGCCGGCGTGCGGGCCGAAAACCGCGGGCGAGTGAGGTGACGGGGTGCGACCACGGGTCAGCCTTATCGGGTGGCTGTTCGTTGGTCTCGTGCTGGTCGCCCTGACCGTCCTGTCGCCGCTGGCCCTCATCGGAGTCCGGACGATCGCCGACACCGATATCGTCCGCATCAGCAACCTCGGCCAGGCCTACGGCGGGGTGGCCGCCGTCCTGGCCTCGGTGTCGCTGGTCGGCGTCGCCTACGGGATCGTGGTCCAGCAGTCGCAGCTGCGGCAGGCCCGCGCGCAGATGCTGCGGGAACAGCACTTCCAGTTGTTGGGACGCGCTCTCGACGACCCCAAGCTCGCCGCCGTCTGGGGCGGGTTCGGCAGCACAGGCTCCGAGCAGGACTGGAAGGCGCAAACGTACGCCAACCTGATCCTGTCCTACTGGGAAATGCTCTACGACCTCGGCGCGATGCGCGAGAACGAGGTCACCCTCAACGGCCAACGTCTCTTCCAAGGGGAGGTGGGCCGCGCCTTCTGGGAGCGCGCGTCCGGCACTCGGGCGGCGGTCGCCGGAACGCGCAGGCAGAGGGCCTTCCACGACCTGCTCGAGGCGGCTTTCCGGCAGACGGCGCCATCCCCGTCGCCATCCCCGGCGCCATCCCCGGCGGCACCGGCGCCACGGCCGTCGCCATCCCCGGCGCCATCCCCGGCGCCATCCCCGGCGGCACCCTCGGCGGCACCCTCGGCGCCACCCTCGGCGACACCCCCGGCGACACCCCCGGCGCCACGGCCGGCGCCACCCCCCGCGCCAGGGCCGCCCCCCTAGGACTTGGGACCGCCACAACGGCCGGCCGGCCGCGCGCTTCGCGGACCCGGCGGAACGCCGTCGCGGGGTTCCGCGTCGGACAGGTACCGTGAGCGGTTGACTTCGGCGACCGGCGCAAACGTCTCGCCGACCGGCATACCAGCAGGAGAGGGGGCCCGGGATGCCCAAGGAGCAAGGCCGCAAGCTCGTGGCGAGCAACCGCAAGGCCCGCCACGACTACCACATCGAGGACACCTTCGAGGCGGGGCTGGTGCTGTGGGGGACCGAGGTCAAGTCGCTGCGGCAGGGGCGAGCCACGCTGACCGACGGCTGGGCGAGCATCGACGCCGAGGGGGTTTGGCTGGAGGGGGTCCACATCCCGGAGTACACCCAGGGCACCTGGACCAACCACGCCGCCCGGCGCAAGCGCAAGCTGCTGCTGCATCGCGATGAGATCCACAAGCTCACGGTGAAGACCCGCGAGGCGGGGCACACGATCGTGCCGCTCGCGCTGTACTTCAAGGACGGCCGGGCCAAGGTCGAGATCGGGCTGGCCAAGGGCAAGAAGCTGCACGACAAGCGGCACGCCCTGCGCGAGCGGCAGGACCGCCGCGAGGCGGAGCGGGCGATGTCGCATCGGGCCAACCGGTGAGGACGCGGGCCCTGCTGGTCCTGACGGCGCTGGCCGTCCTGCTCGGGTTGCCCGCGGCCGCGTATGCCGCCGGGTCCGGTGGGGAGCGGATCGTCTCCTTCACCGCCGACTACGTGGTGCAGCCGGACGGGTCGATGGACGTCACCGAGACCCTGGTGTGGCAGTTCGCCGACGCCGCGCACCACGGCATCCAGCGGTACATCCGGACCAAGGCCGGCTACGACCCGCAGCCGGACAAGTACCGGGTCTACGAGCTGTCGGACGCCACGGCCGCCAGTCCCAGCGGAGCGCCGGCGGACCTGTCGGTGAGCGAGCTGGGCGCCGAGACCCGCCTGCGGGTCGGGGACCCCGACCGGACGGTGAGCGGCCGGCAGACCTACGTGCTGAAGTACCGGCTCGCGCACGTGGTCAATGGCTTCGACGACCACGTCGAGCTCTACTGGAACGTCACCGGCGACCGCACCGAGATCCCCACCGACAGCGTGAAGGTGACCGTGCGCGGCCCGCAGCCGGTCAGCCAGGCGGCCTGCTTCTACGGGGCGAAAGGCTCCACCGACCAGTGCTCGGCGAGTCCCGGCAACCCGGCGACGTTCACCGCCGCGGGGCTGACCGCCGGGCAGCAGGTCTCGGTCGTGGCCGGATTCCCGTTGGGCGCCGTCACCGACGTCGCGCCGGACCTGCGCGAGGGGGAGACCGGCTTCGCCGGCGACGAGGAGCCGGGCTCGACGATGACCCCGGCCGCGGCCAAGGCGCTGTCCCTGCTCGGCTACGGCGGCGGCATCGCCGCACCCGTCGCTGCCGCCGCCCTGATGGGGCTGCTGGTCTGGAAGCGGGGGCGGGACGAGCAGTATGCCGGTCTGACGCCGGGCCTGTCCCCGGCGCCCGGGGCGCCGGCGACCGTGGTCCGCGGCGGCCCGCGGCCGGTCGCCGTGCAGTTCGCCCCGCCGGCGGGGGTGCGCCCCGGCCTGGTCGGCACCATCGTCGACGAGCAGGCCAACACCATCGACGTCAGCGCCACGGTGGTGGACCTGGCCGTGCGCGGCTTCCTGACCATCGAGGAGACCGAGAAGGGGGGGCTGTTCAAGCGGCAGGACTGGAAGCTGACCCGGCTGGTGCCGCGCGAGGGCGAGACGCTGCTGCCCTACGAGCAGACCCTGTTGGACGGCATCTTCCGGGACGTCAACCCGGTGCAGCTGTCGGACCTGAAGAACAAGTTCGCCGCCACTCTGGGCATCGTTCGGGGCGAGATGTACGACGAGGTCGTGCGGCGCGGCTGGTTCCGCAAGTCCCCCGAACGGCAACGGGGGGTGTGGCGGTTCCTCGGTATGGCGCTGGTGGCCGCCGGCTTCGCGTCCGGCTGGTTCCTGGGTTTCCAGACCCTGGCCAGCGACCGGGCCGGCGGCCTGAGTCTGGGCGTCCCCTCCGGGGTGGTGCTCGCGGCCGGACTGGTCATCGCCGGCCTGATCGTCATCCTGCTGGGCCAGCGGATGGCGGCCAAGACCGCGGAGGGATCGGCAGTGCTGGCCCAGTCCCTCGGGTTCAAGCAGTACCTGCTCACTGCCGAGGCCCGGCAGATCGCGTTCGAGGAGGCGCAGGACATGTTCAGCCGCTACCTCCCCTACGCCATCGTCTTCGGGGTCGCCGACCGCTGGGCCAAGGTGTTCGCCGAGGTGGCGGCGGCGGCCGCGGCTGCCGGCACGCCGCTGGCGATGCCAGGGTGGTACTACGGCACCGGCGGGTTCGCCGGGATCGCGGATGGGGTGGACAGCTTCTCCACGATGGCCAGCGGCACCTTCACCTCCACCCCGGGCTCGTCCGGCAGCAGCGGCTTCGGCGGGGGCGGCTTCTCCGGTGGCGGCGGGGGAGGCGGCGGCTCCTCGTCCTGGTGAGCCCTCGATGCTTGGGGGAGCGCAGCCGCTGGTCGTCGTCTCCTACGACAACGACTTCGGCCGCTTTCCGGGCGTGCGGTGGCAGCGCCCGCCGTCCCCCCCGGGTCCGCCGGACGCTGACCGCCCCGGACGCAGCATCAGCCCACGACGATGAGCAGGTCTCCGCCCTCGACCTGCTGCTGCGCTCCGATTGCGAGGCGCTCGACCTTGCCGCCGACGGGGGTGGTGATCGCGGCCTCCATCTTCATCGCCTCGATGGTGGCGATGACGTCACCGGCCGCCACCTCCTGGCCGGCCTCCACCGACAGCGACACCACTCCGGCGAAGGGCGCGGCGATGTGGCCGGACTGCGACGGATCGGCCCGCTCGGCCTGCCGCACGTCCACCGCCACCGACAGGTCGCGCACCTGCACCGGGCGCAGCTGGCCGTTCACCGTGCACATGACCGTGCGGATGCCGCGGTCGTCGGCGTCGCTGATGGCCTGGACCCCGAGCAGGAGTCGTTTGCCCGGCTCGAGGTCGACGACGTGCTCGGTGCCGGGTGCCATCCCGTGCAGGAACTCCCCGGTGCCCAGCACGGACAGGTTGGAGTACGCCTGCCGCGACTTCTCGAAGTCCCGGGTGGGCCCGGGGAACAGCAGCCGGTTCAGCGTGCGCCGCGGGTTGAGGAGCAGGTCTTCCCGGTCGTCCAGGGACAGCTCGGTCACCGAGGGCCTGGTGCGCCGGCCCTCCAGCGCCTTGCTGCGGAACGGCTCCGGCCAGCCGCCGGGTGGGTCACCGAGGTCGCCGTTGAGGAAGCCGATCACCGAGTCGGGTATGTCGTACCTGGTCGGGTTCTCCTCGAAGTCCTTGGGGTCGGCGTTGGCGCCGACCAGCGCCAGCGCGAGATCACCGACGACCTTCGAGGAGGGGGTGACCTTGACGATGTTGCCGAGCATGGCGTTCGCCGCGGCATACATGTCCTCGATCGCCTCGAACCGGTCACCCAGGCCGAGAGCGATCGCCTGCTGGCGCAGGTTGGATAGCTGCCCGCCGGGGATCTCGTGCTTGTAGACCCGGCCGGTGGGCGCGGGCAGCCCGGACTCGAACGCGGCGTACAACGCCCGGACCCCCTCCCAATAGGGCTCGAGGTCCAGCACCGCCTGCAGGTCGAGGCCGGTTTCCCGCTGCGTGCCGTTCGTCGCCGCGACCAGTGCGGACATCGACGGCTGCGACGTCGTGCCGGACATCGACGCGCTGGCCACGTCGACGGCGTCCACCCCGGCGTCGATCGCGGCCAGCAGCGTCGCCAGCTGGCCGCCGGCGGTGTCGTGGGTGTGCAGGTGCACCGGCTGGTCGAACCGCTCGCGCAGGGCGGTGACCAACCGGGTCGCCGCCGGCGCTCGCAGCAGCCCGGCCATGTCCTTGATGGCGATGATGTGCGCGCCCGCCGCGACGATGCGCTCGGCCAGGGCGAGGTAGTAGTCCAGGGTGTACAGCCGCTCGCCCGGGTCCAGCAGGTTGCCGGTGTAACACAGGCCGACCTCGGCGACCGCCGTCCCGGTCTGGCGGACAGCGGCGATCGCCGGTGCCATCTGGTCGACGTCGTTCAGCGCGTCGAAGATCCGGAAGACGTCGATACCGGTCCGGGCCGCCTCGGTGACGAAGGCGTCGGTGACCTCGGTCGGGTACGGCGTGTAGCCGACCGTGTTGCGCCCGCGCAGCAGCATCTGCAGCGGCAGGTTCGGCATGGCCGCCCGCAGCTGGGCCAGCCGCTCCCACGGGTCCTCGGAGAGGAACCGCAACGCCACGTCATACGTGGCCCCACCCCAGGCCTCGACGCTGAGCAGCTGCGGGGTCGTGCGGGCGACGTACGGCGCGACGTGCATGAGGTCTCGGGTGCGGACCCGGGTCGCCAGCAGGGACTGGTGGGCGTCCCGGAAGGTCGTGTCCGTCACCCCGACCGGCACCTGCGCCCGCAGCTCCGCCGCGAACCGCTCCGGCCCCACCCTCAGCAGCAGGTCCCTCGCCCCGGGCGGCGGGTGCGCGTCGAGGTCGATTTTGGGCAGCTTGCTGCGCGGCTGCACCGTGGCCCGGCGCGGACCGTACGGCTGGTTCACGGTGACCTCGGCCAGGTAGGTGAGCAGCTTTGTGCCGCGGTCGGCCGGCACCCGGGAGCTCAGCAGCTCCGGGCGCTGCTCGATGAAGGAAGTCGTGACGTTGCCGGCAACGAAGTCCGGGTCCTCCAGCACCGCCTGCAGGAAGGGGATGTTCGTCGCGACGCCGCGGATGCGGAACTCGGCCAGGGCCCGGCGGGCCCGTCGCACCGCGATGGTGAAGTTCGCCCCTCGGCAGGTCAGCTTCACCAGCATCGAGTCGAAGTGCGCGCTGATCTCGGCACCGACGAAGACGGTGCCGCCGTCCAGCCGCACCCCGGCGCCGCCGGCCGAGCGGTAGACGGTGATCCGCCCCGAGTCCGGCCGGAAGCCGTTGGCCGGGTCCTCGGTGGTGATCCGGCACTGCAGCGCCGCCCCGCGCAGCCGGATCTCCTCCTGGGCCAGGCCGAGGTCGGCCAGGGTCGAGCCGGACGCGATCCGCAGCTGCGCGGCGACCAGGTCGACGTCGGTGACCTCCTCGGTCACCGTGTGCTCCACCTGGATGCGGGGGTTCATCTCGATGAAGACGTAGCGCCCGTCCGGGGCCAGCAGGAACTCCACGGTCCCCGCGTTGACGTAGCCGATCTGCTGGGCGAATGCCACGGCGTGCGCGCACATCTGGTCCCGGATGGCCGGGTCCAGGTTGGGCGCCGGGGCGATCTCGATGACCTTCTGGTGTCGCCGCTGCACCGAGCAGTCCCGCTCGAACAGGTGGATCACGTTGCCCTTCGCGTCGGCCAGGATCTGCACCTCGACGTGCCGGGGGCCGACCACAGCCTCCTCAAGGAAGACGGTGGGATCGCCGAACGCCGACTCCGCCTCGCGCATGGCGGCCTCGAGCGCCTCGCGCAGCTGATCCGGCTGCTCCACCCGCCGCATCCCTCGCCCGCCGCCGCCGGCCACGGCCTTGACGAAGACCGGGAACCCCACCTCGTCCGCGGCCTCGACCAGCTCGGTGATGTCGCTGCTGGGCGGCGCGCTGCGCAGCGTCGGCAGGCCGGCGGCCTTGGCCGCGGCGATGGCCCGCGCCTTGTTGCCGGTCAGGTAGAGCACCTCTGGCGGCGGCCCGACGAAGGTCACCCCGGCAGCGGCGCACGCCTCGGCCAGCTTCGGGTTCTCGGACAGGAAGCCGTACCCCGGGTACACCGCATCCGCCCCGGCCTCGACCGCCGTGGCGACGATCCCCTCCGGGTCCAGGTAGCTGCGCACGGGGTGGCCTGGTTCGCCGATCTCGTAGGCCTCGTCCGCCTTGAGCACGTGCTCGCTCTTGCGGTCCTCGTGCGGGAAGACCGCAACGGTCTGCGCGCCCAGCTCCGTGGCCGCCCGGAAGGCCCGGACAGCGATCTCTCCGCGGTTGGCGACGAGCACCTTGCGAAACACGGATGCCTCCAACGAGGGGTGGGGGGCCTCGGGTGCGGCACAGCCTAGCGAGCGCCCCACACCCCGAGGCGGGCTGCCGGCATGCGGACAACCAGCCGGTATGCGGCCCGGCTGCGGCTCTGGGACTTGCCCTGCGACTGGCCCGACGGCAGCGCGACCGGAAGGGACTGGGCCGGGGGGGCTCCCGGGACGGCAACCGTGACGGCACCCGTGACGGGCATGACCGTCGCTGGGGCGGATCTGCCCGTGACGGCACGCCGCTCGCTGAGGCGGAGTGCCCCGGGACGGCAGCCGTGACGGCGTACCGGTCGCTGGGGCGGCCACCTGGCCGTCACGCGTCCCGTCCCGGGCTGCCCGTCCCGTCCCGGGCTGCCCGCGCCTGCCCGGGGCGGCCGCTCGCTGGTCGGGAGTGCCCCGGGACGGCAGCCGTGACGGCGTACCGGTCGCTGGGGCGGCCACCTGGCCGTCATGCGTCCCGTCCCGGGCTGCCCGTCCCGTCCCGGGCTGCTCGCGCCTGCCCGGGACGGCAGCCGTGACGGCGTACCGGTCGCTGGGGCGGCCACTTGGCCGTCACGCGTCCCGTCCCGGGCTGCCTGTCCCGTCCCGGGCTGCCCGCGCCTGCCCGGGGCGGCCGCTCGCTGGTCGGGAGTGCCCCGGGACGGCAGCCGTGACGGCGTACCGGTCGCTGGGGCGGCCACTTGGCCGTCACGTGTCCCGTCCCGGGCTGCCTGTCCCGTCCCGGCCTGCCCGGGCTGCCCGCGCCTGCCCGCGCCTGCCCGCGCCTGCCCGGGCCTGCCCGGGCTGCCGGCATGCGGACAACCAGCCGGTATGCCGCTATGACCCGCCATGGCCCGCCCGCACCACGGACGCCGCATACCGAAACCTGCCCGCGGTGCATACAGTCGGAGCCGGAGCACAGCGCCTGGGAGGACGGGTTGGGACGGTTCGTGACGCCGGTGGAACATGCCGCGGCCGTCCGGGCGCTACAGGCCAGCTTCGACGCGATCCCCCCGGCAGAGCGGGTCCGGCTGGCGAAGCGGACCTCCAACCTGTTCCGGCCTCGCACGGGGACCGGCCGGCCGTGGCTCGACGTCTCCGGCCTGACCCGGGTCATCTCGGTCGACGAGGTCGGGCTGACCGCCGACGTCCAGGGCATGACCACCTACGAGGACCTGGTCGACGTCACCCTTGCGCACGGCTGCATGCCGCTGGTCGTGCCGCAGCTGAAGACGATCACCCTCGGCGGCGCGGTGACCGGCCTCGGCATCGAGTCCACCTCGTTCCGCAACGGGCTGCCGCACGAGTCGGTGCTGGAGCTGGACGTGCTCACCGGCGGCGGGTCGGTGGTCACGGCTACCGCCGACAACGAGCACGCGGACCTGTTCCGCGCGTTCCCCAACTCCTACGGCAGCCTGGGCTATGCGACGCGGGTGCGGATCGAGCTGGAGCGGGTGCACCAGTTCGTCCGGCTGCGCCACGTCCGGTTCCACGACCTGGCCCGGTTAGTGGCCACGGTCGGGGAGGTCATGCGCGACCACGCCTACGCCGGCCAGCCGGTGGACTTCGTGGACGGGGTGGTGTTCACCGCGACCGAGAGCTACCTCGTGCTCGGGAACTGGGCCGACACCGCGCCATACTGCACCTCCTATGACAAGTCGCTGATCTACTACCGGTCGATCCAACAGCGCCCGGAGGACTACCTGCGGGTGCGGGACTACCTGTGGCGGTGGGACACCGACTGGTTCTGGTGCTCCCGCGCCTTCGGCGCTCAGCGCCCGCGGATGCGCCGGCTGTGGCCGAAGCGGTGGCTGCGCAGCGAGGTCTACTGGAAGCTCATCGCCGTGGAGAACCGCTACCACCTCGCCGCCCGGCTGGACGCGCACCAGGGGCGCCCGCCGCGGGAACGGGTCGTCCAGGACGTCGAGGTGCCGCTGGAGCGGACCGCGGAGTTCCTGCACTGGTTCCTCGACCACGTCCCCATCGAGCCCATCTGGCTGTGCCCGCTGCGTTTGCGCGACGAACCGGTCGGCGCCTCGGACGCCTCACCGGCCGGCAAGGGCTGGCCGCTCTACCCGCTCCAGCCCGGGCGGGACTACGTCAACGTCGGCTTCTGGTCGACGGTCGAGATCGCGCCGGGGGCCCGCGACGGGGACGTCAACCGGGCGGTCGAGGCCAAGGTCGGCGAACTGGGCGGGCACAAGTCGCTGTACTCGGACGCCTACTACGACCCGAAGGCGTTCTGGCTGCTCTACGGCGGAGCCACCTACGACAAGGCCAAGGCCCGCTACGATCCCGACGGCCGGCTGACCGGCCTCTACGACAAGGCGGTAAGGCGCACATGACGATGACCATCGGCGCGGCCTTCGACACGCTGTTCGGCGCGGACGTCCCGATCGGGTTCACCGCCTACGACGGCTCCCGCGGCGGGTCACGGGGCGCCGTCGTTCAGATGCGGCTGGTGAACGAGCGCGGGCTGCGCTACATCGTCACCGCACCGGGCAGCCTTGGTATGGCGCGGGCCTACGTGCAGGGGGACCTCGCCATCGACGGGGTGGACCCGGGCGATCCGTACGATCTGCTCAAGCTGGTGGAGGACCGGGTCCGGCTGCGCCGGCCCGCACTCGGCCAGGCGGTGGAACTGGCCCGGTCCTTGGGGCTGCGCAGCTTGCGTGTTCCGCAGCTGCCGCCCCAGGAGACGCCGCGTCCGTGGCGGCGGCTGCTGGATGGGCTGGCCCACACCCATTCCCGTGACGCGGCGGCGGTGAGCCACCACTACGACGTCAGCAACGCCTTCTACGAGCTGCTGCTCGGCCCGTCGATGGCCTACACCTGCGCGTGCTACGAGCGGCCGGACGCCACGCTGGAGCAGGCGCAGGCCGCCAAGTTCGACTTGGTCTGCCGCAAGCTGGACCTCCGGCCCGGCATGCGCCTGCTCGACGTGGGATGCGGCTGGGGCGGGATGGTGCGTCACGCGGCCCGGCACTACGGGGTGACCGCTGTGGGGGTCACCCTGTCGGAGCAGCAGGCGCTGTGGGCAGCCAAGGCGATCGCCGAGGAGGGCCTCTCGGACGTGGCGGAGGTGCGGCACCTGGACTACCGGCACGTGCGGGAGACCGGCTTCGACGCGGTCAGCTCGATCGGGCTCACCGAGCACGTCGGCGTTTCCAACCTGCCGGCCTACTTCGGTTTCCTGAAGTCGCGCCTGCGCGCCGGGGGCCGGCTGCTGAACCACTGCATCACCCGGCCGGACAACCAGCACGACGGCCTGCCGAAGTCGGGCTTCATCAACCGCTACGTCTTCCCCGACGGCGGTCTCACCGGGTCCGGGAGGATCACCTCGGTGATGCAGGACGTCGGCCTGGAGGTGCGGCACGCGGAGAACCTGCGCGAGCACTACGCGATGACCTGTCGAGACTGGGGTCGGAACCTGTCCCGGCACTGGGATGCGGCAGTGGCGGAGGTCGGGGAAGGGACCGCCAAGGTGTGGGGCCTCTACCTGGCCGGTTCGCGGCTGTCGTTCGAGCGCAACCGGATCCAGCTCCACCAGGTGCTTGCGGCCAACACCGCGGACGACGGCGACGCCGGCTGGCCGCTGCGCCCGACCTGGGGGTCCTGACCCCGCCCCGGGGTCCGTCTGGGAGGGCGCTCACCGCGGGCCGGTTGTGCGGAACGGCCGTGAGCCGGTCGGGGCTTCGGACACCGGCCAGCGCGACCAGAGGCTGGGTGGAATCTCGTGGCACCCGGGAGCGTTGACACCGTAGGCTGGACCACCCGGCATACCTGCCGGGGTTTGAGAACTGCACAGCGTGACGCAAGCACCCCCATGGGGGTGATCGGTTTCGACGTTGGTCGTCATTCCAGGGGAAGCGGGTCGAGGAGGCACGGTCATCTCGTCAACGCTCCGTGCAAACCCATAGGTGCCAACTCCAAGCGCACCGACCTCGCCCTCGCCGCCTGAGCGAGCCCCGAGGTCCGTCAGCCTAGGCCTGCTTCCGGCCTAGTCCCTGGCGTCAGCTAGGAAGCTCCGCCGCGCAGCCATGCCGAGGGACTGCGCGGGACACTTACTCGGCTGGGCCTGTCAGCGAACGTGCGCGTGCGAGCGCTGGGGCCGAGAAACGCCGAAGCGCGCTGCACCCGGAGAAGCCCTGGTCTCCCGTCAACGGACGCGGGTTCGATTCCCGCCACCTCCACCCACCGTGCCTGCGTCACGCTCTGCGGTCCGCATGTATCACGACATGGTCGGGTTTGCTCCCTCTCTCACGATGGTATGTCGGGTCAGGATTCACCGGATCCCTCTTCCGCCTGGGGACTGCCGGGATACCATCAAGCCCTGGGGTGGCGCATGTCACCCTGGCGTGTCGTCGGGGTTCGTGGCAACCAGTCGCCCCGCGCGACGAACCACGCCGGATCCTGACTTGACCGGACGACCCGACCAGACGGCAGCGAACGGGACGATGCGATGACCACGACGCGGACCACCCGCACCGTGGTGCTCACCATCCCCATGGGATGGGCGCGCCGCGCCGGCACGCGGACCCGGCACGCCGCCCGGGTCGGTCTTGCCGGTGTCCTGGCCACCGGCCTGGTGACCGTCCCGGCCCTGGTCCTGGGCACCGCACCGTCCGTGCCCGGTTCGTCCGCCGCGGATGCCGCCGAGCCCCGCGTCGTCGCCGCCCCGGCCGGGCTGGCCCTCGCAGCCGGTCAAGCGGGCGGCCAGTTCGTTCCCGACGCCAGCCCCAGCGTCATCGACCTCGGCTCCCTGCTGTCGTCCCCCAGCGCGCGCAGCGACCTGGGCTGGGTCGCCGCTACCGGCGCGCTCGGTATCCCGGCCACCGTCCTCGACGCGTACAAGCGGGCCGGGACCGCGCTCGCGGCGACCAACCCCACCTGTGGTCTGCCCTGGTGGCTTCTGGCCGGCATCGGCCGGGTCGAGAGCGGGCACGCAGCCGGCGGCCGGGTCGACGCCCACGGGACCACGCTGGGCAAGATCCTGGGCCCCCGGCTGGACGGCTCGCTGCCAGGCACCGCGATCGTCCGCGACAGCGACCTCGGCCTCCTCGACGGTGATCCCGTCTTCGACCGAGCGGTTGGCCCGATGCAGTTCCTGCCCCGCACCTGGCAGTCCGTGGCCGCGGACGGCAACGGTGACGGGGTCAAGAGTCCTCACAACGTGTATGACGCCGCCCTGGCCGCCGCTCGCTACCTCTGCTCGGGTGGGGCGAACCTGCGCACGACCGCCGGGCTGACCTCGGCGGTGCTGCGCTACAACTACTCCAGCAAGTACGTGGCTACGGTGCTGACCTGGGGCAACGCCTACCGCCAGGGCGCCGCTGCGGTGCCGAGCCTGACCGGACGCATCCCCGCCGGAACCGGCTCCTTCGGCAACACGCCGGCCTTCACGCCCAGTCCCACGCCAACGACCAGCCGGACCACCGCCACACCGACGACGACGACCACGCCGCCGACGACGACCGGCACGACGACCACTGGCACGACGACGACCACGACCACGCCGCCGCCGACGACCGGCACGACGACCACGGGCACGACGACGACCACGTCGACACCGCCGCCGCCGACGACCACGGGCACGACGTCGACGACTGGCACGACGACCACCGGCACGTCGACCACGGGCACGTCGACCACGGGCACGTCGGGTACGACCAGCGAGCCGACCGGCCCCCCGTCGCCGACGGACTCGCCCTCCAGCCCGTCGACCACGACCACCACTTCCGCCGTTCGACCCACGGACGAGACCACCGGGTAGGACCAGACCCAGGCTCAGGACAGGGGGCCTGGTGTCGGGCTGCTGCCCGACGGCTGAGGAGGCGCTGACCCCGACCGCTGCGGCGGCAGCGCGCTGCCTGCCAAGTCAGGACAGCGGCGGCCCCAGGGCCCACCGGACGGCTACCGCCGCCCGCACCGTCGTCTCACCGGGCTGCACCGGCATGGAGTCGACAGCAGCGAGCCGGGCCTCTGCCCCGAACGCCACCGGCGACGGGCCGCGCTCGGTGGTCTCGGACAACGAGACCACCTGAGCCAGCGTGCGGCCGGCGAGCGCGGCATACTGCTGGGCTTTGTCCCGGGCCGAGGCGAACGCGGCGTCGCGGGCTTTCCGCGCGAGCGGCTCCTGGTCGGCGACGCCGAGCGAGATGCCGTTCACCGTCAGGGTGTTGTAGGCCGCATCGGAAATCGCGCTGACCAGAGCACCGACCCCCATCACGTCCCGCACGACCAGCTCCAGGGCGTGGTAGGCCTGGTAACCCAGGACCGTGAGCCCGTCGGCGCGGTACCGCGGCTGAACCCCGGCGCCCGAGGTCTGGATGTCCTTGCCGGCCACACCGCGCGACCGGGCCGCGTCCGCGACCGCCGTCACCCGGCGGGCGACTTCGGTCAGCGCCTGGGACACGTCGGCGCCGTCGGCCTGGAGCGCGATGCTGAGCCGGACCACGTCCGGCGGGGCGGACGCCTCGCCGGAACCGATGACCGTGATCCCGTCCTCCATGCCCGCCTCCCATGCCCGCATCCATGCTCGACTCAATGCCCGAATACAGGCCCGCATCCATGTTCGTGGCAACCAGGTGATGACCGACCGTCCAAGCCTGTCACGCTGACCGGGTGGATATCGCGGCGTACTGGGACGACTACGCGCAAGCCTACGACCGCGAGCCGGACCACGGGCTCGGCGACCCGGCGACGAGGGCGGCCTGGCGGGAGCTGCTGCGGTCCTGCCTGCCGGGCGGCCCGGCCGACGTTGTCGACCTCGCCTGCGGGACGGGTTCCCTCACCGCCCTGGCCGCCGAGCTGGGCCACCGGGTCACCGGGGTCGACATCGCCCAGCAGATGTTGCGCCGCGCCCGAGCCAAGACCGCGGGTATGCCGGTCCGGCTGGTCCGGGGTGAGGTGGCAGATCCGCGCGGGTTGCCGATGGCGGGGTTCGACGTGGTGCTCGCCCGGCACATCCTGTGGACGCTGCCCGATCCGCATGCGGCGCTTCGCCGCTGGGCGGGCCTGCTG
Source organism: Dermatophilaceae bacterium (assembly GCA_035689185.1). Classification (GTDB taxonomy): domain Bacteria; phylum Actinomycetota; class Actinomycetes; order Actinomycetales; family Dermatophilaceae; genus DASSLY01. The sequence continues at coordinate 132,175 of DASSLY010000044.1, forward strand.
CGCCCGGGCGGGAGTTTCGTGCTTGTCGAGGGCCGCTGGTCGTCGGTGGGCGACGACGGCTATCCCGGCAAAGGCCGCCTCCCCTGGGCCGGCGGTGTGCGCGCCACGGACCTGACCGCGGCGGTGTTGCCGCTGGTGGACCCGGGCACCGTCCAGGTGTGGCAGCTGGACCAGGCGGTGCTGTGGGGACGCCCCGTCGGCGACGAGCGATACCTGCTCCTCGCGCGGGTGCCCGCGGCACCGGTCGGGCTGGCCGCGCCCGGCCATGCCGAGAACTGATCGATACATGGCGAGCAGGGGCGACAATGGCCAACCGGAGACTGCGGGCGGGGAACGTGGTCGAAAGGACGGCAAACGAACTTGACTGCACTATAACGGCGGCATCTTCCTAACAAGCCCAGTTTGGGCACGGATGCGCCGCCATATGCCGCTACGATGTTGCGCAGATTGTGGAAGATCTGGTTAACTCTGGTGATTGGGGGGCCGATAGCGTCACGAAACGCCTTTCCAATGGGCGTCTCCCCGGCGGTTGGCGGTGCGCCACGGCCTGAGTTGAAGGGGAATCGAACCAGATGCGCTTCATCCGTAGTAGCCGGCGAAGAGTTGCGACGTCCGCTTTGACTGGGCTGGTCCTGCTGGGCGCGGCGGCCCTGCCCGCTGCGGCTGCCGAGCCGACGCACGTGAGCGCCTCCGCGCCGGAAGTGACCGCGGCTTCGCGCGTCATCGAGCTGACACCGGGCGTGGGCGCGCTTCAAGCCGCTGTGGACCAGGCGATGCCAGGCGATGTGCTCCAGCTGCACTCGGGCACCTATACCGGTCAGGTGTTCCTACGGACGTCGGGCACGGCTGACGCGCCTATCGTCATCGAGCCCTTCGGTGACGGACCGGTCACCGTGACGGCCACGTTCCAGTCGGCTGACTGTGCCGCGTCCCAGCCCAACGGGCACCGCACCCTCGTGCTTCGCGAAGGGGTGGACTACTGGACGATCCGGGGGCTGCGCATCATCAACGGGATCTGGGTCTCCGGCACCAATTTCGCCGCACCAGCCGGCTGGATCAAGACGCAGGCGAAGAGCCTCAAGGACTGGAAGACCCGCCGTGCGCTGCCGGGGCGCGGATACGTCGACGGGCAGACGGCGGTCGCGGACCCAGCTTCGGCTCCGCAGATATACAGCGCCCTCAGCGACGTGTTGGGCCTGAGGATCGACCCTGCCACGGGCGTCAGAATCGTGGGCAACGACATCTCCGGACGCGGCGTGCACGTGGCCGTGGGGGAGCGGGGAGCCATTGTCGGAAACACGATTCATGACATATCGTGCGGCATCGGGCCCGGCATCTGGCTGAACACGTACAGCGACTTCTGGCAGGTCACGGACAACGCCATCAGCCGGGTGGCCAGCTCCACGTATCGGCACTACATGCAGGAGGGCATCCGGACCGGGTCTGCCTCGTCCTACAACACCATCACAGGAAACACCGTCTCCGACCTGCCCGGCGACGGCCGGGGGATCACGACCGACATCGACGCCAGCTTCAACCGGTTCGAGCACAACACGGTGACGGGGGCCGCGATGGGGTTCAACGACCAGCAGTCCGGCTGGGGGAACATCTGGCGGTACAACCTGACCTCCGACATGCGGGGCTCAAGCATGGCGTTCCGCGGCGCGGACGCGTCGCTGACCGTGCCGTCGTACAACAGCTCCACCCTCCGGGCCGTGGTGGAGTGCAATGTCGCGCGGGGGACCGGTTCCAGGCTGACGGCCGGGGCGCTGATCTCCTCCACCTTCGTCAACAACTCCTACCAGCGGGTCGGCCTCAGCAAGAACCTGAAGACGTACTGGACCGACTACAACAACCTCTGGGACGGCTCTTCCGCATTGCCGCCCGGCTCCCCGCCACCTCCCCCGGTTGGGTCCTGCCCGTCCCCGGGGGCATGAGGACGCCCTGCTGCGCCACCCCCTCCGATCCGTGGAAGCCTTCCTCAGCCCGGACCAGAACGTCGCGGCTGCGACCGGCGCCGGGCGGCCGCTCGCGAACACAACCGACACAAGCGACGTGGTCCGCGTGCCAGGGGCCAGAATGGCCATCATGACTGCCGCCCCGTCCGTGTCCAACTCGATCACCGTCCGGCTCGAACTGCCCGCGCGGGCCAACGCCGTGTCCGAGCTCACCACCGCCATCGAGCGCAACGGCGGGCTGGTCACCGGCCTGGACGTCACCGCCTCGGGCCACCAGCGGCTTCGGGTCGACGTGACGGCCGCCGCGCGGGACACCGCGCACGCGGAGGAGATCGTCGAGGCGATGCGCGCGGTGGACGGCGTGGAGATCGGCAAGGTCAGCGACCGGACCTTCCTGGTCCACCTGGGCGGCAAGCTGAAGATCGAGTCCAAGGTCCCGATCCGCAACCGCGACGACCTGTCCCTGATCTACACCCCGGGGGTCGCGCGGATCTGCCTGGCCATCGCGGAGAACCCGGCCGACGCGCGCCGGCTCACGATCAAGCGCAACACCGTTGCGGTCGTCACCGACGGCAGCGCGGTGCTGGGCCTGGGCAACATCGGCCCGCTCGCCGCACTGCCCGTGATGGAGGGCAAAGCGGCCCTGTTCAAGCGCTTCGCCGACATCGACGCCTTCCCGGTGTGCCTGGACACCCAGGACGTCGAGGAGATCATCGCCGCGGTCAAGGCGATCGCGCCGGTGTTCGCCGGGATCAACCTGGAGGACATCTCCGCGCCCCGGTGCTTCGAGATCGAGGCCCGGCTCCGGGAAGAGCTGGACATCCCGGTGTTCCACGACGACCAGCACGGCACCGCCATCGTCACCCTGGCCGCCTTGCGGAACGCGCTGCGGGTCGTGGGCAAGCAGCTGAAGGACGTCAAGGTGGTGATGAGCGGCGCCGGGGCGGCCGGCACCGCGGTCCTGAAACTGCTGCAGCGGGCCGGTGCGACCGACGTGCTGGTCGCCGACCGGACCGGAGTCATCCACCGCGACCGGGCGGACATCGTGAACCATGGTCATGACAACCTCCGCTGGCTGGCGGAGCACACCAACCCGCGGTCGGTCACGGGTTCGCTCAAGGACGCGGTCAAGGGGGCGGACGTCTTCATCGGCGTCTCCGGCCCCAACCTGCTCACCGGCGACGACATCGCCGGGATGAACGAGGGCGCGATCGTGTTCGCCCTGGCCAACCCCGACCCCGAGGTCGACCCGGCGGCGGCTGCCCAGCACGCCGCGGTGGTCGCCACCGGTCGTAGCGACTTCGCCAACCAGATCAACAACGTGCTGGCCTTCCCCGGCGTCTTCCGCGGGCTGCTCGACGCCGCCTCGACGTCGGTGACCGACGACGTGCTCCTGGCCGCGGCGGAGGCGCTCGCCGACACCGTCAGCGAGGATGAGCTCAACCCCGCATACATCGTGCCCAGCGTCTTCCACGCCGACGTGGCCAAGGTGGTTGCCGCGGCAGTGCAGGCGGCGGCCCGCGCCGCGCACTGACCCGGTATGCAGCGTCCCTCGCCGCCCGCGCGCCGCGCGTGGCCGACTCTGCTTGTCCTCACCGTGCTCGTGCAGCTGGTCGTGCTGTACGTCCCCCGCGCGCCCAGCGTCGCAGAGCGGGGCGGGCTGGACAAAGTCATCCACTTCGCCGTGTTCGCCGCGCCGACCCTGGCCGCGTTGCTCGCCGGGTACCGCTGGCGGTGGCTGGTCCCGGTGTTGGCGCTGCACGCACCCGTCAGCGAGCTGGTGCAGCACTGGCTCCTGCCCCAACGCGACGGTTCTGTCGCCGACGCCGTGGCGGACCTGGCCGGTGTCGCCGTCGCCGCCGCCGTGGGACTGGTGTGGCGACGCGGCCGGCGGCTGGTAGGCTGAGCGAAATCCCCGGAGGTCTAGCGTCGTGACGACGCCTCGAGCCGTGCTGCGCTGGAGCGGCTTCACTGGGGCATGACCACCGGGTCCGCCCAGCCGCGGCGGCCTGAGGCTCGCTTCATCCCCGCCCCCGCAGGCTTTCGCTGACGGGCTGCTTCGAGGCGTGCCTACCTCCCGCAACGAAGTGGATCACCGATGAGCACAGCAGCGCGCCACAGCGCGACCGCCGCGACCCCTGCCCTGCGACGCACGGGCAAGAAGGCGCGCTGGACGACAGCCCGCAAGGATGCCGCCCGCAAGTCGGGCAAGGTCGCGGCTGCGGGCACGCCAGGGCGCGTCCGCACCGA
>DASSLY010000045.1:0-10949 GCA_035689185.1 Dermatophilaceae bacterium
AGGTTGGGTGCCGGGAACAGCAGGTATGCCGTGCCGCCGGCGGGCGGCGCCAGCCCGGGGTCGGTGACGGTGGGCAGGGAGACCAGGAACGACGGGTCGGCCATCAGCCGGCCCTGGTCCAGGTCGTCGAACACCGCGTTCCAGCGGCGGCCGAAGTGGATCATGTGATGGGCGGACGGGTCGCCGGGAGACCGCGTCTCGCGCCGCAGTCCGGCGGCCAGCACGACGCACGAGGGGGACCGGCGGATGGGCCGGGCCGGCGCGTCCGCCCCGAGCAGCCCCCGGGCCAAGTCCGGGTCACAGGTCAGGACTACCGCGTCGGCCGGCCAGCGGCGCCCGTCGTCGGTGGCGACCCAGCCCCTGCCGCCGTCCGCGGGCTTCACGGCGGATACTGCCGCGCCGCAGACGACCTCGACGCCAGCCTGGGTCGCGGCGGCGGCCAGGGCGGTTGGCACGGCAGACATCCCGCCGCGTGGGTAGTAGACGCCGCCGACCAGGTCCATCGAGGTGACCACTCCGTATGCCGCCAACGCTCGCGCGGGTGCCACACCGACATACAGGGCTTGGAAGGTCAGCACGCGCTGCAGCCGCGGGTCGCTCACGTACCGCGCGACGGTAGGAGCCAGCCGGGCGAACCCGTGCCGGGCCACCAGGCGCAGCAGCGGAATCCCGACCAGGTCCAGCGGCGAGTCGAGGTTGGCGTCGATGAACGTGTCGATCTGCAGCCGGTACAGCTCGGTGACGTGGTCGAGGTAGCGGCGGAACCCGCGCGCCTGGGCGGATCCGGCCAGCTCGGCGACCCGGTCGACGGTCAGGTCGAGGTCGGGGGAGACGGACAGGCCCGTGCCGTCGGCGAACTCGGCTCGGTAGGTCGGGTCGAGCCGGTGCAGGGTGAGCCAGTCGTCGAGGTCCTGGCCCACAGCCCCGAAACAGCTGTGCAGCGTCCCGGGCATGGTGAGCACCGTCGGCCCGGTGTCCAGCCGGTAGCCGCGCCGGAGGACCGGGGCGGCGAGGCCGCCCGGCGTGGGCGACTGCTCCAGCACGGTGACCTCGCACCCGGCGCCGCGCAAGTGCATCGCCGCGGACAGCCCGGCCAGGCCGGCCCCGACGACGACAGCGCGCACGACGCGGGCAGGTCAGGAGCTGCGGTCGGTGGCCGTATCGACCAGCTGGTCGAGCACCGAAAATGCCTGCGAGTCAAGGGTGTTCGTCGCGTGGAGGGCGTCCCGCGCGGTCGCGGCCAGGTCGGTGATGAGCTTTTCCACCGCCTCGATCGCCCCGGTGGCGTGGATGACGGCCCGCAGCTGCTCGACCCCGGCCGCGTCCAGGTCGGGGCGCCCGAGCAGCCGCTCGATCACGGCCGACTCCGCCGCGGACGCAACGTCCAGGGCGTGGGCGAGAAGCACCGTCCGCTTCCCCTCGCGCAGGTCGTCCCCCGCCGGCTTGCCGGTCTCGGCCGGGTCGCCGAACACCCCCAGCAGGTCGTCCCGGAGCTGGAACGCCTCGCCGAGGTCCAGCCCGTAGGAGGAGAGGGCGGCCAAGTCGGCCGGGTCCACCCCCGCCGCCGCGACGCCGATGAGCAGCGGGTGCTCCACCGAGTACTTCGCGCTCTTGTAGCGGATCACCCGGCGGGCCCGGGCCACTCGCTCCTCGGTCGTGCAGTCGGCCCAGCCGCGGGCCGACTCCAGCACATCCAGGAACTGTCCGCCCATCAGCTGGGTCCGCATCCGGTCGAACCAGACCCGCCCGCGGGCCAGGGCGTCGGCTGGCAGGCCGCTCGTGGCGTACAGCTCGTCGGTCCAGGTCAGGCAGAGGTCACCGGCCAGGATCGCGCCCGCCTCGCCGAACCGGCGGGCGTCGCCGGACCAGCCACGAGCCAGGTGGGTCGCGGCGAGCGCGCGGTGCGCGGCCGGCATACCGCGCCTGGTGTCGCTGCCGTCCATGACGTCGTCGTGCAACAGCGCGGCGGCCTGGAAGAACTCCATCGCCGTCGCCGCGCGCAGGAGCGCGTCGCTGTCCGGCCGGCCGCCGGCGCGGTAGCCCCAGTAGAGGAAGCCGGCTCGCAGCCGCTTGCCGCCGCGCAGCAGGTCGGCCACCGCCTGCACGATCGGGGACAGGTCCTCCCCGATCTCGTCGAGCACTCCCGCCTGGGTGCGGATCTCGGCATCGACCGCCGCCTGGACCCGGGCGCGGAGGTCGGCGACGTCGAGCGGGTGGCTCACCGGTCCTCCCCAGGGTGCGGCCCGGCAGGGGGTGTGTGCGCCGGGCGGGTTCCGTATACCGAATGCCGGCAGCCTACGTGGCCCGCGTCGCCTACCCTGACGGGCATGGCCATCGGCACCGCGTCGACGATGCCACGAGCCGAGCACCTGACCAGGTCGATCCCGCAGCTGCTGGCCGGCGCGGACGCGTCATACAGCTTCGAGTTCTTCCCCCCCAAGGACGACGAGGGCGAGCGGGTGTTGTGGGACGCCATCCGCCGGCTGGAGCGGGTCCACCCGACGTTCGTGTCGGTGACCTACGGCGCGGGCGGGTCGACCCAGGACCGCACCGTGCGGGTGACCGGGCGGATCGCCCGGGAGACGACGCTGACCCCGATGGCGCACCTGACCTGCGTCGGCCGGTCGGTGACCCAGGTCCGTCAGGTGATCGGGGAGTACGCCGCGGCCGGCATCCGCAACGTGCTGGCGCTGCGGGGCGACCCTGCCGGGGGGCTCGGCACTGCGTGGGTGCCGCACCCCGAGGGGCTGAACTACGCGACCGACCTGGTCCAGCTGATCCGGGCGCTGGGATCGTTCACCGTCGGGGTGGCGGCCTTCCCCGACCGCCACCCGGAGTCGCCGAGCCTGGACCACGACGCGGACGTGCTGGTGCGCAAGGCCGACGCCGGCGCGGAGTTCGCGATCACCCAGTTCGTCTTCGACCCGGTGACCTACCTGCGGCTGCGCGACCGGGTGCGGGCGCGCGGACGCGACCTGCCGATCATCCCCGGCCTGATGCCGGTGACCAACGTCGCGCAGCTGCGCCGCATGGCCGAGCTGGCCGGCCAGCCGCTGCCTGCGGCGGTGGTCTCGCGGCTGGAGGCGGTGTCCCACGACAAGGAGGCGGTCCGCCGCGTCGGGGTGGAGATCGCCACCGAGACGGCACAGCGGCTGCTGGCCGAGGGGGCACCGGGCATCCACTTCATCACCATGAACCGCTCGACCGCCTCGCTGGAGGTCTACCGCAACGTCACGGGCGGCTAGGGCCGGCTAGGGCGAACCGTTGCGGGCGGCATACCGCCGCCGGATCCGGCGGAGCCGCCGGATCCGGCGCCACAGGAAGAGCACGAGGGTCACGCCGATCGCGAGCAGCACCAGCGCGACCCCCGCTGCGACCCACGGTGCGACCGTGGCCAGGGTCACCACGCCGGCGACGGTGACGTCCTCGGCGGTGCTGACAGCGATGTTGCTGGCCGGCTCGGGGGAGGTGTTGACCGCGGCGCGGAGGCCGGCCTTGACCCCGTGGCTGGCCAGGGCGCTCAGGCCGCCAGTGGCAGCGGTGAACGCCGCGTTGAGGTCGGAGGTCTCGTGGCCGAGGAGGTAGCCGATGGTGGCGCCGACCAGCGGGCGCACCACCGTGTGCACGGTGTCCCAGGCGGAGTCGAGGTAGGGGATCTTGTCGGCCACCAGCTCGACGACGAACAGCACGCCCGCCACGACGAGCACGTCGGTGCGCTGCAGCGCGGCCGGCACGGCGTCCACCCCGGCGAACCGGCCGAACAGCCCCATGAGCAGCACCACGGCGTAGGCGTTGACGCCGCTGGCCCAGCCGGAGGTGAACACCCAGGGCAGGATCTCGGTCCCCACCTCGCTCCCTTCCGCCCGGTTGGGCTGCGTCGTCGCTGCCTAGGCTGCCAGAGCGCAGGGGTCAGGGCACGGGCCTGGCGACAGATCCTCCCCTCCTCGAAGCTGTACCCAGGCGCGTGCCCTGCGCGGGTCCCACCCTCCCGGTGGCTGGGGTCAGCGCGTATCCGTTGTCGTACTCAGATCGCCTTACGCCGTCAGACGACCTCGGCCGGGTGGCCGGCGGTGAGGATGAGCAGCTCGTCGTAGTTGGTGGGAAACACTGTGCGCGGGTGCCCGGCGGCCGCCCACACCTGCTCGTACCGGCTCAGCGAGACGTCGACGACGGTCTGCATCGGCTGCAGGTGACCGACCGGGGCCACCCCGCCGATGACGAAGCCGGAGGTGCTTCGCACGTATGCCGCGTCGGCTCGGCTGATCCTCGCCAGGCCCAGCAGGTCGCCGATCTTGACCAGGTCGACGCGGTGGGCCCCGGAGGTCAGGACCAGCAGCGGATGCGTGCTGTCGTCGAGCCAATGTGCCCGGAAGACAAGCGAGTTCGCGATCTGGGCGATGCTGACGCCGAGCTGCTCGGCGGCGTGGCGAGCGGTATGCGCCGGCTCGCGCAGGATGACGACCTGACCCCGTGCGCCGTACTCCGCGAGGTGGTCGATGACGCGCCGGACGTCGGGATGGTCCAGGATGCGCCGGTTCTCCCGCTCCTGCTCCTGCTGCGGGCCGGCCGTCGACATGCGCGGAATGTACCGATCGGGGGCGGGTGCCGTCATCCGCAATGTGCTCATCGGGTTGACGGCCTGTCGGAGGCGGGGTGTACAGTCGATTTTGTCGAACACAAGTTCGAAAACTCTGTTCGACTCCGCTTGGTCCGCCAGGGGTGGGCGGGTGGGATCCCGTCCATCGTAGGCCGTGGTTCGAGGAAGGAGGTTTCCGTGGTCCGCCGGTACGACGAACGCATCGAGGTCCGGGTGGCGGCTGAGTCGGGTGAGGTGGTCGGGCCCGACGCCTTCGTCTGGCGGGGCCGGCTGTATGTCGTGCGAGCCGTCCTCGCGCACTGGCGCGAGCGGAGGGCGTGGTGGCGGGCCGCCCTGGACGAACGGCCGGACGAACGGCCTGACGAACGGCCGGCGCCGAGCACCGTCATCCAGCAGATGGCCGGGCGGCTCCCGTTGGAGCAGCAGGTCTGGCGGGTGGAGGCCAGCCCCGGGCGGATGTACGGCACCGGGGTGTACGACCTCGCCCTCGACGCAGACGCCGGCAGCGAGGCCGGTCGAGGCGACTGGCGACTGGTGCGGTTGGCCGACTGACGGGAGGCGTGGTGATGACTGAGGTGACGAACAACGGCCCCGGCGTGCCGGTGGCGGGCACGACCCTGGAACTGCTCGACCGGGCCCGGGCCAGCCTGCTGGCGTCCTGCCTGGCCGGCAACGTGTCGGAGCGGTACGTCGAGGCCCACCTCGGGGCGCTGCGGGCGGCGGCGGCGCTGCTGGCTGCTCGCAGCAGGCCGTCCCGGCGCTCCCGGCTGCGCAGCGTCTGGGAGGTGCTGCCGCAGGTCGCACCCGAGCTGGGGGAGTGGGCCGTCTTCTTCACCGCCTCCGGCCGGCGCCGGCTCGCGGTCGAGCGGGGCGCGGTGGTCCCCTCGACCCGGGAGGCGAACGACCTGCTGCGGGCGGCGGAAACCTTTCTCGGCCTGGCCCATGCGGGGCTGGGGCTGCCGATGGATAGCGCGCTGCCGGCGTTCACGGTCACCACGGGGGTCGGGTCGCCGTGACCGACGGGTTCGTCCACCTGCACGTCGCCTCTGGTTTCTCGATGCAGTATGGCGCGTCGACCCCAGCCGCATTGGTGGCCAGAGCCGTGGCGATGGGCCAGCCGGCGCTGGCGCTGACCGACCGAGACGGGCTCTACGGGGCGATCCGTTTCGTCCAGGCCTGCGACGAGGCCGGCATCGCCCCGATCCTCGGGGTGGACCTCGCGATGGGACCGACCCCTTCCCCGCGGCCGGGTGCCGGCTCTTCGGTGTCGCCGCCTGATCGGGTCGAGGGACCAGGTGGACCATGGTTCGACCTGGACGAGGAGACCGGCCGGATTTCCAGCCGGCATCAGTCCGTCCGGGTGCCGGTGCGGGGCGGGGCAGTGGTCGACCCGCGCCGGCCACGGGTGACGGTGCTGGCCCGGGGGCACCGCGACGGCCTGGGTGACGGGGTCGGCTGGGCCCGACTCTGCCGGCTGGTGACCGCCACCCATCTCGGCGGGGAACGCGGGGATCCGGTCTGCAACCTGGGTCTGGTGGCCGAGCACGCCACGGCCCCCACGACAGGCCCGCTCGCAGGGCCATCGACGGACTCCATGAGCAAGCAGCCGGCCCTGGTGGTGCTGCTCGGCCCCGACTCCGACGTCGGCCGGGCGCTGCTGGCCCGGCGCAAGGACCGGGCCCGGGCGTTACTGCACCGGTGGACCCGGCTGATGCCGCCCGGTTCGGTCGTGGTGGAGGTGGTCTGCCACGACGGTCCCGAGGGCAGCCCGGCCAGCTTGGGGCACGCCGCCCGGTTGCTCGGGCTGGCCGACGAGACCGGCACCGCGGCGGTGCTGACCGCGGCGGTCCGGCACGCCGACGTGGACGACGCGGTCACCGTCGACGTGCTCGACGCGGCCCGGCGGCTGGTGTCGTTGGACACCCGCCACCTGGACCGGGTGACGACCGCGGCCCACCTTGCCGGTGCCGCGCAGATGGCCGCCGTCGCCCGGCGGGTGTGCGCTGCGGCCGGCGGCTCGGTCGGGGGTGGCGACACCGCAGTCCGGGAGCGGGCCGTCCGGCTGCTGGCCGACACCCTCGAGCTGGGCCTGGCCTGCACCCAACGCTCCCGGGAGGACCTCGGGTTCGACATCGCCCACCTGCCGGAGCCGGCGGCGCTGGGCCTGGGCCCCGGAGACGACCCGCACCAGGTGCTCGCCGCCCGCTGCCGCGGTGCGGTGCACGACCGCTACCCGGGCGCCGGCGTGCGGGAGTTGCAGCGGGTCCGGGAACGGCTGGAGGACGAGCTGGAGGTGGTCGCAGGCCTGGGCTACCCGGCATACTTCCTGACCGTCGCCGCAGTGTGCGACCTGATCCGCGACGCGGGCGTGCGGGTGGCGGCGCGGGGTTCCGGGGCGGGCAGCGTGGTCAACTACCTGCTGGGGATCAGCGGGGTGGAGCCGCTGCGCTACGGGCTGCTGATGGAGCGGTTCTGCTCGGTGCTGCGGCAGCGGCTGCCCGACATCGACATCGACGTGGAGTCGGCGCGGCGCACCGAGATTTACCAGAAGGTGCTGGAGCGCTTCGGCGGGGAGCGGGTCACCTGCGTGTCGATGATGGACACCTACCGGGTGCGGCACGCCATCCGCGACGTCGGCGCCAGCCTGGGGCTGCCGCCGGTGGAGATCGACGCGATCGCCAAGGCGTTCCCGCACATCGCCGCCCGCAACGCCCGCAACGCGCTGCGGGAGCTGCCCGAGCTGCGCGCGAGCGGGCTGGACGCACCGCGGCTGCAGGTGCTGTTCGACCTGGTGGAGCGGCTGGACGGGCTGCCCCGGCACATCGCGGTGCACCCGTGCGGGGTGGTGCTGTCCAACACCAGCCTGCTGGACCGCACCCCGGTGGAGGCCAGCTGGTTGGGGTTCCCGATGAGCCAGTTCGACAAGGACGACGTCGAGACGATGGGCCTGCTCAAGCTGGACATCCTCGGCATCCGGATGCAGTCGGCGATGGCGCACGCGGTGACGGAGGTGCAGCGGGTCGAGGGGGTCACGATCGACCTGGACGACCGGGCGCAGGTGCCGCTGGACGACGAGCGCGCCTTCGAGCTGGTCCAGTCCACCCGGACGCTGGGCTGCTTCCAGATCGAGAGTCCAGGGCAGCGGGAGCTGGTCGGCAAGTTCGCGCCGGAGACCTTCGAGGACATCATCATCGACATCTCGCTGTTCCGCCCCGGGCCGGTGAAGTCGGACATGGTGACCCCGTTCCTCATGGCCCGGCAGGGGTGGCGGCCGGCGGAGTACCTGCACGAGAGTCTGGCGCCGTACCTGCGGGAGACCGCCGGGGTGGTGGTGTTCCACGAGCAGGTGCTGCACATCGTCGCCGAGACCACCGGAGTCACCCTGGCCGAGGCCGACGAGGTGCGCCGCGCGATGGGGTCGGTGCCCGGGCAGGAGGCGGTGCAGCAGTGGTGGCGCCTGGCGGCGGCGTCCCGGGGCTACGACCAGGCCGACATCGACCGGATCTGGGAGGTGCTCAAGGCCTTCGCGTCGTTCGGCTTCTGCAAGGCCCACGCTGCGGCGTTCGCCCTGCCGACCTACCAGTCGGCGTGGCTGAAGGCCCACCACCCGGCAGCGTTCCTGGCAGGGGTGCTGACCCATGACCCTGGGATGTACCCCAAGCGGCTCATCCTCGACGACGCCCGCAACCACGGCATCGTCGTGCTGGGGTTGGACGTCAACGTCTCGACCGACACCTACCGGGTCGAGCGGCTGGACGATGATGGCGCCGACTCGGGGAACGTACCGGCCGGTGCGGCCGGGGACGGTCGCGGGTATGGCATCCGGCTCTGCTTGTCCGACGTGGCGGGCATCAACCAGGCGGAGGTGCAACGGATCGTCGCCGGCCAGCCGTTCTCCTCCCTGGCCGACTTCTGGCACCGCGCGCAGGTGAGCCGGCCGGTCACCGAGCGGCTGGTGCTGGCGGGCGGGTTCGACACCATCTACGCGATCGGCGCGATCGGCGGTAGGGGGATCGCCGGCAGCGGCGGGGTCAGCGGGCCCACCGGGAGGCGCGGCCGGATCACCCGGCGGGACCTGTTGCTGCACGTGGCCGAGCTGGACCGGTGGACCCGCGCGGTCACCCGGTCCGGCAAGCGGGTGGCGCCTCCGGCGTCCCGTGCGGTCGCGGCGGCGCAGGCCCGGCGGACCCTGGTCGCGCAGGCTCGCACCACCGGCGAGCGGGACGTGCGCGCGCTCGCGGCTGCGGCATCGCAGGCCGCCCGGCCGGTCGTGGCCGCTGCGGACCGGCCGGTGCAGCTGGCCCTGGACCTCGGCGACGCCCCGGACCAGACGGTGGCGACCGGGCTGCCGGAGATGACCGGCCCGGAACGTGTCCGCGCCGAGCTGGACATCCTCGGCCTGGACGCCAGCGCCCACGTGATGGACTTCTACGACCCGCTGCTGCGCGCGCTGGGGGTCACCAGGGCCCCGGGCCTGGTCGGGCAGCGCAGCGGCAGCGAGCTGCTCGTCGCGGGGGTCAAGGTCGCCACCCAGACCCCGCCGATCCGCTCCGGCCGGCGGGTGGTCTTCCTCACCCTCGACGACGCCAGCGGCCCGGTCGACGCCACCTTCTTCGAGGACGTCCAGGGCCCGTATGCCGCCACGGTCTTTCACTCCTGGATGCTGCTGGTCCGGGGAGTGCTGCGACGCACCGGGCCGCGGGGAGTGTCGCTGCGGGCGACGGGGGCCTGGGAGCTGCCCGGCCTGTGGGAGGCATGGGTCGCCGGGGGGGTCGACGCGGTCCGCGACGCCCTCGCGGCGGCCGACCGGCGGGCCCACGAGCTCGCCGCGGTCGGATCGGGCTACTCTGACCGGGCCGGCGCCGGCGCGGCGCAGTCGCGGTCGACCAGGCCCGTGATCGCGCCGGTGGACAGGTCCGCCGACGCGCCGGTGGCGGGCGCACCCGCCGCGGCAGCGGTCTACGGCGGGACCTTCGACGAGTCGTCCCGCGACCCCGCGCGCAACGGTGCCCGCGAGGTCGACGCGGCGGGCGGCATGGGCGGTGGCCGGCGGCGGGTGCTGGTGCACGCCTCCGGCTTCAAGCAGTCCCCGTATGCCGACGTCAAGCCGGCGGGGGCGGACACCGGCAACGCCCGCCTGCTGGCCGGGGAGCAGAGTGGTGCGGTGCCGGACGAGGCGGGTGCGGGCGTGCCGCCGCGCAAGCTGTGGCACTCCAGCCAGGGAAGCTCCGGGCACTAGGGTGGCGAGCACAGTCCAGCGGGTCCGGCAGCCTGCCCGAGCGCTCGGGACGAGCGCGGGTGAGGGCGCCAGCGAAGGAGCAGCGTGGAGGACCAGCGACGCGGCCGTCGCGGCGCGGTCGAGACCAACGTGCGCACGGCCGCGGTGTGGGCCGCCGTCCGCGAGGTGGTCGTGGAGCTGGAGCAGCAGCTTCGCCGTCCCCTTCGGGTGGTGGACCTGGGTGGTGGCACTGGCGGGCTGGCGGTGCCCCTGGCCGGGCTCGGCCACCACGTCACCGTCATCGACCCCAGCCCCGACGCGCTCGCGGCACTCACCCGGCGGGCCGGGGACGCCGCGCTCGAGCCGGGTGCCGGTCGCATCGACGCGCTGCAAGGCGACGCGGACGGGCTGGCCGACCTGGTGCCGGCCGGCGGGGCGGACCTGGTCTGCTGCCACGGGATGCTGGAGCTGGTCGACGACCCGGCGGCCACCGTGCGGGCCGTGGCCACCGTGCTCGCGCCCGGCGGCTATCTCAGCCTGGTCGTGGCGCAGCGCCTCGCCGCGGTCCTGGCCCGTGCCGTGGCCGGCCGGTTCACCCAGGCCGAGCGCGCGCTCACCAGCCAGGACGGTCGCTTCGGTGACGCCGATCCGGTGCCCCGGCGCTACGACATGGACGAGGTGGCGGACCTGGTCACTGCCGCCGGGCTGGAGATCCGGGACGCCCACGGAGTGCGGCTGTTCAGCGACCTGGTCGACGCGGCATACCAGGACACCGACGCCGACCGGGCCGCCCTGCTCGCGTTGGAGCAGGCGGTGGCGCGGCACCCGCGCTATGCGTTCCTCGGGCAGCTGGGTGCCGCCATGCACCTGCTCGCCCGGCGCCGCTGAGGCCCCCTCGGCCACACCGGTGACACCCCTGACAGCCCGGCTCACAGCACGGCCGACAGCCCAGCTCACGGCCCGGCCGACAGCCCAGCTCACAGCCCGGCTCACAGCCCGGCCGACAGCCCAGCTCACGGCCCGGCCGACAGCCCAGCTCACAGCCCGGCTCACAGCCCGGCCGGCAGCCCGGCTCACGGCCCGGCCGGCAGCCCGGCTCACGGCCCGGCTCACAGCCCGGCCGGCAGCCCGGCT
>DASSLY010000046.1:0-62821 GCA_035689185.1 Dermatophilaceae bacterium
CGGACCGACCTATTTGCCACGATCGACACCACCGGGCGTACGGGCGATCGCCGCTCCGATTTTGACGACGTCTACGGCGACTGGAAGGAAGTAGCCGCCCACATCAAGGCCGGCAACGAGAAGTCGACCCCCACCGACGTCCTGGCCGGCCTGAAGCTGGCCGCCGAGAACCCCGCCGCCCTCCTTGTCCCGAAAAATGAGGACAAGGCGATGGCGCTCTTCCACGCGGACGGCTCGGCGCTCGACGAACTGGCCAGAATCGCCGACGACCTGCGCAAGGAGGTCAACGGCGAGGACATCACCTACGTCGTCAACCGGAACATCAACTTCACCAACGTCTGCTACGTCGGCTGCCGGTTCTGCGCCTTCGCCCAACGCCGCAGCGACGCCGACGCCTACACCCTGTCGCTTGAGCAGATCGGCCAGCGAGCTGCGGAAGCGCAGGCATTGGGCGCGACGGAGGTGTGCCTGCAGGGCGGGATCGACCCGGCCCTGGGCCGCACGGCATACGTGGACATCGTCCAAGCGGTGAGGAGCGCCGCGCCCGGCATCCACGTCCATGCGTTCTCTCCCATGGAGATCGCGACGGCTAGCGCGAAGGCCGGCGTGCCCGTGCGCGACTGGCTCACCGAAGTCAAGGAGGCCGGACTGGGCTCCATCCCTGGCACCGCCGCGGAGATTCTCGACGACGAGGTGCGCTGGGTTCTGACCAAGGGCAAGCTTCCTGCCAGCCAGTGGCTCGAGATCGTCGCCACCGCACACGAACTCGGCATCCCCAGCAGCTCGACGATGATGTACGGCCACGTCGACCATCCGCGGCACTGGGTCGGGCACCTGCGCACCTTGCGGACGCTGCAGGAACGCACCGGAGGTTTCACCGAGTTCGTGCCCCTCCCGTTCATCTACACCAACGCACCGATCTATCTCGCCGGACTCGCCCGACCGGGGCCGACCTCACGTGACAACGTCGCGGTTCACGCGCTCGCACGGATCATGCTTCATGGGCTGGTCGCCAACATCCAGACCTCGTGGGTCAAGCTGGGGGTGGAGGGGACCCGGACGATGCTGCGCAGCGGGGCGAACGACCTGGGCGGCACGCTGATGGAGGAGACCATCAGCCGGATGGCCGGCTCCGAGCACGGCTCCGCCAAGACCGTCGCGGAACTCACCGACATCGCCGCCGGCATCGGCCGTCCAGTCCGTGAACGGACGACGACGTATGCCGCGGCACGCGCAGACGAGGCGGCTTTCGCCTAGCCAGATGTCGGGGTCCCCGTGGCCGGTCAGCGCGGCGACAGCCATGGCGTGGAAACCGGGGTACTCGCTGGCCGGCGTGCCGATGTCGGGGGGGGAGTCGATCCACAGGATCGCCAGGTCGTCCCCGTAGCGGCGGGCCAGGGCGGAGAACGGGGCGACGCTGACGGCGCACTCCCCGCCGAGCGTGGCGATCCGCGCCGGGTCGTGGTGCTCGATCACCTTCAGGGCATCGGTGAGCTGCCGCAGGACGACCTCCTTGGCCTCGATGCCGTCGACCTGATCGAGTCCCTCGTCGCCCGCCGCGATGGGCACGAGCGCGGTCGGGCCGTCGTGGGGCGGCAGGATCGCCTCCAGCACCGCGGAGCCGACGGCATACCCCCGACGGGCCACCCCCAACGGGAACTCCGGGGCAAGCGCCCGCACGCTCGACATGCCCGCGCCCTGCCACTGCGGAAAGAGGAGCCGGAGCGCGCCACCGTCACCCGCGGAACCCATCGACCCGATCCTGGACTCAGGCATCGACGCTCTCCTTTCGCCGGAAGTCACCGACGAGCCGTCGGCAGCGCGGTGAGTCACTGACCTTCATCGGACCTGCCCACCCTCGTCCTACCCCGTCGTGGCGCCGAGTCGATCGGGCCGCTCAAGGAGCGGTGACCGAGTCCGTCGGGGCGCTCAAGGAGCGGTGACCCGGGGCGGAACCGCGCGTATCGCGGCACCAGCGTCGCCTGAGGACCCGGTGGGCATGGGTCCGGCAGAGGGGCCAGCTCCTGGCGGTCTACGGTGCGGGGGTGCCGAGAATCCCTGCGTCCGATTCCGCCCTGCCCGCCGGTCCCGAGGAACCCTGCCAGGTCCTGCCTACGCGGACTGCGCCCTCGCTGGCGGAGAAGGGGGCCGCGCATGGGCTCCACGCGCAGCCCGACTCACGCGGCCATCGCTTCCAGCATCCACGCGCAGGCCGAATGTGGACCCTGGCTGTGCTCCTGCCGGCCCGAGGCGAGTGCCTGCCGTGACGACCACCGCCCGCGCCGCCGCTTCCGTCGAGACGGCCGCCACCCGGGCCACCTACGCAGCCTTCGTCGCGACCGGGTTCGCCTTCGCCAGTTGGGCGTCGCGCATTCCGCAGGTTCGTGACCGGATGGGCCTTGACCCGTCGCAGCTCGGCCTGGTGTTGCTGGCCATCGCGGTTGGGTCGCTCATCGCGCTTCCGGCGTCGGGCTGGCTCGTGGCCCGGTTCGGGTCACGAGCCGTGGTCGCGTGGATGTCGCGGACCAGCGCCGTCGGGCTGGCCGTTGTCGCAGTGGGGTACCAGGTCGGCGTCTGGCCGGTGGCGTTGGGCCTGTTCGTGTTCGGGTTCGCGCAGGGGGCGTGGGACGTGGCGATGAATGTCCAGGGCGCCCTCGTGGAGCAGCGGATCGGGCGGGCGATCATGCCGCGGTTCCACGCCGGGTTCAGCATCGGCACCGTCGCGGGCGCGCTGAGCGGAGCGGCCATGGTCGCCCTCCGGGTGGGGGTCACGGTCCATCTTCTGGTCGTCGCCGCGGTCGTCGCGCTGCTGATCCCGCTGGCGGTGCGCCCCTTCCTGGCCAACCCGACGCCCACCGACGAGGACGGCGAACCGGTCTCCGGCGGCAGCCCCTTGCGCGCCTGGCGCGAGCCGCGGACCCTGCTCATCGGCCTGTTCGTGCTCGCCTTCGCGTTCGCCGAAGGCACCGGGAACGACTGGACAAGCATCGCCCTCATCGACGGGTATGCCGCGTCGGCCTTCGTGGGGACACTCGGCTTCGCCGTCTTCCTGGCCGCGATGACCGCGGGACGGTGGTTCGGCCCGGCGTGGCTGGACCGCTACGGTCGCGTCGTGGTCGTGCGCTGGATGTCGCTGGTCAGCCTCGCCGGCGTGCTGCTCTTCGTTCTCGGGACGGCGGTATGGCTCGGGTTCGTCGGGGCGATCCTGTGGGGTTTCGGTCTGTCGCTCGGTTTCCCCGTGGGCATGAGCGCCGGCGCCGACGACCCGCGGATGGCCGCGGCGCGGGTCAGCGTGATCGCCTCGATCGGCTACTGCGCCTTCCTCGCCGGGCCCCCCGTGGTCGGGTTCCTCGGGGACCACCTCACCGTCCAGCGCAGCGTCAGCGCCGTCGCCGTCCTGTTGGCTCTGGCGGTCGTCCTGGCGGGCAACGTCGCCCCTGCCCGCACGGACGCACCGGCCGGGCCCCCAACGCCGCACTGACACGTGCCGCGGCGCCAACGAGCTGTCCGGTCACAGACCGCCCTGCGGGCTCACCCGGGCTGCCGGAGATGGGCGGCGTCTGCACCTCGCCGAAGTGGCCACCGGGTCAGGGAGAAGCGGCTGGTGGCGTCGGCGAGAACACCCCGCACCGCTTGACGTATCGACACTGAACACAGGGGCAGCATCGTCCAGGCCGCCGGTGAAGACGAAGACCCCGGCAGCCTTCATCTCCGCCACCACCGCACCGGCCGCTCAGCCGATCGCAAGGCCCTCTGTGGCAGGTTGTCGTATCGGCGGGACGCCGTTCGTGGTGGGGATTGAACGCGGTCATCGGGACCGCCCGGAAGTGAGGAGAAGTGTGATGACGCACTACATGTTGGCCGTGCACGGCCCCGCCGAGGTGGACGAGTTCGGGAACTACGGCTCCAAGGAGGAGATGGAGGAGGCGTTCGCCGCGACCGCCGCCTTCAACGAGAGGCTCCGCGCCGATGGCTACTGGGTCTTCGCCGGTGGGCTCCGGGCGGCGTCGACGGCGACCGTGGTCGACGGCCGGGGGGAAACCCCGGTGATGACCGACGGCCCCTACCTGGAGACCAAGGAGGTCATCGGGGGTTTCTGGGTCGTCGACGCGCCCGACCTCGACGTGGCGCTCAAGCTGGCGGCCGAGGGGTCCAAGGCGTGCCGGGGCAAGGTCGAGGTCCGTCCGTTCGACGGCCTGGCCTGAGCCGGCGCCAGCGACGACCGAGCGAATGCAGGTCGGAACGGCGGCTGTCGAGCGGGTGTTCCGCGAGGAGTACGGCCGCCTGATCGCCTCGCTCGTGCGCCGCTTCGGTGACATCGACATCGCTGAGGAGGCGGCGGGTGAGGCGCTCGTGGCCGCGTTGGAGAGGTGGCCGGTGTCTGGAGTGCCTCCCAACCCCGGCGGCTGGCTCACCACCACCGCCCGAAACCGCGCGATCGACCGGATCCGCCGCGAGAAGCAGCGCGAGGCGAAGCACCAGGCGGCCTACATGTCCCACGACGACACGCCGCACGAGCCCACCGGAGCGGTCGAGGACGACCGATTGCGGCTGCTGTTCACCTGCTGCCACCCGGCGCTCGCGGCGGAGGCGCGGGTCGCTCTCACGCTGCGCCTCCTCGGGGGGCTGACCGTGGCCGAGATCGCGCAGGCGTTCCTCGTGCCCGAGACCACGATGGCGCAGCGGATCACCCGGGCGAAGAAGAAGATCGCGGCGGCGAAGGTGCCCTACCGGGTGCCCGAGGCCGCCGACCTCGCGGAGCGGCTCGGCGGCGTGCTGGCGGTGCTGTTCCTGGTCTTCAACGAGGGCTATCTGGCCACTGGCGACGGCGAGCCGGTGCGGGCCGAGCTCACCGGCGAGGCGATCCGGCTGACACGGGTCCTCCGCCAGCTCCTCCCCGAGGAGCCGGAGGTGGCCGGCCTGCTCGGGCTGCTGCTGCTCACCGAGGCCCGGCGTGCGGCCCGCGTGCGGGAGGGGCAGCTGGTTCCGCTCGGTGAGCAGGACCGCACCGTCTGGGACCGCGGGATGATCGCCGAGGGCCACGACCTGGTCCGCGAGTGCCTCGCGATCGACCGGCCCGGCCGTTATCAGATCCTCGCCGCGATCAACGCCGTCCACACCGACGCCCCCACCGCGTCGGACACCGACTGGTCACAGGTGGTCGCACTGTACGACCAGCTGACCCGGCTCGACCCGTCGCCGATCGTCGCACTCAACCGCGCGGTCGCGGTTGCGGAGCTGGACGGCCCGAGGGTCGCCCTCGCCTTGGTCGACCGGCTGCCGCTGGCGGGCTACCACGCGTGGCACGTCGCCCGCGCCGACCTGCTGCGCAGGCTCGGCCGCACCGCCGAGGCAACGCAGGCTTACGCCGCCGCGATTGCCGCCACCCAGAACTCCGCCGAGCGCGCCTACCTGAGCAGGAAACGCAGTGAGTTGGCCTGATCAGCCCCGCCGCTGGTGGTGGCGACGGCGCCAGTCCTTGTCGGGCCGGTGGCGATCCTGGCACTGGGAGGCTGCGCCGCAACCTTGGACGAACCACCCGGCGCGGGTCGCCGGGCGTTCGCGCACGTGCAAGATCCAGGCCGGACCCGGCGTCACGCCGACGCGCGCGCTTCCAGCACCGCGAGGTCGCGCTCGGCGATGACGCGGTGCTCCCACTCCTCGAGCACCAAGGCATTCAGGCAGCGCTTGACCAGGTAGGTGTCGGCCGCCGGGTACCCGGGCGCCGGCAGCGGGTCGGTCTGCCCGGTCAACCGCGCGTCGGTCAGCTCGGCAAGCACGGACCGGACCACCGCGGACCGGTCGGCCCGCAGCGCCAGCATCTCGTCCAGCCCGGGCCGCGCATCCGGGTTGTTCGGCACGCCCGTCCCGTCCTCCATCTCGGTATGCGGCAGGTCCAGCGGGTGGTAGGGCGCGGGGTCGTTCAGCAACGCGCGTTTCACCCAGGCGTCGACCACGAACACCAGGTGCCGCAGCGTCTCGATGAACGACCACTCGTCGTCGACCCGCTCATGCAGCATTTCCGGCGGCAGCCGCCGAGCCCGCTCGACCGTCGGCTGCCAGGCCCTTTCGGCGACCTCCCACGCCTCCCGGAACCCGTGCGCGGTGGTCGCCCGCAGCTTCGCCCGGTCCGGCGAGCGCCGGTTGAGCTCCGCCTCCACCAGCGGAGCCACGTCCACCCCGTTGACTCGCAGGTTGGTGACCTCGCCGCTGATGTCGGCGTCGACCAGCCACGCGCCCCGGATCTTCGCCCCTCGCAGGTCCACGTTGCGGAAGAACGCCCCCCGCAGGTCGACGTCCTCGAACCGGGCGCCCTGCATGTCCCTCCCGATGAACTCAGCCATCGCACCAGCCTGCCACCCGGCACCGACACGCCACATTCCCCGGTATGCCGCGCGTCGCCGAGCGCCCGGCGGTGCTGGTCACGTCCGGTCGAGTGCGTGCGCGAGGGAGGACAGAAGCGCGAGGTGGCCGTCGACGGAGTCCAAGCCGCGGCCCATCGTCACCACCGAGATATGGGTCCCGCCCGCCTCCCGCCAAGCGTCGATCTCCGCGATGACCTCACCGACGTCGCCCCCGCACACCACGACATACTCCCCGCCGAAGTCCTCGACCGGCCTGCCCTGCCGGCGCACGCCTTCCCGCATCCTCGCCCACGCGTCGACCGCTTGGTCGACGCCACCACCAAAGAAGATGAACCCATCCGCGAGCCGGGCGGCCCGGTCGAACGCCTTGTCGCCCGACCCACCCAGCCAGATCGGGATCGGCCGCGCCGGTTTCGGCACGAGGGCAGCTCGATCCACCCGGTCGAACCGGCCGGAGTGGTCAACGACGGGCTCTGTGAACAATCGGCGAAGCAGGCCGATCTGCTCCTCCTGCCGCGCGCCACGGGTGCGGAAGTCCTGCCCGAGGGCCGTGTACTCCACATGGTTCCAGCCGACCCCGACACCGAGTCGCAGCCGGCCCCCGGACAGCAGATCGACATCGGCCGCCTGCCGCGCCACCAGCGCGGTCTGGCGCTGCGGCAGGATCAAGACCCCGGTGACGAACCCGATGCGTTGTGTCACCCCGGCCAGGTGGGCGAACAGCACCAACGGGTCGTGGAACGGGTCCCGCTCCGTGTAGGGGCCGGTCAGCCGGGGCGTCCTGCCCGCGTGCACGGCACCGAGCACGTGGTCGTAGGCGAGCAGGTGGTCAAAGCCCAGGTCATCGACCGCTCTGCCGAACCGCCGCACAGCAGTGGGATCTCCGCGAAGCTCGGTCTGCGGGTAGACCACGCCGATCTGCACAGGACCCACCCTGCCATTCCACCGAGCGCACCACGCCGGCAGCCGCGCCTGGCGTTGCGGCGCGAGCGACCGTCAGCCGGCCCTACTTCCGTGTGCTGGTCGCAGCAGGGGCGGGCTCGGCGGCGGGGACGATGAGGAACACCGGGTACTGCCCGGCGATCCGCTCGAACTCCTCGATGGGGGCGTGCCGGTCGACCGGTACGTGCGGGCGCGCCCCTGGGGCGACGTTCAGGTAGCTGCGCAGGATCGGCGCCCTCTCGCCGGGTGCGACTTCGAGCAGGCGGACGTCCCTGGCACCGTGTCGGCGGAGCACCGCTTGGCCGCCAGCAGCGCGCACGTTCCGGACCCAGCTGGCGTTCTCGCCCAGCATCGACACGAGGTACCGCTGGCCGTGGTATTCGGCCACGACGACCGGAAGCGAGATGGTCTTGCCGGTCCGGTGGCCGCGTACCTCCAGCGTCATGCACCGGTCAGCGGACAACACCCCCGCGGAGAACGCCATCGCCCACAGCCGGTTCAGCGCCCTGGCCATCCGCTGCGGGCGACCACCGCGGTAGAGCCACCGCTTTGCCCCGTGCAGCCGCTGGACCAACCCGCGACGACCGGTGCTCACCCCGTGGGACCCACGTTCGCTGATCTGCTTCATCGTCCTGCCCCTTCCTCATGGCCGCGGCCGCCTGGTTGCGGCCTTGGTGCGGCTAGGTGGACCTCAGCCGTGACGAGCCGGACGCCCACGGCGATGAACCATCCGGCGAACAGCACCTCGGATGCCGTCGTCAAGACGGGCCCAGCCAGCCACGGGTAGGCGCCGACCATGTCGCCGACCGCGGTGACGACCCCGAGCAGGACGATGGGCCTGCCGTAGGAGGTGCTCCTCATCGCCACAGCGATCAGGACCGTGGCCAGGGAGAACAGCAGACTCGCGGCGTGCTGACCGCCGTAGTAGACCGAGACCACCAGCTGCACGGCCGCCGCATCCTGGAGCTCGATGCCGTAGACGGGGAACGGCAGGCGCCCATGGACGATCGTCAGCGCCATCATCACCGGGATGACCGCCGCGATCAGTGCGCACCCCCACGCCGCCGTACGGCGACGGACACCGGCCAGGCTGGCGTACAGGCCGAGCACACCCGGAACGAGCAGAACGACGGCGAAGAACAGGATCTCGTTGGTCAAAGCCAGGGAGAACTTCTCGGCGGACCGCCACGCGACCAGCTCGGCAGCACCGGAGGGCGGGTCGCCGACTCGTATGTCGAGCGCCGCCTTGGCGAGGAACAGCACGCCGCTCAGGGCGAGGGCGACGCCGTCGACCCCGAGCTGATCGGACCATCGGATCCCCGGAGAGGCATCCCGGGTCATCCTCGCCCCTCGCTGCACGGGACGCGCCAGGGCGGGCTTGCGGATCGAGGCGGCCATGTCATCTCCTTCAACGACAGGCGACCAGATCACCCACGACCTGGCCGATCCCAGGGTGGACGCCACCCACCGTCCACCCTGCCGGCCGAGTCGGGTAGGGACCTTCGTCCCGGCCGCCCAGCGGACACTCGGTCCGCGGGATGGACTGGCCGGTCAGAAGTCGTCGTCGAAGCGGACGGTGCCGGAAACGCCGACCTGGTAGGCCGAGACGCGCCGCTCGAAGAAGTTCGACACCTCCTGCACGTCCTGCAGCTCCATGAACGCGAACGGGTTCGCCGATCCGTAGAGCGCTGCCATGCCCAGCTGGGCCAGCCGGCGGTCCGCGACGTGCTGCAGGTAGGAGCGCATGTCGGCGATCGACATCCCGGCGACGCCGTGCACCAACAGGTCCTCGGCGAAGGCGACCTCGCACTCCACTGCTTCGGACACCATGTCGCGGACCTGCCGTTCCATGTCCGCGTCGAACAGGCCTGGCTCCTCGGCCCGAACCGTCTCGACCACGTCGAAGGCGAACGCCATGTGCATCGACTCGTCCCGGAAGACCCAGTTGGTGCCCGAGGCGAGTCCGTTGAGCAGGCCTCGCGAGCGCAGGAAGTACACGTAGGCGAACGCGCCGTAGAAGAACAGCCCCTCGATGCAGGCGGCGAAGCAGATCAGGTTCAGCAGGAAGCGCCGCCGCTCCTCGGCCGTGGCGAGAGCGCGCAGGTCGAAGACCGAGTCGATCCAGGTGAAGCAGAAGTCGGCCTTGCGGCGGATCGAGGGGATGCTCTCCACCGCCGCGAACGCCTCGAACCGGTCGGTCTCGTCGGGCAGGTAGGTGTCGAGCAAGGTCAGGTAGAACTGGACGTGCACCGCTTCCTCGAACAACTGTCGCGACAGGTACAGCCGGCCCTCCGGGGAGTTGACGTGCTGGTAGAGGTTGAGCACGAGGTTGTTGGCGACGATCGTGTCGCCGGTGGCGAAGAATGCGACCAGGCGGTTGACCAGGTGGCGCTCGGCAGGTGAAAGACGTTGCAGGTCCTTCAGGTCCGAGTGCAGGTCGACCTCCTCGACGGTCCAGGTGTTCTTGATCGCGTCCCGGAACCGGTCGTAGAAGTGCGGGTAGCGCATCGGGCGCAGGGTGAGGTCCATGCCCGGGTCGAGCAGCATCGGCGGCCGGGTCCGAGCGCCGCTGTCGGAGAGCGTCATTGGCATGCCTCGCAGCTCTCGGGCCGGTCCAGGGAGCAGGCCACGGTCTCGGCTGCGGAGTCCGGGGCCGGGATCAGGCCGACCGTGGCCTGCTGGATCCGGGTGGCCGGCCGGGACCTCAGGTAGTACGTCGTCTTCAGCCCGGACTTCCAGGCATGGAGGTACATCGAGCTGAGCTTGCCGATCGATGGTGTGGCCACGAACAAGTTGAGCGACTGGCTCTGGTCGACGTAGGGCGAGCGTTCGGCCGCCATGTCGACCAGGCACCGCTGCGGCAGCTCCCAGGCGGTGCGGAACAGCTCGCGCACCTCCGGCGGCAGCTCGGCCAGCCCTTGCACCGAGCCGTCGGCGCGCTTGATGGCGTCCCGGGTGGCCGGCGTCCACAGCCCGCGTGCCTTGAGCTCGGCCACCAGTGCGCCGTTGACCTGGAGGAACTCCCCGGACAGCGTCTCTCGCTTGAACAGGTTGGAGACCTGCGGCTCGATGCACTCGTAGCAGCCGGCGATCGAGGCGATGGTCGCTGTCGGGGCGATCGCGATGAGCAGCGAGTTGCGCAACCCGGTGGCGGCGATCCGCGCCCGCAGCGTCTCCCAGCGCTGTGCCTGGGTGCCGGTGACACCCCACAGGTCCGGCTGTAGCTGCCCTTGCGCGGCCCGGGTTTCGGCGAAGGCCGGGTGTGCGCCGTAGCGCTCGGCCAGGTCGGCCGAGGCCTCCAGGGCGGTCAGGTAGACCTCCTCGGCCAGCCGGGTCGACAGCTCGCGGGCAGCGGGTGAGTCGAACGGCATACGCAGCGCGAAGAAGACGTCCTGCAGGCCCATGACTCCCAGCCCGACGGGGCGCCAGCGCGGATTCGAGGCTGCCGCCTGCGCGCTCGGGTAGTAGTTGATGTCGATGACCCGGTCCAGGAACGGCACCGCGGTGCGGACTGTCCCGCGCAGCGCCTCCCAGTCCACTTCGCCGTCACGAAGGTGTCGCGCCAGGTTGACCGAGCCCAGGTTGCAGACGGCAGTCTCGGTGTCGCTGCTCACCTCGACGATCTCGGTGCACAGGTTGGACAGGTGCACGACGTTGTCCCGCAGCAGCGTCTGGTTGCACTTGGCGTTGGCGGTGTCCTTGAACGTCATCCAGCCGTTGCCGGTCTGGGCGAGCGTGCGCATCATCCGGGCGTAGAGGTCACGCGCCTTGACCTGCCGGACGTACCGGCCCTGCTCCTCGGCCTGCCGGTAGGCCACGTCGAAGGCCTCGCCCCACAGGTCGGGCAGTTCCGGTGCGACGTCGGGGTCGACCAGCGACCACATCTGGTCGGCCTCGACCCGCGCATGAACTCGTCCGGTATCCAGTTCGCCAGGTTGAGGTTGTGCGTCCGGCGGGCGTCCTCACCGGTGTTGTCGCGCAGCTCGAGAAACTCCTCGATGTCGGGATGCCACGGCTCGAGGTAGACGCACGCCGCGCCCTTGCGTCGGCCGCCCTGGTTGACGGCCGCCACCGACGCGTCCAGGGTCCGCAGCCACGGCACGATCCCGTTGGACTGTCCGTTCGTGCCACGAATCAACGCGCCCCGTGAGCGAATTCGCGACCAGGCCACGCCGATGCCGCCGGCGAACTTGGACAGGCTCGCAATCTGGGCGTACCGCTCGTAGATCGAGGCCAGCTCGTCCCGCGGCGAGTCCACGAGGTAGCAGGAGGACATCTGGGTGTGCCGCGTGCCAGAGTTGAACAGCGTCGGTGAGCTGGGCAGGTAGGCCAGCGAGGACATCAGCCGGTAGAAGTCGATCGCCTCGGCCGGGGTGCGGGACAGCCCGCAGGCCACCCGGAGCAGCCAGTACTGCGGCGTCTCGACGACCAACCTGCTGCTGGGATGGCGCAGCAGGTAGCGGTCGTACACGGTCCGCAGCCCGAAGTACTCGAAGCCGCGGTCTGCGGACTCGTCGATGGCGAAGTCCAGCTTGCGGGCGTTGTCTTTGACGAACCGGGCTGTCTCCTCCCCGATCAGTCCCTCCGCGTGGCCGAGGCTGACCGCCTGACTGAACGAGGCGATGCCCTGGCCGCGGACCTCCTTGTCGATGTAGGACGCCAGCAGCCGGGCGGCGAGCCGGGAGTAGCCGGGCTCGACGGCCATCATCTCGGCGGCCGTCTGGATGGACAGGCGGTCCAGCTCAGCGGTCGTCGCGCCGTCATACAGGCCGCTGATCGTCTTGGTGGCCACCCGCATCGGGTCGACCTCGTCGAGGTCGTGCGCCCAGCGCTCGACCGCGCGGACGATCTTGTTGACGTCGACCGGCTCGGTGTCGCCGTTGCGCTTGCGCACCTGCATGACCTGACGGCGGGCTGTGCCCGCCTCGATGCCTGCGGCGGGGGCGGGTCGGGTGTCGTTGACCATCATGGCTCTCTCCTCGCGAGCTGGTCGGTGAGGTCCGCGGAGAGGGCAGCGCGGCAGCGGCGACGGCGAGTCGCCTGGTGCCGTCCGCCAACCCTCGTGGCTTCGGACCACCGCGCACGGGGTGCGTGGTGCGCTGGCAGGTCTTCGGACTCACGGGCACGGGTCGCGGCGCGCCTCGACCCAGCTACTGGCCGTCGCTTCCCAGACGCGGGCGTCCAGTGCTTGATGACGGCGGTCGTTCCCGTTCACCGCTGCGGGGCAGTCCCGGTCTCACACCGGGTTCCCTGTTGCCTCGGCCCGCCTGGATGGCGGGCCGAACCAGCTGCAGGAGACACCATATGCCGGGGCTTGCCGCAAAACGAGCACCACATCTTGTGTCGGCGTGTCGTGTCGCGGCGTCGCGTGGCGCGCGTGCGGACCGGGCCCGGTATGCGGCTCGGTCAGCGAAGGAGCCGGGTCAGGTCCACAGGGCGTGCGCGAGGGCGGCGCCGGCGAACGCGGCGCCCAGCCCGGCGGCGATGCTCGCGACGATGTTGAGCGCCGCGAACAGGGAGGCGTCCTGCTCCACCAGGCGCAGCGTCTCGTAGGAGAACGTGGAGTAGGTCGTCAGGGCGCCGCAGAAGCCGGTCCCGAGCGCCAGCTGCAGCTGGGCCGAGGCCCCGCCGGCCGCGACCGCGCCCACCAGGATGCCCAGGACCAGCGAGCCGACAACGTTGACGGTGAACGTGCCCCAGGGGAAGACCGCGTCGTGGCGGGACTGGATCGCACGATCGGTCAGGTAGCGCAACGGGGCTCCTACCGCCGCGCCGACGGCCACCAGCAGCAGGTTCACCGGGGGCGCTCGTCCTGGCCCGTCCCGTGTGTGCCCGAGCCGTCCGGCTGCTCCCGGCCCACGTAGCGGATGACCTCGCAGTCGTCCAGGACCACCAGGCCCTCGGTGACCAGCTCGTCCAGCTGCGGCAGGAACTCCCGGATCCGGTCGTGGCTGTCGATGATGACGATCACGACCGGCAGGTCCTCGCTCAGGCTGAGCAGCCGGGAGGTGTGGATCCGGCTGGTCGCGCCGAACCCCTCGACGCCGTGCAGCACCGTGGCACCGGCGAGCCCGGCCCGATGGGCCCGGTGCACGATCTCGGCGAAGAGCGGCCGGTGGTGCCAGCGGTCGGACTCCCCGACCAGGACCGTGAGCCGCAGTGCCGGACCCGAGAGCCTCATCGCTTCCTCCGTTCGACCAGCCGGCGGGTGCCCGCGGCGGTGCCCCATACGGCGACCAGCGCCCCGAGCGGGGTGGCGAGCAGGTAGGCGAGCCCCGCTGCGGCGTGACCGGTGGTGGTGAGCCGTTGAACGTCGACGGCATAGGTGGAGAACGTGGTGAAGCCGCCGAGCAGCCCGGTGCCCAGGAACGGCCGGAGCAGTCGATGCCCGGTCCACACGTCGGAGACGAGGACCATCAGGATGCCGATCAGGGCGCACCCGACGAGGTTGATCCCCAACGTGGTCGCCGGGAACCTCGCCGCATCCGTGGGCCAGGCCTGGCCGATGCCGTAGCGGGCGAGCGCGCCGGCCGCCCCTCCTGCGGCGACGACCGCCAGGACCGCGGCCTCGTCACGCCGGACTGGGCGGCCCCGTGCCAGGCGCAGGTCGACGTCGGCACCCGCCCGCGCCTGCGGCGGTCGCTCCGGCACGTACGACCCTCCCGACACGTCGCCCCATACTCGCAGACGGGGGTCAGTGGACCGGAGTCCGCTGGTCGAGGACCCGCTCCACGCCAGGGTCGCCGATGTCGGCGAAGTAGTCCGCCTGCGCGGTGATGTCGGTCCCGTTGCTGAGCTTCATCGCGGTGAAGACGAAGGTCAGGACAACCGCGACGATCACGTTCAGCGCCAAGGAGGTCAGCCCGATATACCCGGCCTGTCCCAGCCCAGGCACCACGGCGAGGGAGTTCGCGAACGGCCGCACAGTGCACGCGGTGCACGAGCCGTATGCGGTGCTCGTGCCGTAGACCATCCCGACGACCCAGCCGGCCAGCAGGGCCCACCGGTGGAACCACCGGGTGAACAGGCCGAACACGATGGCGGGCAGCGTCTGCAGGATCCACACCCCGCCCAGCAGCTGGAAGTTCAGGGCGTTCTGCTTGTCCAGGACGAACACGAACAGCAGTGCGCCGAACTTGGTGATGAGAGAGACGATCTTGGAGACCCTGGTCTCGTCGGCGTCGGTCGCGTCGGGCCGCAGGTAGGCCTTGTAGACGTTGCGGGTGAACAGGTTCGCCGTCGCTATGGACATGATCGCCGCCGGCACCAGGGCACCGATCGCGATCGCCCCGTAGGCGATTCCCGCGAACCAGCCGGGGAACTGGTCCTCGAACAGCTGGGGGATGACCAGCTGGGGGTTCAGCGTGCCGTCGAGCGCCTTCGGCACCGTGCCGGCCTTGATGGCCATGTAGCCCAGCAGCGCGAGCAGCCCGAGCAGCAGGGAGTAGGCCGGAAGCAGGATCGCGTTGCGGCGCCCGGTGCTTCGGTCCTTCGAGCTGAGCGTCGCGGTGACGCAGTGGGGGTACATGAACAGTGCCATCGCCGAGCCCAGCGCCAGCGACGCGTAGGCCCAGTACTGCGACGTGGCGGGGATGAACACCCCTGTCGGCACAGCCGGGTTGGTCGCCGACGGCTTGGCCAGCTTGGCCTGTGCGGCGTCGAAGATGCTGCTCCAGCCGCCGAGCTTGGCCGGAAGGTAGATCACCGCGACGGCGATGACCAGGTAGATCAGGCCGTCCTTGACGAAGGCGATCATCGCGGGGGCCCGCAGCCCGGCGGAGTACGTGTAGGCCGCCAGGACGGCGAAGGCGATGAGCAACGGCAGGTCGCGCGCCACCGCGTTCGACCCGCCGAGCCCCACGACCTCCAGGACCGCTTGGATGCCCACCAGCTGCAGCGCGATGTAGGGCATGGTGGCCAGCATCCCGGTCAGCGCGACCACCAGGCTGAGGCTGCGGGTGCCGTATCGGCCGTGCACGATGTCGGCGGTGGTGACGTAGCCGTGCCGGTGCGCGACGGACCACATCCGGCCCAGGAAGAAGAAGATCACCGGGTAGAGCACGATCGTGTACGGCACGGCGAAGAAGCCCGCCACGGCGCCGGTGGCCCACATGGCTGCCGGGACCGCGATGAACGTGTATGCCGTGTAGAGGTCGCCACCGAGCAAGAACCAGGTGGTCACGGTGCCGAAGCTCTTGCCGCCGAGCCCCCACTCGTGCAGGGACCCGATGTCGTCCGGGCGCCGCCAGCGCGCGGCCTGGAACCCCATCACCGTCACGAGGGCGAACAGGATGACCAGGATGGACAGGGGCACCCAGTCGACGCCGGACATCAGCGCTCCTCTCCTGCCCGCTTGGCCGACTCGGCGTCGCGGAACGCCTCCCGCTCGCGCTTGAGCAGCCAGAAGCTCACCCCGCAGATGCCGGCGGCGACGAAGACCCACAACAGCTGGTACCAGTAGAAGAACGGGAACCCGAACAGCCGCGGCTCGTCCCGGGCATAGGTCCCGACCAGCAGCGGCACCACGATGCCGGCCACCAGCAGGCCGGTCACCAGCCACTTCGTGGGGCTCATCCGCCACCGCGGGTCTGCTTCGCGTTCCGGCCCTTGTCCGCCCGGAGTCTTCGAGGTATCCGACATCGCCCGCTCCTCGCCGAGTTGGCCCGATCTCCACCTGCTACGGATCGGTAGGCACCGTATACCCATCCGGAGGCGCCGCAACGTATGTCGCATCGGGCCGGTCGCGCTGCCGGTGTGGCGGGCGCATGCTGGGCACGTCGACAAGGAGCGCGTCATGGCCTACCGGATGAGCGGCTGGATCCTGCCCAGTGGTGACCGGCGGGACGTCTACGTGGTCGGCCGAAACCTGACGTTCGAGCCGGTCGAGGGGGCGGTCACCCTGCTGGAGGAGGCGTGGCTGCTCCCGGGTCTGGTCGACGTGCACGCCCACCTGTCGTTGGGCAGCCCGGCCCCGGCCGGCGCCGGGCCGCGGGAACGGGTGCTGGCAAGCGGCCGGGCACAACTCGGCGCGGGCGTGCTCGCACTCCGTGAACCGGGCAGCCCGGAGTACAGCTCCACCGGTGTCGGGCCGGCCGATGGTGTCCCCCGGACGTTCACCGCCGGCCGCTTCCTGGCGCCGCCGGGCAAGTACTTCCCCGGCCTGGCGCGGGAGGTCGACGAGGACGGGTTGCCCGACGCGGCCGTGGAGGAGCTTCGCGCAGGCGGGGGGACGTGGGCCAAGGTCATCGGCGACACCCCGCTCGGCGGCGATCGGTTGAGCAGGACCTTCGCCGACGACGCACTCGCCGAGGCCGCCAGCCGGGTGCATGCAGCGGGGGGCCGCATCGCGGTTCACTGCTCCCTGCCGGAGGTCATCCAGGCCGCGATCGAGGCCGGCTTCGACTCGCTGGAGCATGGCAGCTTCCTCGGAGCGGACCAGGTGCCTGCGGCGTCGGCGGCCGGGGTGGCTTGGGTGCCGACCCGGACCATCGAAGCCGGGGTCCGTGGCTTGGTTGCCGAGGCGGGCTTCAGCCCGGTCGGGATCAGCCAGGTCGAAGACGGGTTCGCGCGGCAGCCGGACGTCCTGTGCCAGGCCGTTGACGCGGGTGTCGCTGTCCTGGCTGGGACCGACGCCGGGATGGGCCCCCACGGCATGATCCGCGGCGAGGTCCAGCTGCTGCTGGAGGCCGGCCTGGCGCCCGAGACCGCCGTGGGGGCGGCATCGTGGGCGGCCCGTGCCTTTCTCCGCCTGCCCGGCCTGGACGAAGGGGCTCCGGCCGACGTCGTGGCCTACCGGGACAACCCGCTGCGGGACGCGCGCGTCTTGGGCGACCCAAGCCTCGGCCTGCTGGACGGGCAGCTCGTCTTCGACCATCGGTGACAGCCGAGAGGGGCCGGTGTCACCCGACGTCCGGCGGCGGCAGGACGACGCCGAAACCGGCCACCGCGAGCCGGAGCAGCACCTGGCCGGGTGCCAGCAGGTCCGCGATCTTCGCGGCGCTGAGCAGCTCCAGCTCAGCCAGCCGCGCGGCATACCGGTCTGGTCCGGCCAGCCGGGCCGTCTGCAGCTGCATCGTGTTGTGCCAGACCTTCTGCCGTGCCTCGCGCAGGAACCGCTTCGAGCTGGCCCGGTTCAGCGGCTGCAACGCGCGGTCGAGCACGGTCCGCGGTGACCCGCTGGCCAGCTCCAGGTCCTCGGCGGCGACCCGCGAGGCGAGGACCGCGTCGATGCTTTCGTGGTCGCGGCGGCGCCGGGCCAGGACCGCGGGGTCGGCGAAGTCCCTGTCAGGGATGACGGCCAGTAGCGCCTGCGGCAGGTCGAAGTTGACGTGCGCGTTGATCCCGAGCAGCACCTGACGCAAGGCCGGCAGGCCCGAGGGCGCCGCCAGCGCCAGCCGCCAGGGCCGTGGCACCCGGGCCGCGCCGGACCGGTGGGCCGCCAAGGCGTCCAGGTAGAGCTGGGCGAAGACGACGTCCCACTCCTGCACCCACGCCGGGTCCTCGAACACCTCCTCGCCGATGGCTCGACCGACCGCGAGAGTGGTCCGCTGGTAGGTCTGCAGGAACGCCCGATGCCCCTGCAGGGCGGGCGGCAGCGTGTCCAGCTCGGCCTGCATGGACGCCACGACCGCGTGGATGCGATCCGGCGGCGGGTGCGCCCCGGGCACAGGCGCCACCTCCGAACGGATCGCGCGGCAGCGGGCCGGCCGGGTGGCTCAGACCGCCGCGTGGGCGTGCACCGGGGCAGCGTCGCCGACGAGCTCGACGGGTGCCTCGGGTGGCGGCTGAGCGGAGACGGCGTCGGCCGGCAGGTCCATGCTGACCAGGGCACCGCCCTCCGGCGCCGTGCGCGCGGTCAGCCGCCCCCCGCGCGCGACGACGACCTTGCGCACCAGGCTCAGGCCCAGGCCGGTCCTGGACAGGTCGTCGTTGCCGATCGGGTCCGGCAGGCTGTCCCGGCCGGAGATCCTGTTCAACAGGTCGAGCTGCCGCTCGTCCATCCCCGGACCGGAGTCGGCCACCCCGAGCAGCAGCCGGGACGGCGCGAGCTCACCGAAGATGCGAATCGTGTCCGCCTCGTTGGTGTACCGGACGGCGTTCTCGATCAGGGTGTCCAGGCACACGCGCAGGCGGTCGGGCGAGCCCTCGATGTGGCCGACCGTGGAGGAGACGACCCAGTGGCGGTGGGCGACCGTGGCCCACCGCTCCGCCGTCTGCCGGAGCAGCAGGTCGACGTCGAAGCGCTCGATCACGGGCTCGGACTGCAGCATGATCATCCGCAGCAGCCGCTCGGTGACCCGGGTCAGCCGGTCCAGCTCCTCGCTCACCACGATCAGGTCCTGGCGTCGTTGGGGGTCGGGCTCGGTGTCGTGCAGCATCTCGACGTACCCGCGGGAGATGGTGAGGGGAGTCCGCATCTCGTGCGAGGTGAGCCGGTTGAGGTACTCCCGCTCCGTGGCTTGCTCGTGGTCGCGCCGCGCCAGGTCCGTGACCTTGGCCAGGGCCGACTGGTACCTGCGGATGTGCCACACGACGAGCACCATGAGCACGAGCATGAGCGGGATCTCCGCGGTCTCCTGCCAGGCGATGATGCCGCGGCTGGCCCGGAGCACGAGCACGGCTCCGGTGGCCGCGGTGAACAGGGCGAGCGCCAGCGCCGCGCGCTTGGCCGACCAGCACGTGGAGCCGTAGGCCAGGGCGAAACCGGCCCAGGCGATGTGGTAGGGGATGGTCTCGCGCTCCGGCAGGGCCCACATGAGCACCGTGCACACGCCCGCGAGCAGCATCCACGGCACGAAGTACCGCCCGGTGCTCGCGGCGGCGGGCGCTCCCGACGTCTGGTTGTTCACGGGGTGCCTGCGCTTTCTGGCGAAGTTGAGATTGAACGGAGTGTGCGGACCCACCGCGTCGCGCGTCAAGGGCATCGGTCGGCACCAGCCGGCCCTAAGCAGGCCGATCGTCGGGGAGGAAGCAGTAGCCCACGCCGCGGACAGTCTCCAGCTGCACCCCCGGCAGCTTGCGGCGCAGCCGCCTGATGCTGACATCGACCAGGTTGGTCCCCGGGTCGAAGTCGAGCTCCCAGACGAACTTGAGCAGCTCCTCGCGGGTGCACACGTCACCGGCGCGGCGCATCAGGTAGGCCAGCAGCGCCGCCTCGCGCTCGGCCAGCCCGCTACTGCCCTCCGGGCCGTGGAAGACCCGCCGGGAGATGTCAAGGCGGTGCCGCCCGGCGTCGACATACCGGCTGCTGGGTGCTTCCGTTGGGCCGAGATGGCGGCGGACCCGCGCCACCAGCTCGGCAAGGACGAACGGCTTGGCCACCACGTCGATCGCCCCCGAGTCCAGCGTCTTGATGCGCACCCCCACGTCGGTGATGCCGGACACGACGATGACCGGCATCTTCGGGTAGGCGGGGCGGACCTTCTCCAGCAGCGTCAGGCCGGTCTCCTCGCCCAGGGCCAGGTCCAGGATCATCAGGTCCACCGGGTGGGTCCCCAGCTGCGCGAACGCCGACGCGCTGTTGGTCGCGGTGAGCACGCGGTAGCCCTGCCCGGAGAACGTCCGCATCATCAGCACGAGGATGCGCTCCTCGTCATCGACGACCAGCAGGGTCTGCACCGACGAACCCCTTCATATACGCACCAACCAGGACAAAGAACGCAAATCCCGCAATAGGGATGCCGGCGGAGGGAATGTCTGGTTCATCCCGGGCTACATGACCGGCTCATGATACGCGGATGACGCATTGATGAGACTTGTTTCCGGGCCGGCGACAGTCCTGGGGCCGTGGCTCATGCTGACCGCGATGGCGGTGTCGCGAAGGCAGCGTGGATTGGGGTCGGACAACATGTCACAGCTTCGTCGGTGGACAACGGTCATCGCAGCGTTCGTGTGCACGGCGCTGCCGACGCTCGGTCTGGCCAACCCGGCGGCGGCCCTGCCGCAGCTGAGCGGCGCGGCGGCTGCACCCGGCTCGATCAAGCTGGCCGTCGCCAGCGCGCGGACGGTCGGGGGGGGCAGCACCGTCCACCAGGGCGACCCCGTCACGGCATACAAGTGGTTGATCAACGCCGACGACACGGGCGACCCGGGCACGGTGGACAACCAGAACCTGGCCAGCTGCCTGCCGCGGGACGCATCGGGCAACCTCACCGGGCTGGACGTCGCCGTCACCTGCCCCTGGCCGAGCGTGCGGACGACCTCGGGCCAGGCGCCGATCATCGCCCAAGGGGACGAGAGCACGCTCAGCACCGGCACCGCCCTGGACGGCCTGCCCCCCGGCAAGTACCTGGTCAGCGTCACCGCCGACAACTACAAGATCGACGGCGCGCACTTCACCGTGGCCGCCGGGTCGACCCAGACGGTGCACGTCGACATGCAGCCCACCCCGCTGCCGTTGGTCACCCTGAAGATCCAGGTCTTCCAGGACAGCGTCCCGGTCGACGCCACCTACGAGGTCGGCGCCGAGCAGGGCCTGAGCGGGTTCACCGCCCACCTGTCCGACGTGTTCGGGGCGGTCAGCACCGACTACTACGGCAACGCCCTGTGCACGAAGTACCAGCACACGAGCACGGGCGCCATCGCCTTCGACGCCAACGGCAAGCCGATCGTCGACTCGACCTCCACCGGCCGGTGCGTCAGCGACGCGGCCGGGGTGGTCACGATCCCGAACTTGGGACCCAACCGGTATGCCGCGACCGTCACCCCCCCGGCCGGGCAGAGCTGGGTGCAGACGACCACCCTGGAGGGCGGCCACGACCACGACATCTGGAGCCAGGAAGGAGACACCGGGTTCGACACCGAGGTCACCAAGGGCGCGGAGCCGGTGCCGATGGTGCAGTTCGGCTTCGTGAAGCCCCAGGCACTCCCGGCGCTGAGCGGCGTGACCGGGGAGATCGTCGGCCGGGTCAACGCGCAGCTGCCCTACATCGGCGGGCTGAACGGCCAGGTCGGCCCGGAGGGGCTCGCCGGCTCGAAGCTCGGCCCCCCGATCAAGGCGCCGTGGGTGGCGCTGTCGGACCTGAACCGCGGTGACGGCCAGGTGTACGTGGGACGGGGGGCGGCGGACGGGTCCTTCGACATCAAGAACGTCCCGAACGGCACCTACCAGCTCACCCTCTGGGACGACGACCAGGACTACATCCTGTTCAGCTTCACCGTCGAGGTCACCGGCGGCGCCAAGGTCGACGTCCGGCAGCAGACGCTGGTCGGCTGGTTCACCCACATCCAGGGCACGATCTTCACCGACGCCAACGGCAACGGGCAGCGGGACTCCGGTGAGGCCGGGGTGCCGGGCTTCACCCTCACCGTGCGCGAGCGGGACAACTCCACCATCGACCAGGGCACCAACACCGTCACCACCGACGCAAACGGCCACTACGACATCAAGGAGACCTACCCGCTGGGCAAGTGGCTGGTGCTCGAGGCGTTCAACACCCGCTACCAGACCACCGGAGTCACCTACCGGGGGGACAACGAGCCGAGCGCCACGACCAAGCTCGGCGGCCTGGTCGACTTCGACTTCCTGCCGATCATCGGCCTGGGCGCCACCGTGGACTGGGGGGTCCAGCCGTTCGCGACCAACACCAACGGCGGCATCGCCGGCACGGTCTCCTACGACACGACCCGCAACGAGCTTGACCCGGCCGACGCCGTCAGCGAGTCCTACCAGCCCGGTGTGCCTGACATCCAGGTCCACCTCTACCAGTCCAAGCCCTGCACGGCCACCGACCCGGCCGAGATCAAGAACAGCTGCCGCCAGGGGTACGAGATCGTCCCGCTGAACGTCCCCGACCCCACCGACCCGACCCAGACGATCGTCAACCCCGACCCCAACCGCGGCGCGTTCGCCAGGGGCCTGCAGCTGAACACCTACACCACCGAGACCTGGGCGGCGCCGCGCGGCTGCACCGCGCGGATGTACAACGGGGTGCCGCTCACCGACCAGCTCGCGCTGCCGCAGTTCGGCGAGACCGCCAACAAGATGTGCGTCGAGTCGCCGATGATGGGCGTGGCCATGGGCCCGAGCGACACCACGGACCCCAGCTCGGCCTCCCAGACGGTCAACGGGAACTACGGCTTCACCGGCTCCACGGTGAACATGTGGCCCGTCGGCGACCCCCGCAACACCCACGACCTGGCCGTCGGCGAAGCGCTGCCGCCCGGCGAGGAGCAGGACCTGCCGCCCGCCGCCTACATCGTCGGCGTCGACATCCCGGACAACCCGGTCGGCGGCGGCGCCATGTACAAGGTGACCTCCGAGGCGGACGTCAACGTCTTCACCGGAGACGCGTACCTGCCGCAGGAGAACTTCCCGCCCAGCGCGAGCCAGGCCACCGACCCGCCGCCCGGTGACACGCCGACGGCGACCCCGCCGTCCCAGCCGCCGTCGCAGCAGGCCGGCATCATCTCCCCCTGCGGCGGCCCGCTCTACACGGTGAACGTCACCGACCCTGACTTCCTCGCCAACGGCGGCAGCCCGTTCCAGGGCCAGGAACGCCCCTCCTGCCAGGACAAGCTGGTCACGGTCCGGTCGGGGCAGACGACCGCGCCGAACTTCAACCTCTTCACCCCGGTGCCGCTGCCCACCCACTTCTGGGGCCTGACGCTGAACGATCTGGGCATCACCTTGGACAAGCGCAGCGTCAACTACGGCGAGGCGCAGGGCCTGCCGTACGTGCCGGTCGGGCTCTACGACTGGAGCGGCCGGCTGGTGGACACGGCCCACACCGACTTCAACGGCCTGTACGAGGCGCTCGAGCCGTCCACCGGGACCTACAACTGCCCGGTGCCGGCCGGTCCCTGCCCGAACATGTACCGCTTCGTGGGCAACGACCCCGGTGGTCCGGGCGCGCCCAACAAGGACTACAACCCGCGGTTCCGCACCATCGCGGCCAACTTCCAGGGCTGGCCCGGCCTGTACACGGTCACCGACGAGGCGCCGACGCAGGTCGCCGCGACGGTCCTCACCCCGGGAGCGACGGTCGCCAACAACACGGTGTGCAACCTGCCCGGCGACGTGCCCCAGCTGTATGCGGTGGACAAGCCGGTTGTGCGCGGCGACGCCGCGTCGGCAGCGAGCCGGACGGTCACCGTGCAGGGCAGCGGCTTCGGCGGGACCGCGGGCACCCTCCAGGTCGGCAGCACGGCGGTGACGCCGGCGTCGTGGTCGGACACCCAGATCCAGTTCGTCGTGCCGAACCTGGCGGCCGTGGTCGGCGCCCAGCCGCTGACGATCAGCCGCAGCGCGGCCAACAACGGCAAGTCGGCGACCAACACGCTCACGCTGCAGGTGCTGCGCGGCACCGGCAACACCCCGACCAACCCCAGGCTGTTCGAGGTCGGGCCCGGTCGCGCCTACGCCACGGTCCAGCAGGCGGTGACGGCAGCCCGGCCGACGGCGGCGAGCAGGTACAACCTGGTGGTCGTCTACCCCGGCGCGCCGACAGCGCTGACCCCGCGCGGGGAGTACCTGGAGAACGTCATCGTGGCCGACCGGATCCACCTGCAAGGCGTCGGCCCAGGCGGGTTCCAGGGCAACACCTGGGTGCCGGGCACCATCCTGGACGGGTCCGGCTTCAACCCGGAGAACCCCATCGGCGCCAGCTGGCTGGCGACGCTGAGCGGCCTGAGCTACAACGGCGACCCCGCCGTGCCGGACGCCGCGGTCCTGACCTTCCTCAACCGGACGACCGCACCGGCCATGGCCGGGACCTGGCGGGCATCCGTGGACGGCTTCCAGATCACCGGTGGCGCCCAGAGCGACTTCGCCGGCAATGTCAACGTGCTGACCGGCGGCACCACCACGCCGTACGGCGCGGCCGGAGCCCTGGTCACCCAGGGCGGCGGGATCTACGTCCACGCCGGTGTCCAGAGCCTGCGCGTCACCGACAACCTCGTGGTGGGCAACGGCGGCTCGTACGGCGGCGGGATCCGCGTCGGCACGCCCTACGTGGCGAACAACAACAACCACAACGTGGTCATCTCGCACAACCAGGTCCGTGACAACGGCGGGACCAACCTGGCCGGCGGCATCGGGCTGTTCGCCGACTCGGACGGCTACAGCGTCGACAACAACGCCATCTGCGGCAACCATTCCGCGGAGTACGGCGGCGGCGTCTCGGCCTTCGGCTTCATGGGCAACGGCGGCAACGGCGGCGGCACCATCAGCCACAACCGGATCTGGTTCAACCAGTCCTACGACGAGGGCGGCGGGGTGATGGTGGCCGGCGAGCTGCCGAGCACCCCGACGGGACTGACCCCCGGCACCGGCCCGGTGACCATCGACGCGAACGTGATCCAGGCCAACCTGGCCAATGACGACGGGGGCGGCATCCGGCTCCTGCAGGTCTCCGGCTCCAACATGACCAGGACCACCCGCGGCACCGTCGACATCACCAACAACACGGTGGCGAACAACGTCTCCGCGCACGAGGGCGGCGGCATCGCGATCGACGACGCGGTGTTCGTGAACGTCGTCAACACGACGGTGACGAAGAACATCACCACCGCGACGGCGGTGACCAGCAACGGCGTGGCCGTGGCCGCCGGGCTGACCACGGGGGCGATCAGCGCCCCGCTGCAGGCCAGGCTGAACACCGCGTTCAGCGGCAACAACCTGCTCACCGGGTCGCAGAAGCTCGGCTTCAGTCGCCCGACGCTGCTCAACGACGTGTTCTGGGACAACCGGGCCGGCAACTACGTCGGCGGCGTGGTCTACGGCATCGGGGCGAAGCTGCCCAACGGCAGCACCGACGCGGTGAACAACGCCGACATGGAGGTGGTCGACGTCGCGGCAGGCAGCGCCAGCCCGGTCGGCGCCCTGCACCCGGTGAACACCGTCGTGCAGACGACCAGCGGGACCGACGGCGGCCAGAACATGACCGTGAGCGCGGCAAACCCAGGGCTGGTCGACCCGTACGACGTCGCCGTCAGCGTGCTGCCGGTGCGGACCAACCCGGCGTTCCGCCAGGCCGCCATCGTCACCGAGGTGCTTCCGTTCGACCTGCTCGGCAACTACCACCTGACCGGATCGGGCGCCATCGCCTACGGCGCGGGTGCGGTCAGCTACCAGGTGACCTGGAACACCGGGGCCCCCGTCGCGGGCACCGTCAGCTACCAGGTCTACGCGCCCGCGTTCGACATCGACGGAGACCCGCGACCGGTGCCGCCGGCTCCGGCCGGCCGGATCGACGCCGGCTCGGACCAGGTGGTCCCGTGACGTGCCCGGCAGCCGCCGGGCTGGGCCCGGCGGCTGCCTGCACCAGATCCCCACGTCCCTCTCGGTAGCGGAAAAGAGCATCACGATGGACCGATTCACCAAGGCGCCGATGTCACGACGCTCGCTGCTGACGGCCGGTGCGGGCGCCGCCGGCGCCGTGCTCCTCGGCACCCGCTTCGTCGCTCCGGCGTCGGCCTCGGTCAGCCCGGTGCGGCTCGCGGCTGCGGCTGGACCCAACCCGCAGAAGGCGGTTCACCTGGTGGGCACCGACGGATGGGTGTCGATGCCGGCCAACGGCCTGGCCGACGCGCCGTTCTTCCCGGACGCCCTCGCGCCGGCCCCTTTCGACACCTACGTGTTCGGGTTCCGCGACGCGACCGGCCTGGACGCCGCCGGGGTCGCGGCGCTGCGCGGTCACGCCCAGATCAGCGCTCCCATCATGTCCTTCGACGAGGAGGACGACATCACGCTCACGCTGACCAACCTGGGCCTGGTGCAACGTCCGGACCTCTTCGACGGGCACACGTTGCACTGGCACGGCTTCGTCAACGCGATCCCGCTGTTCGACGGCGTGCCCGAGCTGTCGCTGGCCGTCCCCGTGGGCCGCGACCTCGACTACTTCTACCGGCCGCACGACGCGGGCACGTACATGTACCACTGCCACTTCGAGGACGTCGAGCACGTGCAGATGGGCATGACCGGGATGGTGTTCGTCCGGCCCCGGCAGAACCGGAGCCCGGTGGGCAGCGACCCGGCAGGCACGAAGTACGCCTACAACGACGGCGACGGGTCAACCAGGTACGACCGGGAGTTCGCCATCATGCTCACCGAGCTCTGGTCGGCTTCGCACTACCGGGACGCCCACATCCAGGTCAGTGACTGGACGAACTACCAACCCGACTTCTCGCTGTTGAACGGGCGCGGCTTCCCCGACACGACGGCGCCCAACGCTCCCGGGATGAACCCCTCGCTCAGCGGCGGCCGGCTCCAGTTCCAGCCGCTGTCGTCCCTGGTCACCTGCAACACGGGCGACCGGGTGCTGCTGCGGCTGTCGAACCTGGGCTACAAGGACCACTCGCTGACCGCGGACAACGTGGACCTCACCGTGGTGGCCAAGGACGCGAGCCTGCTGAAGGGGCGCGACGGGACGACGAACTACCTGACCACCAACACGGTGACCGTCGGCGGCGGTGAGAGCAGGGACATCCTGTTCACCGCCCCGGACCCGGGCACCTACCTGTTGTACGACCGGGACTACAGCTTCCAGAGCAACGGCGGTGCCCCGGGGTACGGCGGCATGATGACCGAGATCCGCGTCGGCGCCCCGGGCACCTACCCCGCCCAGACCGAAGTGAACAAGTGAGGCGGCCGACGATGAGGATTCACCTGCACACGTGGGCGTCCCGGGCGGCGGTGCTCGCCGCGGCGCTGGTCCTGGTGGCCGCCGTGGTGTTGGCTGCGGCGACCGCGGCCACTGCGGCGACGACCGAGGGGCTGGACTGCGACACCAGCTCGACCAACAGCTTCACCCTGACCGCTGACGACGGCTACGTGTCCACCCCGGACGGCAACTCGATCTACATGTGGAGCTACGACAATGCGCTCCGTGCCCGGTTCCAGCTCCCCGGCCCCACCTTGTGCGTCACCTCGGGCAAGGCTGTCACGGTCATCCTGCACAACACGCTGCCGGAGGCCACCTCGATCATCTTCCCCGGCCAGCTCGCCGTGAAGGCCAACGGCAACCCGGCCCAGCCACAGCTGGACTCCGGCGGCAGCCTCACCTCCATGGTCCAGTCCGCCCCCGCCGGGAACGGGTCGGTCACCTACACCTTCACGGCCGGCTCCCCGGGCACCTACCTGTACCGCAGCGGCACCGACGTCGACAAGCAGGTGCAGATGGGCCTGTACGGCGCGCTGGTCGTGCGACCGGTGGGGGGCGCCGACCACGTGAACAACCGGGCCGACTCGGCGTTCAACCCGGCTCACGAGTACCTCTTTCTGCTCTCCGAGGTCGACCCCCAGGTTCACCTCGCGGTCGAGCGCAAGTCCCCGGTCGACTGGGATGCCTACAACGCCAAGTACTTCATGATCAACGGTCGCAGCATGCCCGACACGCTCGCGCCGAATCACGCCTCGTGGCTGCCGAACCAGCCCTACGGCGCGTTCGTGCACATCCGTCCGTACGACGCGTCGACCAACCCGCTGCCCGCCACGATCCGCTACCTGAACGCCGGGACGGTGAACTACCCGTTCCACCCGCATGGCAGCGACGAGCGGGTGGTCAACAAGGACGGCCAGGCGCTGGCCGGCCCGACCGGGCAGGACCTGTCGTACAACAAGTTCGACCTCAACGTCGCCCCGGGGCAGACCCTGGACGTGCTGATGGACTGGCGGGACGTGGAGCACTGGGACGCCACCACGAACCCGGTCCCGACCCAGATCCCGGCGATCACCGACCAGCTGCTGGTGGGCACCGACACCTGGTTCAGCGAGAGCCCGTACCTCGGCACGAAGAACCCGGTGCCGTCCAACATCACCGACAACAACCAGTGCGGCGAGTACTACCACATCGCCCACAGCCACGCCCTTCAGCAAGCGACCAACTTCGGAGCCACCTTCGGAGGGATGATGACGGTCTACCGCATCGACCCGCCGAACGGGTGCTCGGGGAACTGAGGACCGTCATGTCGATGCCACTCCCCATGTCACCCGCCCAGTCAGCCGCCCAGTCACCCGCCCAGTCACCCGCCCAGCCACCCGCAGCGCGGCTGCTGCGTCGCGCAGTGCTGGTCGCTGTCGCAGCACTGGCCATGGCGCCCCTGCTCGGCGCCAGCCCCGCCGTCGCCTCGGCCGCCTCGGCCCCGCCGCCGGCGGCCGCCTCGGCCCCGCCGCCGGCCGCCGCCGCAGCCGCCGCGGTCACCGCGGTCGCCGTCCCGACTGCGGTCGCGGCCCCGGTGGGCCGGCTCACCCCCCGCGGCTGCACCGGGTCGGGCACCGTCTCCTGCGACCTGTATGCCGACACCGGCACCATCGTGGTCGCCGGCAGCAGCCCCATCCCCATCTGGGGCTTCGCCGGCTCCGCGTCCGGCCCGTTCACCGCGCCCGGCCCGCAGCTGGTGGTCAACCAGGGCGACACCGTGACCATCACGGTGCACAACGGGCTCCCGGCCGGCCAGCAGCTCTCGCTCGCCTTCCCCGGCATCCCCAGCTCCGCCTTTACCACCGGCCTGTCGGAGGCCAAGACCCAGACCGGGGTCGGCCCGGGCGGGACGATCGACTACACGTTCACCGCCAGCCGGCCGGGGACCTTCCTCTACGAGGCCGGGCACACCGCCGACGGGTCCCGGCAGGTCGCCATGGGCCTGGTCGGCGCCCTGGTGGTGCTGCCCGGCGACGGGACGGCATACGGGTCAGGCGCCTCCGCCTACAACGACGAGCAGGTGGCGGTGCTCACCGAGATCGACCCGGTCTTCAACGCGGCGCCGACCACCTTCGACATGCGCAGCTTCCGGCCCACGTACCGGCTGATCAACGGCAACGCGTACCCGGAGATCCCCCCTGTCGCGACCGACCAGGGTCACACCGTGCTGATCCGCTACCTCAACGCGGGGGCCGCCCAGCACGCGATGAGCCTGCTCGGCGGCCTGCAGACGGCCGTCGCGCGCGACGGCCGCGAGCTGCCGTACCCCGAGCGGGAGGTGGTCGCCTCGGTCGAGCCGGGCGCGACCGAGGACGTGGTCACCACGATGACCACCGGGCCCGAGTCGAAGGTCACGCTCTACGAGAACGGCACCCACCTGGACAACGCGGCGCAGCACACCGCCGACCCGCT
The DNA here is from genome assembly GCA_035689185.1 of Dermatophilaceae bacterium. GTDB lineage: Bacteria > Actinomycetota > Actinomycetes > Actinomycetales > Dermatophilaceae > DASSLY01. The sequence continues at coordinate 29,360 of DASSLY010000046.1, forward strand.
GCAGTTCGCCTTCGGCGGGATGATGACCGTCCTGGACACCAGCGCGCCGGCCCCCTCCACCGACACCGTGGGACCGGTCTCGACCCACGTCACCGCAAGCCCCAACCCGGCGACCGGCGACACCGACGTCACCATCACCGCCGATGTCAGCGACGCCTCCACCGGGGGGTCGACCGTGGACCAGGCGGAGTTCGTGGTGGACGACAACGCCGACACCGGCGTCGGCTTCGGCACTGCGATGACCGTGGCGGCCACGGCCGACAGCGCGACCGGCACGCTGACCGTGGCCACCATGGCGACATTGGCGGCGGGCAGGCACGTGATCTACGTCCGGGCCCACGACTCTGCGGGGAACTGGGGCGTCGTCGGCTCGGTGGTGTTCAACCTGCCGAAGAACGGCCCGCAGACCACCGCCGGCCGCGCGGCCCCAGCCGTCAGCAACCAGTCCGGGGACATCACCGTCACCGCGACCGGCGACGACAGCGACGCGGGTGGCAACATCACCGCCGCCGAGCTGTTCGTGACCGCTGACGCGACGCCGCTGCTGCCGCCGACGGTGACCAACGGCTCGGGCATCGCGATGTCGCTGAACCGGGTGGCCACCGTGGTCGCCGAGACGGGCAAGATCACCCCTGCCACCAACCTGCCCGAGGGGCTGCACCACGCCTGGGTGCACAGCTTGGACTCCCTCGGGCTGTGGGGTCCGCTGCTCGACGTGCCGTTCACGGTGGACAAGACCGGACCGACCGTCGACGGTGCCGCCTTCGCGCCAAACCCGACCAACGGCCTCATCTCCGACCAGGCCAACCCCGGTTACGCCGTGGTCTCCGCCAAGATCACCGACCTGGACGCGGGGGGCGCGCTGCAGAGCGTGCTCGCCGACGCGGAGGCGTTCCTCGACCCGCCGAGCGGGCCGCTGAACGACGGCAACGGCCTGCAGATGATCCCCAGCGACGGTGCGCTGGACTCCACCAGCGAGACGGTCTACGGCCTGGTCCCGCTCAGCCAGGTCAGGAGCCTGTCCGCGGGCACCCACCACATGGTCGTGCACGGCAAGGACGTGGCGGGCAACTGGGGCGCAGGCTTCGTGGCAGACTTCGTGGTGGACAAGACCGCTCCGGTGATCGGGACGCCAACGGCGAGCCCCAACCCGACCAACGGTGCGACGCTGCTGACCCTGACCGTGCCGTACAGCGACGCCAGCAACACCGTGGGCTCCGCGGAGTTCTGGCTCGGCAGCACCGACCCCGGTCCGGGTAATGGAACCGTCGTCACGGTCTCACTGTCCGCCGACTTCAGCTCGGCCACGGTCGAGATCCCGCTCGCGTCCATCCCGTCCGGCATGCAGGTCTTCAACCTGCGGATCCGGGACAAGGCGGGCAACTGGAGCAACGCCGTGTCGACAACGGTCAACGTGACCCAGCCGCCGCTGCTGACCAGCGGGTTCGACAACCTGACCGGATGGACGGTCACCAACGGCGCGGTCGTGTCCGTGGTCCCGAAGCCGGCGAGCGTGCCGGCGCCGATGGCCGGGAACGTGCTGCAGGTGGCCTACCCCACCACCGCGGTGGCCCGCCAGCCGGCATACGTGTCAAGGACCCTCGGCGGCGCGCAGACGACACTGCACGTCCAGGTCGACCTGTTCGCCTCCGGCCTGGCCACGGGCGGGGCGACGCCGACGATCCTGACCGTGACCACGACACCCACGGGAGCCGTCAGCGCGTTCTCGCTGCAGCTGCGGACCACCACGGTGGGTACGACCCAGGTCAAGCAGGTGCGAACCACGCTGCGCACCTCCGGCGGCGGCACCGTGAACGGACCGTGGGTGACCCTGCCCGCCGGCACCGTGACGGTGACCCTGGACTGGCGGGCCGGACCGGGCACCGGGGCCACCCGGGGCTTCCTGTCCATGCGGTTCAACTCCGCCACGACACCGGTCTCGACCACCTTCGCCAACACCAACACGGTGCAGGCCAGCGGGATCCGGCTGGGCGTCATCGTCGGCGTCACCACCGCGGTACGGAGCAACCTCTACTTCGACAACCTGAACGTGTCGCAGTAGCACCCAACTGCCGGGGTCCGGCGGGGTCTCCACCCCCCGCCGGATCCCGGCGATGACACCACGAGGACAGCAGTGACGATGACCCAAGATGCCCTTGGCGCCACGCCGGGAATGACCGGCAGGTCCGGCAGTCCGGGCAGGACGAGACGGGTGCTCGTCCTGCTGCTCGGCGCGGTGCTGGCCGCCTCGGCGGTCTACACCATCTCGCAGCGCTCGGCAGCGGCCGACACGAGCATCCCGACCAGCGCGGCCATGGAGCAGGCACTCGGGGTGCGCTTCTCCCGGGTGGCCGTGGTCGGTGACGGGGGCCTGGTCGAGGTCAGCTACGTCGTGCTCGACGCGGACAAGGCCACCCAGTTCCAGGCCCGCGGGAACCAGCCGCCGGTGCTGCGCAACGAGCGCACCGGTCGGTCCACCCGCCAGGTCTCCCTGATGCGGTTGGGACACGCCCTCCGTGTCGGCCAGACCTACTACTTCCTTTACCACAACGCCGGCACGGTCCGATCTCACGATCGTGCCAGCCTGACCAGCCAGGGCGTCACCTTGGCGGGCATACCGGTGCTGTGAGGGCGCGGCGGTCGCCCGGTCGCCCGCCGCGCCGGGTGCGCTGGCTGCTGGCCGCCGTCGCCGTCCTGGCCGGCTGGGTGGTGGTCGCCGGCGCGCCCGGCGCCGAGGCGCACGCCTTCCTGACGTCGAGCAGCCCCGCGGACGGGACGGTGCTCGAGCAGGCTCCGGGCCGGCTGGTGCTGGCCTTCAGCGAGGCGGTGGTCCTGCCCGGCACGACCGTGGACGTCGCGGACGGGGCCGGGCACCGCGTGACCGCCGGCCTGCCGGTCCTCGACCAGACCGCCGGCCGGGGGGCCAGCAAGACCGGCGGCGTCGAAGCGCCGGTGCGGCTCACCGTCACGCTGCCCGCCCTGCCCCGCGGCGCCTACCGGGTCAGCTGGGCCACCGTGTCCGCCGACGACCTGCACCGCGCGGCCGGAGTGTTCGTGTTCGGCGTGCAGACCGCGGTGGCGCAGACCGGCTGGTCCGAGAGCGCGCCGTCACCGCTGGAGTCGGCGCTGCGCTGGCTCACCCTGCTCGGCATCGCCGCGGGAGTGGGCGCGCCGGTCGCCAGGTCGCTGCTGCGACGCGTGCCGGGCTGCCCGTCGCGCCTGGTGGACCGAACGGCTTTCGGCCTGGCGGCGGTGGCTGCCTCGGCCGCGGCGGCGTTGCTGGTCGCCGCGGTCGCCCAGTCCCGCGGCGGGCTGGACGGCGTGGTCGGCACTGGGTATGCGGTGCGCTGGGCAGCGCGGGAGACCGGGCTGCTCGTGGTCCTGCTGGCGAGCGCTCCGCGCCCTCGGGCTTTGGGGGAGCTGCCGTGTCGGGGGCAGGAGGTCCTCCGCGTCGCGGGGGCGCTGCTGGCGGCCGGCGGGACTGCGGCTCTTGGGCATTCGGGTTCCGGCGCCACCGGTTCGCCCACCGCCGCGGCGGTCGCCGCTGTGCATGTCCTGGCCACCGGCGCCTGGTTGGGCGGATTGGGGCTGCTGACGGTGGCCATCCTCGTCCAGCGCCCGCCGGCGCCTGTCGTCCGCGCCCTGCTCGTGGGCTTCGGCCGGGTGGCGGCGGTCGCCGTGGCGGTGACCGTCATCAGCGGCCTGTACCTGGCCAGCGGCGTGGTGGGCTCGGTCGACGCGTTCCTGCTGACCGACTACGGGCGGCTGCTGGCGCTCAAGTTCGGCCTCGTGGCCTGCTGCCTGGCGCTTGCCGTGGTCAACCGCCGCCGGCTGCGGCGACCAGGCAAGGGGCTGCGCCGGACCCTGGCGGCGGAGGCGGCAGGCGGTGTGCTCATTCTTTCGGTGACGGGCCTGCTGGCCAGCGGGCAGCCGGCCCTGCAGCCCCAGCTCGTCGAACCCGCGGACCCGCCCAGCTCCACCGCATACCAGCAGGTCTCGGACTTGCAGGAGAGCCTGCAGCTGCGTCCCAACCTGCCCGGGGACAACGTGGCACTGATCCGGGTGGACAACACCCGGCGCCCCCCGCCCGCACCGGTGACCGGGGTGACGGTGGCGGTCGGTGCACCTGCGCTGCCGCCCCTGCCGGCCCAACCGATCGGTGACGGACGCTGGTCGGTCCCGCTGCGGCTGGACCTGGCCGGGCCGGTCGCGGTGCGGGTCACGGTGCACCGGCTCGGGCTGCCCAGGGCCACGTACGACTACCGGTGGACGGTGGGCCGCCCGCACGGCGCCGACCAGCCCCTGGTCTCCCGGGTGCCGCTGCAGGACGTGTTGCGGTGGGCGGCCGCCGCCGCGGCCGCCGTCCTGGGCGCGTGGGGCCTGGTCTCGATGGCCCGCCGGCGGCGTCGCGGGCAGGCGACGCCACCGGTCGCGCCGAGGGCAGCGGAGGCCGGCGCCTATGCCGCTGTCGAGGCGGTTGGCCCTAGCGCTGGGCGATGATCGGACAGTTGACGATGAAGCCGCTCGGCCCCCACGCGCCGCCGCCGAACGCGGTGACCCGGCCGGCCCCGGCCAGGTCTTCCACGTGGGCGAACTCGGTCTGGCGCAACGGTGTCCGCCCCGGGGCCCACTGGGTGAGGTGCACGTCCCAGAGCGGGCTGTAGCGGCCCTGGTTGGGCGTCCAGGCCAGCACGTTGAGCGGGTCTCCCTGGCCGAGCAGGGCCGAGTTCAGGCCCTGCCGCTGCGGGTTGCTCCGGCCGGTGGCGCCGTTGGTGAACGCGGCGAGACTGGCCCTGGCCGAGTCGGTTCCATCCCCGCCGGCGAACGGGGCGGCGTTCAGGGCGGGGGCGTAGGTCACGTCCTCGATCGCGGCGGCCCCGGCGTCGCTGGACTCGGTGGAGGCGTAGACGACCGCGTTGCCGCGGGCGAAGCCGTCGGTCAGCTGGTAGCGGACCGTGCGGTGGACGGTGTCGACCTGGACCGCCTTGTCCGCCTGACCGCTGGCGTTGGCCAGCTGCGGGGCGTTCAGGATCGCTCCGTCCGGCAGCTGGATCAGCGGGCTGTACCCTGCCTGACCGACGGCCCCGGGCGCTGCCGCGAGAGGCGGGAAACCCGTCGGGCCGGGGGTCAGGACATGCACGGGGGAGAAGTCCACGGTGGCCGGGAACACGATCCGGCCGGCGGCGTCCCGGCTGACCCGCTGCACGGCGGCGGTGCCTTTGGCGTTGGCGAGCTTCTGTGCCACGGACGCCTTCCAGGTCGAGGCGTGGTCGGAGTCTGATGCCTCGGTGACGGTGAACCAGACCGTTCGGCCGCCGGAGCTGCCCTGGTAGAGCGGCAGCGTGACGGTGTGGTCGGCGTTGACAAGCGCACCGGGGACGAAGATCCGGGCGCCGTCGCTGGCCGCGGCGGGGCCGGAAGCCAGTGCCACGCCGGATCCGGCGACGGCTGCCGCCGTCAGGGCGGTGAGCAGGGGACGAGTTCGCATGCGCTCCTCCTCGTGAATGGTCGGCGCGGGATGCGCCATCCATAGCCAACTCCGCCCAGCCTGCGCTGCATACCGTCCGGTGCCGGCGTTCATGGATCGGTAAGAAGCCCCGAGCCACCCGGCACGGGGCCGAGGGGCTGTCCGTGCCCGCGCGCAAGGGCGTGCCGGCGGCGGAGTGGGTCGAGCCCGTGGTCGCCGAGGTCGATGCGTCGCTGCCGGAGTTCGAGCAGGCGTGCGACGACGAGTCCGCCTGGGGGCCGGCCAAGACCGTTGCCGCTGAGCTCGCCAGGCGCGGGGTCGACCTCACCGACCGGGCTGCTGTCGGCGGCGCCCTGCGTGAGCTCAACGCCGAGGGGTTGTCTTCCAGCGGTAGACCGGCCGGCGGGGAGCGGGATGTCGCGGCAGCGGCGTCGGCGACCCGGCCGTGCTCATCGCGCGGAGCCGTCCTCCCGCCCGCATGAGCCGCGCCCGATCGGTCCCTGAAAGTGCTGGACAAGAGGCGGCCGGGCAAGTTGAGTCGGTTGCGGCGGCGGAGCCCCGGCCGCCGCTGACGACAGGAGAACATCATGAGCCCGGATCCCGCCGTCCGCATGCAGCCTCCGCCCAAGGCCGTGCTGCGGGTCGTGAACCCGCTCCTGAGACGCCTGCTGCTCTCCCCGCTCGGCGACCGGATGCCTCCGGCGATGGCGGTGATCGAGTTCACCGGACGGCGTTCCGGGCGACGGTATGCCGTGCCCGTGGGTGTGCACGACGTGCCGGGCGGCCCGGTGGTGTTCACCGAGTCGCCCTGGCGGCGCAACTTCGCCGGGGGTGGGCAGGTCACCGTGACGCGCGGCCGGGACCGTCGGCGCGGGCGTGGTGTGCTGGTGCAGGACCCCGACGCCGTGGCGGACGCGCTGAGCATCGCCGTCGACAAGGCAGGTCCCCGCAACCTCGCGATGCGGGTGACGCCGGGCCACCAGATCACCCGTGCGGACCTGGTGCAGCTCGGTCGCAACATGGTCCGCCTCGAACTGGACTCCGCAACAGGGCCGTTGGACCGCTGAGCAGCGGCCCGGTGGCCCCGCGGACCGCTTCAGTCCCGGGGCCCTACGCGGTGTCGTCGTCGATGTCGCCGGTGAGGCCGCCGCCGTCGAAGGGGTTGGGCTGCTCACCCATGGCCGCGTCGTCCAGCACGTCCTGCTGCTGGTCGGTGAGCGGTTCTGTTGCAGGCGCGGGCTGGTCGGTCATGGTCACTCCTGGACTGGCGGACGGGGACTGGTCCTCAACAGCGTAGCCAGGGGACGGTGCTGTGGCGCCGGCCCGCGGCATGTGGGGGGTTCTACCCCGAGAAGGGGCGGGAAACCCGCGGCGCTGTCCTCCGATCGCGGGAGCCCGCCGTGCGACATACATTGCCGGTCGAGGGCCGCCGACCGGTGGGACCCTCTGGCCCGCGCACCGACAGGAGCACCGATGACCCCGGACGAGACCTACGAAGAGCCCTCGGACGCCGCACGAGAGGACGCCACGCCGGCGGTGGTGGCGCCGGCCATCGGCCTGGGCGGGCAGCCGATGCCGGTCACCAACCTGGTCGGAGACGGCACCGAGGACGCCGCCGGCAACACCGCTGCGGACGACGCCCCGGAACAGGACGCCGACGAGGTCGTGGACCCCATCGTCCTGGACGAGGACGGCACCGCCCGCTGAGGCTCGAGCGCGGGAATCTTCCAGACGTGTACGCCGTTACATTCTGTGTAATGCGGTAATCACGTAAGGAGAGCACGATGCGAGCACACGCTCAAGATGGCCACGACGGGCAGGACGGGCGGTACGAGGAGCAGCCGGGAGACGGCGCCGGACGGGGACACGGTCGCGGTCGGCGGCGGGGACCCGGCTTCGGCGGACCCGGCTTCGGTAGTGGTCCGATGGGCTACGGGCCCGGAGGCGGCGGGTTCGGCGGACCGGGCGGACCGGGCGCGTTCCGCGGCCGGGGCCGCAGGGGTGGCTTCGGCCGTCCCGGCGGTTGGCAGCAGGCCGACCTTCCGGACGCCAGCGACGCCCAGGGCTGGTTCACCGGGCGACTGCCCGACGGCTGGTTCGTCTCCTCGCCGACGGTGACCGTCGACCGGGACGAGATCACCGTGGTCGGCGAGCTGGCTCCGGTCGACGGCGGCGAGTCGGCCGCCGAAGGGCGGATCGCCCGGTGGCGCGAGGACACGCGCGAGGAGCGGATGGCCATCGCCCAGCAGGCTCAGGCCCGCTATGGCCGGACCGTTTCCTGGGGCGCCAGGATCGGCGAGACCGGGAGGCTGTTCACCCATCTCTCGGTGCCGGCGATGACCCGGCTCCGGCAGCCCGAGCGGCAGGTGCTGGACACCCTCGTCGACGCCGGCGTCGCGCGGTCCCGCTCGGAGGCGCTGGCCTGGTGCGTCAAGCTGGTCGGCCAGCACTCGGAGGAGTGGCTGCAGGGCCTGCGGGAGGCCATGTCGGAGGTCGAGCGGCTGCGCACGCAGGGCCCGGACGTCTGATCGGCGCGCAGGGGCGCGACGGAACGGCCACAGCACGGCCGGTGGCGCGGATCACCCCCGGGAATCGGTTGACGCGGCGGTGCGTTGAAGCGATAGTTGAAATCGAAACTACCTTCGAGGGAGTGGCCATGCCCGCCGTCACCGTCTCCGACCTCACCGTCCTGCCCCGGGTCCAGCCGCTGGAACCCGGGCTGCGCCGGCGCCCGGTCGTGTCCGTCACGACGGCTCCCCGAGGCTTCGAGGGAGAGGGCTTCCCGGTGAAGCGCGCCTTCGCCGGGGTCGACCTGCGGCTGCTGGACCCGTTCATCATGATGGACGAGATGGGCGAGGTCGACTACGCGCCGGGGGAGCCGAAGGGCACCTCGTGGCACCCGCACCGCGGCTTCGAGACGGTCACCTACATCATCGACGGGGTCTTCGACCACCAGGACTCCTACGGCGGCGGCGGCACGATCACCAATGGCGACACCCAGTGGATGACCGCCGGTGGCGGGATCCTTCACATCGAGGCGCCGCCGGAGCACCTGGTCGTGTCCGGCGGGCTGTTCCACGGCTTCCAGCTGTGGGTGAACCTGCCCCGTTCGGACAAGCTGCAGCTGCCGAGGTACCAGGACCTGCGCTCCGGCGAGGTTGCGTTGCTGTCCTCGACCGACGGCGGCTCGCTGCTGCGGGTGATCGCCGGGCAGGTCGCTGGCCACACCGGTCCCGGTGCCACGCACACGCCGATGACGATGATTCACGCCACCGTGGCCCCTGGCGCGCAGCTTGACCTGCCATGGCGGCCCGACTTCAACGCCTTGGTGTACGTGATGAGCGGGGACGGCTTCGTGGGACCGGGCCAGTCGCCGGTCGGCACCGGCCAGCTCGCGGTCCTGGGACGCGGCGAGGCGATCACCCTCTCTGCGGCGCAGGGCCAGCAGGCCCGGTATGCCGCGGGGCTGGACGTCGTCATCCTCGGCGGCGCCCCGATCCGGGAGCCCATCGCCTGGGCCGGGCCGTTCGTGATGAACACCCGGGACGAGCTGGTCACCGCCTTCGAGGACTACCAGGCGGGACGGCTGGGCCAGCCGGTCCCGCACGGCTCGGTCGGCGGCACCGGCTGAGGGCCTGCGGGCTCGGCTGAGGCCGGCGCCACCGACGGGGCCCGACCAGCCACCCACTGCGCAACTCACATCGAGGGGGCGCGATAAATTGCACGTGCAGGTTCTCCCGCCATACGACCGCGGCGCGGCAAGTCCTTTGCTTTGATACCGATGTGACGGCCTTCGTCGCGTCAGGAAATAGCGCTAAAAGGGGCTGTAGTGGGCAAAGCGATCGTACTAGGACATTCGTCGCGCCGACATGACGCCGGCGGCTCGGCGATGGCTGCGGCTCGGGTCCCCACCCCTTCGGCGTAGGCCGAAATCGCCCATAAACAGTATTTTGCTCCCGGCCATCGTCGGCAAAGATACGAGAACTGACGCGCGGGGAACCAAAGGCTGAACGGAGGGTGTATGACGGCGTTGCCGCAACCAACCATCCACACGGGGGGCGCCGGCGACGTCCTCGTCCTGAGGGACCGGCCCAAACGGCGAAAGAAGCAGCGCGAACTCCCGGGCGAAACCACCGCCCCCACCGTCACACTGATCATTCCCACGCTGAACGAGGCGCGGAATATTGCCTGGGTGTTGCGGAGAATTCCATCCTGCGTTACCGAGGTCATACTCGTCGACGGTTTCTCCAGCGACGGCACGTGCGAGGTGGCCCGTCGGGTCCGGCCGGACGTCATCGTGGTCACCCAGCGTGGCCGCGGTAAGGGAGCCGCGCTGCGGACCGGTTTCGAGCGCGCCACCGGCCGCTACGTCGTGGCGATCGACGCCGACGGCAGCATGGAGCCGGCGGAGATCGACTTCTACGTCCGAGCCCTGGACCAGGGGTACGACTTCGTCAAGGGCTCACGGCAGCTGCGGGCCAGCGGGTCGCTGGACCTCACCCACACCCGCCGGCTGGGGAACAGGGCGCTTGTCAAGACCGTCAACCTGATGTGGGGGGCGTCGTTCAGCGACCTGTGCTACGGGTACTTCGGGGTCCGCCGGGACCGTCTCGCGGCGTTGCAGCTGCGTTCCCCCGGCTTCGAGATCGAGACCGAGATCGCCCTGCGCGCAGTCGCCGAGGGGCTGCGCATTGCCGAGGTTCCCAGCATCGAGCTGTTGCGCCAGCACGGTCAGTCGAACCTGCACGCCTGGCGTGACGGCTGGCGGATCGCCCGTCTCATCGCGCGAGAACGGCTGCCGGTGGCCCGTGCTCCCATGGTGGACGGGCTGGACCGGCGCGGCCTCTCCTCGGGGCTGTAGCGTGCCGGCGCCTCGTGTCTCCGTGGTTGTCTGCACCTACACCCCGGACCGGCTGGCGAACCTCGTCCGAGCCGTCGGCTCCCTCGACGCCCAGACGCTGCGCCCGCACGAGGTGATCGTGGTCGTGGACCACAACGAGGAGTTGCTGCGGCAGGTCGCGGCCGCACTGCCCGCGGCGCAGCTGGTGGCCAGTTCCGGCCCACGGGGACTTTCCGGAGCGCGGAACACCGGCGTCCGTGTCGCCACCGGGGACGTCGTGGCGTTCCTGGATGACGACGCCCACGCGGATCGGGACTGGCTTTCCGAGCTGACGCGTCACTACGCCGACGACAGCGTCATCGGCGTTGGGGGACTGGTGCTGCCCGCTTGGTCCATCCGCCCGCCGACCTGGTTCCCGCCGGAGTTCGGCTGGGTGGTGGGCTGCTCGTATGCCGGGCAGCCGCGGCATACGAGCCCGGTTCGGAACCCTATCGGCGCCAATATGTCGTTCCGGCGCGCACCCCTGATCGCCGTCGGCGGGTTCCACAACGGCATGGGCCGGGTCGGCGCAAACCAGCTGGGCTGTGAGGAGACCGAGGTCGCCATCCGGTTGGCTCAGCGTTGTCCCGGCTCGCGCATCCTGCACGAACCCGCGGCGGTGGTGCACCATCACGTGCCGGCCGAGCGGAGTCGCTGGCGCTACTTCCGCCGCCGCTGCTGGGCGGAGGGCCGGAGCAAGGCAGCGGTGAGCCGGCTGCTCGGGCGCGACCGAGCGCTGGCCAGCGAACGCAGCTACGTCCGCCAGGCTCTGCCGCGGGGGCTGGCCAGAGACGCCCGCCGCCTGCTGCGGGGCGAGCTGCCCGGGCTGCTGCGGTGCGCGGCCACGATCGCAGGCCTGTCCATGACCACTGCCGGCTACCTCGTGGGGCGGTCCTCGCTCGCGCTCCGCACCTCGTTACCTGAAGGAGTCCCGTCATGACTTCAACGCCACTGTTTCGTGGCCCGCAATGGCTGAACTTCGACCTGCACGGTCGGATCGGCATCCGCGTCGCGGCCGAAGCGCCGGCCGCAGCCCAGCTACGGACCATGCTCGCGTGCTTCGCCACGGACCGGCACGTGCCCGCCGACATCCTCGTGGATGACGTCCCGGAGCCCATGCCCGACGCGGCCCTGCTGGAGCACGAGCTGGCCTACACCGAGGAGGCGGTCCGCTTCGTGCGAGACCGGGTCCAAGTGGTCATGGACGGCAATCAGTACCGCATCCACGGAGGCGGGGAACTGCTGACCACACTGGTCCCCGTCTTGGACAGAGCCATGGTCACCAGGGGTGCTGCCATGATCCACGCGGCGACCATGGTGTACCGGGGCCAGGCGATCGCGCTCCCGGCGGCTGGCGGCACCGGCAAGACCAGCACGGTGGCCAAGCTGATGAAGCGGGACGGCTGGAGCTTCATGGGCGACGACTGGGCGTTCCTCGCCGAGGACGGGCAGCTGCTCGGCTACGAGAAGCCGATGTTCATCAAGCCGCACCACAAGGCCATCTACCCGCACCTGTTCCGCGGCGGACGGAAACCGCTGGTGCCGGTCCGGTTCTCCCGGCCGGTCGGCCGGCTCACGACGGTCGTCCACCCCTATGTCGTCCGGTACCCGCGGCTGGCCGACCTGTCCCGCCGCTGGTCGCCGGAGCACATGATGGTGCGCGCCTCGGATGCCTTCCCCGGAACGGAGTCGGCGCGAAACGCGCCGTTGGCCGCGAGCGTCTACGTCGAGCGGTTCCAGGGTGCCCGGTCCCGGCTGGTCGAGCGTGACAGCGGCTGGATGGTCGACCGGATGCTCGGCAACTTCCACGTCGAGATGCCGGCCTTCTCCCAGCAGGTCGTCACCGGGCTGGCCGCGACCTCACTGGTGCCCTGGCCACAACAGCTCTCCGACAAGGAGACCGTGCTGCGGAAGGCCCTCGACGACCGGCCCTGCTACCTGCTGCAGGTCCCGAGCGTGTACACCCCCGACGAGGCGTCCGACGACATCGTCGACTCGCTGGAGAGCCTGCTGCCGACGATCGCCGACCTCGGCGTGGCATGAGACCAGTGAGCGGGTCAGGGACCGAGGCCATGCTGGCCGAGGTGACCGCGGTCGTTCCCGCCCGCAACGCCGCTGCGCTCCTGCCGGGGTGCCTCAGCTCGCTCCAGCAGTCTGGGCTCGGCCGGATCATCGTCGTGGACGGACGCTCGACCGACACGACCCAGGAGCTGGCGGCGCAGTTCGCGACGGTCGTCAGCGACGACGGTCGCGGGCTGCCGTACGCCAGGACACTGGGCGCGTCCCTGGCCGAGACCCCCCTGGTGCTGCTGGTCGACAGCGACGTCGTGTTCCCCCCGGGACGGCTGGTGCAGCTGTTGTCGGAGTACCGCGACGGTGGCTACGTCGCCCTGCAAGCGGGACTGGAGAGCGTCGGGGGGCCCGGTTACTGGGGTCGCGCCCTGGCCTACCACCATCGCAGTGGCCGCAGCCGCTACTGGTTCGGGCTGGTGGCAACGGTCTGCGATCGTGCCGAGCTGCTTCGCGTGGGGTTCGACGCGGACTTCGACTCCGGGGAGGACATCGAGCTGCGCTGGCGGATGCACCAGGCGGGCCTGCGCATAGGAGTGTCTCGATCGGTCCTGGTCGAGCACCGGTTCGCCGGTGACGACCTGGGCTTCGCCCGGGACCAGTTCGACATGGACGGATTCGGGCTGGGCCGGATGATCCGCAAGCATCGCTGGCGCGGCCTGCGCCTGGGTCTGCTGCCCGCCGCGGCCGCCGTCCGCGGCGCCGGGCTGAGCCTGGTGCGGGGACAACCCGCCTGGGTTCCCTACTTCGGTGCTTTCGCCGTCTTCAACTACAAGGGGATGGCCCGAGGACTGCGGCGGTGACCGACGCATCCGCAGTCGCCGCCGCGGCCCCTGTCCGGCGGCGCAGCCCGCTGCTGGTGAGCATGCTGGGGCTGGTCACCGGCAAGGGCCTGCAGCTGGGCGCCGGCTTCGTGTTCTGGGTGCTGGCCGCGCGCAGCAGCGGCCCGGCGCAGGTCGGGCTGGTGGCGGCGGCGACTTCGGCGGTGCTGTTGTGCACCCAGCTCGGGCAACTGGGCACCGGCACGGCGGTGATCCTGAGCCTGCGTGGGGCGCGGGAGCGGGCACCAGTGCTGGACGGCGCCCTGACCCTGGTGCTGCTGGCCGGTCTCGCCTGTGGCGGCGGCTTCCTCGTCGTCGTCGCGGTGTCCGGCGGCGAGCTGTCGACGGTGAGCCGAGAGCTGGGCTTCGCGGGGCTGTTTCTCATCTCGACGGTGGCCGGGACGGTCATGGTCTGCCTCGACCAGGTCAACATCGCGCTGGGTCGGGGCGGGAACTCCTCGCTGCGGTATGCCGTCGCTGCCGCGGCCACCATCGGGATCACGATGGCGGCTGCCACGACCGGGCTGCTGGGCGATCCACGGCTGCTCTTCGCCTGCTGGACTCTCGGTTCGGTCGCGGCCTGCACCGCGGGAGCGGTCCAGCTGCGCCGGGCGATCCGGTACCGCTACCGCCCCGAGCGCAGCGCGCGTCGCCTGCGCTCAATGCTCGGCGTGGGACTGCCGAACCAGCTGCTGACCCTGGCAGAGCGTTCGCCCGGCCAGCTGGTCCCGATCCTGCTGGCCCACCTCGTCTCGCTTGAGGCCACCGCGTACTGGTACCCCGCGTGGATGATGGCCTGGGTTGCCTACTCGGTGCCGACCATGACCGCGCTCGTCGCGCTCGCCGAGGGCGTGCACTCGCCCGCTCAGTTCTCGCACAGCCTGCGGGCGGGACTTCGCTGGTCGCTGTTGGTCGGCGCCGCCATCGCGGTGGTGCTGGGAGTACTCGCGGAACCGCTGTTGGGACTCCTGGGTGCCAGGTACGCCGAGGGCTCGGTGGCTGCGCTGCGCATCCTCGCCGTCGGGGTGATCCCGTACACGGTGGTGCAGATGTACAACGCGGCCTGCCGTGGCCGCGGCCGGTTGACGGAGGCCCTCGTCGTCAACACGCTGCTGGCCTTGGCCACCTGTGCCGCCACCATCGCCGTAGGGCACCGCGGGCCCAGCGCCACCGCCGCGGCCTGGCTGGTCTGCCTGTCCGTCGCGGCGACAGGCAGCTGGCTGCGAACGCGGTCCATGGTTCGGAGCCTGTCGTGACGGTGACGAGCGCGGTGCGGCCAAGCCACGCCAGCGGGCCGCCCTCCCGCGCCCGACGGCCGCGCTCGATGCCCTTCTCGATCGCCCTCGTGCTCGGCCTGGAGGCGGCCGCGGTGGCTGCTGTCGCCGCGACGACGGTTCGGCTGCCGGTCACCAGCGACGTCGGCTTGGTGGCAGCACTGCCGGTCGCCTACTGGCTGGGCGTCCTGGGACTCAATGTGGCCTTTCTGATGGTGCTGCGTTCGGGGCTGCACCACCGGTCCCGCTCCTTCGAGCTGGCCGTCCTGCTCTCGGCGCTGGTGTTCGTGCTCAACGGTGCCGGTGCCCTGGCATCCGGCAGCGCCCGCGGTGAGGCGGCCTTCCGGCACGCCGGCATCACCGATGCGCTCATCAGCACCGGGCAGATCAACCCCGAAGTGGACGCGTACTTCTCCTGGCCCGGATTCTTCGCGTTCCTGGCGACCCTGTCCAAGGCCACCGGCATCGACGCCCTTGCCCTCACCGCCTGGGCACCTGTGGTCAACGCCCTGCTGTGGCTGCCGGCGTTGGCGCTGGTGGCCCGGGCTCTCACGCCCACCAGTCGCGCCCGCTGGCTGGCCCTGTGGCTGTTCTGCCTGGGGAACTGGATCGACCAGGACTACCTGTCGCCGCAGGCGTTCGGCTTCCTGCTCTACCTGGCCGTCATCGGGTTGCTGCTCGGCCAGCTGTCGTCCAGTGCCGGCCGGCCGGCCGGGTGGCGCTGGCGCCGGCTGCAAGCCTGGTGGCAGCAACGCCGCCCGGAGGGGCCGGGTTCCCCCGCGCAGCGACGTGCTGTCCTGCTCCTGTGTGTTCTGCTCGCCGGGGCGATCATCGCCAGCCACCAGCTCACCCCGTTCATGCTCATCGTCTCCGTGGCGGCCCTGGTGGTGATCGGGCGCTGCTGGGCCACCGGCCTGCCCGCTGCAATGGCCCTGATGCTGGTCATCTGGCTGGTGTTCCCAGCCAGCAGCTACCTCGTCGGGCACCCGCCGTTGGCGGACAGCGGGATCGGCCTGGCCGCGTCCACCAGCCTCACCGGCCGGGTCGTGGGCACCCCCGGGCACGTCGTGGTGGTCTTCGTGCGCATCGCGGTGATGGCGGCGATCTGGCTGCTGGCGGGTGCCGGTGCCTGGCTGCTGCACCGGCGGGGACGGTTGGACGGCCGGCTGGTGGCCCTCGCGGTCGCTCCGTTCCTCGTCTTCCCGGCCCAGTCCTACGGCGGGGAGATCCTGCTGCGGGTTGCGCTGTTCTCGTTGCCGTTCACCAGTGTGCTGGCGGCCGAGGCCCTGCTCGCTCCGTCACCTCGGATGAGCCGGCGGCGGACGGTCGGTGTCGGGTTGGCGTGCTTCCTGCTCGCGCTGGGCACGGTCACCTCGCGTTACGGGAACGCGCGGTTCGACATGTTCACGGCCGCGGAGACCCAAGCGGCGCAGCGGCTGTACCAGCTCGCGCCGCCCGGTGGCACGCTGATCGCCTGGGCGCATCCTGCGCTGTGGCAGTTCCGCGACTACCTGGACGTGAAGACCGTCACCGTGGCAAAGGCCTGCGGTCCGGCTTTCCAGGCGGCGCCCTGTGTCGCGGCGGTGCTCGCTGCGGGCCGGCACAACCCCAAGGGCGCGCTGGTGATACTCACCCGTTCGGGGGAGTCATCGCTGACGACCCAAGGGCTGGCAGCCCCGGATCAGGTGCGCAAGCTCAAGGTCCTGCTGGCGGCAGAACGAGGCGTTCAGCTCGCGTACACCAATGCGGACGCCCGGATCTACCGGATCGGGGAGGCCCGTGGCTGACCCGTCGAAAGCGCGTCGCCCAGGGCTGCGGCTGCGGCCGGACCCGGCCGGTCGAGCGGTGCTCTCCGCATCGGTCGCATCCCTGCTCCTGCTGCTCGTCGGGGCGCCCCAACCGGTGCGGCTGGTCGTGGCCGCGGCGCTCGTCGCGGTGCTGCCCGGCTTCGGCGTGGTACGCCTTATCGGGTTCACCGACCGGCTCACCACCGTGGTGGCGAGCCTGGCGCTCAGCCTCGGGCTCACCACCGTGGTGTCGACGGCGTTGACCTATCTGGGCTGGTGGTCCTGGCAGCTGTCGTTGACGGTGCTCGCCGCGGTGGCCGCGGTGGCCGCGTGCTGTCGTCCGGTGCGACAGGCATGAAACTGCTTGCGGCGCTGTGCGCCGTCGCGCTCCTCGGGGTCTTGGTCCGCCGCTGCGCGGATCAGGTGGGCAGGACCGACGTCGCTTCGAGCTGGCGGAAGTTCAACCCCTTCGAGGCCGCCCTGATCTGCGCCGTCGTCGTCCTCCTCGTCCCGCAGGCCGTGGGCTTGCTGACATGAGCGCCAGCCAGACCTGGTGGTTCGTCGGAGACCTCCACCTCGACACCCGACCCGAACCTCGGGGCACAGGCGCGGCGTTCGCGGCGTTCGTGCACGAGCTGGCCGGCTCCCAGCACACCGCCCGGCATCTTGTCCTGCTCGGCGACACCTTCGAGCTGGTCCGTCATCGGGAGGCCGCAGCCCGGCTGCGCGAGATCGCCGTGGCGCACGCGGACGCCTTCGCCGCCCTGCGCGCGGCCGTCCGGCACGGCGTGCACGTGCACTTCGTCTGCGGCAACCACGACGCCGCGCTGGCTCGCCCCGACGTTGCCGGCGTGCTGCTCTCGTTGCTCGGCCACCCGTCGCAGGGCGTCGCCGTCCACGCCTGGGCCCTCGCGGCGCCCGGCGCCTTCTACTGCGAGCACGGTCACCAGCATCACGAAGTCCACCGGGTGGCAACCTTGTTGAGCCAGCAAGAGTCGCTGTGGGCCGAATGGCTGGCCGACCGCTCCGGTGGCGTGGGCCGCCGCGCCATGAGTTTCCTGCGGGCGACGGCAGGCGTGCCCAGGCGTGAACGAGCGGCGAGGTCGCCCGCATACCTGGCCCGGCTGGACGAAGAGGCGCTGCGGATCGGGCTGACGGCGCAGGCGGTTCGCGACCTGGCACAAACCTCCGCGGTGAAGGTCGCTCCGGCCCTGGCCAGAGTCGGCTGGCGGGTGCTCAGCCGCCGTGTTTCGGCAAGCCGGCCCTACGGCCTGCGCCCGGCCGCCGCGCGAGTGCACCGGATCCTCCGGCGGCACGGCAGCGGCGTCCCCACTGTCCTGTTCGCGCACACGCACCGAGCCGAGGACACCTCCCTGGCGCAGGCCACCGGCCGGTACGTCAACGTGGGCACCTGGTCGGCGGACGTGCGCGGCGCGGGTCCGGACGGCGCGGACCCCGACCTGTTTCCGTATGCGCGCATCGTCATGCGCACCGGCGAAGCGGCGACCGCGACGCTGCGGTACTGGCGCCGCATACCGGCCCACCGGACCGTCGCCCGCCACCCGGCCTGAACCACGCAACCGACCGCCCGCCGCCCCCACGGAATCCCAACCGGAACGGAGATCAGAATGGCTACCGCCCCTTCATCCGTCGCCTCCGCGCGGCGGGTCCGCGCTCGGAGCGCCGGCCTGGCCACCGCCATGATGGTGCTGGGCCTCGCAACCCTGGTGACTCCACCGAGCGCCAGCCCGGCCGCGGTCACAGCCGGCTACCGCGACTTCTCCTACTCCGGCTCCATCACCGCGCCCACCGGGCAGAAGCCGGAGAGCAAGCTGTGGTTCACCGACGGCAGCTGGTGGGGTGCCCTGTGGAACGCCTCCATCCGCCGGATGGAGATCCACCGTTTCAACCGGGGGTCCCAGGCCACCCACGCCTGGACGGCGACCGGCGCCGTCATCGACACGCGCCGCAACAGCGAGGCGGATGTGCTGTGGGACCAGAAGAGCTCCAAGCTCTACGTGGTCACCCATCTCAAGGACACCGACTCCGCGACCACGGATCTCGGCCTGCGGTTCCGCCGGTTCGGCTACAACGCTGCCACCAACGCCTACAGCCTTGAGGTGACCCACGACGTCGTCAGCCGCAAGGTCGAGGCCGCCGTCATGGACAAGGACAGCCGCGGCCGGCTGTGGGTCACCTACACCACCGACAACGGCCGAGGCGGCCGCGAGGTGCGCGTCGCGCACAGCACCACCAGTGACACGACGTGGACCAGCCCCTCCGTCCCGCCCGTGGCGGGGGCGGGCAACCTCAGCACCGACGACATCTCGACGCTCGTGGCCTATGTCGACCCGGTGAGCTCACAGCGGAGCATCGGGGTGCTGTGGAGCAACCAGAGCACGGGGAGCGGCCAGGGGCTGTACTTCGCCAGCCACCGCGACGGGAGCTCGGACTCGGTGTGGACCGGCACCCGGCTCTGCCAGACCACCCGCTGCCCCGACGACCACCTGAACATCAAGTCGCTGACCGCCGACGCCAGCGGAGCCGTCTTCGCGGTGGTGAAGACCTCCCTCAACGACGCCTCTCCGGCGGTGCCGACGGACCCGCTGATCGTGGTCTACCGGCTCAACCTCAGCGGCAGCTGGACCAAGAGCGTGGCCTGGAGGGTGGCGGACAACCTCACCCGCGCGATCATCGTGCTGGACACGGCGAACCGCCGGGTTCACGTGTTCGGGGCGGCGCCCTGCTGCAGCGGCGGAGTGATCTACACCAAGCAGGCCTCGTTCGACAGCCTGGCCTTCCCCACCGGCCTGGGGACCCCCTTCATCAAGAGCTCGACCGACACCAAGATCAACAACCCCACCTCGACCAAGCAGACCGTCAACGCCACGACTGGACTGCTCGTCCTGGCCGGCGACGACAGCACCCGGTTCTACCTGCACAACCTGCTGCCACTGGGCTGAGCCGAGGCTCGTCGTTGACCGTGCCGGTTGCGCTGAGCGCGTGGTGGACGCGGACCGGGCGGCGCGATGGTGTGTCGCCCGGTCCGGCCAACGCCGAGCCGAGCAGGCCATGCGTGGCTAGACGCCGTCCGCGTCCTGGCTGGCCGGGTCCCAGGTGAGGACCTTCCGCTTGGCCCAGCCCCGGGCCAGGACCGCCTTCTTGGAGTCCCGCTTGTCGATGCCGGCGAGCCGGTCCAGGTAGAGCCAGCCGTCCAGGTGGTCGGTCTCGTGCTGCAGCATCCGGGCGAACAGTCCCTCCCCGACCAGCTCCACCGGGTCGCCGTCGAGGTCGATGCCACGGACCCGGGCCCAGTGCGAGCGGGCCGTGGGGAAGCTCTCCCCCGGCACGGACAGGCAGCCCTCCAGGTCCTCCTCCGGGTCGGGTTCGCCGATCGGCTCGGGCGCGACCTCCAGGACCGGGTTGATCACGTGCCCACGGTGGCGCACGTGCTGGTCGTCGGGGCAGTCGTAGACGAACAGCCGCAGCGGGACGCCGACCTGGTTCGCCGCCAACCCCACCCCGTGAGCGGCCGCCATCGTGTCGAACATGTCCCGGACCAGGTCCCGCACGTCGTCGGTGATGGCCTCGACACCGGCCGTGCGCTGGTGCAGGACCCGGTTTCCGACCACGGTGATGTTGCGTACCGCCACGGGGAGCATCTTGCCCTAGGTTCTGGCCATGCTCGTCGCCGTTCCTGCCGAGACCAGACCTGGTGAACGCCGGGTCGCGCTGACTCCCGAGGCGGTGAAGGGCCTGATCGGCCAGGGTCATCGCGTCCTGGTCGAAGCCGGCGCCGGCCGCCATGCGATGGCGACCGACGCGGCATACCAGCAGGCGGGGGGCGAGGTCCGCGAAGGGGACGTGCTCGCCGACGCCGACGTGGTGACGCACGTGCGGCCGCTGCTCCCCGATCAGGTGGGGCGGCTGCGTCGCGGGGCGATGACGGTCGGCTTCGTGACCGGGCCGGGGGAGCTGGACGGCGTGCGCGCGCTGCGGGACGGGGGGATCACGGCCCTGGCGTTGGAGCTGGTGCCGCGGATCTCCCGGGCGCAGTCCATGGATGCGCTGAGCTCCCAGGCCCTGGTGGCCGGCTACCGGTGCGCGCTGGAGGCCGCCATGCGCCTGCCGAAGTTCTTCCCGCTGTTCATGACGGCGGCGGGCACGGTGCCGCCGGCCCGGGTCCTCGTGCTCGGTGCCGGGGTCGCCGGACTGCAGGCGATCGCCACGGCCCGCCGGCTCGGCGCCGTGGTCGAGGCCTACGACGTGCGGGCGGCCTCGGCTGACGAGGTGCGCTCGATGGGTGCGATCTTCATCGACCTGGGGCTGGACACGGTCGAGGGAGCCGGGGGTTACGCGCGGGAGCTAACCGAGGACCGCGCGCGCCGCCAGCAGCAGGCGCTGGCACCGTTCATCGCCAAGTCCGACGTGCTGATCACCACGGCCGCGGTGCCGGGCCGGCCGGCGCCCCTGCTGGTCACTGCGCAGATGGCCGCCGGTATGCCGCTCGGCTCGGTCATCATCGACCTGGCCGCCGAGAGCGGCGGGAACGTGGAGGGCTCGCGCGCCGGCGAGGAGGTCACGGTGGGCGGGGTGTGTGTGCTCGGGATGGCCGACGCGGCCTCGGCGCTGCCGGTCGACGCGTCGCGGCTGTACGCGAAGAACGTGACCAACCTGCTTGCCCTGGGGCTGGAGGTGGACGGGTTCACCCTCGACCTGGGCGACGAGGTGTTGGATGGGGCCTGCGTCGTGCACGCCGGCGAGGTCCGGCACGCTCCGACCGCCTCGCTGCTGGAGGGCTGAGCGATGGACGGTGTCGCGCTGCTGACGATCTTCGTGCTGGCGGTCTTCGTCGGCTTCGAGGTCGTCTCCAAGGTCTCGACCACGCTGCATACGCCGCTGATGAGCGGCGCCAACGCGATCCACGGGGTCATCCTCGTCGGGGCGATCATCGTCGCCGGGCACGCCCATACCGCGTTCGGGCTGGTGCTCGGGCTGGCTGCGGTTGTGCTGGCGACGGTGAACATGGTCGGCGGTTTCGTGGTGACCGACCGGATGCTGGAGATGTTCAAGGGTCGGGGCGCGCGACGATGAGCCCGCTCAACCCGGCCGGGACCGGGGTCATCTACCTGGTCGCCGCCGTCTGCTTCATCCTGGCGCTGAAGGGCCTGTCCTCGCCGGGAACGGCCCGGCGGGGCAACCTCGTCGGCGCCGCGGGGGCGGTGCTGGCGGTGATCGTCGTCTTCTTCGCCGACGACCTGGACAACGTCCCGGCGATCCTCGGGGCCGTCGCGGTGGGCACCGTGGTTGGCGTCCCCGCCGCCCGCCGGGTGGCGATGACGCAGATCCCTCAGTTGGTGGCGCTGTTCAACGGGGTCGGCGGCGCCGCCGCGGCGATCGTGGCCGCGATGGAGCTGTCCGCGAGGCTGGCCGCAGACTCGCCGTACATCGAGGCCGGCGCGGGGGCGTTCACCGTCCTGGTCGGCTCGGTGAGCTTCTCCGGTTCGTGCGTCACCTTCGCCAAGCTGCAGGAGCTGATGACGACCCGGCCGGTGACGGTGCGGTTCGGCCAGTACCTCTTCGGCGGCGGGCTGTTCGCCTCGGTCGTCTTGGCCGGGCTGGTCGTCGTCGACGCCTCCGACTCCCGGGTGTCGGCTGTGCTCGCGCTGGTGCTCGCGCTGGTATCGCTCGTGGTCGGCGTGCTGTTCGTGCTGCCCGTGGGCGGCGCGGACGTCCCGATCGTCATCTCGCTGCTGAACGCGTTCACCGGCCTGAGCGTCGCGGCCAGCGGCTACGTGCTGGACAACGTGCTGCTGCTCGTCGCAGGCACTCTCGTCGGTGCCAGCGGCACCATCCTGACCAGGCTCATGGCAGCGGCGATGGGACGCTCGCTGGCCTCGACCCTGTTCGGGGCATTCCGGCCACGGGCGGCGCAGCTGGCCGGCGCCGGCGCGGACCGGCCGGTGCGCTCCGGCTCCCCCGAGGACGTCGCGATCCTGCTCGCCTACGCCCGCAAGGTCGTCATCGTCCCCGGCTACGGGCTGGCCGTGGCGCAGGCGCAGCACACCATCCGCGAGCTGGCCGGGCTGCTCGAAGCGCGCGGCGTGGAGGTGCTCTACGGGATCCACCCGGTCGCCGGGCGCATGCCCGGGCACATGAACGTGCTGCTCGCCGAGGCCAACGTGCCCTACGAGGTGCTCAAGGAGATGGACGAGGTCAATCCCGAGCTGGCCACCACCGACGTGGCGCTGGTGGTCGGTGCCAACGACGTGGTGAACCCGGCGGCGAAGACTACCCCGGGGGCGCCCATCTACGGCATGCCCATCCTGGAGGTGGCCCAGGCCCAGCAGGTGATCTTCCTCAAGCGGTCCATGCGCCCCGGTTTCGCCGGTATCGAGAACGAGTTGCTCTACGACCCCAAGACGATGCTGCTGTTCGGTGACGCCAAGGACTCGTTGACCAAGGTGGTCAAGGCCTTGGAGTCACTGTGAGCCTCAGTGCTCGGGTCGCGGCCGCAGGAGGGGGATCGGTCCGGTGTCCTCGCCGAGCTCCGCTGGCCCGCGCGGGTCGGGGCTGGGGTAGACCTGCTCCTGCCCGGCCGGGCGGACCGGGATCGCGGTGGACCAGTCCGGGTCGGTGCCGTCGTCGCCGCGCCGGCGCGGTCGCTCACCGGTCGGAGCGTGGCCGGAGCCTGGAACCGGCCCGTGGTAGCCCCCCGCCGGTGGCCAGGTGTTGTCGTCCCGGCGCGACCCCTGCGCGTCCGGCATGGCGGCAGCCGGTGGGGGCCCGGGGTCGGGGTGGTTCGGCTCGTCGGCGGGGACGCCGAATATCTCCGCGCAGATGAGCCGGTACGTCTCGTCCGGGTCGGGCACCCACTTGATCCGGCGCAGTGCCTGGTCCTGGCCGGCGCTCTCCAGCACGAACTCGCCGTAGACGAGCAGCCGCCCCAGCGGTGAGCGCACGTAGGACATGTCGGTCACCTTGGCCAGCGGCATCATGGCGACCTTCTGGGTGAGCAGGCCGTAGAAGAGCAGCAGCCGCTTGTCGGTCGCGACGAACCAGTCGTGCCGGCGCTCGAACAGCCGGTAGCCCATCCGGAACAGCAGCACCGCCCAGCCGATCCAGACCAGGTTGGAGAAGGCCGGCGCGCGCTCACCGAACGTGGTGTCCGCCCAGAACGCGAAGATCAGCCCGGCCAGGCAGGAGCCGACCGGCTCAGCAGCCTCGGCCCAGTGCTGGTGCAGGGCGACGACGACGTGCTCACCGTCGAGCAGGAACCGGTGCAGGGAGCGCGGGCCCTCCGGACCGCTGGGGGCGGTCATCGGGGCTCAGCCCTTGCGCAGCAGCGCGTCGAAGAAGCTGCCGATCGCCCGGAACGCCGCGAGGATGATGTCCCACACCGTCCGCACGATCTGCGCCGCCTGCTCGGGGGAGGTGACGATGGCGTAGATGGCGAACGCGACGAGCAGCCAGAGCAGCACTCGCTTGACCCTGGCCATCTCGCCTCCCGCTCGTCGGTGGTGTGCGGCCGCGCCTGGGGACCGCACAGGTCCCGGTCATCATGCCCGTATGCCGGGCCCACTCGCCGTAGGCGCGCCCCTCTTGCGCGCGCCCCCCCTTTTCGCGCGCGCCCCTTTCGCGCGCGCCCCCCTTTCGCGCGCGCCCCCCTTGCGCGCGCGCCCCCCTTTTCGCGCGCGCCCCCCTCTCCGCGCTTGTTGCTCCGAACGCACCGTTTTCGGCTCCGCAGCGCCCTGAAACCGTGCGTTCGGAGCAACAAGCGCGGGGGTTCGGTGCTCAGACGATGCCGTAGAGCCGGTCGCCGGCGTCGCCGAGGCCGGGGACGATGTAGCCGCGGTCGTTGAGGTGGTCGTCGACTGCAGCGGTCACGATGGTGACCGGGACACCCAGGTCCGTGGCCCCCGCTTCGAGCCGCGCGATCCCCTCCGGCGCGGCGAGCAGGCAGATGGCGGTGATGTCGTCCGCGCCCAGGTCGACCAGGTAGCGGATCGCGGCAGCCAGCGTGCCCCCGGTGGCGAGCATCGGGTCGAGCAGGTAGCACTGGCGCGCGGACAGGTCCTCGGGGAGCCGGTTGGCGTAGGTGGTCGTCTCCAGCGTCTGCTCGTTGCGCACCATGCCCAGGAAGCCCACCTCCGCGGTGGGCAGCAGCCTGACCATCCCGTCGAGCATCCCGAGTCCGGCCCGGAGGATAGGAACGACAAGGGGTTTCGGCGTGGCGAGCTTGACCCCGCGGGTGGGCGCCACGGGGGTCTCAATCTCAACCGCCGCGACCCGCACGTCCCGGGTCGCCTCGTAGGCGAGCAGCGTGACGAGCTCGTCGACCAGCCGGCGGAAGGTGGGGGAGTCGGTGCCCTTGTCGCGCAACGCGGTCAACTTGTGGTGGATGAGCGGGTGGTCGGCGACGTGGACGCGCATGCGGGAAACTTAGCGGGTGGTCCAGGGTCCCGGCCCCGTTGCGGACGGTCAGTATGCCGCGTGGATGGGGCAGGCGCTGGCCCTGGCGTCCTCGGCGCTGGAGTCTGCCGACGTCCCGGTCGGTGCGCTGGTCGTGTCCTCGGACGGTGACGTGCTGGGCACCGGCGAGAACCGGCGCGAGCTGCTGTCGGACCCCACCGCGCACGCGGAGGTGCTGGCGCTGCGGGCGGCGTCCGCCGCAGTCGGCTCGTGGCGGCTGGCCGGCTGCACCTTGGTGGTGACGCTGGAACCGTGCGTGATGTGCGCCGGTGCGCTGCTGCTCGCCCGGGTGGACCGGCTGGTGTTCGGAGCCTGGGACCCGAAGGCCGGCGCCTGCGGCTCGGTCTGGGACCTGGTGCGGGACCGGCGCGCGAACCACCGGGTCGAGGTGGTCGCCGGGGTGCTGGGGGAGCAGTGCGGCCGCCTGCTGCTCGATTTCTTCGGCGCGAAGCGTCTCGGGTAGCCTCTCCCGCGGTGGCGTGTCCGAGCGGCCGAAGGAGCACGCCTCGAAAGCGTGTGAGGGGGCAACTCCTCCGTGGGTTCAAATCCCACCGCCACCGCCCTTGACCAGCACAAACGCCGGGCCCGTTTGCTCAAGCTACCTGACGCGGGCGGCGGCAGTCTCAGTTCTAGTCTCATTTCCCTCGTCAGGCGGGGTCGAGGCGACCGGAGTCATCGCCCGTGTCCTCGTCGCCGGACCAGAGCAGCTCGTCGATGCGCCGAGTGGTGTCCGTGCGGATCGGGTCGACGACGTGGGCGTAGCGGTGCGTCATCGCTGTGTTCGACCAACCCATGACACCCATGATCGTGCGCTCGCTGACGCCCTGGAGCAGCAGCGTCGTCGCAGCCGTGTGCCTGGCGTCGTGCAGCCTGGCGCTTGGCATCGGATCGCTTCTGGACGCGGCGGGTCACGCACGATGGCCTTGGCCACGCCTGCGCCGTCGACCCACGGGCCCAGCTCCGCTGTCGGACGGCAGTCCCTGCCTGAACTCGCCCTCCGCTATCACTGCCCGGTCCGGGCCCGCGCGTCCGAGGCTGACGGCGGCAGACCATGACCGTATCGGTGTTGCAAGGATGGGTTCACCGGCTCGGGGCTCCACCGCGGCAAGCGCGGAACAGATGGCAGCAGTGGCCTGTTGCGCTGCCGGATCGACCTCTCTCAGATCAAGTGCCGCCTTCGGCGGCCAGCCGACTGCGGGCGGCGCTAGCGCGCCGTCCTCGTCGGCTCGGCACCGTCACTCCAGTCGTTCTGATCAGGACGTGCTGAAGCCCAACTGCAGTGTTGAGGCGGACGGCGGGTAGACCGGCTGCTGCGTCGCACCGGGCCAACGAAGTTCCACAAAGCTCTGTATCGCCGCAGCACTGGCCCCGTCCGCGAGATCACGCTGCGACGGTAGGTCAGAGTCGCTGAGCCAGACCCCATCTCGTGCGATCCGCGCCGTCACGCGCCCCTCTGAATCCTGTGACGATCCCCATTCGATTAAATGCGGACAAGCATCGCCGACATATTCCTTCAGAGCCTCGCCGCCGATGTAGCTTTCGGTGATTGGATTTTGTGGCAGCAGGGTTTTGACCGTGTCTACGGCCCCAACCCGGCGGTCAACCACTACCACTTCGGCCGATGCCGGCAGGTTTGTCGCAATTAAGGCGCGCGTCTGAACGTCCGAGGTGGGGAAAGAGTAGCCAATAACAACGAGGCGGGTGGCAGACCGAAGCGCGGCCGCCGCATGCCTCCATTGGGACCGCAATGCTTCGTTCTGATAGAAAAGGGACTTCGACGCCGTCGGCGGAATGATAAGAGGTACAAGGTCAGAGTAACGGTTCGCGTTGTCATCCTCGTGGCCCCTTGCCAACTCTGGCCAGGTCATCCAGTCACGAACTACGTAAACGTCGCCCTTAGCGCCCTGCTGAGGACCCGAATAATACCAGTTCGTGGACCCGTGCAGTTTGTGAAGCCGGAAATGTGGCAGTTCCGCGCGGCTTCTGGAAATCATTATCCCGGTACCCGGGTCTTGGCGCTCTACAACCGGTGCCACATAGAGATCAGAGAAGGCGTGGGCGCGCCCTATCTGCACAGCAGATCTCTCTAATAGCAGATCATAGTTAAAGGTCAGGACCTCGCTTTGCCGGTCCGATAGACCGCACGCGAGGCGAGCCATGGTCGGTGGGAAGGGTTCAGCGGTCGCCTGCCTCTCCCTTTCTGAGATTGCCTCTTGAAGCGCATCGGAAGTTTCGACAAACAAAGCTCGATTTCGGAGATTCTGAGCCTGAGTCAGCCAAGGCTGTTCTGTCGCAAGGTAGGAGAGCCATGCTTCGACATTGTCTTGGAACGGCGCAAGAGTCTTTTCCGGTAGGCCAAGTTGCTCCACCACCTCCGGACCGAGTTCCGCAAGGACGGGCATCGCTCCGGAGACTGCCTTGGAGAACCCAGCGCCTAGCAGGTACACATCTTCGCCAGCCACGTTCGCCATGCCCATGAACCTAACGCCTGTGACGAGGTATCGCGTCACCGACGACGCGCGGCGGCGCGCATGCAGTACCTCGGAGCTTGGCAACGTCCGCGATCGGCTCTCCGGTTGGCGGCCGGGAGTGCGGTCCTCCGCATGTCGTCGACGTGACCTCTCCGACGCAACATCCCGACCTCCCACAACGCGTACAGGACGGCTACGTTGTCGCCACGCGATCGGGACCTGCCCGGCCCCCGATCCAACCTGTCCAGTCCTGCTGCTGCTCCGCTACGAGGCCGCGCCTGTGTGAGCACCGCCGGCGAGCCCCGAGTGACGTTATACGCGCAACTGCGCGGGCGTGCCTCGAACTGACGTCGTGCGGCCAGGGCTACGCGCACGGTAGCCTGCGCCCATCGTCCCTCGTCGGTCTATCGACGCGCTTCGTCGAATTCCTGTGACCAAACTGCGGAGAGAGAACAATGAACCATGCGAATAGCCGCGCACGAGCCGGCAATGAAGGCACACCCTCGGAAGCCGCTGTTGCGTTTCTTATCGAAGAGTACAAGCAATCCCTCGCCCTGAGAGATGCGGCGATGACCATCAGCATGAATCGCGTCAACATTTTCTTCGCGGTCACCTCAGCAGCGGCCGTAAGCGTAGCATTGCTAGTAGACCGAGAAAACAGGGTGCCCCAGGACCAGACCCGTCTAGTGGCGCTGGCCATCCTCGCATTCGTTCTTATACTAGGCATCACATCGTTTCTGGCATTGTGCGAGCACCACATCTCCCGTGTTGTGTACCTGCGTAGCGCAAACTACCTTAGAGGAGAAATAGCTCGCTGCCTAGGAGTTCAGGCCATGATGAGATTACCGACATCGGAAATGAGGCCGCCAATGGATGGTACGGGACACAGGACTGGTGGGATCGCACTCACAATCAGCTTTCCGACCATCCTTGCTCTCGTTACGGGCCTGGTGGGTGCGTCGGTAGTGGCGGTCGCCTTACAGCCAGCTTTTGGGTCAGGGACGGCATTCTGGAGCGCAGGCGTGACATTGGCATTCATGGTAGGGGGCGCGTTCGCCTATCAAACCCTCAGATTCCGAGCCGCTGACCGCGAATACAGTCCCGGTCCTCCCTGAAGAATCCAACGTGCGGAGGGCTGAGGAGGACCGACATATCGCGTGTCGCAACTCGCGCGACGAGTCGCCTCCAAGTCCGAGCGGTACCAGCGCGTCGCCGGTTGCCGCGATGTGTTGGCATCTCTGATGCTCAATTGCATTGGCTCACAACCGAATCCGCTACGGCATATAGATCCCGGACCACCTCCTACGGCGTGCGCCACAGAGATGTGGCACACTATGGTCCAACCGCGCCGACCGGGAAGCCTCGAATCATGGCTCAGCATGTCCACCTTTGAGTCGTGTACATCCAGCGTGCAAGTAGCGATCGCCGGTGAAGACGGGCCAGTTGGTCCAGCAGGACGGCGACCCTCCGCAGCTCATCCTCCGGACCTCCCAGAACGCGTCCAGGGCGGCTACGCCGTCGCTGCGCGATCGGACAAGTCCGACCCCGGACCCAACCTGTCCGGTCCTGCTGATGCTCCGCTACGAGGTCGCCTCGCCCGTGTGAGCAGACCTGACCCAGCGTCGTTGCTAACGATCCTGCTAACCTGCGGCTCGCGTCCACTGCACGCGGACGGACTGGCGACCCTGGCCCGAGCACGGCACCGGAGCCCACCAGCCGCGACGGACGGCCCGCCGCGATCTTTGAATCAGGACCCATCGCCATGTCCATGTGGGTCCGGCTTCCGTGAAAAGGGGCAAAGCGGCTGGGTTGCGTCCAGACTAAGGGGAGTGATCCTCCATGCGTGACCGCCGCCGCTCGGCTCGGCCGCCTAAGCAGACCTTGACTGGCCGCGTCGCCTGGCTTGTCGTCAGCGTGCTCGCCACGTGGATGCTTACGAACGCCCAGCAGTCGGGCAATGACGACCCGAGTCGGAGGCTACTCAATGAAACGAGCCACACAACCGCCACGACACCGGCCCAACCACGCGACGAAGGAACAGGTGCACCGTCCATAGCACCGCCTGCCATTCGCCTGCACGTTCACCCAGGAGCGTTCTGCGGCCCTCCTGGGGCTGCTGGTCTTACGTCCAGGGGCACGTGGATGGGATGTAGCGAGGGCCTCGACAGCGATGGCGTCGTTCGTGCACGATGGCGCGCTAGGTGACGGGAGCATTCCGGACGAGACGCAGCTGGAGGCGGCGCCGGTCCCGACCCCGCATCTTTCAAAGTCGCGGACCTCGGACGAACTCGGACGGCGTCGGCGGTGAGCTCGGGCGTTCCGTCGGTTCCCTTGATTTCCCAAGAGAACTGAGTGCCGCCGGGCGCGAGCCCCGCGGACATGGATGCCACCGCTTCGTACTCGTGCTGGTGCTTCACCAACGGCGGCGGCGGCGTATCGGGTAGGGGAGCGGACAGTCCGATGATCGACGAGCTCGAGCTGGGCGTCCGCGCGACGCGAGGCGATCTCCAACAGCCACCGCGCGGCCTGCTTGCGGTTGCGGTTGGGGCAGGTGCTGCCCGAGAACCGCTGGGTTTGCCGCGTTCTCGTGCGCGGCTGATGGCACGCCGCCCTCGATGGTGCGGCGGGCCCGCGCCCGGGCCCCAGAGGCGACAGAGGTTGCTCACCCAGCGTCACCCACGGCGAACCTGCACAATGCTGAACTGACAGACCACGTCAAGGAGGACATGTGTCAGCAATCCAACCCGCCAACGACCGGAGCTCGCGATGATGATCGGGGTTCTGAAGGAGAGCCAGCCGGGCGAGACACGCGTCGCAGCGACGCCGGCGACGGTCAGGCAGTTGCGTGACCTCGGCTATGGCGTGGTCGTCGAACCGGGAGCCGGGGTCGCGTCAAGCTTCCCGGACGCTGCCTACGCCGACGCGGGCGCCTCGGTCGGCGACCCGCTGTCGGCCGACATCGTCTTCGGTGTCAACGCGCCTTCCTCTGAGCAGCTCGACGGCCTGCGTGATGGTGCCACAGTGGTGAGCATCCTCAGTCCTGCTCTGAACCCGGACCGGGTCCAGGACCTGGTGGGCCGGCCGATCACGGCGTTGGCGATGGATGCGGTGCCGCGCATTTCGCGTGCCCAGTCCCTGGATGTGCTCAGCTCGATGGCCAACATCGCCGGTTACCGGGCCGTGGTGGAGGCCGCTCACGTGTTCGGCCGCTTCTTCACCGGTCAGGTGACCGCCGCGGGCAAGGTCGCGCCGGCCAAGGTATTGGTCGCGGGAGCCGGGGTGGCCGGGCTTTCCGCGATCGGGGCCGCCGGCAGCATGGGCGCGATCGTCCGCGCGACCGACCCGCGCCCCGAGGTCGCCGACCAGGTGAGGTCGCTCGGTGGGGAGTACCTCGCCGTTGAGGCTGTCGACGTCGAGGTCAGCGCCACCGGTTACGCCAAGGAGATGTCCGAGGACTACAACCAGCGCGCTGCCCAGCTGTACGCCGAGCAGGCCAGGGACGTGGACATCATCATCACCACGGCTCTGATTCCCGGCAGGCCGGCGCCGCGACTGATGACCGCCGAGATGGTGGCGAGCATGAGGTCGGGCAGCGTCATCGTGGACATGGCAGCCGCCAACGGTGGCAACGTCGAGGGAGCAGTTGCGGGCCAGGCCGTGGTCACCGACAACGGGGTGACGATCATCGGCTACACCGATCTGCCTGGTCGCCTGCCCACCCAGGCGTCGCAGCTCTACGGCACCAACTTGGTGAACCTGATGAAGCTGATGACGCCCGGCAAGGACGGCCAACTGGTGCTGGACTTCGACGACGTGGTGCAGCGCTCAATGACCGTCGTACGCCATGGTGAGCTGACCTGGCCACCACCACCGGTGCAGGTCTCTGCCGCCCCCGCCGCACCGCCCCCGCCGAGCCGTGCCGTCGCGGAGTCGCCGGTGAAGAAGCCAACCTCCCCCCGGACGCGATTCACGGTCGTGGGCATCGGTGCCGCGCTCCTGTTGCTTCTCGCGGCGTTGTCCCCGCAGGCCTTGCTCGGCCACCTGACGGTGTTCGCGCTCGCCATCGTCATCGGCTACTACGTCATCGGGCACGTCCACCACGCGTTGCACACCCCGCTGATGTCGGTGACCAATGCGGTGTCGGGGATCATCGTGGTCGGCGCGCTGCTCCAGATCGGACGGGGCGACACCGCGATCACGGTGATCTCCTGGCTGGCGATCCTGCTGTCCAGCATCAACGTCTTCGGCGGCTTCGCGGTGACCCGTCGCATGCTCGCAATGTTCTCCAGGAGCTGAGCGCTGATGACTGTCGAAACCGCGGCACAGGCCGCGTACATCGTTGCCGGTCTGCTCTTCATCCTGGCATTGGCCGGGCTGTCCAAGCACGAGACCGCCAAATCGGGCAACGCGTTCGGCATGGCCGGCATGGCGGTCGCCTTGGTGGCGACCGTCGTCCTGGCGATGGAGCGTGACATCGAGCCCACCGGCCTCGCCCTGCTCCTGGGCGCTACCGCGGTCGGCGCGGCCATCGGCCTCTACCGCGCGCGCAAGGTCGAGATGACCGGGATGCCGGAGCTGATTGCGCTCCTGCACAGCTTCGTCGGTCTTGCCGCCGTGCTCGTCGGCTGGAACGGCTATCTGGCCGTCGAGGCCCACCCCGACGGGGAGGAGGCGCGGCATCTGCTTGCCCTGCAGACCTTCGGCATCCACCACGCCGAGGTGTTCATCGGTGTCTTCATCGGTGCGGTCACCTTCACCGGGTCGATCGTGGCCTTTCTCAAGCTGTCCGCACGCATCAAGTCCAACCCGATGATGTTGCCCGGTAAGAACTTCTTGAACCTCGGGGCCCTGGTTGCGTTCGCCGCGCTGACCACCAGGTTCGTGATCGAGCCGCAGTTGTGGTTGCTCGTCGCGGTCACCGCGATCGCGCTACTGCTCGGCTGGCACCTGGTCGCCTCCATCGGCGGCGGCGACATGCCCGTGGTGGTGTCGATGCTGAACAGCTACTCAGGGTGGGCGGCGGCCGCGTCCGGCTTCCTGCTGGAAAACGACCTGCTGATCATCACCGGCGCCCTGGTGGGCTCCTCGGGTGCCTACCTGTCCTACATCATGTGCCGGGCGATGAACCGGTCGTTCATCTCCGTCATCGCCGGTGGCTTCGGCATCGAGGCCGGTCCCGCCGAGGACAAGGACTACGGCGAGCACCGCGAGATCGACGCCCAGGGTGTGGCCGAACTGCTGGGCGAGGCCGACACCGTGATCATCACCCCGGGTTACGGCATGGCCGTGGCGCAGGCGCAGTACGGCGTGGCCGAGTTGACCCGCAAGCTGCGCGAAAGGGGCGTCGGCGTCCGGTTCGGCATCCACCCTGTCGCTGGCCGCCTCCCCGGCCACATGAACGTGCTCCTGGCCGAGGCGAAGGTGCCCTACGACATCGTGCTCGAGATGGACGAGATCAACGATGACTTCCCCGAGACCGATGTCGTGCTCGTGATCGGCGCGAACGACACGGTGAACCCGGCCGCGACCGACGAGCCGGGCAGCCCGATCGCCGGGATGCCGGTACTGCACGTGTGGGAGTCCAAGCACGTGATCGTGTTCAAGCGATCCATGGCTGCGGGCTACGCCGGCGTGCAGAACCCGCTGTTCTTCCGGGACAACAGCGCGATGCTGTTCGGCGACGCGAAGGAACGCGTCGAGGACATTCTCAAGGCCCTCTGAGCGCCATCGAGTCGCATTCGCCGCGCGATCATTCGTTCCGCAACAAGCCACTCAGCTGCACAGACGCGGTCAGCTGAACGCACTCTCACGCCGGTGTCAGGCGACCGCCTGCCAGAAGAGATGATCATGCGCAAAAGGTCGCGATAGCGACTCCCTGTGCGTGATCACGAGCAAGCACGCTCTGGCGAGCTCGGCGACCGCGGGCAATACGGGTCAGCCGGGACGGCGGGTCCGGTCACGCGCGTTCAGCATCCGGCCCACCAGGCTAGGCGCGCGGCGCGCAGCGGTCGTGAGCACGCGATCGGTGGCGCGGCGCTCGCGCACATCGTCAACGACCTGGTTGCTCGGCGGAGCCGACACGGCCGTGACCTGATAGAGGCGCCATTCATCGGGGACACCTTTGAGCTCGTGGTCGCCCCTGTTCAGAAAGCTGATGCCTGAACCGGCGACGAGATCTTTGACCGTGCTCGAGACGAGTACTTCATCAGGGCCGGCCAGGC
>DASSLY010000047.1:0-41010 GCA_035689185.1 Dermatophilaceae bacterium
AGGCCGTGGCCTCGACCAGGGCGTCCTCCAGCACCTGCAGGCCTTCCAGCAGCAGCTCCTCGCCGATGACCAGGGGCGGCAACAGCCGGATCACGTTGCCGTAGGTGCCGCAGGTCAAGATGATGACGCCCTGCTGGTGGCAGGCCCTGGCCACGCTGGTCGCGAGCTGCGGGTCCGGCTCGAGTCCGCCAGGCCGGACCAGCTCCAGGGCGAGCATGGCCCCGCGGCCGCGGACGTCGCCGACCGCCGGCACCTTGTCCGCCAGCAGGCGCAGCCGCTCCAGCGCGACGGCCTCGATCCGCCGGGCCGCGCCGCACAAGTCCTCGGCCCGCATCGTCTCGATCGCCGCCAGCGCCGCCGCGCAGGACACCGGGTTGCCCCCGAACGTCCCGCCGAGCCCGCCCGGGTGCACCGAGTCCATCGCCTCGGCGCGCCCGGTCAGCCCGGCCAGCGGCAGGCCCCCGGCGATGCCCTTGGCGGTGGTCACCAGGTCGGGCACGACGTTCTCGTGGTCGCAGGCGAACCACGCGCCGGTGCGCGCGAAGCCGCTCTGCACCTCATCGGCCACCAGCAGCACCCCGTTGTCCTCGCACCATTGCCGCAGCGCGGGCAGGAACCCCGGGGCGGGCACGATGAAGCCGCCTTCGCCCTGGATCGGCTCGATGACCAGGGCCGCCACCTGGTCACCGCCGACCGCCTTCTCGGCTGCCAGGATCGCCCGCGCGGCCGCTTCCGGCCCGGTCATCCCGGCCGGGTCGCGGTAGGGGTAGGAGGTCGGCACCCGGTAGACCTCGGAGGCGAACGGGCCGAACCCCCGCTTGTACGGCATCGCCTTCGCGGTCAGCGCCATGGTCAGGTTGGTGCGGCCGTGGTAGGCGTGGTCGACGACGATCACCGCCGACCTGCCGGTGGCGTGCCTGGCGACCTTCACCGCGTTCTCAACCGCCTCGGCGCCGGAGTTGAACAGCGCCGACTTCTTCGGGTGCGCCCCCGGGGTCAGCTCGGCGAGCTGCTCGCAGACGGCGACGTACCCCTCATACGGGCTGATCATGAAGCAGGTGTGGGTGCTGTCCGCCACCGCCGCCCGCACGCCCGCGACCACCCGCGGCGCGGCGCTGCCGACCGAGGTGACCGCGATCCCCGACCCCAGGTCGATCAGGGTGTTGCCGTCCACGTCCTGCACCACGCCGCCCCCAGCGCGGGCCACGTAGACCGGCATCAGCGAGCTCACCCCGGCGCTGACCGTGCCGGCCCGGCGGGCGGCCAGCTCCCTGCTCTTCGGCCCCGGCAGGGGGGTTCGCAGGTCGCGTCGCTGCGGCAGGTGCGGGTCGGACATGCCGGCTCCTCGTCGTCTAGATCGTTAGGGGCCGTACGATAGCGGACTCCTGGAAACATCATCGCGTATGCCGTGTGGCCCGGTCCCGACCCGTTCCAGCACCAGCTCGTGCAGCATCCCGTTGGTCGCGACCGCGCTGCCCCCCCACGGCCCCGGGGCGCCGTCCAGGGCGGTGAACCGGCCACCGGCCTCGGTGACGACCGGCACCAGGGCGGCCATGTCGTGCACGGCCAGGTCCGGCTCCAGCGCGATGTCGACGGCCCCCTCGGCGACCAGCATGTAGGACCAGAAGTCGCCGTACGCCCGGGTCCGCCAGCACGCGTCGCACAGGCCCAGGAACTGCTCGTACCGGTCCACCCCGCGCCACGAGCCGATGCTGGAGTGGGACAGCGACGCGTCGGCCAGGCTGGCGACCTGGGAGACGTGCAGCCGCCGCGCCGACGAAAGCGACCGGCCGGTCCAGGCGCCGGAGCCGACCGCGGCCCACCAACGGCGGTTCAGCGCCGGGGCCGACACCAGGCCCAGCACGGGGGCGCCGTCGTCGACGAGGGCGATCAGGGTCGCCCACACCGGGACGCCGCGGACGAAGTTCCTCGTGCCGTCGATCGGGTCGATGACCCAGCGGCGCGGCCCATGACCGGTGTCGGCCAACTCCTCCCCCTGGACGGCGTCACGGGGGCGGGTGCGCCGCAGCTGCGCCCGGATGTGCTCCTCGGCGCTGCGGTCGGCGTCGGTGACCGGGGTGAGGTCGGGCTTGGTCTGCACGACGAGGTCGGCCGCGCGGTAGCGCCCCACCGTGACCGGCTCCACCGCATCGGCGAGCACGTGCGCGAGCCGCAGGTCGTCGTCATAGGAGGGCATCCCGCCACGCTAGCGGCTGTCTACGCGCGAGCCGGGGAGGCCGAAACGTCGCCGACACGTCCGCGGTTCACCGCCATGGTTCAGCCTCTGCTCAGCCGCCCGTGCCACCCTTTTGGCTGCCGACGTCCGCCGTTCCACCCGAGGAGATGGAGGGTGCACCGTGTTCGACACCGTGATCGGACTCCCCGTCCACGCCCTGGTCGTCCACGGCGTCGTGGTGCTGCTCCCGCTGATGTGCCTGGCCACGGTTGCCGTGGCGTTCCTCCCACGGCTGCGCCCGCTCGCCTGGTGGGTGGTGGTCGCCAACGCCGGTGTCGCGGCCATGACGCTGGTCGCCCGGCAGAGCGGCGAGGCGCTGTTCGCCCGGCTGCAGCAGCCGTCCGTCGCCATTAACCACGTCTCGCTGGGCAGGAACCTCATCTGGTTCGCGCTCGGGCTGTTCGTCGCCTCGGTGCTCGTCGCGGTGGCCCGCCGGGGCACCCGCCGGACGCCGGCCGCGGTGCTGTCGCTGGCTGCCGCGGCGCTCGCGCTGTACTGGGCCATCCGCACCGGGCACACCGGTTCCCAGGCGGTGTGGGCCCAGGTCGTGAAGAACACCAAGGCGCCCTGATCCGGCGGCCGCGCTGACGGATCCTCAGTCCGGCGATGGCGCGGCCCTGGCCCGCAGCAGCCGGCGCAGGGAGTCCAGCCGCGCCGGGCCCGACGTCCCGGCGGCGCCCGAGGCGACGTAGCCGTCCAGCCCGCATTCGGGCTCGTCGTGGCTGCACGACCGCGGACAGTCCGCGGTGCCCGGCTCCAGCTCGGGAAAGTGCTCCACCACCCGGTCCAGGTCCACGTGAGCCAGGCCGAAGGAGCGGACGCCCGGTGTGTCCACCACCCAGCCCCCGCCCGGCAAGCGCAGCGACACGGCGGAGGAGGAGGTATGCCGCCCCCGTCCGGTCACGTCGTTGACCGACCCGGTGGCGCGGCCGGCGCCGGGAACGAGCTGGTTCACCAGCGTCGACTTGCCGACACCGGAGTGGCCGACGAGCACGCTGACCCGGCCGGCCAGGCGCTGGCGGACGGCCTCCACCCCGGCGCCTGCGGACTCCCCGCGCAGCGTCGTCGCGACCGTGGGCAGGTCCAGCGCGGCGTACGCCGCCAGGAACGGCCCCGCGTCGGCCAGGTCGGCCTTGGTAAGTACCAGCAGCGGGTCCATCCCCGCGTCGTAGGCCGCGACGAGGCAGCGGTCCACCATGCGCGGCCGGGGAGGCGGGTCGGCCAGGGCCGTGACGACCACCAGCTGGTCGGCGTTGGCGACGATCATCCGCTCGACCGGGTCGGTGTCGTCTGCGGTGCGGCGCAGCACGGAACTCCGCGGCTCGATCCGCACGATCCGGGCCAGCGCGTCCGGGCTGCCGCTGACGTCTCCGACCAGCGCCACCCGGTCTCCGACGACGACGCTGCGCCGGCCCAGCTCGCGCGCCTTCATCGCCACCACCGGCCGGTCCTGGTGCAGCACGACGTACCGGCCGCGGTCCACTCCGGTCACCCACCCGGCAACCGCGTCCGCGTGAGCCGGTCGGTCCTTGGTGCGGGGACGTGAGCCCCGGCCCGCCCGGACCCGGACGTCGCGCTCGTCATAGCTGCGCCGGGCGGGGCTCAGGACGGGGACCCCGTCATCGCCGACCACCTGGCGGTGAACTGCGGCAGCGTCTTGCCGGTCGTCGCCACGTCCTGCACGACCACGCCCGGCACGGCTAGGCCCAGCACCGCGGCGGCCATGGCCATCCGGTGGTCCGCGTAGGTGCGGAACAGCCCCCCGTGCAGCGGCGCCGGGGCGATCCGCAGCCCGTCGTCGGTCTGCCGGACGTCCCCGCCCATGCGGTTCAGCTCGGCCGACAGGGCGGCCAGCCGGTCGGTCTCGTGCCCGCGCAGGTGCCCGATGCCGCGAAGCCAGGACGGCGACCTGGCCAGGGCCGCCACCGCGGCGACCACAGGGGTGAGCTCGCCCGCATCGTGCAGGTCGACGTCGACGCCGTCGACCTCGCCCGAACCCCGCACGGTCAGGCCGTTGCGGTCCAGCGTCACGTCCGCGCCCATGGCGTCGAAGATGTCCCGGATGGCGTCGCCCGCCTGGGTCGTGCGCTGCGGCCACCCGGGGACCCGGATCCGGCCACCGGTCACGACGGCCGCCGCCAGGAACGCCGCCGCATTGGACAGGTCGGGCTCGACGGTGACGTCGAGCGCGCCGATCTCCCCCGGCTGGACCCGCCAGAGGTTGGGCTCGCTGTCGTCCACCTCGACCCCGGCGTCGCGCAACACCTCCACGGTCATCTGGATGTGGGGCTGGCTCGGCACCGGCTTGCCGTCGTGGCGCACGGTGACCCCCTGGTCGAAGCGAGGCCCGGCCAGCAGCAGCGCGGACACGAATTGGGAGCTGGCTGACGCGTCCAGGGTCACCGGGCCGCCGCGCACCGCGCCGGCCCCGACGACGCGGAACGGCAGCGCGCCCCGGTCGCCGTCCTCGACCCGTGCCCCGAGCACCCGCAGCGCGTCGACGACCGGGGTCATCGGCCGTGTCCGGGCGTGCGGGTCGCCGTCGAAGTCGACCGGACCGGTTGCCAGGGCGGCTACCGGCGGGAGGAAGCGCATCACCGTGCCGGCCAGCCCGCAGTCGATCCGGGCGGGGCCGGTGAGCAGGGCCGGCCGGACCAGCCAGTCGTCGTCGAGGTCACCGACGCCGGTGCCCAGCGAGCGCAGCCCTCGGGCCATCAGCATGGTGTCCCGGGAGCGCAGCGGCCGGCGCAGCCGCGAGCTGTCGTTCGCCAGGGCGGCCAGGACCAGGAAGCGGTTGGTCAGCGACTTGCTGCCCGGCAGGGCGACGTCCGCCGACACCGGTGACTCGGCATACGGAGCGGCCCAGTCGGCCGGCGGACCGGAGGTGTCGGACTCGGTGAGCACCCTGGCAGACCGGGGCTCAGGTGAGCTTGTCGTGTGCGGTGACCGCGGCCAGCCGGGCCTCCCGGCGGGCCGCCTTCGCCGCGTGCCTGGCTTCGCGGCGAGCTGCGCCCGCCAGCCGGGCGGCGTCCCGGCCCGTGAGCTCGGCACTGCGCTTGACGTCCTTGGCGGCTCGCCCCGCGCGCCAGGCCAGCCCCGGCCTGCCTTCGGTGTCGACGGTGGCCAGCAGCAGCCCGCCCAGGATGCCGACGTTCTTCAGGAACTGCAGCCGCTGCTTGGCCTTGTCGGCCGGATCCTGCTCTTGCCAGAACGGGTGCCCGGCGATCGTCGTGGGGACCAGTGCCCCGGCCAGGGCGACCGCGGACAGCCGGGGCAGCCGCCCGAGCGCGAACAGCGAGCCGGCGGCGACCATGGTCGCCGCGTTGGCCCGCACCAGCAGCTCGGGGTCGTTCGGCAGCCCCAGGGCAGGCGCGACCTTCTCGATGAACGGGGCGGCCAGCTTGGCGCGGCCGGCGGGGTGTCGGTAGGCGTCGAGGCCGCTGATCACGAAGTTGGCCGCCAGCAACGGCCGGGCAATGCGCCGGACGAGCGTCATCTGTTCTCCTTGCTTCGGGGCAGCGGGGGCAGCGGGGGCAGCGGGGCTGTCTTCACCGTCGTAGGCCACCGTAGTTCCTGCCGGCCCGACACCGCGCCGTTGCCTGCCTAGAGTTGCCGGCA
The DNA here is from genome assembly GCA_035689185.1 of Dermatophilaceae bacterium. GTDB lineage: Bacteria > Actinomycetota > Actinomycetes > Actinomycetales > Dermatophilaceae > DASSLY01. The sequence continues at coordinate 5,855 of DASSLY010000047.1, forward strand.
TGTGCGGGCGGTACGCAGCCACGGCCAACCCGGACGACCTGGTCGAGGAGTTCGAGATCGACCAAGAGCGCCTCGGCGAGCCGGTGCGCAGCCTGCTCGCCGCCCCGCAGGTGCCGCCGGCGGGCGCGCCGGACTTCAACATGGCCCCCACCAAGGCTGCGCCGGTGGTGCTTGCTCGCCGACCGCGCGGGCAGGACGATGCCCCGCCCGCGCGGCAGCTGCGGCTGATGTCCTGGGGGCTGGTGCCCAGCTGGGCCAAGGACGTCAAGGTGGGGCTGAAGATGATCAACGCGCGGGCCGAGACGGTGCTGGACAAGTTCGCCAAGCCGGCCCTGAGCCGGCGCTGCCTGGTGCCGGCGCAGGGCTGGTACGAGTGGCAGCCCAGCCCCACCGCGCTGGACGCGAAGGGCCGGCCGCGCCGGCAGCCGTTCTTCGTCCACCGCGCCGACGGGGCGACGATGGGCATGGCCGGACTGTACGAGTTCTGGCGGGACCCGGCGGTGCGCGACGCCGACGACCCCGATGCCTGGGTGGTGTCGTTCACCGTGATCACCACTGACGCAGAGCCGGGGCTGGACCGCATTCACGACCGCCAGCCGCTGGTGCTGGAGCCGCAGGCATGGGCGCAGTGGCTGGACCCGGACGAGCAGGACCCCGACGTGGTGCGCCGCCACCTGGCCTTCGCCCAGCCCGGAAGGTTCGACGCCTACCCGGTGAGCAGCGCGGTGAACTCCAGCCGCAACAACGGACCGCAGCTGCTGGCGCCCGCAGACCGTGCCGACCTCGCCGGGGTAGTCGACCCGACCACCGGAGAGGTGCTGCGGTGAGCTCGCCGCAGGTGCGCGACATCGAGTCTCCGGTCGGCCTGGCGAGGGCCCTGGTATGGCGCCCGGTCGCCGCGCGGGGAACCCTCGCCCTGGGTCACGGCGCGGGCGGGCGCTCCTGGACCGGCGACCTCATGGTGCTCACCGCCTTGGCGCAGCAGGGCTTCGCCGTTGTCCTGGTCGAGCAGCCGTGGCGGGTGGCCGGCCGCCGGGTGGCGGCGTCGCCACCCACCTTGGACCGGGCCTGGCTCGCGGTGGTCGGCGCGCTGCTGTCCGGTCGGGGCCGCCTGCCCCGCCCGCTGGTCAGCGGCGGACGCAGCGCCGGGGCGCGGGTCGCCTGCCGAACCGCCGCCGCGCTCGACGCGGCCGCCGTAGTGGCGTTGGCATTCCCGCTGCGCTACCCCGGCGGTCGCGGCGAGTCCCGGGCGGCCGAGGCGGCCCTGGTGACGCGCGCCGGCAAACCCCTGCTGGTGGTCCAGGGCAGCCGGGACCCCTTCGGCACGCCGAGCCAGGTGCGGGCCGAGGTCGGCGACGGCGCAGAGGTGCGGGCGGTCAGCGGCACCCACTCCTTCGGCGGCCCGCCGACGCCGGTGCTGGAGGTGGTTCGCGAGTGGCTGCAGCGGGTGCTCCCAGCTGGCTAGAGCGCTCCGCCGGCGACGCTGGCGCGGACCTGTCCTGCCCGGTGTGCACGGACTCATGCCGCACCCGGTGGGCAGGAAGGCCGCGCGGGCAGGGGAATGCGGCGAGGCGCGGCGGGCGTTGACCCGGGGGTGACGACAGTGCGGGCGCTTGTTGCGGCGCCCTGGCGGCTCGGTCAGGACCTTGGTCGAGACTTCGGTCAGGACCTCGGTCCAGGTCTGGGGCTCGGCGTGGCACGGACCGTCCCGCTTCGGCCGTTAGGCTGGCAGGCGATGACGCAGACCACTCCAGACGGCGGCCCCGAGTATGGGCTTGAGCTGCAGCCCACCACCTCCGGCACCGACACCGACCCGCAGGCCGACGACATCGCCGACGAGCTGAACCCCGCTCCGGACGCCGAGGCCCTGGACCTGGCCACGGAGAGTCCGCAGGAGCGGGCGGCCCGGTTCGAGCGCGAGGCCATGCCCTACCTCGACCAGCTCTACTCCGCCGCGTTGCGCACGACCCGCAACCCCGCCGATGCCGAGGACCTGGTCCAGGAGACGTTCACCAAGGCCTACGCCGCGTTCCACCAGTACAAGCCCGGCACCAACCTGAAGGCGTGGCTGTACCGCATCCTGACGAACACCTACATCAACACCTACCGCAAGCGCCAGCGCCAGCCGCAGCAGTCCGACGCGGCACAGGTGGAGGACTACCAGCTGGCCCGCGCGGCCTCGCACAGCTCGGCCGGCTTGCGCTCGGCGGAGACCGAGGCGCTGGACCATCTTCCCGACTCCGACGTGAAGCGGGCGTTGCAGGCGATCCCGGAGGAGTTCCGGCTGGCGGTCTATCTCGCCGACGTGGAGGGGTTCGCCTACAAGGAGATCGCCGAGATCATGGAGACGCCGATCGGCACCGTGATGTCGCGGCTGCACCGCGGCCGTCGGCAGCTGCGCGAGCTGCTCTCCGACTACGCCCGCGAACGCGGGTTCGTTGCCCAAGGAGTGTCATGAGCTGCGGGAGCGACAACGGGTGCGCCGACGTGCTGCGGCAGGCCTATGAGTACCTCGACGGCGAGCTCGACCCGGCCGACGGTGAACGGATTCGAGCCCACCTCGAGGAGTGCCGACCCTGCTTGCGGGAGTTTGACGTAGACCTGCTGCTCAAGCAGCTCGTACGCCGCTCCTGTGGGCTTGAGCGAGCCCCAGTGGCGCTGCGCAACCAGATCCTGGCCCTGATCACGACCGAGGTGGTCGCCCAGGTGCGGACCACAGTCGCGGGCGGCCGCACCGTGACCCGGACCCATGTCACGACCGTGCGGATCAGCGACCAGCAGGCAGCACCGCCAACCGAGCGCTAACGCACCACAGGCCGAGCGGTAGCGGGCCAGAGCGCCGCATCCCGGGCAGAACAAGCCGAAGCGGCGCAAATCGTCAAGTTTACAGTGTTTGCGCCATCAGCCACACTGTGACGTAGGGCCTGGCGGAAAACCAGACCTGCTTAGGCGTACGCGACGGGGGCGCCGCGCGGCCAGCGAGCCCGAGGATGTTCAGCTGTTGGGCCTGCGTCCGTGATTGGCCACATTGTTCTTGCGGGCGCGGCGCTTGCGTGAGCGCTTGCTCATCATCGTGCTCCTGGGTATGGCGTGCGACGGCTGGCATGTCCGGCTCGCGCTGCTCCGGCCGGGACAGGCGTTCGGGTGTTCACCCGGCGGCCAGTGTTGCACATCCGGCCGGCCGGGTGCGCAGGACCGCTCGGTGGCCGAGCACGCCGCTGCGCGAAGAGATGTTGGCAAACGGCATCAAACGTAACCCTCCATATGTAACGACCAAGCCGTTTTCACCAGTGAGCGGGTAATAGTTCCAAGGTCTGGTCACGGAACCGGGCGGGCGGCGAGCGCACTGCCACGATGGTTTTACCCCAGCCGCTCGGGAGCAGGGCCCCGCCTGACTCCACGCCGAGCGAGCGCCACGAAAGGAACGACCCCCCATGAAGACCATCGCCCAGGTCATCACCGCAACCCTCACCCAGGATGCTATCCGGGTATGGCGCGGCCTGCCGGAGAACGCCGGACCCGCCGCGATCCACGGTTGGGACCCGAGGGCAACCCACAGGTAAGCAAAGCCGGCATGCCGCGCTGAAGGCGTGACCGTCCCTCGACCGATGCCGCGGCCGAGGGGCCGTCGCGCGCATCCTGGCACGTCGGGTCCCGCCGGACCTGTCGTCCAGCCGACGCGCACCTGCGGCGGCAAGTGGGCACTACCGTAATCATATGAGCCCGGTCCGGGAGCGTCCGCGTCGCGCGAACGTCCTTCCGGCGCGGGCGCGTGTCTACTTGCTTGTCTTGGTCGCCGTCACGCTGGTGCTGGCGCCGTTGACCTACCGGTTCCACCCGGTCGGCGGCGACAGCCTGGTGCCAATCGTGTTGCTCTCGATGCTCAGTGCGGTTGGCTCGAGCTGGGGCCTGCAACGGCTCGGCCGCGCGGTCCACCTGCACTTCGGCGGGATCGTGCTGTTGGCCGCCATTGTCCTCACCGGCCCGTTCGGCGCGATGGTGGTCGGGGCGTCGGTCTACGCCTTCGAGCTGGGTCACCGCCCTCGGCTCAGCGTGCGCGTCTTCAACACCGCCATGACGGCGGTCACGGCCGGGCTCAGCGGGCTGGTCTACACGGCTGTCGGCGGCCTCACCATGTCTGCCTATGGGACGCGATCCGAGGTGCTGCAGTCGCCGTCGGAGGTCCTGAGGCAGATCGGACTGCCCTTCCTGGTCGCCGACGTCGCGGCGTGCACGCTGAACGTCGCGATGCTCGGCGGCATCATCCGATTCACCGACGACGAGGCGTCATGGCGGCGTTTCGTGGTCGGCCAGCTGATGGCGACGGGCCGCGGCTACATCGGCTACGGCATCATCGGCTTCCTGCTGGTGGTCCTGTGGTGGCCGGCCGGCGTCGGCGCCCTGAGCGCCCTGCTCATCGTCTCGCCACTGTTCGTGGCGAACTACGCCTTTCAGCAGCAGTCCGGCGAACAGGAGGCGCACGAGCGCACCCTAGGTGCCCTGGTCACCGCGGTCGAGGTCAAGGACCCCTATACGAGCGGGCACAGCGAGCGGGTGGCGCGGCTGTGCCGGCTGATCGCAGGCGCGATGTCGATAAGCCAACAGGAGACCGAGGCGCTGCACTACGCCGGCCTGTTGCACGACATCGGCAAGCTCGCCATCCCCGCATCGGTGCTGCGTAAGCCGGACGGCCTGACCGAGGAGGACCTGTCCGTCGTCGCCGACCACCCGATCCGGGGCGTGGCCATGCTGCGCGACATCGAGTTCCTTCAGCCGTCACTGCCAGGCATCCACCACCACCACGAGCGGGTGGACGGGCTCGGCTACCCCGACGGGCTCGTGGGTGAGGACATCCCGATCTTCGCCCGGATCCTCGCCGTGGCCGACGCTTTCGACTCGCTCACCACGTCCAAGCTGGAGCGCGAGGCCTACTCGGTGGACGACGCGCTCGTCGAACTCCATCGGCGGACAGGCACCCATCTGGACGCCTCGGTGGTCGCTGCCCTGGAGCGTTCGCTGGCTCGCCACCAGTGGGAGCCCACCATCCTCGACCCGCTCGTGCTGGCGACCATCGGCCGGGCCTTCGACCACGACGACCCCACCGCGGCGGACCTGATGGCCAAGCGCTACCACCAGCCGGGGGAAGCCCCCGCCGTCGACGCAGGGCGCACCGGCCGGGCCGAACAGCGCCAAGGCACGCAGGCTGGCTCGCGATGAGGGGGATGCTGAGCCGGGTGCGTGTGGACCGGGCCGTGACGGTCGTGGCCGCCGCCGCTGTGCTCGTGGCGCTGTTCCAGGTGTCGCGTCAGGACGCCGCCCTGCCCGCCGACCCGGCCGAGCTGCTCGTCTTCCTCATCGCGATCGCGATCGGGCAGGCGTTTCCGGTCGAGCTGTCCGGCGGTCGCGAGACCGCCCCGATCGCGATGGCCTCGGCGCTGGCCCTGGCCATGGTTCCGGCGGGCCAGCGCTTCGGGGCCAGCCCGGCCATGGTGGTCCTGGTGACCGCAGCGGGCATGGGTGCGGGCCTGGCGGCCCGGCGCGTGGCCGGGGCACAGGTGCGCCTGGACGCCACGGCCGTGCGGCTGGTCTGCGTCGGAGTCGCCGCACTGCTGTTCGGGCAGCCCCGCCTCATCGACGAGTTGGTCGGCCAGCTGGCCCCCCCGCCGGCGCCGCAGTCGTGGGCTGTGACGGGGACGGCGCTGACGATGATTGCGATCTCGCTGGTGGCCCTGACGATCGAGGCGCTGCTGTTCGCGCTGATCCGCAGCAGCCGGCTGCGCACCCCGCTGCGGGTCACCGTCCGGGACGAGATCAAGGCGGCCGGAGGGCTGTCCGCGGCCATGAGTGCGACCGGCACGCTGATCGCGATGGCCGAGTCGAGCCTGGAAGCGTTCGCGGTGCCGCTGTTCCTCGTGCCCCTGGTGATGACGCAGTTCGCGGTGCGCCGACAGGCGGCCATCCGCCGGACCTATGGTCAGACCATCCGCTCGCTGTCCCGCCTGACCGAGCTTGGCGGCTACACCGGCGACGGTCACGCCGACCGCGTCGCCGTGCTGGCCGTCGCGGTCGGGTCCGCCCTGGGGCTGTCCGAGTCCGAGCTGCGGGACCTGGAGTTCGCCGCCCTGCTGCACGACATCGGCCAGGTGGCGCTGCGGGTGCCCATCCCTGGCGGCGCGACCGTGCTGGCAGCTCCGGCCGACCAGCGGCGCATCGCCAGCGACGGCGCCGACATCGTCCGCCAGGCGGGAGTGCTGGACACGGTGGCCAAGATCATCGAGGCCCAGCCGACCCCGTACCGGCAGGTCCGCGAGTTCGGCGAGGAGCTGCCGATGGCCAGCCGCATCATCAAGGTGGTCAACGCCTACGAGGACCTCGTCACCGGCAGCCGCGAGCCCGACCGCCGGGAGCGTGCCATCGAGCGGATCCACCTCGGCCTCGGGTACGAGTACGACCCCCGAGTAGTTGCCGCACTCGAGGTGATCATCCGGCGGGCCGACCGGACCGAGCAGGTGGCGCCGCCCGGCCGGGAAGAACCGAGCGGGCTGGTCCAGGACCCTGCAGCGTCGGCGACTGTCTCCCCCAGGGCAATCAGCCCAATCCAGGGGTTGCGCCTACCGGAGGGCACCCGCGGCTCGATCGGCCGGCAGGTTCCCTGAGGCGACGCCGGTCAGCGGCTGGTGCTTGGCCGCGACCAACCTCGCCGGCCGCGACCAGCCCCGCCGCCCGCGACCAGCCCCGCCGGCCGCGACCAACCTCGCCGGTGGCGACGGCCGGGCCTACGTCAGGCCGCCTTCTTGGTCTCCCAGAAGATCTCCGCGATTTGGTCGATCTTGGCGAGCAGCTGATCGGCCACGGCCGGGTCCCAGGAAGCCTTGGTGCCGCCGGCCCCGGCCAGTTTGGTGGCCTCGTTGAACAGCTCGTGCAGCTGTGGGTACTTCTCGAAGTGCGCCGGCTTGAAATAGTCGGTCCACAGCACCCACAGGTGGTGCTTCACCAAGTCGGAACGCTCCTCCTTGACCTTCAGCGCCCGGGCCCTGAAGTCCGGGTCGGCGTTGTCGGCGACCTTGGTCATGCACGCCTTCACTGACTCGGCCTCCAACCTGGCCTGGGCGGGGTCGTAGACCCCGCACGGCAGGTCGCAGTGCGCGCTCACGGTGACGGGTGCGGCATACATCGCGGTGAACAGTCGTGCAGACATGGAGTCCCTTCCGGTTCGGCCGACGGTATGCGGTCAACGTACCCAACGCCGGGACTGGCCGCGACGACGGGCAGGCAGGCGGCACAGCACGACTGCCCGGATGGCCTGGCGGGGCAGCGAGCCGACCAACCAGGAGTCGACCCCCTCGAGCGGGTTGTCGCGCTCGACCCACCAACCGTCCCCGACGCGGCTGGTCACCCGCTTGACCGACAGCGGGCGCGGTCGGCCGTCGGGGCTGGCCGGGAGCTGGACCAGCGCCAGCCGGTGCCGCATCGGGGGCATGCCCCAGGCCACCAGCAGCCGGTCACCGTCGTGCAGCGTCGGCTCCATCGACCGTCCGCACACCCGGGCCACGCCGAGCCGGACCATCTAGGCGTGCGGCACGGCGTCGGGGATGTGCTCGATCCCAGTGGTGTGCTCGGCGCGCATCCGGCGCAGGAACGACCTGGTGCGTTCGTGCTGGGGGTCGTCGATGACCGAGCGCGGCGCGCCCTCCTCGACCACCACGCCGCCGTCCATGAACACCACGTGGTCGGCGACCTCCCGGGCGAAGGCCATCTCGTGGGTCACCACGATCATGGTCATGCCGCTGTTCGCGAGCTCGCGCATCACCGCCAGCACCTCGCCGACCAGCTCCGGGTCGAGCGCCGACGTCGGCTCGTCGAAGAGCATGAGCTTCGGGTTCATCGCCAGGGCGCGGGCGATCGCGATGCGCTGCTGCTGCCCGCCGGAAAGCTGGGACGGGTATGCCGCGTGCCGGTCCGCCAGCCCGACACGTTCCAGCAGCGCCCGTGCCCGCTCGGCGGCTGCCTTCTTCTTCTCACCGTTGACCTGGACCGGGCCCTCGGTGATGTTCTGCAACGCCGTCTTGTGCGGGAAGAGGTTCCACCGCTGGAAGACCATCCCGATGCCGCGGCGCTGCGCCGCGATCTGCTTGTCGTGCAACCGGTGCAGCCGGCCGTCGCGCTCGGCGTAGCCCATCAGCTCGCCGTCCACCCAGATCCGGCCGCCGTCGATGGTCTCCAGCTGGTTCACGCACCGCAGGAACGTGGTCTTGCCCGAGCCGGACGGCCCCAGCAGGCAGACCACCTGCCCCTTCGAGACGGCCAGGTCGATGCCTTTGAGCACGTCGACGCCGTGGAACGCCTTGCTCACGTTGACCGCCTCCACGAGCGGGCGTCCCATGGCGGTGGCCAGGCTGGTGGTCGGCGGGGACGTCGCCATCAGGCGCCGCCCATCCCGCCCGGCCGGGCGAACCGCCGGTTGCGGGGCTTCTGCCCGAAACCGCGGCCGAAGTGCCGCTCCAGGTAGTACTGACCGACCATGAGGACGCTGCAGATCAGCAGGTACCACGCGGTCGACGCGACCAGCGCCGGCATGATCTTGAACAGCCGGGAGCCGATGGCCGACGTCTGGTAGTTGAGTTCGGTGATGACCGGGATGGCCACCAGCAGGGAGGTGTCCTTGACCATGGCGATCGTCTCGTTGCCCGTGGGCGGCACGATCACCCGCATCGCCTGGGGCAGGATCACCCGCCGCATCGCCTTGCCGCGGCTCATCCCGATCGCCAGCGCCGCTTCGGCCTGGCCCTGGTCGACCGACAGGATGCCGGCCCGGGCTATCTCGGCCATGTAGGCCGCCTCGGACAGGCCCAGCCCGATGATGCCGCCGAGCAGGCCGTTGGTCACCGTGCGCGTGTCGAGGTCGAAGAAGGTCAGGTCGACGTTGCGGCCGAGCCCGTCGGCGACCTGCTGGGCGAACGGGATGCCGATCCCGAAGGTGCTGTACAGGTAGCCGATGCCGGTGCCGATGATGACCAGCAGCACGTAGCGCGGCACCGCCCGGAAGAACCACGTGTAGCCGAAGGACACCCCGCGCAGCACCGGGTTGCCCGACAGCCGCATCACCGCGACCAGGATCCCCAGGACCACGCCGATGAGCATCGACCCGGCGGTGCCGAGCAGGGTCCCCTTGACCAGGCCGTCGACGACCGGGCGCTGGATCATGATCTGCCCGGCCAAGCCGAACTCCCACCTGCTGTTGGTGAGGAAGGAGCTGAGCAGCATCCCTAGCACGACGGCGATGACCGCCACGGCCACCCACCGGCCGGGGTGGCGGACCGGCTTGGCGTCGATGCGCCCCGGGCGCTCCGCCCCCGGCGCTGGTCGGCTCATCAGGGATTGACGGCGAAGTCGGTGGTCGCCCCGGAGCTGTTGTTCCACTTCGCCAGGGCCGCCTGGTAGACCCCGGAGGCAGCAGTCTTCTTCAGCGCGTCGGCGATGGCCTGGGCGAAGTCGGTCTGGTCCTTGGGCACGACGATGCCGTATGGGGCGGCGTCATACACCGCGCCCAGGGCCTCCAGCTGTCCGCCGGTCTGCTGCACGGCATACAGACCGACGGGGGAGTCCGCCAGCATCGCGTCGGCCTTGCCGCTGACGACGTCGGCGGTGACCTTGTCCTGGCCCTGCTCGACGATGGCGTTGATCGCCGGCTTCCCTGCGGCGGTGCACTTCTTGCTGCGCGCACTGAGGTCGTCGAGCTGGACGGTGCCCCTCTGCACGGCAACGTTGGCGCCGCAGGCGTTCTGCGGGTCCACCTTCTTGGGATTGCCCTTCGCCACTGCCCACTGGGTGCCCGCGTTGAAGTAGCTCACCATGTTGACTTCCTTCTTGCGGTCCGCGTTGACCGTGAAGCTGGAGATGCCCAGGTCGTACTTGCCGCTCTTGACGCCGAGGATGATCGCGTCGAACGCGGACGGCTGCCACTCCACCGTCACCCCGAACTGCTGGGCAACCGCGGCGAAGATGTCGACGTCCATACCCACCACCGTCTTGCCGTCGGTGTCGAGGAACTCGTTGGGCGCGTATGTCGCGTCGGTGCCGATGACGATCTTGCCGGCGGACTTGATCTTGGCCGGCAGCTTGGCGACCAGGGCCGGGTCGGCGGTGGCCGGCACGGCCGAGCTGGTGGTGCCGGCCCCGGTGCTGGTGGAGCCGCCGCTGTTGGCCGACAGCGAGTCCGAGCCGCAGCCGGCCAGGGCGACACTGGCTAGGCTCAGGACGGCAGCGACCGCCAGCCGATGGGTTCGCCGGAGGATCGGTCGTCGGGACGGGTGGTTCATGGAAGGATTCCCTCCGGAGTGTGGTCGGGCGCAATGGGGGAATCCTCCCACCACTTCCCGTGTGTTGGTGGCGCACCCGGCCGGGTCAGCCGACGATGACCTGGACCAGCAGGATCTTCACGATGATCCCCAGCGCGAACAGCGAGGCGTAGCCGGCGTCGATCCGCTCGTCGGCGACCCGGCCGTTGGCGTAGGCGAGGATGGCTGGCTGGCCGATGAACCCGGCCAGCGCTCCGGCGGCCCGCGCGGGGCTGGTCCCGAGGGACTTGGCCAGCACGCTCATCAGGGCGGCGGCGACCCCGACCGTGGCCGCGGCGAGCACCACCAGCTTCAGCCCGAGCAGGCTGAACGCCTGCGCGGCGAACGCCGGCCCCGAGGCCAGCCCGACGCAGGACAGGAAGAGCAGCAGGCCCAGCTGGCGCAACGTGAGGTTCGCCGCCGTCGGCAGGCCCCAGACCAGGCCGGCGGTCCGCTCGACCCGGCCGAGCACCATACCGACGACCAGCGGCCCGGCCGCGGCGCCGAGAGCCAGCCGGATCCCGCCCGGCAGGGGCACCGTCACCAGCCCGACCAGCAGGCCCAGGGACAGCCCGACGCCGAGGGAGAGCGCGTCCACCTCGGAGACGCGGCGCTCGGAGTCGCCCAGGTAGGCCGACACCTCCCGCATCCGGCCGCGGGGAACGACCACCCGCAGCCGGTCGCCGAGTTCGACCACCAGGTCCTCTGAGGCGAGCAGGTCCAGGTCTCCCCGACGGACCCGGGTGACCACACCGTCGAAGCGTCCCGGGACGTCCAGGTCACCGACGGTGCGCCCGGCCAGCGCCGGCTGGCTCAGCAGGATCCGGCGGTAGTCCACCGTGGACCGGTCGTGCGCGAGGTGGGTGGAGACCCGTCGGCCAAGAAAGGCGGTCGCAGCGGCCACGGTCTGCTCCGGGCCGATGAGGACCACCCGGTCGCCGACCTCGAGCACCTCGTCCTCGTGCGTGACCCGGGTCTGGCCGCCGCGGGACAGGTAGGAGAAGCGCAGCAGGTGGTCCGCGAAGCCGGGGACCTCGCCCAGCCGCGCCCGCCGCAGCACCTCGACGCTGACGTCGACCAGGCCCCGCGCCGCCATCGACCTGACGTCCTTCGCGGCCGGCCAGCGCCGGCTCACCAGCCACGACACCGCGAGGATCGCGATGGTCACCCCGACGGGGTAGGCCAGTGCGTAGCCGATCGCGGGCTTGTCCGACCCGGCCCGGGCGGTTGCCGCGGCCAGGGTCGGCGTGCTGGTCAGCGCGCCCGCGAAGCCGCCCGCCCGAAGCGGCGAGGCAATGCCGAGCACGGCGCCGAACCCCATCACGATCGCCGCGGCCACGCCCAGCACTCCCACGGCGCCGAGCATGAGCGGAAGCTGGCGGCGCAGGCCGCGGAAGAAGCTGGCGCCGGAGGCCAGGCCGACGGTGTAGACGAACAGGGCCAGCCCGATGGTCTGCACCAGCGTCAGGCCGGTCCCCAGCCGCTTGTCGAGCGCCCCGACGGCAAGTCCGACGAACAGCGCACCGGCCGGGCCGAAACGGACGGGCCCGAAGGGCACCGCGCCGAGCACGGTGCCCATGGCGATGACCAGCGCGATGGTCAGCAGCGGTGTCTTGGCCAGCAGGTCGAGGACGGCGTCCACGGCGTGGGCCGGCTCAGAGCAGGCTGGCGGCGACCGACTTCACCGCGTCGGCCGACTTGTGCAGCAGGTCCCGCTCGTGCTCGGACATGGGAATGTCCAGCACGCCCTCGACCCCGCTGCGGTTGACCACCGACGGCAGCGACAGGCACACGTCGGTGAGCCCGGCGTGCCCATCCAGCTGGGAGGTCACCGGAAGCACGCGGTGCTCGTCGCGGACCACCGCCTCGATGACCCGGGCGGCGGCCAGGCCGATCGCGTAGTTCGTCGCGCCCTTGCCGCGGATGATCCGTTCCGCCGCGGTCACCACCTCACGGGCGATCTGCTGCCGGGTGTCGTCGTCCATCGGCGGGCGGCCGGCGAGGGAGAACTCGTGCAGCGGCACCGATCCGACGGTGGCGGAGCTCCACAGCGGGAACTCCGAGTCGCCGTGCTCGCCGGCGATCCACGCGTGGACGCTTTGCACCGCGACTCCGGTATGCCGGGCGATCAGGTCGCGCAGCCGGCTCGAGTCGAGCACGGTGCCCGTGCCGAGCACCCGGTTCGGGGGAAGGCCGGACACCTTGAGTGCTGCTTGGGTGAGCACGTCCACCGGGTTGGTGACCATGATGAGGACCGCGTCGGGTGCCACCTCCAGCAGCCGGGGCACCAGACCCTGGCACATCGCGACGTTGGTCCCGGCCAGCTCCAGCCGGGTCTGCCCGGGCCGCTGCTTGGCCCCCGCGGTGATTGCGATGACGTCGGCGCCGGCGCAGACCTCGACCTCGTCCGACCCGAGCACCTCCGCGCGGGGGACGAACTGCAGCCCGTGGCGCAGGTCCAGCACCTCCGCCTCGACCTTGGCCGGATGCTTGTCGAGCAGGACCACGGTCTGCCCCACGCCGCGGATCAGGCAGGCGTAGGCGAGGGTGGCGCCGACGCTGCCGGCGCCGACGATGGCGATCTTGGTGGTACGGCCACCGGACATGGTCATGGTCGTGCCTTCCGGGAGGGTGGGGGATGCCCACGCTAGTGCCGGGAGGCAGTCGCCAGCAGGACCAAGGTCCCGCACCCGGGCACCTCCTGGCGCCTCCTGGCGCCCCCTGGCACCGGCCCGGCGCCTCCTGGCGCCGCCCGGCCATGCCCGATAGGCCCACCCAGTCTCCTGCCCGTCCGGCCGTGCCGTACCAGGGGCTAACTAGCGGGGGCTCAGGGGCGCCGCAACACGTCGCGAATCCGCTCTGCGGCGTCCGCGACGATGTCCATCACCTCCTGACGGCGCTCCTCATCGAAGCGCAGCCGGCGGACGGCGTCGCGGACCTCGAACCGGAACGCGTTGACCGCCGCCTCCAGCTCCGGCTGGTCGGCGCCCGGGCGACGGCGGTCCTTCGGCGGCTCGGGCGACCACCGCGGCTGGTATGCGGTGCCGGCGGGAGTGGCGTTGGCCCGCGCCTGCTTGGCGGCCTCCTTCAGCTCGGCCCGCAGGTCCTGGGCCGAGCCGTGCACCCTGCTGCGCACCTCCTGGGCCAGCTCGCGCACCGAGTGGTCGAGATCCTGCTGCAGGTCGGCGACGTCATAGGCCCTGGCCCGCACCTCGGCCCGGCCGGCCTCGGTGATCCGGTAGGTCGCCTTGCGCCCCTCGTCGGAGCGTTCGACCAGGCCCTCCTCCTCCAGCTTGGCCAGCCGGGGGTAGACGGTGCCTGCGCTGGGGGAGTAGAGACCGTTGAACCGCTCCTCCAGGGCCCGCATCACCTCATACCCGTGGCGGGGGCCCTCCTCCAGCAGCGCCAGCAGGTACAGCCTCATCTGGCCGTGAGCGAAGACCGGACTCATCGGGGCGCCTCATCCCACCCCGAGGGAGCGGCCGGCTCTTGGGTGGGCGGGACCGCCGGGGTCGCCGGGCCGGTCTGCGGGGCTGGCGGGGCTGGCGGGGTGTCCTGCACCGCGGTCGGCGGGGTGTCCTGCACCGCGGAGTCGCTGCCGACGTGCGGTGGCTGCGGTGAGGACCCGGCGCGCAGCACCACGACGCTGCCGGAGACCGAGTTGGCGCGCACCACCAGCCCGCCGTCGCCCTCGCGTAGCTGGCCGCCGCGCTGGCCCTGCTCCCCCCGCATCGACCGGCCATCGATGACCACGTCGCCGGAGGCGGTGTGAGCCGTCACGTCATACCCCTCGCCGGCCGGCACGCGCACCGTCACGTCGCCGGAGACCGAGTTGGAGCTGACCCTGGCCGAGCGGTTGCGCAGGTCCAGCGCAATGTCCCCGGTGACCGTGTTCAACCGGACGTTGGGCAGCGTGCTCTGCTGGACCGTGATGGCGCCGGACACGGTGTTGGCGTGCAGGTCGCCGCGCAGGTCGTGGCACTCGATCTCACCGCTGACGGTGTTGGCCTTCACCTCGCCCTGCACGTCGTCGATGGTGAGCACGCCGCTGACGGTGTTGCCCTTGACCGAGGCACGGAAGCCGTTGAGCAGGGCGTCGGCGGACACGGTGCTGACGGTGACCAGCGCGGTCGCCGGCACCGAGATGCTGACCCGCGCGGACAGCTTGGAGTCGCCCTTGGCGATGTGCAGGAAGCTGTCCCAGAGGCTGCTGTCGTGGTCCTTGACGTGGCTCACCCGCAGCGTGCTGCCGTTCCAGCTGACTTCCAGCGGACGGCCCCCCACCTCGTGCACCTCCACCCGGGCGGTGGGGGAGTCGTCGTGGGTGACGATGTCGACCCGGCCGCCGACCAGGGCGACCTTGCAGGCGATGACCGACTCCTGCTCCGAGCCGATGTCGATGACCTTGGGCTTGTCGATCTGCCAGCGTTCGGGCATGGCGCATCCCCTTCTGGTGTGCCGGAAGTGACGATGTCACGCTGTATCGCGTTGACCGAGATCACGATATATCGCGAGGCTGTCGAGGGCAAGCGCCCGCCTCGACCGGGTGCCGCTCTGTCGCGGCAGTCCGAGCCGGCAACCGCACAGCCGCTGCTGGGTCCGCGACCTGGCGGCCGGGAGGACCTGGCCGGGAGGACCTGGCCGGGACGTGTCGGCGTCAGCCGGGCAGCCGCAGCCAGCGCCGCCAGCCGCCGTTGAGCACCAGCCAGGCGATCAAGCCGTAGCCGGCGTGCCCCGGATGCACCCCGTCGCCCGGGGAGGCCAGGTCGGCGACCCACTGCTCGTGCCCCAGCAACGGCCGGTAGCAGTCGACGTAGGGGACCCCGCGCCGGGCGCAGACGTCGGCCTGGGCCTGCACCAGCCCCTCGAGCTCGGCGTTGAACACCGGGTCCGACGTCGGCGCCGGGCTGACCACGAAGCTGGCGACGCCGGTGGAGGTGGCGTCGTCCAGCACGTTGGCCAGGTTCAGCCGGGAGCGGGCCAGCGACATACCGGTGTGGACGTCGTTCGCACCGACCGAGACCACCAGCCGGCGTTCGGCCCGCCCCGTCCAGCGGGGCACGCACTCGCGCCGCCAGCGGGCCAGCACGTCGGCAGAGGTGTCCCCCCGCACCCCGAGGTTGTATGCGGTGAGATCCAGGTCTGCGTGCAGGGTCCGGGCCACGACCCGGCCGACCCAGCCCAGGCCTTTCGGGTCGCCGTAGCCGGCGACGACCGAGCCACCGATGAAGACCAGTCCCACGTCGCGCCGGCCTTGCGACTCCTGCGCCACCGCGTCGGCGCTCTGGTTGAACACGGTTGCGTCGGCCACCGCCTAGTCGTCCCCTTCGTCGTCGAGATCGTCGTCCAGCCGTGCCAGCCAGGTCGCCAGCCGCTCCATCGGGACGTCGAACTCCGGGTGGAGATCGACGAAGGTGCGCAGCCGCTCGGCCAGCCAGGCCAAGCTGACCGACTCCTCCCCACGCCGGGCCTCGAGCTCCTCGATACCACGGTCGGTGAAGTACACGCCTGGGAGGCTACCGGGCGGGGCCGCGCGGTGCGCGCGCCGCCGCCACCTGCGTCAACGGCTGCGGCCCGACGAACCGCGCGCCGCCGCCACCTGCGTCAACGGCTGCGGCGCGACGAACCGCGCGCCCGTGGCCGCCGCGGCTGCGGTGAGCAGCAAGTTCCCCCGTGGCCGGGCCAGCATCTGCCACCACTCCGCGCGTGTCCGCCGGTTGATCGCCCGTTGGGTGTGGGACCTTCGGCCCTGCCGTGACGGAGGAGGCGGCGAGACGGTGGAGAGCAGCCCCGCCTGCCCCCCGAGCCTGCCCAGGAGTCGCCATGCCGGCAGCCGCCGTCAATCAGCCCGGTCGGTCGCCACGCGCCCAGGACCGGAGCCCGGACGCCCCCGGGACGCATCGCCTGGCGGGGCGCCAGGCTGGTCTCCGGCCTGGTCGGGCGAAGACCCTCAGCCGCGCCGTCAGGGCTGTCCTGCTCGTCCTGGTGGTCACCGTTGCCCTCGCCGCGTGCGCGGCCGGAGCCAACACCCAGGTCGGCACCGGTGGGGGTGCCGCCGGGTTCTGGCTGGGGCTGTGGCACGGGTTGATCAGCCCGGTCACCTTCATCATCTCGCTGTTCTCGGACACGGTGGGCATCTATGAGGTGCACAACGTCGGCGGCTGGTACGACTTCGGCTTCATCCTCGGGGTCTCGGTCGCGTTCTCCGGCGGGGCACGATCCGGTGCTGCAGGAGCCCGTCGCCGCCGTCGAGTGGAGCGGTGACCCGGCCGGCTCCGCCGCCCGGGTCGACCGGAAGACGGCCGAGGCGCTTCGGCATCGGCGCCGACCCCGGGCCGCGCGGCCGTGCGCCCGGGCGAACCTGCTGGCAGGTCGTCGGGTGAGCCGGTTACCGGGCGAACGCCTGCTCGATCAGGGTGGCCTGCTCGGCCGCGTGCTTCTTGCTGGACCCCGTCGCCGGTGACGCAGACGCCGGCCGGGACACCACCCGCAGGGTGCGCAGCTCGCCGTGGCCGATGAGCTGGTCGGGCAGGTTCATCGCCATGTACGGCCACGCGCCCTGGTTGCGAGGCTCGTCCTGCACCCAGACCAGTTCGGCGTTCGGGTACGCCGCGACCGTTGCGGCGACCTCGGCGCCGGGGCACGGAGCCAGCTGCTCGACCCGGACGATCGCCGTCCGCCCGTCCTTGCGGACGTCGCGCTCGGCCTGCAGCTCGTGGCTCACCTTGCCGGAGCAGAGCAGCACCCGATCGACCGCCTGGCGCTCCAGCGGCGCGGTGTCGTCGATGACGGGGCGGAACGTCCCGGTGGTGAAGTCGCTCACCTCGCTGCTGGCGGCCTTGGCCCGCAGCATCGACTTCGGGGTGAAGACGACCAGAGGCCGGCGGGGCCGGGCGTAGGCCTGGCGGCGGAGCAGATGGAAGTAGGAGGCCGACGAGGAGGGGTAGGCCACCGTCATGTTGTCCTCGGCGCACTGCTGCAGGAACCGTTCGATCCGGGCCGAGGAGTGGTCCGGCCCCTGGCCTTCGTACCCGTGCGGCAGCAGCAGCACGACCGAGGAGCGCTGGCCCCACTTCTGCTCCGAGGAGGTGATGAACTCGTCCACGATGGTCTGCGCCCCGTTGAAGAAGTCGCCGAACTGGGCCTCCCACAGCACCAGGGCGTCCGGCCGCTCCACCGAGTAGCCGTACTCGAAGCCCATCGCGGCGAACTCGGAGAGCAGCGAGTCGTACACCCAGAAGCGGGCCTGCCCGTCGCCGAGGTAGAGCAGCGGTGTCCACTCCTCGGCGGTGATCTTGTCGATGAGCACGGCGTGCCGCTGCACGAAGGTCCCGCGGCGGGAGTCCTGCCCGGCCAGCCGCACCGGCACGCCCTCGCGCAGCAGCGTGCCGAAGGCCAGCAGCTCGCCCATCGCCCAGTCGATTCCGCCCTCGCGGACCATCGCCGCCCGGCGCTCGACCAGCTGCTGCAGCTTGGGGTGCAGGGTGAACCCGGCCGGCCGGTTCACGAAGGCGTCGCCCACCGCCAGCAGGTCCGCCTGGTCCACCGCCGTCTCCACCTGGCGCTGCGGCGTTCGCTCGTCGACCGCCTGCGCCGAGGGCCGTTCCAGCCCGCCGTGCCCCTCGGTGTCGGTGCCCGGGACCTCGGTGCTGCGGCCGGCGTCCAGAGCCTGCCCCGGCGTGCCCGACTTGGCCGCCTTGGTCTCGACGAAGACCCGTTCCAGCTGCGCCTGGTAGTCCCGCAGCGCCGCCTCGGCCTCCTCGATGGTGATGTCGCCGCGTCCGATGAGTGACTCGGTGTAGAGCTTGCGGACCGAGCGCTTGGCCTCGATGAGGTTGTACATCAGCGGCTGGGTCATCGACGGGTCGTCGCCCTCGTTGTGCCCGCGCCTGCGGTAGCACACCAGGTCGACGACGACGTCCTTGTTGAACTCCTGCCGGAACTCGTACGCCAGCTCGGCGACCCGGACGCAGGCCTCCGGGTCGTCCCCGTTGACGTGGAAGATCGGCGCCTGGATCATCCGAGCCACGTCGGTGGAGTAGAAGCTGGACCGGGATGCCGAGGGGGCGGTCGTGAACCCGACCTGGTTGTTCACGATGACGTGGATGGTCCCGCCGGTGCGGTAGCCGCGCAGCTGGGACAGGTTCAGCGTCTCGGCGACCACGCCCTGCCCGGCGAACGCCGCGTCGCCGTGCAGCAGCACCGGCAGCACGGTGAACGCCTCGCCGGCCAGGTCCAGCCGGTCCTGCTTGGCCCGGACGATGCCTTCCAGCACCGGGTTGACCGCCTCCAGGTGGGAGGGGTTGGCGGCGATGTACACCTTCGTGGTGGCGCCGTCCTCGGACACGAACTTGCCCTCGGTGCCCAGGTGGTACTTCACGTCGCCGGACCCCTGCACCGAGGTCGGGTCCTGCTTGCCCTCGAACTCGCGGAAGATCTGCCCGTAGGACTTGCCGGCGATGTTGGCCAGCACGTTGAGGCGACCGCGGTGCGGCATACCGATGCAGACCTCGTCCAGCCCCTCGCCCGCGGCGCGGCACAGGATCCGGTCCAGCAGCGCGATGACGGACTCCCCGCCCTCCAGGCTGAACCGCTTCTGCCCGACGAACTTGGTCTGCAGGAACGTCTCGAACGCCTCGGCCGCGTTGAGCCGTCGCACGATGCGCAGCTGCTCCTCCGCCGAGGTCTTGGCGTAGGGCCGCTCCAGCTTCGCCTGCAGCCAGGCGCGTTGGTCGGGGTCCTGGATGTGCATGTACTCCACGCCGACGGTGCGGCAGTAGGAGTCACGCAGGATGCCCAGGATCTTGCGCAGCTTCAGCATCGGCTGGCCGCCGAAGCCGCCGGTCGCGAACTCGCGCTCCAGGTCCCACAGGGTCAGCCCGTGCGTGGTCACGTCCAGGTCGGGGTGCCGGCGCTGGCGGTACTCCAGCGGGTCGGTGTCGGCCATCAGGTGCCCCCGCACCCGGTAGGCGTGGATCAGCTCCTGCACCCGCGCCGTCTTGTTGACGTCGTCGTCGTGGCTGGTCGAGATGTCCCGGATCCACCGGACCGGCTCGTAGGGGATGCGCAGGCTCTCGAAGATCTCGTCGTAGAAGCCGTTCTCGCCCAGCAGCAGCTGGTGCAGGATCCGCAGGAAGTCCCCCGACTGCGCGCCCTGGATGATCCGGTGGTCGTAGGTGGAGGTGATGGTGATGATCTTGCTCACCGCGTTGCGGGCGATGGTCTCCTCGCTGGCGCCCTGCCACTCGGCGGGGTACTCCAACGCGCCGACGCCGATGATCGCGCCCTGGCCCTGCATCAGCCGGGGCACCGAGTGGACGGTGCCGATGGTGCCCGGGTTGGTCAGGCTGATCGTGGTGCCTTGGAAGTCCTCGACCGTGAGCCGGTTCCCGCGCGCCTTGCGGACGATCTCCTCGTAAGAGGTCCAGAACCGGGCGAAGTCCATCGACTCGCACCGCTTGATGCTGGGCACCAGCAAGGTGCGCGAGCCGTCGGGCTTGGCGATGTCGATCGCCAGGCCGAGGTTGATGCTGGCCGGCTCGACCAGCGCCGGCTTGCCGTCCTGCTCGGTGTAGCCGTTGTTCATCGCCGGCATCAGCCCCAACGCCTTGACGATGGCGTAGCCGATGATGTGAGTGAAGCTGACCTTGCCGCCCCGGGAGCGGGCCAGGTGGTTGTTGATGACGACCCGGTTGTCGATGAGCAGCTTGGCCGGTACGGCGCGCACGCTGGTCGCGGTGGGGACGGCCAGGCTGGACTCCATGTTCGTCACCGTGCGGGCCGACGCCCCGCGCAGCGGGCTCACCTTGGGCTCGGCGGTCACGGTCGTCGCGGCCGGCCGGACGGTCGGCTCGGCCGGGGTGGGCCGCGGCGCCGGGGTATGCCGCGCGGCCGCGGTATGCCGCGTGGCCGCTGTCGTCGCGGCCGGGGTCGCCGTGGACTCGGCCGTCGGCGGCTCCGCGGGCGCTCGGCGGGCGGCCTTGGGCTCAGCCGTGGGGGGCAACGGCGTTGGCGTTGGCGTTGGCGTTGGCGACGGCGTTGGCGACGGCGCGGACGAGGCGGTGCCTGACACGGTGCGCGACGGGGTGGGTGTGGGGGTGAGCGACGGGGCGGCCGCCGCCGGTCCGCCGGGCACGGTCGGCCCGCCGGGGGAGCCGGTCGCGGGGGCGGCGGCCCTGGCCGGCTGCGTGGGAATGCCGTTCTCCCCCGGGCGGTAGTTCTCGAAGAAGCTCCACCAGGCTCGGTCCACCGAGCTCTTGTCCTGCAGGTACTGCTGGTAGAGCTCCTCCACCAGCCACTCGTTCGGTCCGAAGGCGGCGAGCGGGTCGGCGGAGGAGGGCTGGTCGGGCACTTCGATACGCCTCTTTCGTCAGCATCGACTTCAGGTGCGGACTCAGCCTATCCCCAGCACTGGCCGACCAACCGGGGCTTGGGTCGCCCGCCGGTCGCCCGCCGGACGCCCGCCGGACGGGCAGCCACGCGCTTCCCGGGCGCCCCTACTGCCGCCCCGCAAAGCTCAGCTGACGTCGCGCCGGACCGTCAGCCACGACCCGATGCCGGCGAGCACCACGGCATACGCGGCGAGCGCGAGGGCACCACCCCACCAGGTCAGCCGGACCGTCTCGCCGGTGGTGACCTGGGAGACCATCGCTGCGGTGGCCTGGCTGGGCAGGAACTTGGCGACGTCGCGGCCCCAGTCGGCCAGCCCCAGCAGCAGCGCGGCCACCGGCTCGACGATCCAGGCCACTCCGACCGCGATGAGGATGGCGGCGACCTGGTTCGGGATGAGGATGCCGGCGCCAAGGCCCATGAGCGCCCACAGGCCGAGCACCAGCAGGGACAGTGCCAACGTGCGCGGGATGCCGGTGTCCGGGAACGGCGCGAACCCCCGCGTGGAGATCACGATCGCCCCCGCGCTGACCGCGCCGAGCAGGAACACCAGCCCGTAGAGAACGCCGATGACCAGCAGGGACGCCACTTTGGCCAGCATCACGGTGACCCGCCGGGGGGTGGCCAGGAAGGTGCTGGTGATGGTCATGTGCCGGTACTCCGAGCCGATGGTCAGCACGCCCACGGTCAGCGTCAGCAGGTAGGCGAAGGTCAACCCCGAGGTGTAGACGGTGTTCACCATGTTCGGCGTGTCCAGGTCCGGCAGGCCGCCCTGCTGCGGGTCGCCCTGTCCGGCGAGGAGGGCGAAGAGCACCGCGAGCCCCGCGCCGCAGATGAACACCCCGATCGCGACGCCCCACCACATCCGGGTGGTGAAGAACTTCCTCAGCTCCGCGCGCACCTGCCTGACACCGGTGTCCATCAGCGCATCCCCTTCTCCACCGGGGCGTTCCCCGACTGACCCGGCTGACCCGGCTGGCCCGGCTGGCCCGGCTGACCCGGCTGGCCCGGCTGGCCCGGCTGGCCCGGCTGCCCCGGCTGCCCCGGCTGCCCCGGCTGCCCCGGCTGCAGGTTGCGGTTTCGGTGTTCGGGTGACTCGGTGAGCTGGAAGAACAGGTCCTCCAGGTCGCTCTGCACCTGGCGGAGCTCGAACACGGGCAGTCCGGCTTCGTGCGCCAGGGTGCCGACCCGCTCCAGGTCGCCGGTGCTGACGGTGACCTGGCGGTCGCCGGTCCCTTGCGCGGTGAGGCCGGCACCGGTCAGGGCGGACAGCAGGGCGGCGGGGTCGGA
The DNA here is from genome assembly GCA_035689185.1 of Dermatophilaceae bacterium. Lineage (GTDB taxonomy): Bacteria > Actinomycetota > Actinomycetes > Actinomycetales > Dermatophilaceae > DASSLY01. The sequence goes on from DASSLY010000047.1 coordinate 27,871, forward strand.
GGTCCGCACCAGGGCGCGGGGCTCGCCGTGCAGCGCAGCCATCGGCCCCTGCCGCACCAGCCTGCCGTTGGCGATGATCACCACGTCGTCGACGGTCTGCTCCACCTCGCTGAGCATGTGGCTGGACACCAGGATGGTCTTGCCCCGCCCGGCCAGATGGCGCATGAAGCCCCGCAGCCACCGGATCCCCTCCGGATCCAGCCCGTTGGCCGGCTCGTCGAGCAACAGCACGCCCGGGTCACCGAGCAGCGCCGCGGCCAAGCCCAGGCGCTGCCGCATACCCATCGAGTAGCCACCGGCGCGCTTGCGCGCGACCGCGGGGATGCCGACCAGCTCCAGCAGCTGGTCGACCCGGGAGGCCGGGACGCCGGCGGTGTCGGCGAGCACCAGCAGGTGGTCCCGCCCGGTCCGGCCGGGGTGGAAGTTCGTCGCCTCCAGCGCCGCGCCCACGGTCTGCTGCGGTCTGGGGATGGCGGCGTACGGTTGGCCGCCGATCCTCGCCAGGCCCGACGTCGGCCGGACCAGGCCGAGCAGCATCCGCAGGGTCGTGGTCTTCCCGGCCCCGTTGGGACCGAGGAAGCCGGTGATCCGGCCCGGTTCGACGCGAAAGCTCAACCTGTCCACGGCGGTGAAGCTGCCGAACCGCTTGGTCAGGTCGCGGACCTCGACCGGCACGCCGCTGTGGGTTGCGCTGGCCCGTTCGCTGACCGTCATGAGCCAACCCAACCACCTTGCCGTGGGGTCACGGCAATCCCGTGTCGCCCGCCCCTGCCCAACCCTGCCCCTGCGGATGCCGCAGACTGGGCACCACTATGACCGAGTGGCTGCTGGTCTTGACCGGCGTCGCGCTGACTGTGGGGACCGCGGTGTTCGTCTGCGCGGAGTTCTCCCTGGTGGCACTGGACCGGCCGGCCGTGCAGCGGCTGGTCGACGCCGGTGACAGCGCTGCCACATCGGTGCTGACCTCGTTGCGCCAGCTGTCCACCCAGCTGTCCGCCGCCCAGGTCGGCATCACCTTGACGACGCTGGGGCTGGGATACCTGGCCCAGCCCTCGCTGGGACTGCTGCTCGCCGGTGGCCTGGAGCGGGTCGGGGTGAGCGAGCAGGCCGCCGAACCGGTTGCGGGCGCCGCGGCCCTGCTGCTCGCGACGGCGTTCTCGATGGTGTTCGGCGAGCTGGTGCCGCAGTTCCTGGGCATCTCGGACTCGCTGCGCGTCGCCAAGGTCGTGGCCACGCCGGTCCGGGTCTTCGGCAACGTGTTCCGCCCGCTGATCGTGCTGCTCAACGGCTCGGCCAACCTGGTCCTGCGGGCCCTGGGCATCCAACCGCAGGAAGAGCTGTCGGCCGCCCGCACCCCCCAGGAGCTGGCGTCGCTGATCCGCCGTTCCGCGCAGGCAGGCACGCTGGACGAGGGCACCGCGCTGCTGGTGACCCGCACCCTGGACTTCGGTGAGCGGACCGCGGCGGACGTGATGACTCCGCGGGTCCGGTGCACCGCTGTCCCGCGGACCGCCACCGCCGTCGATGTCCTAGACGTCGCCCGGATGACCGGGCACTCCCGGTTTCCGGTCACCGGCGAGGACTGGGACGACATCGACGGGCTGGTCCACGTGAAGCGGGCGATGGCCGTCCCGCACGAGCGTCGCGAGGACGTGCCGGTGTCGGCACTCATGGTGGACGCCCTGCTCGTGCCGGAGACGATCAGGCTGGATCCGCTGCTGCTGATGCTGCGCGGGGCCGGGCACCAGCTCGCGGTCGTGGTCGACGAGTACGGCGGCACCTCCGGCGTTGTCACGCTGGAGGATGTCGTCGAGGAGATCGTCGGCGAGGTAAGTGACGAGCACGACCCGCAGGCCACTCCCGGGCAGACCGGGGACGACGGCAGCTGGACCGTGCCCGGCCTGTGGCGGCCGGACGAGGTCCGTGACCGGCTCGGCGCCGTGGTCCCGGACGGCCCGACGTATGAAACGCTCGGCGGCTTCGTGATGGCGTGCCTGGGCCGGGTCCCTGCCGTCGGGGACGAGGTCGACGCGGTTCCGGGCTGGCTGGTCACGGTAGAGGCCATGGACGGCCGACGGGTCGACCAGGTGCGGCTCACCAGGCTTGACGCCGCCCCGGACGACGACGGGGAGAGCACCGGATGAGCCACGCGGCTGCGTTGTGGCTGTCGGCGTTCCTGCTCGCCGCCAACGCGTTCTTCGTCGGGGCGGAGTTCTCGGTGATGGCCGCCCGCCGCTCGCAGCTTGAGCCGATGGCGGCCGCCGGCAGCCGGCGGGCGCAGATCTGCCTGGACGCCCTGGAACAGGTGGCCTCCCTGCTGGCGATGGCCCAGCTGGGCATCACCATCTGCTCGGTCGGCCTCGGCGCGGTCGCCGAGGCGACGCTGGAGGAGATGATCTCCCCGCTGCTGGACAGCGCCGGCCTGCCCGACTCCCTCAGTCACCCCATCGCCCTGGCGGTCGCGCTCCTGCTGATCGCCTACCTGCACGTCGTGCTGGGCGAGATGGTGCCCAAGAACATCGCCATCGCCGGCCCGGACCGGGCGGCACTGCTGCTCGCGCCGCCGCTGCTGTTCATCACCCGCGCCCTGCGCCCACTGATCCGGCTGATGGAGGGCATCGCCAAGGGCATCGTCCGCCGGCTGGGCGTGGAACCGCAGGACGAGCTGTCCTCGGCGTTCACCGCGCAGGAGGTCGCCGACATCGTCAGCGAGAGCCACCGGGAGGGGCTGCTCGAGAAGGACCAGGTGGGGCTGGCCAGCCGCGCGTTGGAGTTCAGTGACCGGGTGGCGGGCGACGTCGCGGTCCCGCTGTCCTCGCTGGTGACGCTGTCGCTGACCTCGACGCCGGACGACCTCGAGCGGCTGGTCGCGCGCCGGGGCTTCTCCCGGTATCCGGTGCGAGACGCCGCCGGCGACCTGGTCGGCTACATGCACCTGAAAGACGTCCTGGGGGCCGATGAGCGCTCGCGGTCGCAGCCGTTCCCGGCGTCGGCGATCCGCCGGCTGGCCAGCGTCGCCGCCGGCGACGAGGTGGAGGACGTGCTCACCGCGATGCAGCGCACCGGGGCGCACCTGGCCCGGGTCGAGGCCGACGACGGGACCGTGCTGGGGGTGGTGTTCCTCGAGGACGTGCTGGAGGAGCTGGTCGGCGAGGTCACCGACGCCACGCAGCGGCGTTAGGCCGGCGCCACGCGGCGGCGGCGTCAGCCCGCGATGCCCGGCCCGCGCCGCGGGGGTGCGGCGAGCCGCGGTGTCGGTGACCATGGCGAGAAGTGGGCAAGGAGTGGGCAAGGAGTATGCGAGGAGTGGGTGGGCCGCAGCCGGAGAGTCGGCTGCCCGGAGGTGAAGGGCAGGATGCCGTGAGTCGAGGAAGGCTCGTCGTGTCCCGGCGCTGGCCGGCCGAACTGGTGATCGTCCGGCACGGGCAGAGCGTGGGAAACCTCGCCGACCAGACCGCTCAACGCCGGGGTGCGCACCGGCTGGAGCTGCCGGCCCGGGACGCTGACGTCGAGCTGTCGCCGACCGGGCAACGGCAGGCCGAGGCGGTCGGGCGGGTGCTCGGTGACCGGAGACCTCCGGACGTCGTGCTCAGCTCGCCCTACCGCCGCGCCGCGGCGACCGCGGCCCACGCGCTGCGGGCCATGGGCGCCACACCCGACCTGATCCTGGACGAGCGGCTGCGCGAGCGGGACCTGGGCCTGTTTGACGGACTGACCCCGGCCGGCATCCGCAGCGAGTACCCGGATGAGGCCAAGCGGCGCTCCCACGTCGGGAAGTTCTACTACCAGCCCCCCTCGGGGGAGAGCTGGTGCGACGTCAGCCTGCGTGTCAGGTCCCTGCTCGCCGACCTGCGCGAGGGGTATGCCGGGGCCCGGGTCTGGCTGTTCTCCCACCAGGCGGTGATCATGACCTTCCGCTACGTGCTGGAGGACCTGTCCGAGGAGCAGCTGCTGGAGATCCAGCGGGACACCCAGCTGCCGAACTGCTCGGTGACCTCCTACCGGGCTGCCGCGGAAGGGATGGAGCTGGTCGCCTTCGCCGACGCCACCGCGGTCGAGCAGGTCGCGGAGGTCACCGTGGAGCAGCCTCAGGCCGGCCGTGGCGATGACCTCGGCTGAGCCGGTCGAGGTCGACCCGTCGCTGCTGCGGGCCTGGCCGCTTCCGCCGCCGGGCTCGGACAAGCAGGCTCGAGGCACGGTGATGGTGGTGGGCGGCACGACCAGGACTCCGGGCGCCGTGCTGCTCGCCGGCGAGGCCGCGCTGCGGGTGGGCGCGGGCAGATTGCAGATCACCACGGTTCGGCCGGTGGCCGCGGCGCTCGGGGTCGCCCTACCGGAGGCGATGGTCTACGAGGCCTCGGCCACCACGGACGGCGAGATCGCTCCCGCCGAGGCCGCCGGCATCTGCGAGCGGGCCAACGACTGCGACGTCGCGCTGGTCGGTCCGGGGTGCTGGGACGAGCCCACGTGCGTGGCGCTGACCACCGACTTGGTGGCCGGCCTTCGCACCCGCCTCGTGCTGGACGCCGTCGCGACGGCCAGCGTGCGCGACCGGCCCGGGCAGCTGCTCACCCACGTCGAGTGCGTCGTGACGGCGAACCCTCGTGAGCTCGCGACCGCGCTCGGCGAGGACGAGCTCGCCGAGGACGACCTGCACTCCGCGGCCTGCGCCCTGGCCGACCGCGAGGGTGCGGTGGTCCTGTGCGGGGGGCCGAGCAAGGTCGTGGCGAGCCCGGCGGGACGCTCCTGGCTGGTCCGGGCCGGGGGTCCGGGGCTGGGTGTGTCCGGGTCCGGCGACGTGCAGGCCGGACTGGTGGCCGGGCTGCTCGCGCGGGGAGCCGAGCCGGTGCAGGCAGCCGTGTGGGCGGCCTACCTGCACGGCCGAAGCGGCGACCTGCTCGCGACGAAGGTGGGCCTGGTGGGGTTCCTGGCCCGGGAGGTTTCCGCCCAGGCGACGGCGGTGCTGGCGGACCTGTCCCGCTGACCGGCCGCCTCGTCAGGCCCTGGTCGCGGTAAGCAGGAGGTACTCCCAGTCCATGGCGCCACCGCCGAGGTCGAGCCGGGCAGCGAGCGTGTCCCGCTCCCGGCCCGGCGCGACCACCAGGCCGGCGTCCACGCGATCCGCTGGCAGGTCATCAGCACCGGCCCGTAGAGCACGAGGGCCCCGCGGGGCCAGGGCCGCGGCCGACAGCCCGGCCCGTGCTGCGCGGGGGGTCCACGAGGGGGAGGCTGTTCGGGGTGGCGGCCCTGGTCGCCGCCTCCGCGATGGTGCTGCGCGGCCGTCCTCTGGAGGTGCACAGTGAGCGAATCCGACCTGCTGGCAGCGGTGCTGGGCGAGGCCCCGGCCTTCCTGGACAGCCTCGACACCCGCCCGGTGCGGTCGGACAGCGACGTCGACGCTGTCGTCGCGGCCCTAGGCGGACCCCTTCCCGCGCGCGGCTCCGACCCGCTGGCGGTGGTCCGCCAGCTGGTGGCCGGCGCGGGGCCCGGCCTGGTGGCGATGCCCTCCCCTCGGTTCTTCGGCTGGGTGATCGGCGGCACGTTGCCGGCCGCGCTGGCTGCCGACTGGCTGACCTCGGTCTGGGACCAGAACGCGGGGCTGCTGGCCTCCTCACCCGCCGCGGCCGGGGCCGAGCGGGTCGCTGGCGCCTGGCTGCTCGACCTGCTCGGGCTGCCGGCAGGGGCGGCGGTGGGGTTCGTGACCGGGGGGAAGATGGCCAACTTCACCTGCCTGGCAGCCGCGCGGCATACCGTGCTCGCCCGGGCCGGCTGGGACGTCGAGAAGGAGGGGCTTGCGGGTGCCCCGCCGGTCACCGTGGTCGTCGGCGCGGAGCGGCACGAGAGCGTCGACATGGCGGTGCGCTACCTCGGGCTGGGACCGGCGCGCTCGGTGGTGGTCCCGGTGGACGACCAGGGCCGGCTGCGGCTGCAGGACCTGTCCCCGGCGCTGCCCTTGGCGGGACCGACGATCCTGTGCCTGCAGGCCGGCAACGTGCACAGCGGGGCGTTCGACCCGCTGGGCGAAGCCGTCGACCTCGCCCACGCCGGCGGGGCCTGGGTGCACGTCGACGGGGCTTTCGGGCTCTGGGCCGCGGCCTCGCCGTCCCTGCATCACCTTGTCGACGGCCTGGAACGAGCGGACTCGTGGGCCACCGATGCCCACAAGACGCTGAACGTGCCGTACGACAACGGGCTGGCCATCGTGGCCGACGCCAACGCACTGGCCGCGGCGATGGGGATGCACGCGGCATACCTGATCCAGGACGAGCGGGTGGACCCGTTCGCGGTGGTGCCCGAGCTGTCCCGCCGGGCGCGCGGGTTCACGGTGTGGGCGGCGCTGCGCTCGCTCGGGCGTTCGGGCGTCGCCGAGCTGGTGGACCGGCTGTGTATGCGGGCACGGGAGTTCGCGTCCGCGCTGGCCGGACTCGACGGGGTGCAGGTGCACAACGACGTCGTGTACACCCAGGTCTGCGTGTCGTTCGGCTCCGACGCGCGGACCCGCGACGTCGCCGCCAGGCTGCTGGCCGACGGGACTGCCTGGATGACACCCTCGACCTGGCACGGCCGGGCCGTGCTGCGGATCTCGGTGTCCAACTGGCGCACCACCTCCGCCGACGTGGACCGCACCGTCGAGGCGATCCGTCGCGTGCTCGCCTCGGGCTGAGCCGAGCGGGTGAGGCGCCCCTGCCGCCTTCGCCCGGCCGTCCGCGCTGGCCGGGTCAGCAGGTCCCTGTCAGCAGGTCCTGGTCAGCCGGGCGTAGATGTCACCGGAGCGGCCGAGCGGGCGGACCTGGTCGAGCAGCCGGACCAGCTCGCCCGGTTCCAGCCAGCGCTCGCTGGCCCAGCGCATGGTCTCCACCGGGGAGTAGTTGTAGCGGTAGTCACCGAGCCGCTGCACCTGGCCCAGCGCGGCGAGCGCGGCCTGGTGGGCCATCGGCAGGTACTCGAAGGACAGCGCCCGCAGCGGCCGGGTGAGCCCGGCCAGGACGTCGGCCTCGGAGCCCTCGACGTCGATCTTGCAGAACGCGGGCTCGCCGTGGGCCGCGATGAGCGCGTCCAGGGTGACCACGTCCACCTCCACCAGCCGGTCCCACCGCACCCGGGCGAAGCTGCGGTCTGCGGCCATGGACCGGACCCAGTCGGTCGAGGTGGACGAGAGGGTCGGCGTCGCCGTGGAGATCGCCAGCCGGGTCGCACCGGCACGCGCCCCGGCCGCCACCGGCAGGATCCTGACGCCGCGGTCGCGGCCGAAGAGCAGGCGGAGGACGGCGACCAGGTCCGGCTGCGGCTCGATGGCGACCACCCGCGCGCCCAGCGCCCGCCAGGCCCGCACCCGGCTGCCGACGTGCGCGCCCACGTCGAAGCCGAGGTCGCCCGGACCAAGGAATGCGCCGTAGAACCGCACCAGCTGCCGGTGCCGGCCCGGGATGCCGTGGTAGATCGCCAGCGACCGGGCGACCCCCGCGGCGCGCCGCAGCCCGGCCAGGACTCGCGCCCCGCGAGTGTCCGACTCACTCATCGGCACTCCTCCGGGGCGGCGGGAACGGCGAACCTGGGAAGCCGACTCAGCCGGCATCGGCGGGGTGGTGCGGCGGACGCGCTGCTGCGGCTGCACCGGCGCAGCGGACTTGATGGACATGGCCACCATGGTCGACATAGTGCCAGGCACGAAGCGCGCCCCCGGCGTAACCATCCGGGTGGTGCCAGTGTGGACTGGTGGGTCTCGTGTGACCGGCGGTGCGGTGAGTCGGCTTGATCTGAGCCGGCTGGCATCACGCAGTGACGCGTAGTGCCCTTGACGTGCAGTATCGCGGCCCCGGCCTGTCGGCGGCGGAGCCGCCGTTCTTCACTTGAAGTAGCAACGAAACTCGGTCAGGCGAATCGCGCACCCATGTCAATGGGTCGTCACGCAAATCGCGCAACCGAGCCGCATTTGCCGCGGGGCGCGGGTGCCCCCACAACCTCAGATCACCGCGAGCGTCACGATCACCGCCGTCACTGTCGCTGCGGCAACCCCAGCCGCCGTGATCGCGGCTACAGGTGTGACGACGGAGAAGTCGTGGGCGGGCGGCCCTGCTTCTGACCTGGTGTGCCGACGGCGGGCGATGAACAAGCCGGCTCCGACGAGCAGGGCGCCGACGACGAGCATGGCGATCGGTGCCGCCAGTTCGCCAGGGAACAGCTCGATGACGGACGATGGGAGCACCAACAGCGTTCCAAACGCGCCGACAGCGAGCAGCAGCAGGTCATGGAACAGGACCGCGGTCGCGACGACGGCGACCGCCGTCACGAGCGCGAGGGTGATACCGGCATATGTCGGAATCGTCGTCAGTGCTCCGGCGAACATCCCAGCAGCCCCGAAGACCATGACGAACCGCCTCGGCTCCAGTACGCCGCCCCAGCCGAGCAACAGCCAGATCAGGGCGACGCCCCAGACGGCGAAGCCGGGCAGCGCGTCACTGACGGAGAGCTCGTTCGTGAGCGCTGCGGCGGTCAACATCAGGCTCACCATCGTGGCGACCTGCTGGACGAGGGTGCGGCCGATGAGCCACAGACCGGCGGCGTAGGCCGCGACACAGGAACTGATCAGCAGAAGCACGTCCTTATCAGCCAGGCTCAGCGCATCTGCGCCAAGCAGCCCCACGAACCCCGCGAACGCACCGGTCGAAACCAGCCACAGCACCGAGCGGAGCCGGATGCCTACGTCTTCGAGACGCTCGGGAATAGCGAACCCCGCGGCGAGCAGGACGGCTGCGACGCCGCCGACGATGACGAGCCTGGCCGTGGTGCCGACTTGGGTCCAATACAACGAGGCGATCAGAATCGACGCGACAAGGATGATCACACCGCCGAGGTAGCTAAGCGCTTCGATTACAAGCGATGAACGCCCGTGAGGGCGCTCCTGCACAGCGGGCGGTGCCTGGACGAGAACGTCGCCGCGGACCAGGATCCGATCGGCCTGCTCGGGGGTGATGAGCTGATCTGCTACCCACGTCTTCAGCAGCGAAGTCAGCCGCACGGACGGTCCGAGCTCGCCGGCTTGAGGTTCCGGAGGGCGAGAGGTGGGACTTCGCGTGACAACGTGACGGAACATGGCGTTACCCCTTCCTCGCAGCTCCAATATCCGCCGAGCACGCCGCGCCACCCAGAGTCGAAAGTCCCGCGGCGAGGCCCAAGCCGCGACCCGTAGTCGGACCAGCTCATGGTGCCCCTCCGACTAGGGAACGCGGTCCTACCTCAATAAGAACCCACTGAGGCCCCGGTTCCGGGTGGACATGTGGCGGCGAGATTCCTTGCGTACCGCGTCATCTCCACTGCCTCGGCGACCGGCGGATTATGAGTCAGTCCAGCTGGTGCGGACGGCGCTGAAGGACGAAGGTGACGTCGGCACGGCGCCGGGGTCGGCGAAGTGGTCCACCACGTAGGTCCGCAGGTCGTCGCGTACGGCGTCGGCGTCCCAGCGGGCCCGGGACGGCAGGTGCTGCAACCCGTCCGGCGTGGCCGCGCCGGCGTGCTCGGCAATCGTCCAACAAGGTCTTCTTCTCCAGCCCCGACACCAAGCCCAGCATCAAGCTGCCAGCGTGGCGCAACGGTTCGTACCGGGCGAACCGCGGCGCGATCCGGTCGATCATCTCGGAGAACGCTCTTCGCCACCGGTCAGGTCTAGCGGGGAATCGTCTAGTCGTCCTTGACGCACTGCCATGCCGATCTGACAGCGCCCGTAGGTGCGGCAGTGGATCAGTTCCCGAATCGCTGCTGTGCGGCTTGGCGGGTGGTGTCGAGCGCGGCGCCGATGATGGTCCAGGAGTCGCCGGCTTCGCGGGCGGTGTGGACAGCGTCGCGCAGCTCCCGCTCTGCTGCGGCGAGATTCTCGCGGGCGGCGAGGATGCGACGGAAGTGTGCAGCGTCGCGGGCCGGGTGGCTAGCGACGTCGAGCTGGTCGAGGCCGGTGCGGTCGTGGTCGGACTTTGTCTTGGTCATCGATGCTCACTCATCTCAGGTAGTCGTAGAACGTGGGCCGTAGCCGGTCGGCGTGGATGATCCGTGTGGGCTCACCCACTGGGACGGCGACGAGCTCGAGCATCAGCCCGTGACGATCGGGCCCGATGATGAGCAGACGTTCGTCGCCGTCGTACTCGTACTCGATCAGTCGGGTGGCGTTCCGCCACGCATGCTCGATGTCCGCGTCGCCGATGCCCCGTGCTTGCGAGCCGACGGCCGGATCGCACTCGTCAAGTATGCCTTGACGGGAAGTCAAACTGTCAAAGCGGATTGACGCCGGTTCGCCGCGGTGAGCACGTCATAGCCGCGACAGAAGGGACTGCCGCATGGTCTGAGCGTCGATTCCGTCCTCTGCCGCCTTTTGGGACCGTGGACCGTGCCCGCCGACGTGTGCGGGTGGCCTTCACTCGCGACCGGTGGCACGCAAGCCAACGTGTCGATCAAGACCGTCTCACGAGTGGTCAACGGAGAACCCGGAGTGGGCCGGGCGCAGGTCCGCCGCGTCATCGAGATGGTCGGCACCACCGCTCCACCGCCACCTCGTCGTTGCGCAGCACCCGACTGCCCTGCATCGGCCTAGTCGTGCAACGACTGTCAGACACGGTCTCCGGTCAGCTGGCCACCGCCATCGAACGCGAAGCCCGACTGCGTGAGCACCTGCTCATCGTCAGCTCCTCCGAAGGGTCGACCGACAACGAGGACGAGCTGGTCGACCTGCTGATCGCGCAACGCGTCGACGGGATCGTGCTGATCCCCGCCGCCGCAACCCCATCCGCCGCCCTCCTGGCCGCCGCCAGCACCCTCCCCGTCGTGTGCGTCGACCGGCTCCTGCGTGACCTTGCCGCGACACGATCCTGGCCGAGGCGTATCCGGCGATGCACCGTCCGCGAGCGGCCTCCTGCGCGTTTTCGGTCGCGGTCGATTTCTGGTCAGGAGGGTACGCCCGTGGTGGCCCGAACTGTCGCGTCGAGCGACCTTGCCCGTCGTGTAGCGCCCTGGCGAACACCTAGAGCACGACTTCCACGGCGTGCCAGCGTGCCGCGATTCGTGGCAGCGGAAGCCCAGCCGCCTTGCTTGAGAAAGGGGCGGGCCGTGGAGCCGGGGGGTGGCGCCTCCGGACAGCTCTGGAGACTCGACCCGCAACGAACGACCGCACGTCGCGGCGGCCCAACACCTGCAAGTCAGGATTGATGAACTCGACGGACGGACCAATGCCTTCGCGATCCCCGTGTGGCATGCGGCGGGCGGTCCTCCCGTTCGCCCGAAACCCTGTTGCATGCTTGTAGCACGCCCCCTGATCCCAGGGACGTTTGCGCAGGTCAGCGGCCTATCGTACGGCGCCCCCGGCAGGATTCGAACCTGCGCTCCCGCCTCCGGAGGGCGGTGCTCTATCCCCTGAGCTACGGGGGCCAGCGGCCCGCCCGCAACGTGCTGGGGACCGTGCCGACCTGGTGAACGGCCGTCATCTGCCGCGCCGGACGAGGTTAGCAGCCTAGGCTCTGCGTCATGGCATGGGGCGCAGGGGGCGGTGGGAGCATGGGTGCCGACCCGGTCGATCCTGGGTCGGACGGGTTCGGTGGGGTCGACGTCGGATCTGGTGGACGGGTGCTCGTCTGCGACGACACCGACCAGATCCGCCAGCTGATCCGGGTGAACCTGGAGCTGGAGGGCTACGAGGTGGTCGAGGCCTCCGACGGCCAGGCCGCGCTGGAGATCCTGCAGGACCCCTCGAACCCGCTGCCGGACGTCATCACCGTGGACGCGCTCATGCCCCGCCGCGACGGGTGGTGGACGGTGAGCATGATCCGCGCCGACCCTCGGCTGGAGCACATCCCGATCGTCATGGTCACCGCGAGCGTGCAGGAGCACCACCGCGCCCAGGCCGAGCAGGCCGCCGTGGACGGCTTCATCGCCAAGCCGTTCGAGCCGGACGAACTGGTCGCCCTCATCGGCATCCTCGCCGTCGGTGGCCGGGTCTAGGGACTGCCCGGCATGACGCGCGGCGAAGCCTTCCGCGAGCTCGGCGAGGCGGCCTGGCGCTTCGTGCACGGGCAGATCCGCTACGACGGCGTGGGGCCGTGGCTGCCGGAGACGGTGCCGGCTGACGGCCGGCCGCCGCCGGGCCGTGACGACCTCTACGCCGGGATCGCCGGGCTGGCGCCGCTGCTGGCCGAGCTGCGACTGCACCGCGGCTGGACCCCCGGCGAGCAGGACCTCGCCGCGGCCGTCGTCGTCTCGCTGCGGACCGGCGCGTCCACCAACGCCGCCCTCTACGACGGGCTGGCCGGGTCGGTCGTCGCGTTGCGGATGCTCGACGCCGATCCCGGTGCGCTGCTGCGGAGGATCGCCGAGCTGGCAGTCGAGGACGGGTGGCCGGCCACCGAGGGCCGATGGACCGGGACCGTGATCAACGACGTCGTCATGGGCACGGCGGGCACGGTCCTCGCCGCCGCCTGGGCCGGCGGTGACGCGGCCACCGCGGTCGCCCGGCACGGGGCCGACGGCTTGCTCGCCACCGCGAGGACGACCGCGTCCGGCCTGGACTGGCTGATGGACCCGGCCGCGACGCGGCGGATGCCCAACTTCTCCCACGGAACCGCCGGCGTGGCCACCGCGCTCGCGATCGCCTCGACCGCACTCGACGATCGCCGCTACCTCGACGCCGCGGTCGCCGGCGCCCGCGATCTCCTCGCGGTCGGCGACCTGTCCACCGGCGGGTTCACCGTGCCGGTGCTCATCCCGCACGGCGACGCCGACGCCGAGCCGGTCACGTACTCCTGGTGCCACGGGCCGACCGGCACGTCATACCTGTTCGCCGCCCTCGCCCGCGCCGGCGTGCCAGAGGTCGGCGGCCACACCCCCGCCGAGCTGCGACGAGCGTGCCTGCAGGCGGTCATGGGCAGCGGGGTGCCGCAGCGCTTGCGTCCAGGCTTCTGGGACAACGACGGCCGCTGCTGCGGCACCGCCGGCGTGGGCGAGGCGGTGCTGGACGCCTTCCAGACCGCCGCTGCCGACGATCCCGGCGACCCGTATGCCGCGCGCCTGCTCGAGTTCGCCACCCACCTCGGCGACGTGCTGGCCGAACGCGCGGTCGCCGACGGGGACGCGCGGTGCTGGCGCTTCGTCGAGCACCGCAAC
>DASSLY010000048.1:0-2903 GCA_035689185.1 Dermatophilaceae bacterium
TTGGCTTTGGGAAGCAGGCGGGCACGTCCTACGGTCGTCGGGTGCCGTCCCTTGGGCTTGAGCTCGCGTGTGGCTACCACGCGGACGTTGTGCGCCCGCTGCTTCAAGCTCGCTGGCCGGCGCTGCAGTACGCCGCGGCGCGCCTGGGCGGGGGCTCGGAGGTCCTTGGGCTGGACGACGAGACCTCCCGCGACCACGACTTCGGCCTGCGGCTCGTGCTGCTCGTCGGCCCGGATTGGGTCCAGCCGGTGCGTCAGCTGCTGCAGGCCGAGCTACCGGAGTCGTATGCCGGCTGGCCGACCCGCTTCGCCACGACCTGGGACCCCGACCCCGGTCACCACCACATCGACGTGCTTCCGTTCGAGGAGCTGGCCTTGCGCGTGCTCGGGCTGCCGCCAGACGCGGACTGGGAGCCGGCGGACTGGCTTTCGCTGACCGGCCAGGCCGTGCTTGAGGTGACCGCTGGGGCAGTGTTCCACGACAGTCCGGGCCAGCTGACCGCTCTGCGCCGCCGGCTCGAGTGGTACCCGCCGGACGTCGAGCGGTACATCATCGCGACCGACTGGCGACGGCTTGCTCAGGAGCTGCCGATGGTTGGGCGCACCGGGCAGCGCGGCGACGACGCGGGCTCGCGGGTGGTCGCGGGCCGCCTCGCCCGGACCGTGATGCACCTCGGCCTAGTGCTGTGCCGGCGGTGGCCGCCGTACGCCAAGTGGCTCGGCACCAACGTCGTCCGCGAGCAGCGACTCGCCGCGGTCGCGGGCGTTTTGGACGACGTGCTCGCCGCGAGCGACTGGAGCGACCGCCAGACGGCACTGGCCGCCGCGGCAAACTCCGTGCACGAGGTGCAGCGCGAGATGGGTCTCTCCACCGGGTCGGGGCCGGCCGTGCAGCCGTTCCACGACCGGCCTTTCCTCGTGGTGCGCGACTCCGTCGCACAGCTGCTGCTCGACGACGTGACCGATCCGCAGGTGCGGAGCCTCCCCGCCGGGGTCGGCTCGGTTGAGCAGTGGGTCGACTCCGTCGACGTGCTCCTCGACGCCGCCCGGCGACGAGCCGCAACGGCCGCCGCGCTCAGCAGCGCCGACACCAGCACTGCCGCAGGCGCAGGTCCCTGACCTCGACGCGGCCATGCGCGCCGCCGTGGTGGTGGTCGACCTACAGCGGCGGCAGCAGCTTCTAGCCAACATGGCCCTGTCAGGGCGGATTGGTCGCCACCCGAGGGACAGTGCCAGTCCGCCACGGCGTACATCGACGTCGCCGCCCGGTACGCGCCGACGGTCTCCAGTGCAGACGAGCGCGCTAGAAGTAATGGGGTCCTCCGCCGCCGGCGCGGCTCGATGAAGCGCCCGGCCGGCCACCGGCACCGACGGCGAGCCGCCCGCGGGATTAGGGGCGCCGCCCCCGACGGCTCAATAGGCGCGCGCGCAGTACGCCAGCGTGTCCGGCTCGTCGCCGGTGTCCGGCAGCGACCCGTCTGGCCGGACCAGGCAGCGCACCGTCACCGACCGCTCGGCCAAACGGGCCTCGCCGTCCGGCCCGAGCTCCGACCACGGCAGCCGGGCCCAGCCGGTCGCTGCCGCCTCGGCCGCGTCGTCGACGGTCTTCACGTCGGCGATCCGGCCGTCCCGGCTCCGCTCGGCCTCCGCGTACAGCGCGGCCTGGTCTTCGACCAGCGCGCCACGCACCGCGGCGAGCAGGCCGGACAGCGCGGTCGGGGTCCTGCCACCGGGGATCCGGCGGACCAGGGTCGCCTGGCCCGAGGCCAGGTCGCGCGGACCGATCTCCACCCGCAGCGGCACGCCCTTGAGTTCCCAGTCCACTGCCCGACGTCCGAACGGGATGTCGGCCCGGTCGTCCAGCTCGACCCGGATCCCCTCCGCGTCCAGCTCTTTGGCGACCCTGCTGGCGGCCTTGGTCGCCGCCTCCTTGATCACCACGACCGCGACCTCGGTCGGGGCCAGCCTCGGCGGCACCCGCAGCCCGCCGTCGTCGCCGTGCACCATGACCAGGCCGCCGAGCATCCGCGTCGAGCTGCCCCAGGACGTCTGCCAGGCGAGCTGGCGCTCGCCGCTCGGCGCCAGGAAGTTGATGTTGAAGGCGCGCGCGAAGTTCTGACCGAGCTCGTGCGATGTGCCCATTTGCAGTGCCTTGCCGTCGCCGGTCATCAGCTCCAACGTCATCGTATTGGTCGCACCGGCGAACCGCTCCCGGGCCGTCTTGCGACCGACCACCACCGGCAGCCCGAGCACGTCGACGACGAAGTCCTCGTACACGTCGCGCAAGATCCGGCGCGCGTAGTCGCGGGCTTCCTGCTCGGTCGCGTGCGCGGTGTGGCCCTCCTGCCAGAGGAACTCGGTAGTGCGCAGCAGCAGCCGGGGCCGCATCTCCCAGCGCACCACGTTTGCCCACTGGTTGATCAGCAGCGGCAGGTCCCGGTAGCTCTGCACCCACTTGGCGAAGCTCGCGTTGATGATCGTCTCGGAGGTGGGCCGGACGATAACCGGCTCCTCCAGCTCCTTGCCGCCGCCGATCGTGACCACGGCCAGTTCGGGACTGAACCCCTCGACGTGCTCGGCCTCGCGTTGCAGGTAGGACTGCGGGATGAACAGCGGGAAGTACGCGTTCTTCGCGCCGGCGGCCTTGATCCGGTGGTCGACCTCGGCCTGCATCCGCTCCCACAGCGCGTACCCGTACGGTCGGATGACCATGGTCCCGCGGACCGGGCCGTTCTCGGCCAGCTCGGCCTTGGCCAGGACGTCCTGATACCAGCGGGGGAAGTCCTCCGCCTGCGGGGTGAGCACTCGCGCCATGCCGTCAGAGGGTAGGGGTCCTGCGACGCCTCCGCCTCGGGGTTACCACACCGCCGCCCGGCGCAAGACCACGCGGGTGGGGTGGCGCAC
>DASSLY010000049.1:0-38122 GCA_035689185.1 Dermatophilaceae bacterium
GACCTGCGCGGGCTGCACAGCCACATCGGCAGCCAGATCTTCGACGTCAGCGGGTTCGAGGTGGCGGCCCGGCGCGTGCTCGGGCTGCACCTGGCCGTGGCCCGGGAGCACGGCGTCCAGCTGCCGGAGCTGAACCTCGGCGGCGGGTTCGGGATCGCCTACACCACCCAGCACGACCCGCAACCGGCCAAGGAGCTGGCCACCGGTCTCGCGCGGATCGTCGAGCGGGAGTGCCACGACGACGGGGTGCCGGTGCCGAAGATCTCGGTCGAGCCGGGACGAGCGATCGCCGGGCCGAGCACGTTCACCCTCTACCAGGTCGGTGTGGTCAAGCAGGTGCTGCTGGACGGCGACGCGACCCGGGCCTACGTCGCGGTCGACGGCGGGATGAGCGACAACGTCCGGCCCGCCCTGTACGACGCGGACTTCAGCTGCACGCTGGCCAACCGGGTGAGCCCGGCGCCGCCGGTGCTCTCGCGGGTGGTGGGCAAGCACTGCGAGAGCGGGGACATCGTGGTCAAGGACGAGTTCCTGCCGGGCGACGTCGGCGCGGGTGACCTGGTCGCGGTGCCCGGGACGGGGGCCTACTGCCGCAGCCTGTCCAGCCAGTACAACCACGTGCCACGGCCGCCGGTGGTGGCGGTCCGTGACGGCCAGGCACGGGTGCTGGTGCGGCGGGAGACGATCGAGGACCTGCTCGCCCTCGACGTCGGCTGACCGGATGTGGGGACGTCAGGGCAGCAGCTCGAACGGTTCCCCCGACAAGCTCCGCACGACCTGGAAATGGCGATGGTCCAGGGTGAGTAACTGGCGTGTCCCGTAGCGTGCTGCGAGAACGACAAGTGATGCGTCGGTGACGCCGAAGTTCTGGTCGCGATACCTCTCCACCACATCGCGTGCGTCAGCCAGGTCGGCTTCGCCAAATGCTGCCAACTCATAGGCCCCAGAGGCGAGTTGCCCTATCATCGCGAGCTCAGCACTTACGCCGAACCGCGTGGTGACGAGGTAGTCCAGTTCGGCGATGACGAGGGGTGACACGACGAGGGGGTCGACGGCCAGGTCGATAGCCGCCGCGACGCCCGCGTGCGAGCGGTCATCTGCGTTGTAGTAGGCGAGGAGCGCGCTGGTGTCCGCAACAATCATTGCTCGCCGAAGCCGACCAGCAACTCGTCCACCCGGTCCGAGATCGACTCACCATGGAACAGCCCGCCCTTCGGAGCCGGACGACCCAGGCCCTTGCGGATGGCATCGCGGATGACGTCGGCTTCCGACGCCCCGCGACGACGGGCCTCCCGTTCGATGTCGGCCTTGAGCGGGTCGGGGAGATACAACGTCGTCTTCACCATGCCACATATGGTACCACCGATGGTGTACGTTTCGCAGACTGACACCGGCGGGTCGCCTCACCCCCGACGTCGTCCGGATGACGGAAAGTCGAGCGTCCGAGTGGTGGACGTCGGCAGGATGGTTCCGGTCGAGAGGAGGGCGTGTGAGCAGGGAGACCACGGTGGGGGGGCCGCCGCTGCGCGTCGCCATGCTCGGTTGCGGGGTCGTCGGCTCCGCCGTCGCCCGCCTGCTCACCGAGAACGCCCAGGACATGGCTGCGCGGGTCGGCCGACCGTTGGAGCTGGTCGGCATCGCGGTCCGCCGGGCTGGGCGCGACCGGTCGGGGACCGGACTCGACCCGTCGCTGTTCACCACCGACGCCGGAGAGCTGGTCGCCCGGGCCGACCTGGTGATCGAGGTGATCGGTGGCATCGAGCCGGCCCGCTCGCTCATCCTGGCCGCGATGCATCACGGCGCCAGCGTCGTCACCGCGAACAAGATGCTGCTGGCCGAGGACGGCCCATCGCTGTACCAAGCGGCCGCCGACTGCGACGTGGACCTCTACTTCGAGGCCGCGGTGGCCGGCGCCATCCCGTTGCTGCGGCCGCTGCGCGAGTCGCTGGCCGGTGACGCCGTGCGACGCGTGCTCGGCATCGTCAACGGCACCACGAACTACGTGCTGGACAAGATGGACAGCACCGGAGCCGGGTTCACCGAGGCGGTGGAGCAGGCGCAGGCGCTGGGCTATGCCGAGGCCGACCCGACAGCGGACGTGGAGGGCTTCGACGCTGCCGCCAAGGCGGCGATCCTGGCTTCGCTGGCCTTCCACACCCGGGTCAGCGGCAAGGACGTCTACCGGGAGGGCATCGCCGAGGTCAGCGCCGCCGACGTCGCCGCGGCGAAGCAGATGGACTGCGTGGTCAAGCTGCTGGCCCTCTGCGAGCGCACCAAGGACGGGGTCAGCGTGCGGGTCTACCCGGCGATGATCCCCCGCAGCCACCCGCTGGCCGGGGTGCGGGAGGCGTTCAACGCGGTGTTCGTGGAGGCCGACGCCGCCGGGCAGCTGATGTTCTACGGGCCGGGAGCCGGCGGCGACCCCACCGCCAGCGCAGTGCTCGGTGACCTCGTCGCGGTGGCCCGGCACCGGGTGACGGGCGGGCGCGGGCCGGGGGAGTCCACCTACGCCGACCTGCCGATCCTTCCCATCGGCCAGGCGCTCACCCGCTACCACATCAGCCTCGACGTCACCGACCGGCCGGGCGTGCTCGCCCAGGTGGCAACCGCCTTCGCCGACCACCACGTCTCCATCGAGACGGTCCGCCAGGTCGTGGCCGGGGGCGGGGAGAACCGCGCCAGCCTGGTCATCGTCACCCACACCGCTCCCGATGCGGCCCTGTCGGCCACCGTCGACGCGCTGGCGGCGCTGCCCACCGTCCTTGGGGTCACGTCGGTGATGCGGGTGGAGGGCGGCGGCTGATGGCGCGGCTGTGGCGCGGGGTCATCGAGGAGTACCGTGACCGGCTGCCCACCCTGCGCGACGCGCCGGTGGTCACGCTGCAGGAGGGCGGCACCCCGCTCATCCCGGCGGAGCGGCTCTCCGAGCGCGTCGGCGCACGGGTCTACCTGAAGTACGAGGGGCTCAACCCCACCGGCTCGTTCAAGGACCGGGGGATGACGACCGCCATCTCGGTCGCCGCCCGGGAGGGCGCCAAGGCCGTCATCTGCGCCTCGACCGGCAACACCAGCGCCTCGGCCGCGGCCTACGCCAGCAAGGCGGGGATGGCCTGCGGTGTGCTGGTCCCGGACGGCAAGATCGCCATGGGCAAGCTGTCCCAGGCGGTCGCCCACGGTGCGACGCTGCTCCAGGTCGAGGGCAACTTCGACGACTGCCTGACGCTGGCCCGCAAGCTGGCCGAGGCGTACCCGGTCGAGCTGGTCAACTCCGTGAACCCGGAGCGGATCGAAGGCCAGAAGACGGCCGCCTTCGAGGTGGTCGACGCCCTCGGCGACTCTCCCGAGATCCACTGCCTGCCGGTGGGCAACGCCGGCAACATCACCGCCTACTGGCGGGGCTACCGGGAGTACGCCGCCGACGGCCTGGCCACCCGGACGCCGCGCATGTGGGGGTTCCAGGCCGCTGGCGCCGCGCCGATCGTGCTCGGGCACCCGGTGGACGAGCCGGAGACGATCGCCACCGCGATCCGGATCGGCAACCCCGCGTCGTGGCGGCAGGCCGAGGTCGCCCGGGACGCCTCGGGCGGGCTGATCGCGGCCGTCACGGACGAGCAGATCCTGGCCGCCCACCGGCTGCTGTCGGCGCAGGAGGGAGTCTTCGTCGAGCCCGCCTCCGCCGCCAGCGTCGCCGGCCTGCTGCAGCAGCACGCGGCCGGGCTGGTGCCCGCCGGCGCGCGGGTGGTCTGCACGGTCACCGGGCACGGCCTGAAGGACCCGGCGTGGGCGCTTCGCCGGGCGGACGGCAGCGAGGTGGTCCCGGTGCGCGTCCCGGTCGACGCGTTCACCGCGGCCACCGCCCTCGGCCTCGAATGACCTGGTCGCACCTGATCGGCCAGGGCGTGCGGGTCGTGGCCCCGGGCAGCAGCGCGAACCTTGGCCCCGGTTTCGACTCGGTCGGCCTGGCCCTGGCCCTCTACGACCGGTATGTCGTGCGGCTCGCCGACACCGCCGGGCTGGTCGTCACGGTGTCCGGGCAGGATGCGGACCAGGTGCCGCTCGACGAGCGGCACCTGGTCTACCGCTCGTTCCTGCGCGGCATGGAACGCCAGGGTGTCCTCCCGCCGGAGGGCATCCGGCTGGACTGCGTCAACGGCGTCCCGCAGGGGCGCGGGCTGGGGTCGTCGGCCACCGCGATCGTGGCCGGCGTCGCGGCGGCATACGGGCTGGTCCGGATGCGAGACGGCGCGCCCTGGCTGGACCGGGGGGCGGTGAACGACCTGGCGAGTGAGATCGAGGGTCATCCGGACAACGCGTCGGCCTCGGTGTACGGGGGACTGACGGTGTCCTACGTCGAGGAGGGCGGTGGGCGGGTGCACACGGTGCGGCCGGACGTGCACCCGGACGTGGTGCCGCTGGTGCTCCTGCCGGACGCGGTGCTGGCCACCTCGACCGCCCGCGCCGTGCTCCCGGCGCACGTGCCGCACGGCGAGGCGGCTCTGAACTCCGCGCGCGCAGCGCTTCTCGTGCACGCACTGACCTCCGACCCCGCGCTGCTGCTGCCGGCGACCCGGGAGTGGCTGCACCAGGAGCAGCGCCGCGCGGCCTTCCCGGCGTCGATGGCCCTGGTCGATCGGCTCCGTGCCGCAGGCCACGCGGCCGTCATCTCCGGCGCCGGACCCAGTGTGCTCGTGCTGGGCACGGCCGCCTCGACGCGTGAGGTCCCCGTGTGTCCGGGTTGGCGGCATCTCACTGTGGGAATGTCGAGGGTCGGTGTGGCTGTTGACCGTGTTACATTGAACTCGCACCTAGCGGAGGTCGCCGGCGACCCAGAGCACTGACTCTGCGCAGCCCGCCCGCCGTGTGAGGTGCGAAATCCCTGAAGGCAGTGGGACTGCTGGCTGTGGCCAGCCGTCCGCGCCTTTCCGCGTAGCCGACATCGGTCGGCGCGTCCACATCGGCTGGTGCGACATCCGACCACCAAGCCGTCGAGCGAGGGGAAGGATCCTTCGTGACAGACACCATCGAGCTCGCCCCGGTTGCCGATTCAGGTGCCGGCGAGCCGCCGGCGAGGGGTGGCAGCCTCTCGTCGATGCGCCTGGCCGAGCTGCAGAGCCTCGCCGCCGGGCTGGGCCTGACCGGGGTAGCCCGGATGCGCAAGGGTGACCTGGTTACCGCCATCCGGGCCCGGCAGGGCGGCACTGCCGCAGGCGGGGCCAGGGGGCGTGACGACGCCGCAACGCAGGCCCCGGGCGAGCGCGCCCAGCGCGAGCAAGCGCCGGGCACTCAGGCCCCGGGCGCGCAGGCCCAAGCAGAGCCGGGTCAGGGCGAGCAGGCGCCCCCGCTCGCCCAGTCGAGCGCGGCCATCCAGGGTCCCACGGACAACCGCCCGGACAACGGCTCGGACAACCGCCCGGACCTTCGCGACGACCGGCCCCAGGGCCGGGACGACCGGCTCCAGGGTCGGGACGACCAGGCCCAGAGCCGCGACAACCAACCCCAGGGCCGCGCTGACAGCCGCACGGAGGGCACGGCCGACAGCCCCGCCCAGGGCACTCGTCCCGACGGCCAGCCGCGCAGCGACCAGCGGGGATACCGGTCCGACAACCGCAACGACAATCGCAACGACAACCGGGGTCCTGGCGGTCAGGGCGGCCCGGGCAGTCAGGGTGGCCCGGACGGCGAGGACCGCAACAGCCGTCGCCGGAACCGCCAGCGCAGCCGGGACCGCAAGCGCCGCGGCCAGGGGGGCACGGAGTACGCCCCGGCCGCGCAGGTCGAGCAAGTCGAGCAGGTCAACGATGACGACGTGCTCGTGCCCGTGGCCGGAATCCTGGACGTGTTGGAGAACTACGCGTTCGTCCGCACCAGCGGCTACCTGCCCGGCTCCAACGACGTGTACGTGCCGCTGGGCCTGGTGAAGAAGAACGGCCTGCGCAAGGGCGACGCGGTCACGGGCGCGGTGAAGGCGATGCGGGAGAGCGAGCTGGCCAACCAGCGGCAGAAGTTCAACGCGCTGGTCCGCCTCGACACGGTGAACGGGATGAGCCCGGAGGACGCCCGCAACCGGGTCGAGTTCGGCAAGCTCACCCCGCTCTACCCGCAGGAGCGGCTGCGGCTGGAGTCCGAGGCCGGCGGTCTGACCGGGCGGATCATCGACCTGATCGCACCCATCGGCAAGGGTCAGCGCGGGCTCATCGTGTCACCCTCCAAGGCCGGCAAGACGATGATCATGCAGTCCATCGCCAACGCGATCACGACCAACAACCCCGAGGTCCACCTCATGGTGGTCCTGGTGGACGAGCGCCCGGAGGAGGTCACCGACTTCCAGCGGGCGGTCAAGGGCGAGGTCATCGCCTCCACCTTCGACCGGCCGGCCATCGACCACACCACGGTGGCGGAGCTGTCGATCGAGCGGGCCAAGCGGCTGGTCGAGATGGGCCACGACGTCGTCGTGCTGCTCGACGGCATCACCCGCCTCGGCCGGGCCTACAACCTGGCGGCTCCGGCAAGCGGGCGCATCCTGTCCGGTGGGGTCGACTCCAGCGCGCTGTACCCGCCGAAGCGGTTCTTCGGCGCCGCCCGCAACATCGAGCACGGCGGGTCCCTGACCATCCTGGCGACCGCGCTGGTCGAAACCAACTCCAAGATGGACGAGGTCATCTTCGAGGAGTTCAAGGGCACCGGGAACATGGAGCTCCGGCTCACCCGCAGCCTGGCCGACCGCCGGATCTACCCTGCGGTGGACCTCAACGCCTCGAGCACCCGGCGCGAGGAGATCCTCATGTCCGCCGAGGAGCTGAAGATCGTCTGGAAGCTGCGCCGCGTGCTCTCCGCGCTGGACCAGCAGCAGGGCATTGAGCTGCTGCTGGACCGGCTGAAGAAGACCCGCAGCAACGTGGAGTTCCTCATGCAGGTCCAAAAGACCTCCTCCATCCAGGTCGACGACGACTGACCCCTCGACCTGGACGCCCCGAAACGCCCGTTCCGGCGCCGGAACGGGCGTTCGCGGGCGTCCGGTCGGAATGCCGCCGCGGGCGTCCGGTCGGGAAGCGCCCGAGCGGACGGCGACGGCTCGTCGGAATGCCGCCGCGGGCGGCGGCGTTTACGGCATACCGGCCCGGTCTGGCAGACTGAGGCGTTGGCCCTCCGGTTCACGTGCGCTCCGCACGACCCGGCGAGCAACCCGACCCAAGGAGCACGAATTGAAGAAGGACATCCACCCGGCCTATGTCGAGACCGCGGTGACCTGCACCTGTGGCGCGACGTTCCAGACCCGTAGCACCGCGAAGAACGGCGCCATCCACGCCGAGGTGTGCTCGCAGTGCCACCCGTTCTACACCGGCAAGCAGAAGATCCTCGACACCGGCGGCCGCGTGGCCCGGTTCGAGGCGCGCTACGGCAAGAAGGCCGGCGCCAAGTAGCTTTCTCGCACGCCGGTCCCGCCCGCACCGGGCGGGGCCGGCGTTCGCCTTGTCCGGGTCCGCGAACCGACCGCTGAGAAGGAGGTGTCCATGTTCGAGTCCGTGCAACCCCTGCTGGACGAGCACGCGGCGGTTGAGCGTGCGCTGGCCGAGCCCGAGGCGCACGCCGGCGGCGCGGACGCCGCCCGGTTGCGCACCCTGACCAAGCGGTATGCCGCGCTGGGACCGGTGGTCGCCGCATACCGGGCGTGGCTGCGGGCGTCCGGCGACCTGGACGCGGCGCGCGAGCTGGCCACGCAGGACCGGGGGTTCGCCGAGGAGCTCCCCGAGCTCGAGGCCGCCGCCGCCGCCGCGAGGGAGCACCTGCGGCTGCTGCTCGTCCCGCGAGACCCCGACGACGACCGGGACGTGATCCTGGAGGTCAAGGCGGGGGAGGGCGGGGAGGAGTCGGCGCTGTTCGCCGGCGACCTGCTGCGGATGTACCTGCGCTATGCCGAGCGCCGCGGCTGGAAGACCGAGCTGCTCGACGCGACCGAGTCCGACCTGGGCGGGTACAAGGACGCCCGGCTGGCCGTGAAGGCGCCCGGCGCGGTGCCGCCTGGGGACGCCCCGTGGGCCCGGCTGAAGTACGAGGGCGGGGTGCACCGGGTGCAGCGCGTGCCGGTCACCGAGAGCCAGGGGCGGATCCACACCTCGGCTGCCGGAGTGCTGGTGATGCCCGAGGTGGACGACCCGGCCGAGATCGAGATCGGCCCGAACGACCTACGGGTCGACGTCTACCGCTCGTCCGGTCCCGGCGGCCAGTCCGTGAACACCACCGACTCCGCGGTGCGGATCACCCACCTGCCCACCGGCATCGTCGTGTCCTGCCAGAACGAGAAGTCCCAGCTGCAGAACAAGGAGTCCGCGCTGCGGGTGCTGCGCGCCCGGCTGTTGCAGGCGCAACGGGACGAGGCGGCCGCGACGGCCTCGCAACAGCGGCGCTCGCAGGTCCGGACGGTGGACCGGTCCGAGCGCATCCGCACCTACAACTACCCGGAGAACCGGATCGCCGACCACCGCACCGGGTTCAAGGCCTACAACCTGGACACCGTGCTCGACGGCGAGCTGGACCCCGTGGTGCAGTCCGCGGTGGAGGCCGACCAGGCGGCCCAGCTCGCGTCCCCGGCGACATGAGGCTGGCCGCCGCGGTCCGCGCGGCGACCGCGCGGCTGGCGGCGGTGGGTGTCGGGTCGCCGGAGGCGGATGCGGTCGCGCTGGCCGGGCACCTGCTCGGCGTCGGGCCGGGCCAGGTGCGGCGGCTGTCGGCACTGGGTGCCGACGCTCCGCCGGGGTATGCCGAGCTGGTCGCCGAGCGGGCGGGCCGGGTTCCGCTGCAGCACCTGACCGGACGGGCATACTTCCGCCGACTGACCCTGTCGGTCGGTCCCGGCGTGTTCCTGCCGCGGCCGGAGACCGAACTGCTGGCCGGCTTCGGAGCGACCTGGGCTGCCGCTCTGGCCGCGCCGGTGGTGGTCGACCTGTGCACGGGGTCCGGGGCCGTCGCGCTCTCGGTCGCGGACGAGGTGCCGGCTGCCCAGGTGTACGGGGTCGAGCTGGCCGAGCAGGCCTACGCCTGGGCGGTGCGCAACCGGGACCTGCTGGGACTGCCGGTGACACTGGTCCAGGCGGACGCCACCCAGCCCGTGCTGACGGACTTGGCCGGGGTCGTGGACGTGGTGCTCGCCAACCCCCCGTACGTCCCGCCTGGCATGGAGCCGCTCGACCCCGAGGTCCGCGACCACGACCCGGCGGAGGCGCTGTTCGGCGGCGGCGCCGACGGGCTCGGCATCCCGCTGCGGGTTGCGCGGACCGCGGCGGGGCTGCTGCGGGCCGGCGGCTGGTTCGCCATGGAGCACGCCGACGTCCAGGGGGACGCGGTCGTCACCGCGCTGGCTCGGGCCGGGTGCTGGGCCGATGTGCACGACCACGTCGACCTGAACGGCCGTCCCCGCTGCGTGACCGCCCGCCGCGCCTGAGCCTGGCGCCACGGCTGCCCTCCTAACGGGCGAGGACGACGGCGCCGGTGAGGTCCTCGACGATCCGCTGCGCCTGCTCCGGGGAGATCGTCGCCCCGCGCAGGGCCCGCACCCGGTCCATCCCGGTGGGCCCGTCCATCGGGCCCAGGTCCGCGCCCCGCAGGTCGGCTCCGTCCAGCCGGGCGTCGAACAGGTCCGCCTGGTGCAGCACCGAACCGGCCAGGTCCGACCCGCGCAGGTCCGCACCCCGCAACACCGCCTCGGTCAGCCGCAGGCCGGTCAGCCGAGCCTGGGCCAGGACCGCGCCGGTGAGGTCGGCGGCATACAGGTTGCACGAGGTGAGCGTGAAGCCGAGCCCGCGGGTGCGGCTCAGGTCGGCGGCCATCAGCCGGCACCCGGTGAAGGCCGCGCCGGTCATCAGGGCGCCGCGGAAGGCGGCCTCGGCGGCGTCGACGTCCTCCCACCGCGACTCGGACAGGTCGGCGTCGACGAAGGCGGCTCCGCGGGCCGAGCCGCCCCGCACCACCGCACCGTCCAGGCTCGCCCCGGTCAGCACCGCGCCGTCGAGCACGCAGCCGACCAGCTCCCGGCCGCCGAGGTCGACCCCCCGCAGCGACCGGCCGGACAGGTCGAGGCCCTGGACCGGCCCGCTGACGGGGAGCATCCCGCGATCCTGACACGGCCCTGCGCAGGGCACACTGTCCGCGTGAGCCCCGTCTACGACTGCACGACGCCGGAGGGTATGGACGAGGGAGTTGCCGCGGCGGCGGAGGCCGTCCGCGGTGGCGAAGTGGTCGTGCTGCCGACGGACACGGTGTACGGCGTGGGCGCGGACGCCTTCAACCCCGAGGCCGTGCTCGCGGCGCTGCGGGCAAAGGGCCGCGGGCTGGAGATGCCGCCGCCGGTGCTGGTCCCCAACGTCCGCACCGTCGACGGCCTGGCCACCCACGTGCCCGACTACGCCCGGGCGCTGATCGAGGCGTTCTGGCCCGGGCCCCTCACCCTGGTCCTGCGCGCCCAGACGTCGCTGCAGTGGGACCTGGGCGAGACCAACGGCACCGTCGCGCTGCGGATGCCCAGCCAGGAGACCGCCCTCGCGCTGCTGGCGGAGGTCGGGCCGATGGCGGTCACCAGCGCGAACCAGCACGGCAGGCCGAACGCGACCACGGTCACCGAGGCGGCGATGGACCTGGGCGCGGCCGTCAGCGTCTACCTCGACGCCGGTCCGACCGCGGGGGGCCAGGCTTCGACCATCCTGGACTGCACCACCGACAGCCCGGTGCTGCTGCGCCACGGGGCGCTGCCGGTCGAGGAGATCGAGCGCGTCCTCGGCGAGGTGCCGCTGCGGACCAACTGGCAGCCGCCGAGGCCGGAGGAGCCCGAGCCCCACGAGGCCGACGAGACCGGGCCGCCGGCCGACTG
Source organism: Dermatophilaceae bacterium (assembly GCA_035689185.1). Classification (GTDB taxonomy): domain Bacteria; phylum Actinomycetota; class Actinomycetes; order Actinomycetales; family Dermatophilaceae; genus DASSLY01. Next base: position 10,862 of record DASSLY010000049.1, read on the forward strand.
AGTCGCGCGCAGCCGGCCGAGCGCCGTGGTGCCTTGGAGCGCGCGCGGCGACCGAGCCGGTGGCGCGGGGTGCGCGGCTGCGAGCCAGCCGGGCGGCATACCGCGTCGGGTCCTAGCCTGGCGCGTGTGAAGGAGTACCTGCTGGTCCTCGTCGTGGCGGCCGCCATGACGTATGCCGCGACGCCGTTCGTCCGGTGGCTGGCGGTGAAGACCCGGGCGTACACCCCGGTACGGGAGCGCGACGTGCACGCGGTCCCGACCCCCCGCCTCGGTGGGGTGGCGATGCTGGTGGGCTTCGCGTCGGCGATGGCCGTGGCCGGGCAGCTGCCTTACCTGTCCCAGCTGTTCCTCACCGGTGAGCTGCGCGGGGTGCTCGTCGCGGCGACCATCGTCTGCCTGTTGGGGGCGCTGGACGACATGCGCGACCTGGACTGGCTGACCAAGCTGGCCGGTCAGATCCTGGCCGCCGGGATCATGGCGTTCCAGGGGGTGCAGCTGCTGTCGCTGCCGCTGTTCGGGGTGACGGTGCTCCCGACCCCGGTCCTGGTCACGATGACCATCCTCATCGTGCTGGTCTCGACGAACGCGGTGAACTTCATCGACGGCCTGGACGGGTTGGCGGCGGGCGTGGTCGGCATCTCCGCGCTGGCGTTCTTCGGTTACGCCTACCTCATCTCGCGCACCTTCGACCCGCCGAACGTGTTCTCGACCGCGACCTTCATCACCGCCGCGCTGGTCGGCTGTTGCGCCGGGTTCCTGCCGCACAACTTCTACCCGGCGCGGCTGTTCATGGGCGATGCCGGGTCGCTGCTACTGGGCCTGCTGTTGGCCGCGGCGACGATCTCGATGACCGGGTCGATCGACCCCGACGTCTCTGTGAGCGGCAACCCCTCCATCGCCATCTACCTGCCGATCGTGCTTCCGCTGGCGGTGATGGTGCTGCCGGTGCTCGACATGTCGCTGGCGGTCGTGCGCCGGACCCGTGCCGGTCGCCGGCCCTGGCACCCGGACGCGCAGCACCTGCACCACCGGATGCTGCAGATCGGGCACGGCCACCGCCGCGCGGTGCTGCTGCTGTACCTGTGGGCCGCGCTGGTCTCGATGGGCGCGGTGTCCTTCGCCTATGTCGACGGCTGGCTGCCGTTCGTGGCCATTGCCGTGATCGCGCTCGGTGCCCTGGCGCTGACCGTCGGCCTGCCCCGCTGGAAGCCCGGGGTTCGCTTGTGATAACTTTCACAAGCAGCCGAGGCCACCAGCGACGGGACCCCAGATGACGACGAAGTCAGCAACGCCGCCTTCGGGGGGCGCCCCGTTCGCGGCGATGCTGCGCGGCGCGCTGCTGCCCACCCTGGTCCTGGACGGCGTCGTCGTGCTCGCAGCGCTGCTGCTCGGCGGGGGGCGGGCGGGGCTGGCTGCCGCGCTGGCCGTCATCGTGGTCACCGCCTTCTTCGCCGCCGGGCTGTCGGTGATGGCCCGGCTGGCCGGGGGCAGTCCGGTCGCCTTCCTGGCCGCAGCCCTGGCGGTCTACCTGGGCCAGATCCTCTTCCTGGGCGTGGTCATCATCGCCTTGGCCCGCGCCGACTGGCTGGACGGCACCGCCTTCGCGCTCGCCGCTCTCGCGGTCGCGCTCGGCTGGCAGGCCTTTCAGCTGCTCGCCTTCGCCCGGATGCGCAAGCCGGTGTATGACCTGTCCGCCGCCGACACTGCTGATGCGGGTGCCGAACGTGCGTGACAAGGTGAGCGTGGGGCAGCCATGAGCGACCGGCCACCGCGTCGCTTCGCGCCGCGGACCCCGCCCGGCCCACCGGCCGCGGGGTCCGGGCAGGAGTCCCCCGCCGGCCCGGACCGGGTGGCGAAACGGGAGACCGTGGCGATGTACGACGCCCTGGCGTACGTGCTTGCGGGACCCCTGACGTTCGGCGCGATCGGCTGGGCCATCGACGCCCTGGCGGACACCGCCGTGTTCCTCCCGCTCGGCATTCTGGGCGGCATGGCGCTGTCGCTGTACTACGTGTGGTTCAGGTACGGTACGCAGTGACTTTCGCCGGGGAGAGCCAGGCGGGCCGGCGGCCCGGGCCGCGATGGAGCCTCCGATGTCCCCAGCACAGCGATCCGCGCCGACCCGCACGCCGACCGACGAGGAGATGTCGTGAGCCTGACCGCCCCGCGCTCGGGACTGGTGAGCCTTCCGGCGGCGGGCGGCGAGAGCTTCACCCCGCCGACCACGGCCGACTTCTACCAGCCACTCATCGGCGACGGTCCCTGGGCCATCACCCGGGCCTGCATCGTGGCCCTGCTGTCCGTGGCGCTGATCGGGTGGCTGCTGGTCGCGGGCACCCGCAAGGCGGCTGTCGTCCCCGGCCGGGGCCAGTGGTACGTCGAGGCCGGGTACAACTTCGTCCGCAACACGATCGCCCGCGACAACATCGGCAGCCACGACTTCATGCGGTTCGTGCCGCTGCTGTTTACCTTCTTCTGCCTCATCCTGGTGAACAACCTGTTCGGCATCATCCCGCCGGTGCAGTTCCCCACGATGAGCCGGATCGGGTTCCCGATCGCGCTGACGATCGTGGTCTACGTGATCTACCACTACCTCGGGATCAAGAAGCACGGCGTCGCCGGCTACTTCAAGAGCCTGGTCCCGGCCGGACTCCCCAAGGCGATCGTCCCCTACATCTTCCTGCTGGAGTTCATCACCTTCTTCGTCACGCGCCCGCTCACGCTGGCCCTGCGACTTTTCGGCAACATGTTCGCCGGCCACATGCTGCTGCTGCTGTTCATCCTTGGCGGGGAGTACATGCTGATCAACGGCGGCATCGGGCTCAAGGTCGCCGGGGTGGGGTCCTTCGTGATGGCCTTCGTGCTGACCCTGTTCGAGGCGCTGGTGGAGTTCCTCCAGGCCTACATCTTCACCCTGCTGGCGGCCTCCTACATCGCCGGCGCCCTGGCCGAGGAACACTGAGGACCTGACGAGCACTGAGGACCTGACGAGAAACTGAGGACACCGAGCACACCCGCAACACCCGACGAGCACCACCACAACCGCGAAAGAGGAACTCACGTCATGACCGGTAACATCGCGATCCTGGGCTACGGTCTTTCCGCCATCGGCCCGGGTGTCGGTATCGGCCTGATCTTCGCTGCCTACATCAACGGCGTGGCCCGGCAGCCGGAGGCCCGGGGCATGCTGCAGGGCATCGCGATCCTGGGCTTCGCGCTCGCGGAGGCGCTGGCCATCTTCGGGCTGGTGCTCGCCTTCGTCTTCCGCGCCTAAGCGCCGGCCAATGCGACCACAGTCCCGCCCTAGGCCCTAGGAGAACCCGTGCACGTCATCACCGGAGTGGTCCTCGCCGCCGCGGCGGAAGGCGGCGAGGGCGCCAAGCTGCCGATCCTGCCGCACAACGCCGAGCTCATCTTCGGCGTCGTCGCGTTCGCCATCCTCTACGTCATCGTCTCGCGACGGGTCGTCCCGGCGCTGGAGAAGGCCTATGCCGAGCGCACCGCGGCGATCGAGGGCGGGATGAACAAGGCCGAGGATGCCCAGCGCGAGGCGCAGGCGACGCTGGAGCAGTACCGCGCCCAGCTCGCCGACGCGCGAACCGAGGCGAACCGGCTGCGCGAGGAGGCCCGCGAGCAGGGCGCCGCGATCGTGGCCGAGATGCGTACCCACGCCCAGACCGAGGCGGCGCGGATCACCGAGGCTGCGCACAAGCAGATCGAGGCGGAGCGTCAGCAGGCCCTGGTGTCTCTTCGCTCGGAGGTGGGTCGGCTGTCCACCGACCTGGCCAGCAGGATCGTCGGGGAGTCCCTGCACGAGGAGACGCGGCAGAAGGGCATCGTCGACCGGTTCCTCGCCGAGCTCGAGTCCGGTGACATCCGACCTCAGCAGGTCGGCGCCGGCACCGCCCGGGACAGCTGATGCAGGGACCCTCACGCGCGGCGCTCGCGGCCGGGCAGGACACGCTCAACGGGGCCATGCAGGCCGGGGCCGAGCGGGAGCCGCTCGCCGAGGGGCTGTTCGCGGCGGCCGCTGCGCTGGACTCCAGCGCCGCGCTCCGCCGGGCGCTCACCGATCCCTCGCGCGACCCGGCCGCCCGACGCTCCCTGGTCGGCCGGCTGTTCCGCGGCAAGGTGAGCGAGGCGGCGCAGTCGGTGCTGGAGGAATTGGCGACTGCTCGGTGGAGCCACGAGCGCGACCTCGGCGACGCGGCCGAGCAACTCGCGGTCGAGGCAGTCGCCGCCGCGGCCGAGGAACATCAGCGGCTGGACTCGGTGGAGGACGAGCTGTTCCGGTTCGGCCGGATCGTGGCCGGGTCGCCTGACCTGCGGGAGGCGCTGACCGACCGGGGGCGCGACGCCGAGGACCGCGCCGCGCTGGCCGCACAGCTGCTGGCGGGCAAGGTCAGCCCGGAGACCGGCCGGCTGATCCGCCAGCTGGTCCGAGCGCCACGGGGCCGCCGCTTCGACCGCGCCCTGGACCGTTACCTGGACATCGCCGCCGCACGACGCCGCCAGCTGACCGCGATCGTGACCGCGGCGGTGCCGCTGGACGACCGGCAGCGGGACCGCCTGGCCGCGGCGCTGTCGTCGATGTACGACCGGCCGGTCCACGTGAACGTGATGCTGGACCCGGACGTGGTCGGCGGGATCCGGGTGCAGATCGGCGACGAGGTGGTGGACGGGACCGTCCTGAGCCGGCTGGACGACGCCCGCCGCCGGATGGCGGGCTAGCCGCGCAGGTGCGGGAGCGTCATACCGAGCAGTTGAGCAACGACGAGGAGATAGGAACCTGATGACCGAGCTCACGATCCGTCCGGAGGAGATCCGGGACGCGCTGGACTCGTTCGTCCAGTCCTACCAGCCGGGTGCGGCGCAGCGCGAGGAGGTGGGACTGGTCGCCGACGCCGGTGACGGCATCGCCCACGTGGAGGGGCTGCCGTCGGCGATGACCAACGAGCTGCTGCGCTTCGAGGACGGCACGCTCGGCCTGGCGCTGAACCTGGACGTGCACGAGATCGGAGTCGTCGTCCTGGGCGAGTTCTCCGGGATCGAGGAGGGCCAGGAGGTCAAGCGGACCGGCGAGGTGCTGTCGGTGCCCGTCGGCGACGCCTTCCTCGGCCGGGTCGTCAACCCGCTCGGCGAGCCGATCGACGGTCTGGGGGAGGTCAAGACCACGCAGCGTCGGGCGCTGGAGCTGCAGGCGCCCGGGGTCATGCTGCGAAAGTCGGTGCACGAGCCGCTGCAGACCGGCATCAAGGCGATCGACGCGATGATCCCCATCGGGCGGGGCCAGCGGCAGCTCATCATCGGCGACCGGCAGACCGGCAAGACGACGGTCGCCGTCGACACGATCATCAACCAGCGGCAGAACTGGGAGTCCGGGGATCCCGACCAGCAGGTGCGCTGCATCTACGTGGCGATCGGGCAGAAGGGCTCCACCATCGCCGCCGTGCGCGGGACGCTGGAGGAGGCGGGCGCGCTGGAATACACCACCATCGTCTGCGCCCCGGCCTCGGACCCGGCCGGGTTCAAGTACCTCGCGCCGTACACCGGCTCGGCCATCGGCCAGCACTGGATGTACGACGGCAAGCACGTTCTCATCGTCTTCGACGACCTGTCCAAGCAGGCCGAGGCCTATCGCGCGGTGTCGCTGCTGCTGCGCCGCCCGCCAGGCCGCGAGGCCTACCCCGGCGACGTGTTCTACCTGCACAGCCGGCTGCTGGAGCGCTGCGCGAAGCTGTCCGACGAGCTGGGCCACGGCTCGATGACGGGTCTGCCGATCATCGAGACCAAGGCGGGCGACGTGTCGGCCTACATCCCCACCAACGTCATCTCGATCACCGACGGCCAGATCTACCTGCAGGGAGACCTGTTCAACGCCAACGTCCGGCCCGCGATCGACGTGGGCGTCTCGGTGTCCAGGGTCGGCGGCGCCGCCCAGATCAAGGCGATGAAGGACGTCTCCGGCCGGCTCAAGCTGGACCTGGCCCAGTTCCGGGCGATGGAGGCGTTCGCCATGTTCGCCTCCGACCTCGACCCGGCCTCGCGGGCCCAGCTGGCCCGCGGCGCCCGCCTGGTGGAGCTGCTGAAGCAGCGGCAGGCCTCGCCGCTGCCGGTGGAGGAGGAGGTCGCCGTCGTGTGGACGGGCACCACCGGCCAGCTGGACAAGATCGCGGTGGAGGACGTGCGCCGGTTCGAGTCGGAGCTGCTGGAGTACCTGCGCAGCTCCAAGGCTGGCCTGCTGTCGGCGATCCGGGAGTCCAAGAGGCTGGAGCCGGAGACGGTGCAGGGCCTGGAGGAGGCGCTGCGCGACTTCCACCAGCGGTTCCAGCCCAGCGGCAAGGAGAAGATCCCGCTGGGCCACGAGCGCGACGTGGAGCCGATGGACGAGGGGGACATGTCCCAGGAGCAGATCGTCCGGCAGAAGCGCTGATGGGCGCCCAGCAACGGGTCTACCGCCAGCGCATCCGCTCGGTCCAGGCGACCAAGAAGATCACCCGCGCGATGGAGCTCATCGCGGCGTCCCGGGTGGTCAAGGCCCGTCAGCGGGTCCAGGAGTCGGGTCCCTACACCCACGCGCTGACCCGGGCGCTCTCGGCGCTGGCGACCTACTCCAACGAGGAGCACCCGCTCACCACCGAGAAGGAGCAGATCAAGCGGGCCGGCGTGCTCATCATCGCCGGCGACCGCGGGCTGTCCGGGGCGTACAACTCCTCGGTCATCAAGGAGAGCGAGCAGCTGGTCCACCGGCTGCGGGGCGAGGGCAAGGAGGTCGTCGCCTACCTGGTCGGCCAGCGGGCCGTGACGTTCTACAGGTTCCGCCATCGCGAGTACGCCGCGGAGTGGACCGGCTTCATGGACGCCCCGACCTACGCCCACGCCAAGGAGATCGGCGACCGGCTGCTGCAGGACTTTCTCGAGGACGTGGAGCAGGGCGGCCACGACGAGGTCCACATCGTGTACACCCGCTTCGTCAACATGGTGACCCAGGAGCCGCGCGTCCTGCGCCTGGTGCCGCTGGAGGTCGTCGAGGGCGAGACGGCGCCGGACCCCCACGACGTGCTCCCGTTGTACACCTTCGAGCCGGGGGTCCAGGACGTCCTGGACGCGCTGCTGCCCAAGTACATCACCCACCGGGTCTACACCTGCCTGCTCGGGTCGGCCGCCTCGCAGATGGCGGCCCAGCAGCGGGCGATGAAGTCGGCCACGGACAACGCCGACGCGCTCATCAAGACCTACACAAGGCTGGCCAACCAGGCTCGCCAGGCCGAGATCACCCAGGAGATCAGCGAGATCGTGGGCGGGGCGTCCGCGCTCGCCGACGCGACGGCATGACGGCCGGTATGCCGCCAGGCCGCACCATCCCGAGCAAGTAGGAAGAGGTAGGACCAGATGACCGCCACGCTGACCGACAAGCCCACCGAGACCACTGCGGGCGGGGTCGGCCGGGTCTCCCGCATCATCGGCCCGGTCGTCGACGTGGAGTTCCCGGCCGACGCGATGCCGGAGCAGTACAACCTGCTCACCACCGAGGTGACGCTGTCCGGGGAGACCAAGAAGCTCAACCTGGAGGTGGCCCAGCACATCGGCGACAACATGGTGCGAGCGATCTCGCTGCAGCCCACGGACGGCCTGGTGCGCGGCGCCGCCGTGCAGGACTCGGGCGGGCCGATCTCGGTGCCGGTCGGCGACGTCACGCTCGGGCACGTGTTCAATGCCACCGGCGACGTCCTCGACGTGGAGTCGATCGAGGTCACCGAGCGGTGGGGGATCCACCGCAAGGCACCGGCTTTCGACCAGCTCGAGCCCAAGACGCAGATGTTCGAGACCGGCATCAAGGTCATCGACCTGCTGACGCCCTATGTGCTCGGCGGCAAGATCGGCCTGTTCGGCGGCGCCGGCGTCGGCAAGACGGTGCTGATCCAGGAGATGATCGCCCGGGTGGCCCGCGACCACGGCGGTGTCTCGGTGTTCGCCGGGGTGGGCGAACGGACCCGTGAGGGCAACGACCTCATCGTGGAGATGGAGGAAGCCGGCGTCCTGGGGCAGACCGCGCTGGTCTTCGGGCAGATGGACGAGCCGCCGGGGACCCGGCTTCGGGTCGCCCTGTCGGCGCTGACCATGGCGGAGTACTTCCGCGACGTGCAGAAGCAGGACGTGCTGCTGTTCATCGACAACATCTTCCGGTTCACCCAGGCCGGTTCCGAGGTGTCCACCCTGCTCGGCCGGATGCCCTCTGCGGTGGGCTACCAGCCGACGCTGGCCGACGAGATGGGCGTCCTTCAGGAGCGGATCACCTCCACCCGCGGCCACTCGATCACCTCGATGCAGGCGATCTACGTGCCGGCCGACGACTACACCGACCCCGCCCCGGCGACCACCTTCGCCCACCTGGACGCGACTACCGAGCTCTCGCGCCCGATCGCCTCGCTGGGGATCTACCCGGCGGTGGACCCGCTGACCTCGACCTCGCGCATCCTGGACCCGCGCTACATCGCCCAGGACCACTACAACACCGCGGTGCGGATCAAGTCGATCCTGCAGCGCAACCAGGAGCTGCAGGACATCATCGCCATCCTCGGCATCGACGAGCTTTCCGAAGAAGACAAGATCCTGGTCAACCGGGCCCGGCGGATCCAGCGGTTCCTGTCCCAGAACACCTATGTGGCCAAGCAGTTCACCGGTATCGAGGGCTCCACGGTGCCGCTGAACCAGACCGTCGAGGCGTTCACGAAGATCGCGGACGGCGAGTACGACCACGTGGCGGAGCAGGCGTTCTTCATGTGCGGCGGGCTGGACGACGTCGAGCGTCAGTGGGCCGAGATCCAGAAGAACCTCTGACCCGTATGCCGTGAAAGGCCGGTGCCGGCGGCGTGCGGCACCGGCCTTGTGGCGGGTCGCTGCTGGGGTTGGGACGGTTTGGCGGCGCGGAGGAGTTCGAACCGTATGATTTCGGACACCCGGGCAGAGGAAACGTGGCGAACCGTACGGTTTCGGGCAGCAAGGTGGGGGAAGGCAAAACGGAACCGTACGGATTCGGGCAGGGCAGCGTGCCCGTCGCCAGGACTGCCCGCTAGACTGCCGGGCACCCCCGACCCCGTTCTCCTGGAGGAACCTGTGGCCCCTCTACACGTCGAGCTCGTCAGTGCGGACCGACGGGTGTGGGAGGGCGACGCAAGCTCGGTGACCGCACGCACGCTGGAGGGCGAGCTCGGCATCCTGCCTGGACACACCCCCCTGCTGGGCATCCTTGCCCGAGGTGAGGTGCGGATCACCGTCGCCGGGGGGACGCAGCAGACCGCCGAAGTCGACGCCGGCTTCCTGTCCGTCGACCACGACCGTGTGACCATCGTTGCCGAGTCGGTCGACGCCTCGCACTTCAGCGCCTGACCGACCGGCCCGGCGTGCGCGACTTGCTCGCCACGGGTGAGCTTCTGCTGGTGATCCTGGTCCTGGGGCTGGTTACTGCCCTGGTCGCGATCTACGTCCGGCGGCGCACCATCTCCAAGGGACAGCCACTCATCGTCTGTGCCATGCGCAGGACCGAAAACCCTCGCTGGCGCTACGGCCTGGTCCGCACCGGCGCCACGTCGCTGCAGTGGTTCACCCTGTTCGGCCTGTCGCCTCGCCCGCGCTACACCTGGGACCGGTCTCGGTTGAACATCGGCTCGCCGCTGCCCCTGGCGGCCGGGTCCGCGCCGGAGACGCTGGTGCCCAACGGTGTGATGGTCCGCTGCGCCTATGACGACTCCGCCTTCGACCTGGCGGTGTCCGCGGCGCCGTACACGGCGCTGCGATCGTGGCTAGAGGCGTCCCCCCCCGGCGGCCACATCGACGTCGAGTAGTCAGCGACCGCCGCCCGGCCGCCACAGCACGTCCCCGCCGGCCTCGAGGTTGGCCACTCGGGCCAGGATGAAGAGCAAGTCCGAGAGCCGGTTCAGGTACTTCGCCGTCAACGGGTTCACCCCGCCGTCGGGCTGGTCGCCGTACTCCTCCACGGCTCGCCAGGCCGACCGCTCCGCCCGCCGCACCACCGTCCGGGCGACGTGCAGGTGCGCCGACCCGGGTGTGCCCCCCGGCAGGACGAACGACCGCAGCGTCGAGAGCCGTTCGTTGAACCGGTCGCAGTCGGCCTCCAGCTGGGCCACCCAGGGTGCCTGCACCCGCAGCGGCGGATGCTCTGGCTCGGCGGCAAGGGGGTTGCACAGGTCCGCGCCGACGTCGAACAGGTCGTTCTGCACCCGGGTCAGCACCTGTGCCACGTCGTCGGCCAAGCCGCCGACAGCCAGCGCCACGCCGATCGCGCAGTTCGCCTCGTCGGAGTCGGCGAAGGCGGCGATCCGCGGGTCGGTCTTGCGGGTCCGGCTGAAGTCGCCCAGATGGGTCGTCCCGTCGTCGCCGGTCCGGGTGTAGATGCGGGTCAGGTTCACCATGGGCGCGATGCTGTCAGACCGAGACGACAGCGTGTCGGTGCGGTCGTCTCGCGCGCACCCAGTAGCGTGCCAGCACCAGGCAGGCCGAACCGAGGTCCCTTTTGGGCAACCCAGTCCGGCGCTCCGGCGTCTCATAGGGCGTAAGCCGACCACACAGAGGGAGGGCGACGTGAGCGGCATCGACCCGGTCGTCGTCGGGGTAGCGCCGGTCCCCGCCGCGTCCGTCTGCGTGCAACACACCGACCGGGGCACGGAGCTGGTCGTCGCCGGCCGTCTCGACGTGCACACCGTTGCCGACGTTCGCCGGATGCTACACGAGGCCCTTGACGACCCGGCGCACGGCAGCGGCGACCTGCTGCTCCACCTCAGCGGGGCCGAGGTCTACGACGCGACCGGCCTGGGCGTCGTCGTGGGACTGCACCACCGGGCCCGTCGTCTGGGTCGCCGGGTGGTGCTGCTCGACGCCTCCCCGCGGCTGGAGCGACTGCTCCGCTCCACCCGGCTTCATCGGGTCTTCCATCGCCCCAAGATGGTCTCGCAGGCGGTCGACCCGGCCCTGGAACCCGCCTAGCCCTCCAACGCCGAAGCCAGCCCGGCCACGATGCGCTCCAGCCGCTCCGGCGAGGTCGCCAGGTTCACCCGCAGGTGCCCGGCGCCGCCAGGCCCGAAATGAGCCCCGTCGCTGGCGTGCACCCCCCCGCGTTGCACCACGGTCCGCGCGGGGTTCTCCACGTCGTAGCCCCGGACGTCCAGCCAGGCCAGGTAGGTCGCCTCCAGCCAACGCATCCGGGTCCGGGGCAGCCGCTCCCGCACCAGCAGGCCGAACAGCGCCCGGTTCGAGTGCAGCCGGGCCAGCACCTCGTCCAGCCATGGGCCGCCGTGCTCGTACGCGGTCCGGTTGGCCACCTGCCCCAGGTGAGTGGACCCGTGGTTGGCGATGTGGGGGAGCGCCCGCAACCGGCTCGCGTCGGTGGGGCTGGCGACCAGCTGGGCCGACTTCAGCCCCGGGATGTTCCACCCCTTGGCGGCGCTCACGACGGTGACCGCGTGTTCGGTGGTGCCGGCCAGCGCGGCATACGGCAGGTGCCGGGCGCCCGGGAGCACCAGTGGTCCATGCACCTCGTCGCTGACCACCCGGGCGCCGTGCCGGGCGACGACATCGCGCAGGCCCTCCAACTCGGCCCGGCCGAACACCCGTCCCCAGGGGTTGTGCGGCTGGCACAGCAGCACCGTCCGCGCACCGTCCGCCAGGGCCGCGTCAATCCTGTCCAGGTCCAGCTCGGCCCGCGCCGCGGACGGGTCGAGGTCCACGGTGACGAGGGTCCGGCCGGTGTGGGGGACCACGTCCAGGAACGGCGGGTACGCCGGGGTCGGCACGACCACCGGGCCGGGGTCGCACAGTGCCTGCAGCGCCAGCTCCACCCCGCCCATCGTGTCCGGCACCAGGACGACGTTCGCGGGGTCGACCGGCCAGCCCCACCGGTCCGTGGCGAACGCGGCGAGCGCCTCCGGCACTCCGCTGACCCGGTCCGGCGGTGGGTAGCCCACTGAGCCCCGCTCGACGGCCTGGTGCACTGCGGCGACGATCACGGGCGCCAGCGCGAAGTCCATCTCAGCCACTGACGTGGCCACCGTGCCGGCGGGGGCTCGCGACCACTTGGCCGCCGCCCGCGCCCGCAGCTGCTCGTCGGTGAGGTCGACCAGCACGCTCAGCCCACCGCCGTGGCGGCCTCGCGACGCACGTCAGCCGCCGCGACCAGCTCGCCCCCGCCAGCACGCAGCGCCGCTCCGACTCCCCCGAAGAACATGTCGCGGTGCTGGTGCACCATCACCGGCATCCCGGCCCAGGCGACGGCATCGGCGACGGCGCCGGCAAGGGCGGGGTCGTCCTCGTGGTCGAGCAGGAGGTCCTCCCCGTCGAGGACCCGCACATGCAGCCGCGGCCGGTCGATCGCGGCCTGCAGGGGCAGGCCGTCGAGGCAGAACGCCGAGAGCACCTGCATCAGGGCCGTGGTGATGCGGTCCGCTCCCGGGCTGCCGACGGCCAGCACGGACCCGTCGGCGCGGCGCGCAGTCGTCGGCGCCATGTTCGAGGCCAGCCGGGTGCCGGGCTCCAGCGCGTGCAGTCCGTGCCGGTTCAGCTCCGGCTCGCCCAGGCAGTTGTTCAGCATCAGCCCGGTGCCCGGCACCGTGGCCCCCGATCCGTAGCCCGCCGAGGCGGTGATGGCGCAGGCCGTCCCGTCACTGTCCACCACCGACACGTGCGCCGTGTCAGAGGAGGTGGCCAGCCCGGCCAGCCCGGCCTCGCTCACCCGCCGGACCAGCTCCGCACCTGCCTCGCCCAGGTCGACGGCCCGGTCCAGCCGGCCGTGGCGGTAGCGCAGCACGTCCCGCTGCACTCGCACGACGGCCGCCGCGCGCTCCGCCGGGTCGTCGAACTCGCCCATCAGCCGCAGCATGGCGGTGAGCACCGGACCGCCGATCGACGGCGGCGGGTTCGCCGCCACCTGCCAGTCCCGCAGCCCACTGACCAGCGCGGGACGCACAACCGCCCGGTATGCCGCGAGGTCGGCCCTGGTGAGCAGGCCGCCGCGCGCCGCCATGTCGGCTGCGAGGGCCTCGCCGAGCTCTCCGGTGTACAGCTCGGCCCAGCCCCGTTCGCCGACCCGTGACAGCGCCGCGGCGAGGTCCGGAGCGCGCAGGCTCGTCCCGGGCGCCGGGATGCCGCCGTCGCCGTCGGACAGGAACGCGCGGGTCTGCTCGTCCCAGCCGAAGACCGAGTCCCGGGTGATCGCCAGGTACCGCGCGGCCGCCGCTCCGAGCCGGAAACCGTTCGTCGCGGCGGCGATCGCGGGCTCGAGCAACCGGGCCCACGGCGCGGCGCCGAACCGCTCGTGCGCCACCCCGAAGGCCGCGAAGGCCCCCGGCGTCGCGACCGAGCCGGGCCCGGCATACAGGGTGATCCCGCCGCCGTAGGAGGTGGTGACCTCCCGCAGCCCGGCCCCGAACCGCTCCGCCGCCGCTCCCCGCCCGGGCATCGACACATTCCCGTCGACGACCACCGGCGCCCCCGATGCCGGCCAGACGTTGACGAACGCCCCGCCCATCGGGCTGACCACCCCCGGCTCGGCCACGGTGGCGACCGCCATCGCAGCGATAGCGGCATCGACGGCGTTGCCGCCCTCGTTGACCAGGTCCAGGCCGGCCTGCGCGGCCAGCGGGCTGGTTGCGGCAACCGCCGCGCGTCGGGTCATCGCAGCACCGTCAGAACAGCCTGGTGCCGGGGTCGTCCAGCCCGCGCAGGGCGTCGTAGTCCAGCGTCACGCAGCGGATGCCGCGGTCGGTCGCCAGCGTGCGGGCCTGGGGCCGGATCTCCTGGGCGGCGAGCACGCCGCGCACCGGGCCGGCCGAGCGCAGGTGCGGGTCGCGGTTCATCAGGTCCAGGTAGCGCGACAGCTGCTCGACGCCGTCGATGTCACCGCGCCGCTTGATCTCCACCGCGACGCTGACCCCGGCCGGGTCGCGGCACAGGATGTCCACCGGCCCGATGGCGGTCGGGTGCTCCCGGCGGACCAGGGTGTAGCCGTGGCCGAGCGTGGTGATGTGCTCCGCCAGCAGTCGCTGCAGGTGGGCCTCGACGCCGTCCTTGACCAGGCCCGGGTCGACGCCGAGGTCGTGGGCGCTGTCGTGCAGCACCTCGTGCAGGCACACCCGCAGCCGGTCCGACGACTTCAGGTTCCGCACCACCCACACAGCTGCGACCCCGGCCGCCCGCTCCTCGTCGCTGGGGCCGGCCTCGGTCAGTGCGCACGGAGGAGACATCCAGTTCAGCGGCTTGTACGACCCCCCGTCGCTGTGGACCAGCACCGAACCGTCCGACTTCACCATGAGCAGCCTGGTCGCCAGCGCCAGCTGGGCCTGCAATCGCCCCTCGTAGCTGACGCTGCACCGGGCCACGACCAACCGCACGAGCGCTGAGCCTAGCGGGACCGGCCCGACCGGACGCCGAGTCCGCCCGCAACGCGCACACTGGCTGGCATGACGAACGCGCCGCCGGCCGAGCCGCGCTCGCGTCGCCGACTCGACCCGCGCCTCCCGCTCGCCGTGTTGGCCGCAGGGCTGCTCGTCGCCGTCCTGTTCGCCGTCCTCCGGCACGGCGGCGACCCGGCGCCCGGCGCCGAGCCACCACCCGGGTCCCGCGCTACGGCCGGGCCGGCGCCCTCGACGGCGAGCCCGGCACCGTCCCCGGCGACCACCTCCGCCGGCACCGACGGCCTGCCGGACCTCGCACCCCCGGACGGCGCCCTGCCGGCCGGCGTGGTGCGCCGGGGCCAGCCCAGTTCGGACCGGCAGACCGAACCGGTCGCTGGGGCTCAGGAGTGCGGCCCGCAACCCGGGGTCGAGACCCCGGACCGGGCTGTGACCTGGTCGTTCGCCACGAGCGACCCGTCCCGGACCGAGGAGGCAAGGCTCACGGTCACCCAGTGGTCCCGCCCGGGCTCCGGCCAGCAGCTGGGGCTTTTGCGCCGAGGGGACGGCGGCTGCCGGTGGCTGTTCGACCAGACGCCGCTTCCCTGGTCCCGGCACGACCCGGCGGCTAGCTGGTTGTCGGTCGGCAGCGACCCCCGAGGCGTGCAGGTGGTGAGCGCGGTCCGGACCGCGGGCAGCTACCTGGTCGCGGCGGTCGGCGCCTCGCTGGACCGCACGCTCGCGCGGGACCTGGCCACGGCCATCGCCGACCACGCAGTGGACGCGTTGACCACGGCCGGGCTGGTCGGCACCGGCTGAGCGGCCGCGCGTCGCCCGGCCTGACACACTTGCCGGTATGCCGCGTGCCAACCGCCGTCGTCGCGACGAGGCGCCGCTGGACCTGCAGCGGGCGACCGGCGGAGCCGCCCGCCGGGAGGCGCACCCGGACGGGGAGTGGTTCGTCCGACAGGTCTCCGGTGCGGGCGCGCGGACCGAGTACCGGTGTCCCGGCTGCCAGCAGGCGATCGCCCCAGGGCTGGCCCACGTCGTTGCCTGGCCGGCCGAGGGAGTCCTCGGGCTCGCGGAGCGACGGCACTGGCACGCCGGCTGCTGGACTGCGCGGCACCACCGCAGGCCGAGGGGTTCGTGGAAGTGAGGCCGACATGACCGGTCAGATCCGAGCGGGCAGCATCCTGCCGGCCCGCCGCGAGCCGATCGAGCTGCAGACCGCCGACGGGCTGACCCTGGTCGGCGAGCTGGCCCTGCCGGCGGAGCGAGACCCGGTCGCCACCCTGCTGACGCTGCATCCGCTGCCCACGCACGGGGGATACATGGACAGCCATCTGCTCAAGAAGGCGTCCTACCGACTCCCGGCCCTGGCCGACCTGGCCGTCCTGCGGTTCAACACCAGGGGCACCTCATCGCCGCGGGGCACGTCGCACGGGGCGTTCGACCAGGCCCGGGCGGAGCGTCACGACGTGGCGGCGGTGATCGAGTACGCGGAGTTCCACGACGTCCTCGCCAGGTCCCCGCTGTGGCTGCTCGGCTGGTCATTCGGCACCGATCTGACCCTGATGTACGGCTGCGAGCCCACGATCACCGGCGCGATCCTGCTCAGCCCCCCGCTGCGGTTCAGCGCTCCGGAGCACCTGCGGGCCTGGGCGGCCAGCGGCAAGCCGGTGCTGGCGCTGGTGCCGGAGCTGGACGACTACCTGCGTCCGGAGCAGGCCCGGCAGCGCTTCGCGGCCATCCCGCAGGCCCGGGTCGTTGGTGTGGCGGGCGCCAAGCACCTGTGGGTGGGCGAGCCGTACGTTCGGCGGGTGCTGGACGAGGTGGTCGAGCAGGTGCGCCCGGGGTTCGGTCCGTTGCCGACGCACTGGGACGGGCCGATGGAGCGGGAGCCGTCCACGCTCGGCGCACCGCTTCGGTAGGGCGCTACACCTTGCGCTGCCGGGGGACCAGCACCTCCTCGTAGAGCAGCAGCAGCCCGGCGGCCACCGGGATCGCCAGCAGCGCCCCCAGGACGCCCAGCAGCGCGCCCCCGGCCAGCGCGGCGACGACCGTGACCGCCCCGGGCACCGACACGGTGCGCTGCATGATCCGCGGGGCGATGACGTAGTTCTCGATCTGCTGGTACAGCACGTAGTAGGCGATCGCGATGATCGCCTTGCGCGGCTCGTCGAACAGCGCGACCGAGGCGACGATGGCCGCGCCGAGGGTGGCGCCCACCATCGGGATGAGCCCGAGTGCGCCGACGACGACGGCGAGCACCGCGGCATACGGGATGGCCAGGATCGTCATCATCACGTAGCTGCAGATCGCGTTCGTGGTGGCCACGGCGACCTGCCCGATCGCGTACGACCCCACCCGGCGCATCACCTCCTCCGACAGTGACACCACCCGCGGGCGCCGCGAGGCCGGCACGATGGCGTATGCGGCGTGCTTGATGCTGGGCAGCGTGGCCAGCACGTACAGCGTCAGGATGAGCACGGTGAGGGTGGAGAACAGCCCGCTCACCACCGCCATCCCGGCGCCGAGGACCCCGCCGAAGACGCTGCCGAGGAAGCTGCCGTCCGCCGCCCGCCGCCGCAGCTCCTCCTGCAGCCGCTCGGTGATCTGGTAGTTGCGGTCCAGGTCCTTGACCAGCGGGTTGTCCAGCAGGTGGGCCACGTAGTCGGGAGCGTTCTGGGCAAGCTGACCGGCCTGCGCGGCCACGGGAGGCACCACGATCGCCCCGAGCAGCGCGAACACCAGGACCAGGCCGGCGAATACCGCGGTGACCGACCAGGCCCGCACGACGCCGCGCCGGGTGACCCAGGCGACGACCGGGTCCAGTGCCAGGGCGAGGAAGAAGGCCACCACGAGCAGGGTGATGACCTGGCTCAGCTCACCCAGGATCTTGGCCAGCCCGACGGCGGAGAGGACCCCGAGCGCGCCGATGAACCCGACGTAGAAGGGGGAGTGCCGGTTCAGCGGGCGGCCGATCGGACCGTAGGCTCCCAGCGTTTCCGGTGCTGTCTGGGCCGGCGCCTGGGCGGGCGGCTCGGCGGGTGGCGGCTCGTCCTGGGTGTCGGCGTCGGGGTGGTTGCTCAAGCGCAGTGCCTCCAGCTGCCGCCGCCGGAACTCCCGCCACCTGCGCAACATGGCGCTGAGCCTAGCCAGCGGTCCGGGGTCCCACCGCCCGCCGCGGCCGACACCCTGCGGCCACGCCGCGGGGCGCGCGTGCAGGGCGCCGCGCCGGGACGACGGGTCGGCCGGGCCTGTCGCAAGCGGCGGCTACCCTGTGCCGGTGGCTGCACCCGCAGTCACCGAGCTGCTGGGAGGGCTGGTGATGGCGGCCGAGTCGGTGGAGGTCGCGCTGGGCCCGGCGGCTGCGCTGGTCGTCGCCAGACTGGGCACAGACGCGATGAAGGCGCGACTGGCCACGGCTCTTCGCACCGAGCTGGTCGATGCCAGCAGGCCCCGGGTCACCCGGGTGTACGAAGGCGTCGTCTGCCTGCACCTGGTGCTCTCGACCGGTCACACCGCGATCTACAACGAGCTGTCGAGCCAGGAGCTGGCCGACATCGCCGGGCAGCCCGGCCACGAGCGGCGTGAGCGGGGGTTCTACGTCTACGACCTGGTCCCGGCCCGGCTCGGGATCATCCGGTCGGCCGGGTCGCCCTGAGCCCGGGTTGGCGCCGGCCCAGCACCCACACTGACCAGGCAGGGGCTGGCAGGGACTGGACATCGACTGACATCGACTGACATCGACTGGCCGGGCTGGCAGCGGTTGCCTCTGGACTGGCTCTGGACTGGCTATGGCCTATCCGGGAGGGTTGGCGGCATAGGCGAAGGTGATCACGGCGACGACGACGACCACCCCCGCCCACACCAGGTCCGAGCGCAGCCGGATGAACTCGGCGCGGGTGCGGTGGTAGTTGGCGAACTGCACCACGGCTGCCGCGGCCTCGCGCAGCTGCTCCAGGGTCGGCTGCACGGTCTGGCCCGCCCGAGTCTTGCGGTTGGCCTCGGCGAGCAGGTTGCCGAGCTCGGACACGCTGCCTGCCACGTCGGCATACAGCTCGTCCTGGTACACCGTGGCCTTGTCCCGGATCGACTTCAGCAGGGCGGCTCGGCGCACGGCCGCTCGATGCGACGGCGGGGTCGACGCGGCCAGCTCGAAGTCCTCGACCTGCAGCTGGGCCAGGCTGACCCACTCGTCGGCCAGCAGCTGGCTGGTTCGCCAGATCATGAAGCCCACCCCGGTCAGCGTCACCGCGACCGCGAGCAGGGCGACGACCAGGCGCAGCAGCTGGTGGTCGCCGAGCGCGCCCAGGCCGGTGAGCTGGAGGCCGGCGACGAGCAGGCCGCCCACGCCGGCCAGGGCCGTGAGCAGCCACCGCGCCGTCGTGCGCAGCGACTCCGTGGCCGCGGCGTAGGAGGACGCGGGGCCGACCCGGTCGGCGGGGTCGTGGCCCCTGCCACCCATGCTCTGGTTCATGATCGGCACCTCCTGCCGGCATGGGCGCGATCTTGTCGACACGTGTCGACGGAAGATAGCATGAGGGTCCGGCGTCGACGCGCGTCGACACGTGGTGCCGGACCGAGGACGGCCCGCCGGGCCCCCGGTGCGAAAGGGAGAGGCCGATGGAGACCATCAAGATCCGTGACTTGCGCGGGTCGGTCGTGGAGCGGATTGGCCGCTCCGGCCGGCTCGTCGGGATCACCAACAACAGGGTCCTGTCGGCGGTGATGGTGCCCTTGTCGCCGGCCTGGATCGAGCACGTGCTGGAGGAGAACCGCACCCGAGTGGCCCAGAACGTGGCCGAGGGGGAACAGGAACGCCGTTCCGACCTGCCGCTGCTCACCCTCGGCGAGGCCCTCACCCCCGTGCAGGCGGATGTGGAGACGAGCCCGCCAGCACCCGCCGCGCTCCCCTCGCTGCAGGTGAACGGGGCCGGTCTGGACACCGCTTCCGGGCTGGCGCTGGTTAGGCGGCTCTCCAGCGGCCTCACGCGTTCCGGTGCAGCCGTCGACCGCGACGCTCCCGCTGACCCGGACGGGGAGGGGCCGGGCGCCGGGGTCCGCTCCGTGCGGATGGGCGACCTGGACGGATCGACCCTGGCGGCGGCCGCGCAGGCGGGGGACGTGATCGCGGTGACCAACGACCGGTCGCTGGTCGCGTTCCTCATCCCGGTCACCGAGGACCTCGTCACCCATCTGATCGAGAGCAACCTGTCCCGGGTGACCTACAACGTCATGCGCGGTGAAGTGGAGCGACGGTCGGCGCTGGGCTACACCACCATCGACGAGGTGGTCTCGCCGGCGGAGCCGGCCCGGTCGGCCCGCGCGGTTGCGCGACGCGGCCGGTCCACCGGCCGGCGCGCCGTCGCGGTGTCCAGCTGAGACCCCGGCCCCAGCGGCCGGCCACCCGCTGCCCCGTGAAACCCCCGTGGCGCCCCTGCCTCAGGCCGGCTGGATCAGCTCGACGAGCACTCCGCCCACGTCCTTGGGGTGGACGAAGTTCACGTGGCTGCCCGCGGTGCCGCGGCGCGCGACGTCATACAGGATCCGCAGGCCACGGTCGCGCAGCGTCGCGGCCGCAGCCTCGACGTCCTCGACCCGGTAGGCGACCTGCTGCACCCCCGGCCCGGACCGGTCGAGGAACTTCGCGATCGGGGAATGCGGCCCAAGCGGTGCGAGCAGCTGCACGAACCCACCCGACTCGCCGACCGCCATCATCGCCTCGCGGACCCCCTGCTCCTCGTTGACCTCCTCGTGCGCCAGGCGCATCCCGAAGGTCTCGGTGTAGAAGGCGATCGCGTCGTCCAGGTCCGCCACGGCCACGCCGACGTGGTCGATCGCTGTGAACAGGCTCATGACCGAAAGCCTAGAGTGAAGGGCAACCCCCCAACCATGTCGGAGGTCCCCATGAGCACAACCGGCCGAAGCGTCATCGTTGCCGGCGCCCGCACCCCCATCGGCCGGCTGCTCGGCTCGCTGAAGGATCTGTCCGCAGCCGACCTCGGCGCGGTCGCCATCCGTGGCGCCCTGGACCGGGCCGGCGTGGCGCCGGACCAGGTCGAGTACGTGATCATGGGCCAGGTCCTCACCGCCGGGGTGGGCCAGATCCCGGCCCGCCAGGCCGCGGTCAAGGCCGGGATCCCGATGACCGTCCCGGCGCTGACCGTCGACAAGGTCTGCCTGTCCGGCCTTGTCGCGATCGCCCTGGCCGACCAGCTGGTCCGCGCGGGGGAGTTCGAGGTCGTCGTCGCGGGCGGCCAGGAGTCGATGACCCGCGCCCCGCACCTGCTGCCCGGCAGCCGGGAGGGGTTCAAGTACGGCGACGTCCAGCTGCGCGACCACATGGCAGCCGACGGGCTGTGGGACGTCTTCACCGACCAGTCCATGGGCGTGCTCACCGAGCAGGGCAACACCGCTGAGCGGGCATTCACCCGGGAGGCACAGGACGCGTTCGCCGCCCGCAGCCACCACCTGGCCGCCCGGGCGTGGAAGGACGGGCTGTTCGACGACGAGGTCGTCCCGGTCGCGGTCCCCCAGCGCCGGGGAGAGCCGGTGGAGTTCCGCGCCGACGAGGGCGTCCGCGCCGACACCACGGTGGAGAGCCTGTCCCGGCTGAAGCCGGCGTTCCGGCCCGACGGGACGATCACCGCCGGCTCGTCCTCCCAGATCTCCGACGGCGCCGCGGCGGTCGTGGTGATGAGCCGCGCCAAGGCGGAGGCGCTGGGCCTGCCCTGGCTGGCGGAAATCGGCGCCCACGGCATGGTCGCCGGCCCGGACTCCAACCTGCACGGCCAGCCGGCCCGCGCGATCGCGCGGGCGTGCGAGCGGGAGGGCCTGGTCCCGGCGGACCTCGACCTGGTCGAGGTCAACGAGGCGTTCGCCGCGATCGGCCTGGACACCATTCGCGAGCTCGGTCTGGACCCCGACCGGGTCAACGTCAACGGCGGGGCGATCGCCCTGGGTCACCCGATCGGCATGTCCGGGGCGCGGATCATCCTGCACTTGGCCCTGGAGCTGGCCCGCCGCGGCGGCGGGACCGGCGCCGCGGCGCTGTGCGGCGGCGGCGGGCAGGGCGACGCCCTGCTGCTGCACATTCCGGCGCGCTGACGGCCCGTATGCCGGCCGCGCACCTCGACGTCGACGCGCTGGTAGCTGCGGCGCGCGCCGGCTCACCGCGGGCGGTGGCCCGCCTGGTCAGCCTGGTCGAGCGGGCCGACCCGGCGCTGCCGGCTGTCATGGCCGCGCTCGCCCCCCACACCGGCTCGGCCCGCGTGGTCGGGCTGACCGGCAGCCCGGGGGTGGGCAAGTCGACCGTCGCCGGCGCCCTGGTCACCGCATACCGGGGCAGGGGCCTGCGCGTCGGGGTGCTGGCAGTGGACCCGAGCTCGCCGTTCTCCGGCGGCGCGCTGCTCGGGGACCGGGTGCGGATGCAGGAGCATGCGCTGGACACACAGGTCTACATCCGCTCGATGGCCAGTCGCGGCCATCTCGGCGGCCTCGCCTGGAGCACGCCGCAGGCGCTGCGGGTGCTGGACGGTGCCGGCTGCGAGGTGGTGCTGCTGGAGACGGTCGGGGTCGGGCAGAGCGAGGTCGAGGTCGCCGGGCTCGCCGACACGACGGTCGTGCTGCTGGCGCCCGGGATGGGCGACGGCATCCAGGCGGCCAAGGCCGGGATCCTCGAGGTCGGCGACGTGTTCGTGGTGAACAAGGCCGACCGGGAGGGCGCCGCTGCCACGGCGCGGGAGATCCGGGCCATGATCAGCCTCGGTGACCGCAGCGAGCCGGGGCTGTGGCGGCCACCGGTGCTGCAGACGGAGGCCGCGCGGAACCAGGGCATCGACGAACTCGTCGACGCGCTGGCGGCCCACCGGGCCTGGATGGCCGAGCGCGGCGTGCTGCACCACCGTCGGGTCCGCCGTGCCGCCGGGGAGATCGAGGCCATCGCCTTGGCCCGGCTGCGCCACCGGATGGCGCACCCCGAGCACGGCGCGGCGCTGGACGACCTGGCCGGCGCCGTCGTCGACGGCCGCACCGACCCCTACGCCGCCGCCGAACGGCTGATCGGCGCGCTCGGCTGAGCTAGACCGCGGGAGCCGGCTCGCCCTGCAGCTTCTTGTAGGTGTAGGTCTGGGCCAGGATCGTGACCGGGATGGTGACCAGGTAGCCCAGGCCGCAGGTGACCGAGGCGATGACGCTGCCGACCAGGCTCAGCAGGAAGAAGATGAGCACGGGGCCGAGGTGTGCCATCGCGAACTGGACCCCGGCCCTGATCGCGTCCACGCCGCCCAGCTTCTTGTCCACGACGAAGAACATGACGAACTGGGTGAGGAACCCGACGATGATGGCCGGCAGGTAGCACAGGAACGCGCCGATGGCTGTGGCGACGCCGATCAGGAGCGCGGCCACGAGCACGGGACCGAGCTGGTCGGTGGAGAACAGGTCCTTCAGCTCGACCTTGCGGCCATCCCAGATCGCCAGGGCGCCGCGGATGATGCCGGCCTGGGCAATAGCGAACAGGACGAACAGGACCAGCGCGATGAGCGCGCCGCTGAGCAAGAGCGCCACGGCGCCACCGGTGCCCACGGTGCCGTCGGGACGGCCGGACACCCCGGCGATGCCGATGGCGAAGACGGCCCAGATGCCGGTGACGACGATGATGGCCACCAGGTAGGCCAGCGCCCCCAGCAGGATGACGCCGATGTGCTGGACGAACTTGGCCCAACCCCAGGAGAACGCGTCCACCCCGCTGTAGTCGCCGGTGTCAAAGTTCAGCGACCGTTGCGGCGGCCCTGCTGGCGGCGGCGGGGGAGCGCTGCCGTAGGACGGTGGCGGCGGGGGAGCGCTGCCGTACGAGGGGGGTGGCGGGGGCGGGGGCGGCTGGGCCGGCACGGGCCCGTCGACCGGGGGAGGCGTGGACTCTGAGGGCGGCGGCTGGTCTGTGCTCACGACTGGCTCGACTTTCGCGCGAGGGCTGGTGCCTGTCCGGCCGCAGCGTACCGAGACGGCCAGCCGAGCGTCCCGTGCGCCACGCGAAAACCTGGTGCAGCGCCGGCCACGGGTGCCTACGTTGAGCAGGTGCCGCATCGCCTGAGCTGCCGCGAGATCGACATCCACGACGACGAGCAGTTCCAGCGGCACTGGGAACTCGTCACCGAGGCCGAGTCGTTCGAGCGCCCCCACCACACGCCGATCACCATGGCCGCCCTACGCACCATCGTCCGGGCCGCCGACAGGTCGGTGGACCGGCAGGCATGGGCGGCTTTCGACGGCGAGTCCATGGTCGGAGCCGGCTGGGCGGAGCTGTTCCTGCTCGACAACACCTCGATGGCCTGGCTCACCGTCAATGTGGTTCCGGCACTGCGCCGGCGCGGCATCGGCTCCGCGCTGTGCGCGGCCATGGTCGAGGACGCCAAGGCCAGGGGCCGCACCATCATGCTGGGCGGCACGGCCTACCCCCCCGAGGCGCGAGCGGACCACCCCTACCGCCGTTTCGCGGAGTCCCAGGGCTTCACCCTGGCCAACACCGAGGTGCACCGGGTGCTCGACCTGCCGGTCGACGAGGAGTTCCTGGGCGAGCTGGTCAGGGAGTCGGCCGTCCACCACCCGGCATACCAGGTCCGCCACTTCGCCGGCCGGCTGCCGGACGAGCTGCTGCCCTCCTACTGCGCGCTGCAGAACCAGCTCGCG
The DNA here is from genome assembly GCA_035689185.1 of Dermatophilaceae bacterium. Lineage (GTDB taxonomy): Bacteria > Actinomycetota > Actinomycetes > Actinomycetales > Dermatophilaceae > DASSLY01. Next base: position 34,957 of record DASSLY010000049.1, read on the forward strand.
GTCGACGCGCCGACCGGTGAGATGGAGTTCGAGGCGGAACGGCTGACCCCGGAGGTTCTGCTCGAGCAGCAGGAGGTGCGAGCACGCGCCGGGCAGAGTCAGCTCAGTGCCCTCGCCGTCACCGCGGCTGGCGAGGTGGTCGCGTACAACGACCTCGTCGTCCCTGCGGACGAGCCGGGCGTCGTGCACCAGTGGGGGACCCTGGTGCACCGCGACCACCGGGGCCACCGTCTCGGCATGGCGGTCAAGGCGCGCAACCTGCTGGAGCTGCAGCACGCGCACCCGGACCGCAAGCGGGTCCACACCGGAAACGCCGAGGTGAACCGGTGGATGGTCGACATCAACGAGCGGCTGGGATTCCGGCCGGTCGAGCTGTTCGCCGAGTTCCAGCGCAAGCTGTGAGCCGCTGATGTATGCGGTGCGGCCGGCCCGGCTGGCCGACGCGGACCGGCTGGGCCGGGTTCACGTCCAGGTGTGGCGCGAGGCATACCGTGGCCACATGCCGGACGCCTACCTGGACGGCCTGGACCCGGCCGAACGCACCGCGCTCTGGCGGACCCGGCTGGAGCTGGACGACCCGGACGTCCGGCTGGTCGTCGCCGAGTCGCCGGCCGGCGAGCTCGTCGGCTTCGCCGCCGCCGGCCCGCCGCAACAGCCGGAGGTGGCCCCGTGGCAGCTGTACGCCATCAACGTGCTGGCCGACCACCACGGGACCGGGGTCGCCGACGAACTGATCGCCGCGGCGGTCGGCGACCGAGCGGCATACCTGTGGGTTCTGCCGGAGAACGAGCGGGCGCGGGCGTTCTACGCCCGGCACGGGTTCGCCCCCGACGGGGGGAGCCAACACGACGAGGAGCTGGGGGTGGACGAGGTGCGGCTGGTCCGCCCGAGCGCTGGACCGCCACGCCCGGTGGAGGCAACGCCTGGCTAGCCTGCTGCGGTGGGCACGCAGGTGCGACTCCCGTTCGACCCGATCAGGCGGGCGGCGCAGCTGTGGCAACGGCGGTGGGGGCCGGACTCCCAGGTCCAGGCGATGACCAGTGCGACCTCCATCATGCGGGTGCAGCAGCTGCTGCTGGCCGACTTCGACGCCGTGGTAGGGCGGCACGGGCTGACCTTCGCCCGCTACGAGGCCCTGGTGCTGCTCGCCTTCAGCCGGCAGCAGCAGCTGCCGATGAGCAAGATCGGCCAGCGCCTGATGGTGCACCCGACCTCGGCGACCAACATCATCCAGCGGCTGGACGCGCAAGGCTTCGTGCGGCGCACCCCCAACCCGGCCGACGGCCGGGGCACGCTGGCCCAGATCACCGACCGCGGGCTAGAGGTGATGGAAGCGGCCACGGCTGACCTGGTGGCCGGCGGGTTCGGCCTGTCGATGCTCACCCGGGCCGAGCACGACCAGCTGTTCGCGCTGCTGCGCAAGGTGCGCGCCTCGACCGACGACTTCCCCGAGTGAGCGCCCCCTCCCTCCCACCGGACACCGCCGCGGCCGCATCTCGGCTCCGTTTGAACGATCAACGGCGGCGGAAGCGGTGTCCGGTCGGAGGAGGGGGCGCACCGGTGACAGATAGTTGGACGTCCACGTAACCTCGGTGCATGAGCAGCGGTCGCAAGCGCTGGGCGGCCCGGTATGCCGCGGCCCGGGACGCCGGGCAGGTGCGGGACGCCGACTTCACCACGTTGTCCGGCGTCGAGGTCGACCCAGTGTACGGGCCGCCGGAGGGGGTCGCCGACCCGCGTATGGAGCGGATCGGCTGGCCGGGGGAGTACCCGTTCACCCGCGGCCTCTACCCGACCGGCTACCGCGGCCGGACCTGGACCATCCGCCAGTTCGCCGGCTTCGGCAACGCCGAGCAGACCAACCAGCGGTACCGGATGATCCTGGCCCGGGGAGGCGGCGGGCTGTCCGTCGCCTTCGACATGCCCACGCTGATGGGCCGTGACTCCGACGACCCGCTGAGCCTGGGCGAGGTCGGCCATTGCGGGGTGGCGATCGACAGCGCCGCGGACATGGAGACGCTGTTCCGCGACATACCGCTGGAGCAGGTCACCACCTCGATGACCATCTCCGGTCCGGCCGTCCCGATCTTCTGCATGTACCTGGTCGCCGCGGAGCGCCAGGGCGCAGACATCAGCCGGCTGAACGGCACCCTGCAGACCGACATCTTCAAGGAGTACATCGCCCAGAAGGAGTGGCTGTTCGCCCCCGAGCCGCACCTTCGCCTGATCGGCGACCTGATGCAGTACTGCACGGCCACCATCCCGGCATACAAGCCGTTGTCGGTGTCCGGCTACCACATCCGCGAGGCCGGGGCGACCGCCGCGCAGGAGCTGGCGTTCACCCTGGCCGACGGCTTCGGCTACGTCGAGCTGGGCCTGTCCCGCGGACTGGACGTGGACACGTTCGCCCCCGGGCTCTCCTTCTTCTTCGACAGCCACCTGGACTTCTTCGAGGAGATCGCGAAGTTCCGTGCCGCCCGCCGGATCTGGGCGCGCTGGCTGCGGGACGTGTACGGCGCTCGTACGGACAAGGCGCAGTGGTTGCGGTTCCACACCCAGACCGCCGGCGTGTCGCTGACCGCGCAGCAGCCCTACAACAACGTCGTACGGACGGCCGTCGAGGCGCTGGCCGCCGTACTCGGCGGGACGAACTCGCTGCACACGAACGCGCTCGACGAGACGCTCGCGCTGCCGACCGAGGAGTCGGCCGAGATCGCGCTGCGCACGCAGTCGGTGCTGATGGAGGAGGTCGGCGTCACGAACGTCGCCGACCCGCTCGGCGGTTCCTGGTACGTCGAGGCGCTCACCGACCGGATCGAGGCCGAGGCGGAGAAGGTCTTCGCGAAGATCAGGGACATGTCCACCGACGGCACCATGACGGCCGGCATCCTGCGCGGTATCGAGGACGGCTGGTTCATGTCGGAGATCGCGGACGCCGCGTTCACCTACCAGCAGCAACTGGAGAAGGGCGAGAAGCGGATCGTCGGGGTCAACGTGCACACCGGCACGGTCGCCAAGGACCTGGAGATCCTCCGGGTCTCGCACGAGGTCGAGGTCCAGCAGGTCCGGCTGCTGGCCGAGCGGAAGGCCGGCCGGGACGAGGACGCCGTGCGGTCCGCGATCGAGCGGATGGTCGAGGTCTCCCGCACCGACGGCAACATGATCG
>DASSLY010000050.1:0-16373 GCA_035689185.1 Dermatophilaceae bacterium
GCGTCGACCTGCGCGGTGACGCGGTCTACGTCCACGCCCAGGACACCGACGCCGTCGCGCGCTACCTGCTCACCGAGACCACCGCCCACGACCTCGAGATCACCGCGCGCGGGTTGGAGGACGCGTTCCTCAGCCTCACCGGTGACCCCGACGAATCCCAAGCCAGTCTGAGCACCACCACCGAGGGAGCCCTGCGATGACCGCCCAGTCCGTCGAGCCGACCACCCGCACTGCGCCTCCGATGGGTGGCTTCAACCTGACCATGCTCGGCATCGAGCTGCGCCGGATGGTCCGCAACCGCCGGGCGATGATCTTCACGCTGGTGATGCCGGTGCTGCTCTACCTGATCATCGGCGCCAACGACACCTACAGCGGCGACCGTGCGGGCTCCGGGAACGTCTCGGCGTACATCCTGATCAGCATGGCGGCGTACGGCGCGGTGCTCGCCTCGACGAGCGGCGGCGCGATGGTCGCCACCGAGCGCGCCCTCGGCTGGTCGCGCCAGCTCCGGCTCACTCCCCTGTCCCCCGTCGCCTACATCGCCACCAAGTCGATCGTCGCCCTCGGGTTCGGGGCTCTGTCCGTGCTCGCGGTGAACGTGGTCGGTGTGCTCAACGGCAAGGCGCAGATGCCGACGCACGTCTGGGTCGCCGCGGCCGTCATCGCCTGGGCCGGCTCGGTCGTGTTCGGTGCCTTCGGGCTCTTCATGGGCTACCTGCTGCCGAGCGAGAACGTCATGCAGGTGCTGGGTCCGGTGCTCGCCGGGCTCGCGGCGCTGGGTGGGCTGTGGTTCCCGATCGACTCCGGCTCGACCCTGGGCCACATCTCGGCGGTGACCCCGATCTACGGTCTGGCCCAGCTCGCCCGCTGGCCGTTGTACGGCGGCGCGCCCCACCTCGGCTGGGTCCTCAACCTGGTGTTCTGGCTCGTCCTCTTCGTCGCCGGGGCTGCCTGGCGGATGAGCAAGGACACGGCGCGCGTGTGACTAGCCTGACCGGCATGAGCACCGCCCTCGTCGACGACGACCGGGCCAGCGGTCCGCGTCGGTGGGGGCCGCTGTTCGCCGGGGTCTGGCTGTTCTACCTGCTCTCGCCGCTGGGCGCCGCCTGGGACCGCAAGGACCTGCGCGGCGCCGTCGGCATCGTCGCGACCCTGGCGTTCGCCGCGGTGTACCTGGGCGTCTTCGTCCTGATGCGCCGCCGGCGCACCGGGACGCCGTACCGCGCGCCGCTCAGCGCCTCGCGCGGCGCTCTCGTGGTGGGGGTCGAGATCGCCCTCGGGCTGCTGATGTGCCTGACGGTCGGGCAGAAGGGCGAGGCGGCCGCGGTCTACATCGCCGTCACCTGCGTGATGTGCCTGGACACCAGGTGGGCCTGGCTGGCCTCGGTGGCCGTGGCCGGCACGACGTACGCCGCGACGGTGTGGGTGCCGGGCTGGCACCGGGACGAAGGGATCCTCTTCGGCACGCTGGTCGCGACCCTGGCCATCTGGGGCATCTCGCAGTCGGTCAACCGCAGCATCGAGGTGCTCGCGGTCCGGGAGGAGAACGCACGCCTCGAGCTCAGCGACGAGCGCAACCGGTTCGCTCGCGACCTGCACGACATCCTGGGCCACTCGCTGACCGTGATCACCGTGAAGGCCGAGCTCGCCAACCGGCTGATGGACGTCGACCCCGCACGTGCGCGGTCCGAGCTCGCCGACCTCGAGCGTCTGTCGCGCGACGCCTTGGCCGACGTACGCCGTGCCGTCGAGGGCTACCGCGAGCTCACGCTGCCGGGCGAGCTGGCCCGGGCCCGGATGGCGCTCACGGCCGCCGAGATCACCGCCGAGCTGCCCAACACCACCGACGAGGTGCCCTCCGACCGCCGCGAGCTGTTCGCCTGGGCGGTCCGGGAGGGGATCACCAACGTCATCCGCCACAGCGGCGCCCGGCGGTGCACGGTGCTGCTCGGCGAGCACGAGATCGAGGTCCGCGACGACGGCCGAGGGAGCGGTGCGCCCGCGTCGGCGGGAGGCGGCAACGGCCTGACCGGTCTCCGCGAGCGCGCCGCCCGGCTGGGGGGCACGGTGGTCACCCAGTCGCTCGAGCCCGGCTTCTCGCTGCGCGTGGTGGTGCCGTGATCCGGCTGCTGCTGGCTGACGACCAGGCCCTGGTCCGCGGGGCCATGTCAGCGCTGCTCGGGCTGGAGCCCGACCTGGAGGTCGTCGCCGAGGTGGCCTCGGGTGACGCCGTCGTGCCGGCGGTGCTCGAGCACCGTCCCGACGTGGCCCTGCTCGACGTGGAGATGCCCGGTCTCGACGGGCTCACCGCGGCGGCCGAGGTACGCCGCGTCGCGCCGTCCACCCGGGTGCTGATCGTGACGACGTTCGGGCGGCCGGGCTTCCTGCGGCGGGCGATGCAGTCGGGGGCCGACGGGTTCGTGGTCAAGGACACCCCCGCCGCCCAGCTCGCCGACGCCGTACGCCGTGTCCACCAGGGGCTGCGGGTCGTCGACCCGGCCCTGGCCATGGACAGCCTGACCTTCGGTGACTCACCGTTGACCGAGCGCGAGACGGACGTGCTGCGGGCCGCCGCGGACGGCGCCACGGTCGCCGTCATCGCCCAGCGCGTCCACCTCACCCCGGGCACGGTCCGCAACCACCTGTCGTCGGCGATCGGCAAGACCGGCGCCGCCAACCGGTCCGAGGCGGTCCAGATCGCCACCAGCCACGGCTGGCTCTAGCGGGACACCACGGTCGCCCCGAGCAGGACCGCCACCCAGACCACGAAGCCGGCCGCGGACAGCCACGGCAGCCGGCGCGGATGCGGCGTCCACCATGCGCACGCCAGGACGAACAGCCCGAGCCAGATGACCACCAGCAGGACGACGGCCCACCACCGCAGCACGATCGTCGCGCCCAGGTCGAGGAAGAGCACGCACGCGAGCCCGACCATCCCGGCGAACGGCAGCGGCGAGATCCTCGGCGGCGTGGGCGGCGGCGTACGCCGCGACGGCTGCCGCGGGCCCGTGCCCGTCACTCGGGGTTGCGGCGCTTGGGGAGCCCGGCCCAGTCGGTCTCGTCGCTCCACTCGGGGTCGTTGTCCCACTCCTCGTTGCGCTCCTGGGCCTTCTCCAGGGCGCGCGCTGCCTCCGCCTCGGTGTCGTACGGCCCCAGCCTGTCGATCGGCGGACACCCGTCGGGCCCCTCGACGGCGTGGTGCTTCACGCAGAACCAGTACTTCGCCATGAGGTGAGCCTAAGCCGGAGACCCGCCGGCGTCGCCGCACCGCCTCCGTAGACTCGGGACCATGACGTCGACCGCGCTGGCCCCCGCCACGATCTCGCCGCGTCGTCCGGTGCCGAGCTCGATCGAGCGCCCGGAGTACGTCGACAGGCCCTTCCCCGCGCCCTTCACCGGTGACGAGGTCAAGGACGCCGAGACGATCGAGCGGATCCGGGTGGCGAGCCGACTCGCGGCCCAGGCGCGCGACCTGGTCGGCGCCCACGTGGCACCCGGCGTCACCACCGACGAGCTAGACCGCATCGGCCACGAGTTCCTCTGCGACCACGGCGCCTACCCGTCGACCCTGGGCTACAAGGGCTTCCCGAAGTCGCTGTGCACCAGCGTGAACGAGGTGATCTGCCACGGTATCCCGGACGACCGCCCGCTGCAGGACGGCGACATCGTCAACATCGACATCACGGCGTTCATCCACGGCGTGCACGGCGACACCGACGCGACCTACCTGGTCGGGGACGTGGACGAGGAGTCCCGGCTGCTGGTCGAGCGGACCCACGAGACGATGATGCGCGGGATCCGGGCTGCCGTCCCAGGACGGCAGATCAACGTCATCGGGCGGGTGATCGAGAGCTACGCGCGGCGGTTCGGGTACGGCGTGGTGCGGGACTTCACCGGCCACGGGATCGGCACGGCGTTCCACTCCGGGCTGGTGATCCCGCACTACGACGCCGCGCCTGACTACGACACGGTGATCGAGTCGGGGATGACCTTCACGGTCGAGCCCATGCTCAACCTCGGCAGCCACGAGTGGCAGATGTGGGACGACGGCTGGACCGTCGTCACCCGCGACCGCCGCAGGTCGGCGCAGTTCGAGCACACCATCCTGGTCACCGAGACCGGGCCGGAGATCCTCACGCTGCCCTGACCACACGGTGCGGCTAGGTTCGGACCAGACCAGACCAGACCGCGAGCAGCGAAAGGGGTCTCATGGCGGACGGGAGGTACCCCCTCGGGATCGACATCGGGGGGAGCGGGATCAAGGGTGCCCCGGTGGACCTGGGCACCGGGACCTTCACCGCGGAGCGGTACCGCAGGGAGACACCCTCGGAGTCGACGCCGGCGGCGGTGGCCGACATCGTCGCCGAGGTGGCGACGCACTTCGCCGACCAGACCGGCGACTCCCCGGTGGGCATCACGTTGCCGTCGGTGGTCTCCGGCGGGGTGGTCCGCACTGCCGCCAACATCGACAAGTCCTGGATCGGCACCGACGCCGTCGCCCTGTTCCAGCAGCGCCTCGGCCGGCCGGTGACGCTGCTCAACGACGCCGACGCCGCCGGGGTGGCCGAGCTGCACTACGGCGCGGCGCGAGGCCACCGCGGGTTGGTGTTCGTGGCGACGCTGGGCACCGGGATCGGGACGGTGCTGCTGAACCACGGCTACCTCGTGCCGAACTCCGAGCTGGGCCACGTGGAGCTCAACGGGGTGGACGCGGAGACGCGCACGGCGCACAGCGCCCGGGAGCGGGAGGGCCTGAGCTACGAGGAGTGGGCCGAGCGGCTGCAGCGCTACTTCTCCTACATCGAGAACCTGCTCTGGCCGGACCTCATCGTGGTCGGCGGTGGGGTGTCGAAGAAGGCGGACCGGTTCCTGCCGCTGCTGCACCTGCGCGCACCGATCGTGCCGGCCCAACTGCTGAACAGCGCCGGCATCGTCGGCGCTGCCTGGCTGGCGGTCAACGGCGACTGAATCCCGCTCCACCGTCGCCGGCGCGCGGGTCAGCTGCGGGTCAGTGCCGCGGGTCAGGCCGGTTCAGAACGTGGCCGGCGTCCCGTCGCCGAGGTCGGCCACCCGCAGGTCGTCACCTGCGAAGTTGCCGACATGCATGAGATACATCGCGCGCCCGGGCGGGCTCAGCAGCGCGTCGTGGACCGGGATGACCGTGCTCGCCCCGATCCGGGCGACGAACTCGATGGTGTCGCGGACCGGCGTCCACGGGGCGCTCAGCGGGACCGCCAGGACGTCCACCCGGCCGCCCGGGTCAGCGTCGTAGGCGTCGCCGGGATGGAACAGCGTCGGCTCGCCGTCGGCGCGCAGCACCAGGCCGGTGTTGCGGATGGTTGGCACGCCGGGGTGGTTGAACGCGTGGAGGCGCCCAACCGGGGTCACCTCCACCGGGCCGATCGCCACGAGCTCCCCGCTGGTCATGGCCTGCGCCGGCAGCCCCTTGCCGTCCAGGATCCGCGCCGAGTCCGGGTCGGTGAGCAGCCGGGCCTCGGGGTTGGCGTCCAGCAGCGCGGGCAGCCGCTCCTGGTCGAGATGGTCTGCGTGTTGGTGCGTCACCAGGATCGCGTCCAGGTCCGTGACCTGGGTGAAGTCGCGGGAGAAGTTGCCCGGGTCGATCAGGACGCGCTGGTCGGCGACCTCGACAAGCAGGCAGGCGTGGCCCAGGTGGGTGATCCGCATACCGGCCAACCTATGGCCAACGGCCCCGACGCGGGCCACGACCCGGCCTGCGAACTCCCGAGCTGGCTGGTGGTCGTCGTTGCGGTCGTGGCAGCGCCAACCAGGCTGCCCCAGCTGGACCGGCTGGTCACGGCGGGCGCGCGCGTGCCGCCCGCGTCGGAGGAGGACGGTAGGAGGTCGATGTGGCGGACCGGCGTGGCCTCATCGGCTGCGGGCGTGCCTCCCGCGTCGGAGGAGGACGGTACGAGGCATTTGAGGGATGAGTCGGTCGGTACGCCGGGTTCTGTCGTCGCCGGCCGTTGCCGGTCGGCGACGGACGGTCATCCATCTCGGGTGGCCGTTGCCGGACACCTCTAGCGGTCTACCCGCAGGCTCGGGCGGGCCGCCCTCGAACGCCTGCTGTCTGACCTTGCTCCGGGTGGGGTTTGCCGAGCCGCGCCAGTCACCTGGCGCGCTGGTGGTCTCTTACACCGCCGTTTCACCCTTACCGCGCCGACCCTTGCGAGCCGGCGCGGCGGTCTGTTCTCTGTGGCACTGTCCCGCGGGTCGCCCCGGGTGGTCGTTAGCCACCACCCTGCCCTGCGGAGCCCGGACGTTCCTCGGCGGCCACCGGTACTCCCGCCGGCCGGCGTAGCCGTCCAGCGCGAGCCGGGGCCGACGCGACCGTCTGACCGACTCATCCGCGAGCAGCATACGGTCTGCTCATGTGGATCGGGTGGGTGGAGCTGGACCTCCTGCTCGGCGACGTGCACTCGCTGAAGGCCAAGAGGTCCGTGGTGCGGCCGCTGGTGTCCGCGGTCGCCCGCTCGTATGCCGTGTCGGCCGCCGAGGTGGGGCACCTGGACCTGCACCGCCGCGCCCTGGTCGGGGTCAGCCTGGTGGCCGCCGACCGGGCGCACGTCGTCGACGTGCTGGACGCGGTGGAGTCCTTCGTGGCCGCCCGACCGGAGACCGATCTGCTGTCGGCCCACCGTGGGCTGCGGGCCAGCTCCGACGACTGACCGGTTGCCCCGGCCAAGGCCGAAGCGGCGGCGGTCGCCCCGGCCGAGGCCGGAGCAGCGGCGGTCGCCCCGGCCGAGGCCGGAGTGGCGGCGGTCGTCCCCCGCCGGCCAGCAGCACCACGACCGCAGCGACGCAGCGGCTGCCAGGGCAGCGCCGGTGCCGCGTCCAGCCCGGTAGTCTGCTCGCGTCCTCATGCCGGCCTTTCCGCCGTGGCGGGCCACCTGGACGGCGGGCCGGGCAGACGTGCCCTCGCTGGGTACGTCTTGGCGCAGATCCTTGGGGATCGTCCCTGGGCAAGGGCCGATGCCCGGAAATCCTGGCTAGGTCGAGGCCACGGACTGGGTGCGGGCCAGCTGTGCGCCGTGGCGCGATTGGGCACGAAGGACAGAAGGGAACGGGCGTGCATTCGCTGCGCTGCACCGGTGGCCTCGCATGACCCGCGGTGACGCCGGCCTGCCGGCCGACGCGCCGCTGCTGCGGGCGTGGGCGCAGTCGGTGGACGCCGACCTGGCCCCGTTCACCGTGCCCGGGCACAAGCGCCGCGCCGGTGCGCTGGATGCCACGCTCGGCCGGCTGCTCGCCGCCGACGTGCCGATGTACGGCGGCCTGGACGAGGTGAAGCTGACCCACGGGCGGCTCGCCGACGCGGAGCGCCGGGGCGCGGACCTCTGGGGTGCTGACTGGTGCCGTTACTCCACCGGCGGTTCCACCCATGCCAACCAGGTGCTCACCCTGGCCGTCGGCCGGCCCGGTGACACCGTGCTGGTCGCCCGCAACGCTCACCGCAGCGTGCTGTCCGGCCTGGCCCTGGCAGACCTGCGCCCGGTCTGGCTGCCCGCCGCGGTGGATCGGGCCACCGGCGTCCCGGTGGGTCTCGACCTGTCGACGGTGGCGACGGCCCTGCGCGAGCACCCTGACGCGGCGGGGCTGTTCACGGTCGAGCCCGGCTACCTGGGCGCGTCCAGCGACCTGCCGGCCCTGATCGCGCTGGCGCACTCCCACCAGGTCCCGGTGCTGGTCGACCAGGCCTGGGCCGCGCACTACGGCCACCACCCGGCATACCCGCAGCACGCGCTCGCGCTCGGCGCCGACGCGATGGTGACCAGCGCGCACAAGACCCTCCCGGCATACAGCCAGGCCGCGGTCGTGCTGGCGCGGACCGACCGGCTGGACAGGGAGCGGCTGGAGCGAGCGTTCGAGACCGGTCACACGACCAGCCCGGCGGGGTCGATCCTGGCCAGCATCGACGCCGCCAGGGCACTGCTGCAACGGGAGGAGGGCCGGCAGCGGCTGGGCTGGCTGGCCGAGCGCGCAGCTACCCTGCGCGCGGAGCTCGCCGAGGCCGGGCTGCCGACCGTCAGCCCCGACCGGCTGCCGCCGGGGCGGTACGACCCGGCCAAGATCGTGGTGCTGCTCGCCCCGGCCGGGCTGGACGGGCTGGCGCTGGAGCGCGGCCTGCTCGAGCGGGGGCTGCCGGTGGAGCAGGCGGACCGCGACACAATCGTCCCGATCCTCACCCTGGCCGACACCGACCAGACCGTGGACCGGCTCCGGGACGCGCTGGCCGAACTCACCAGGGGCGTGGACCGGGTGCCGCGCCCCGCGGCCGTCGCCGCGCACTGGACCCACCTGCCGACCGTGGCGCTGACCCCCCGGGAGGCGTACTTCGCCGGCCACGTCACCGTGGGGCGGCGAGCGGCCGAGGGCAGGGTGAGCGCCGAGCTGATCGCGCCGTACCCGCCCGGCATACCGCTCGTCGTGCCGGGGGAGGTGCTCACCGGCGAGACCCTCGACGCGCTCGACCGGGCCCGGGCCCTCGGCACCCGGATCGCCTATGCCGCCGACCCGGACCTGGCGACCTTCCAGGTCGTGCGTTAGCGCTCGACGATCTCGAACCGCACCGTCCGGGCGGCCACGTCCGCGGTGGCCAGCCGGGCCCGCACCCGCTCCCCGGCCTCCGCGTGGCCCCGGGCGACCGCCAGCACCGCCGGCTCCGCCACCTGCACGAGCAGGTCGTCGCGGCGCACGTCGACCACCGTCGCCTCGAATACCTCACCCAGCCGGTGCTGCAGGACCGCCGCCTCCACCGCGTCGGTGCAGGCCCGTTCGACCGCGGCCGCCTTGGCGTCGCTGCGCTGCATGACCTCCGGCAGCCTCGGCAACGCCTCGCGGGCCCACGCCGGGACCGCGCCGTCACGGCATACCGCCTCGCACACGGCCAAGCCGAACCGGTCCACCAACCTGCGCAGCGGGGCGGTGACATGGGCGTATGCCGCGGCCACCGCCGCGTGCAGCGGCTGCTGCGGTGCAGCGCCGTCGAACGGGGTGTACCCGGCGCCGCGGAACAGGGCCGTCGCCTCGTGCACCAGCGCCAGGTGCCGCGGGTCGGAGCGGTCCAGGCTTCGCAACAGCTCGCCGTAGCTGAGCTCCGTCGGCCAGGGGACATCCAGCCCGCGGGCCTGCCGCTGCAGCCGCCGGACCGCGTTCTCCTCAGGCGGCGGCATGGTGCGCAGGATCCCGACGCCGGCCTCGAGCATGAGCCTGGCCGCCTCGATCCCGGTCATGAGCGAGATCTGGGCGTTCCACTCCTCGGCCGGCACGGGCGGGCGGAACTCCAGCCGGTAGCTGCCGTCCGGCGCGGCCACCACGTCCTGCTCGGGCAGCGGCAGGCTGGCCCCGCCTCGGGCCCGCTCCTGCTCCACCCGGCGCAGCCCGATCTCGCGGAGCAGGACGTACCGCTCGTCGTCGCTGCCGCCGTCCAGGGCCGCCTGCACCTGGTCGTAGGCGAGCCGGTCGGTGCTGCGCACCAGGCCGCGTTGCACCCCGGCGCCGGTGACGGCGCCGTCGGCGTCCAGTCGCAGGTCCCACACGTATGCGGCTCGGGTCACGCCCGGGAGCAGGCTCGCCGCGTCCTCGCTGAGCCGCGGCGGGTGCAGCGGGGTGCGCCGGTCCGGGGCGTAGACCGTTTGCCCGCGCCGCCACGACTCCTGGTCGACCGCGTCGCCGGGCGTCACCACGGCCGGCAGGTCGGCGATGGCATACCGCACGCGGTAGCCGGCGCCGTCCCGGCCCAGGTGCATGGCCTGGTCCAGGTCCGTCGAGCCGGCCGGGTCGATGGTGAAGAACGGCACCCCGGTCAGGTCGTTCGCCGGCAGGTCGGGGTGCGCGGCAGCCCACTCCGCGCGGTCCAGGATCTCGGCCGGGAAGGCCGCGGGCACGTCGAGCTCCTCGCGGATCCGGTCGAACTGGGCGCCCAGGCCGACACCTTCCCGCGAGGCCCCCGCCGGGCTGGCACCTTCCCGCGAGGCCCCCGCCAGGCGGACCCGACGAAGCGACATGAGCGACACCCTAGGGCCGCGTCACTCGAGCGCCCCCGCCACCACCCACGACCGAACACCCCGGGAGTCCCGTTTTCAGGCTCGGCGCCCCACGAAACGGGACTTCCCGGGTGTTCGGTCGCGTGGAGAGCGGGCGCGCGCGGGACGGCCCGCGGGCGCGGGGAGACGGCCCGCGGGCGCGCGCGGGACGGCCGCGCGGGACCGCCCCCGCCACCGCCCGTCAGCCGAGCGCGCGCCGGAGGTCCTCGGCAAGGTCGGCGACGTCCTCCAGTCCGACCGAGACGCGCAGCACCCCGTCCGTGATGCCCACCGCCAACCGCGCCGGCTCCCCCAGCCGGCGGTGCGTCGTGGTCGCCGGATGGGTGATGAGCGACTTCGTGTCGCCCAGGTTGTTCGAGATGTCGATGACCCGGAGGGCGTTCATGACGGCGAACGCCTCGTCCTTGCCGCCGTCCAGCTCGAAGGTGACCACCGTCCCCCCGCCGTACATCTGCGCCTTGGCCAGGTCGTATTGCGGGTGCGACTCCAGCCACGGGTAGATCGTCCGCCGGACCCGGGGGTGGGCCTGCAGCATCCGGGCCAGCTCCAGGGCCGACGTGGCGCTGTGCTCGACCCGCAGCCGCATCGTCTCCAGCCCCTTGGTCAGCACCCAGGCGTTGAACGGCGACATCGATGGCCCGGTATGCCGCATCAGGTTCTTCACCGGCCCGTTGACGTAGTCCGCCGGGCCCAGCACCGCCCCCCCGAGCACCCGCCCCTGCCCGTCGATGTGCTTGGTGGCCGAGTACACGATGATGTCGGCGCCCTGCTCCAGGGGCTTGGAGAACACCGGGGTCCCGAACACGTTGTCGACCACGACCTGGGCACCGGCGGCGTGCGCCAGGTCGCAGACGGCGGCGATGTCGACCAGCTCCTGCATCGGGTTGCTGGGCGACTCGAAGAACACCGCCTGTGCCGGCGTCGACAGCGCCCGCTGCCACTGGTCCAGGTCGGGCCCGTCGACGAAGACGGACTCCACGCCCCACCTGGGCAGGATCTCGTTGAGGATGACGAAGCAGGACCCGAACAGCCCGCGCGCGCTCACCACCCGGTCGCCCTGGCGAAGCAGCGCCGCCAGGGAGACGAACACCGCCGCCATCCCGGACGCGGTCGCGAAGCAGGCCTGCGTCCCTTCCAGCAGCCGCATCCGCTCCTCGAACACCGCGACGCTCGGGTTGCCGTAGCGGGAGTAGACGAACCGGTCGATCTCCTCCTTGAACGCCGCCTCGGCCTCCTCCGCGGAGCCGTAGACGAACCCCGAGGTGAGGAACATGGCCTCGGCCGTCTCGTCGAAGCCCGACCGGGCCAGACCCCCGCGGACCGCCAGGGTGTCCGGGCGGAAGCTGCCCGGGCTGCCGCTCAGCCCTGCTTCCACGGCAGCCCGGCCCTCTTCCAGCCGGCCACGTCTCGGTGCCCATCCGGGCCGAGCGGGCCCTCGAACCCCTCCGCCACGTTGTATGCCGGGCCCAGCCCCGCCCGGGTCGCCGCCAGGGCGGCGCTGCGGGAGCGCGCGCCGGACCGGCACAGGAAGTAGATCGGCTGCCCCGGCCGCACGCCCGACTCGCGCAGCTCGGCCACGAAGCCCGGGTTGAGGTCGCCCTCGGGGAAGTGCTGCCACTGCACCGGGATCACCGAGCGGCCGAGCCCGGACAGGTCCGGCAAACCCACGTAGGCCCACTCCGCCGTGGTCCGAACGTCGACCAGCACCGCGTCCGGGTCGGCAGCCAGCGCGTCATACGCCTGGCTCGGTGCCACGTCGCCCGCATACTCCATGCGAGCAGGATTCCACAGACCGCCGGTATGCCGGGTGCCTGGCTCACGCCCGCAGCGCGCCGGGCGGGCTGTCCAGCCCGCGCAGGTGGGCGGTGTCGTTGACGAAGGCGACCGAGACCGAGCCGTCCTGCATGACCTCGACGCAGCTGAGCGAGGCCGGGGCGGTGGCCAGGCGCCACACCCGCTCGTGCGGGATGCCGAGCAGGTGTGCCAGGACCACGATCACCGGCTTGCGGTGGCTGGCCACGACCGTCGCCCCGCCGGCCGCGACGACCCGGTCGAAGGCGGGGACCACGCGGGCGACCAGTTGGTTGTGCGACTCCCCGCCGGGTCGGGCGTAGTCGGGGTCGTCTCGCAGTGCCACGACTTCGGCCGGGTGCCGGGCGACCAGCTGGCCGAAGGTGTGGCCGTCCCAGTCGCCGAAGCCCTGCTCGTCCCAGTCGCCGTCGCGGGCCGGCCGGACCCCCAGCGTGTCCGCGACGGCGCTGCCCGTCTCGACCGCGCGGGCCAGGTCGGAGGTGACCACGCGGGCCGGTTCGCCGTCCAGGAACGCCTTGACCGCCTGGCCGGCCGCGGCAGCCTGGCGCCGGCCGAGGTCGTTCAGCCCCGGGTCGGGGCCGCCGCGGCCGTCCAGCCTGCCGCTGACGGTGAACTCGGTGACGCCGTGGCGGACCAGGACCACCCGGGCCGCGACCTCGGGACGCGGGAGCGGCCGCGGGTCGGTCGGTTCCGGCGCCCGCTCGTCCTCCGGCTGCGGCGCAGGCACCCGCCTCGACGCGGTCGGTGCCTGCGGCACCGTCCTGCCGTCCATGGCGGCATTCGCGAGGGCGTCGGCGGCGGCGTTGGCCGACCGCGGGACCCACTCGTAGCGCACCGAGCCGCCGGCGTCGACGATGTGCCGGACCACCTCCCGGGCCTGCCGCGCCAGCCGCCGCATGTCCTCGTGCTTGATCTGCCAGCGCCCGGACATCTGCTCCACGACCAGCTTGGAGTCCATCCGGACCTCGACGTCGGCCCCCGGGTCGATGTCGGCCGCGGCCTGCAGCCCGGCCACCAGTCCCCCGTACTCCGCGACGTTGTTCGTGGCGAAGCCGATCGACTCCGCCCGCTGAGCGAGAACCTCCCCGGTGGCCGCGTCCCGGACCACGGCGCCGCACCCGGCCCGGCCAGGGTTGCCTCGCGACCCGCCGTCGGCCTCGACGACCAGCCTCCTGCCCACGAAGCTACAGACCCGACTCGGCGGTGCGGACCAGGATGCGGCGGCACTCCTCGCACCGCAGCACCTCCTCGGGAGCGGCCCCGCGGAACCGGCTCAGGTCGACCGTGTTCAGCTCCAGCCGGCATCCCTCGCACCGGCGCTGACGCAGTGCAGCGGCACCGATGCCGCCGCTGGCGGCGCGCACCTTCTCATACAGCGCCAGCAGGTCCTCGCCGACCTCGCCGACCGCGCCGGTCCGGGATGCGGCGATGCTCTCGGCCTCGGCGTCCAGCTGTGCCAGCGCCGTGTCCCGGGCCGCGGTCAGCTCGGTCACCGCCGCCTCGACCGCCGGTGCGGCGGCCTCCAGCCGTGCCACCTCGGCGGCCAGGCCCTCCGCGCGTTCCATCACCTCCAGCTCGATGTCCTCCAGCTCGGACTGGCGGCGGGCGAGGGAGACCAGCTCGTGCTGCAGCGCCTGAAGGTCCTTGGGCGAGCCCTGACCGGAGTTCAGCCGGGCCTGGTCCCGGGCGGCCCGGTCGCGCACCACCTGCACGTCGCGGTCGGCCTTGGCCACCTCCCGCTGCACGTCGGACAGGGCTGTCCGGGCGCGGACCAGCTCGGCCCGGGCGGCGTCGGCCCGGGCGGCGGCGACGTCGAGCTCCCGCTGGACCGGCAGGACCGCCCGGGCGTGCGCGATCTGGTCCAGCCGGGTGTCCAGCGCCTGCAGGTCGAGCAGCCGCCGCTGCCGGCTGGGGTCGGCTCTCACGCGGGTGGACCTCCTGGATGCTCGTGCGCCGGTCGGCCGCTACCCGTGACCACCGTGAACTCCCACGGGTCGGTGCACAGCCGGCTGACGTGCAGGTCCAACCTAGTGCCCGGCTCGCCGAGCTGTTCGCGCAGCCGCGTCGCGGCCAGCGGCAGCCACAGGGACTCGCTGGCCCAGTGCCCGGCGTCGAGCAGGTAGGGCGGACCGCCGCGGCTGTCCTCCCTCGCCTCCAGGACCGGGTGGTGCCGCAGGTCCGCGGTGACGTACACGTCGGCGCCGCTCGCCCGCACGGCGTCCAGCTGGTCGTCTCCGGCGCCGCCGAGCACGGCGACCGTCTCGACGGTCACCTCGGGCGGCCCCGCCACCCGGATGCCGACGGCGGTAGGCGGCAGGGCCCGGGCGACGACGCCGGCGAAGCCGCGCAGGGACATCGGCGCGGGGAGCCGGCCGACTCGACCGAGCCCCTGCCCCTCGACGGTCGCCAGCGGCCGGGTGTCCAGCAGCCCGAAGGCCTCCGCCAGCGCGTCGTTGACTCCCGGTGCGGCGACGTCGGCGTTGGTGTGCGCGACATACAGGGCGATGTCGTTGACGACGAGCGCGGTCACGGCCGCTCCCTTGCCGGTGGTGGTGGCCACACTGTGGATGCCGCGCAGCAGCAGCGGGTGGTGGGCGACCAGCAGGTCGGCGCCGGCAGCGCCGGCCTCCTCGATGACGGCCAGGCTGGCGTCGACGGCCAGGTGCACGCGCCGGACCGGCTGGTCCGGGTGGCCGCTGACCAGCCCGACCCGGTCCCACGACTGCGCCGTATGCCGCGGGTACAGCGCGTCCAGCGCCGCCACCACCTCGGCCAGGGTCAGGTCTGCCACAGCCGCCGACCCTAGCCCTGCCCGCGGACAGCGCGTCTGCCGATCGACCGCCCGTGTTCGCCGTCGGGATCCGGTGGGGGGACTTTGGTCCCGTTAGGTCCGGTTCCGCCGCCGGTAGTCTCGCCCGGCCAGCCCGGGAACAGCCCGGGAACAGCCCGAGCCCCCACGGAGGCAGCGATGCCCGACAGCATGACCGAGCCCACCTCGCCGCTCTCCGACGAGGCGCGCACCATCGTCGAGGCGACGGCCGGCGTGGTCGCGGCGCACGCCGAGCAGATCACCGGCCGGTTCTACCCGGCGATGTTCGCCGCCCATCCGGAGCTCTTGCGCGTGTTCAACCAGGGCAACCAGGCCTCCGGTGAGCAGCGCAAGGCACTGGCCGCCTCGGTGGTCGCCTTCGCGCTGTCGCTGATCGACCCCGATGCCCCGCCGTTCGATCCGGTGCTGGAACGGATCGCGCACAAGCACGTGTCGCTCGGCATCCGGCCCGAGCAGTACACCATCGTCGGCCGGCACCTCATGGCTGCGGTCGGTGAGGTGCTCGGCGACGCGGTGACCCCGGAGGTGGCCCGGGCCTGGGACGAGGTCTACTGGCTGTTCGCGGTGCGCCTGGTCGCCCGGGAGGCCCAGCTCTACGCGGCCGCCGGCATCGACCCGGCCCACCCGTGGCGGCGCTACCGCGTCGTCCAGCGGGTCGAGGAGGCGCACGACGTCATCTCGCTCATGCTGCGGCCGATGGACCGGGAGCCGGTACCCCCGCACCGGCCCGGCCAGTACGTCTCGGTCGCCGTGGACCTGCCCGACGGCCGCCGTCAGCCCCGGCAGTACACCGTGTCCACCGGGGCCCGCCGCAATACGCTGCACATCACGGTGCGGCGTGAACGCGGCACCGACGGTCGCCCGCCCGGCGAGGTCTCCACCTTTCTGCACGAGCACGCCTGGAAGAAGTCCGAGCTCGACGTCAGTGCGCCGATGGGGGATGTCTTCCTCTCCGACGGCGAGAGCCCGGTGCTGCTCATCAGCGCCGGCGTGGGCATCACCCCGATCGCGGCCATGCTGGACGACCTGTCGCTCATCAGCCCGGAACGCCAGGTGCAGTTCCTGCACGCCGACCGGTCGCCGGAGCACCACCCGCTCTACGAGGCGACGGTGCGCGCCGGCAGCGAGCTGGAGGCGTTCAGCTCCCAGCTGTGGTACGAGGAGCTGGACGACGCCGCGCGGGCGCGGGGCGCGCTGCAGGGGCTGATGGACCTGTCCGTCGTGGCCGTGCCGAAGGACGCCGAGGTGTTCCTCTGTGGCCCGGCCGGGTTCATGACCTTCGTCCGCCGCCAGCTCGTGGACGCCGGTGTCGACCCGGCGAACATCCGGTATGAGGTGTTCGGCCCGGACATGTGGGCCGGGCAGCCGGCCTGAGCCGCACCCACCGGCCACACCCACCGGCCACACCCACCGGCCACACCGACGGGACTACCGACCGGCCACACCGACCGGCCGCACCGACCGGCCGACGGCCGCTGGTGACGTGGGCCCGGCCGGGATCGAACCGACGACAGCCGCGGTGTAAACGCGGTGCTCTACCAGCTGAGCTACAGGCCCTCTGCGAAGCGGACGCGGCGGCAGGGCAGGCGTCCAGGCGCCTCATTGTGGCAGCACCGCGACGCCGCGCCCTCAGGTCGCCCGCAGGGACGACAGCGCCGAGAGGTACC
>DASSLY010000051.1:0-80973 GCA_035689185.1 Dermatophilaceae bacterium
GGCGAACACGCCCTCGACCACGATGAGGTAGCCGACGACCACCCCCAGCGCCGCCGCGGTATGCCGCAGCATTGCACCCAGGGCGGCACCCGACACGGCTGCGACGCCGGTCAGCACGACGCCTCGGCCCATCGTGGCCCACAGTTGGGCCGCGTCCCCCGCGGGCAGGGTCGTCGTCCCGACCGCACCGAGGATGAGCCGGACTCCGCCCACGCTGAGGCCGACCAACAGGGCGCCGATCGGCAGCGCCCCCAGGGCGACGGCCAGCAGCTTGGCCGCGAGCACGGCGCCGCGGCGGGGCTGGAAGGTAAGCCAGGTGGCCAGGGAGCCGGTGCTGATCTCGGCCGCCACGAAGCCGGCGCCGATGAGGAACGCCAGGAACATGGCGACGTAGGAGCTGCCTTGCAGGGCCGGCCGCCACTCGCCCTCGAACCGCGCCACCGGGCGGCCGAAGTTCTCCGGCCGGGGTTTCATCTGGTCGCAGTCGAAGTCCACGTCCGGCTGGGTCTGGCGCTGCTTGGCCTGCTCGGCCAGGCAGTCGGCCACCATCTGCTCGCCGTTCGCGGCGAACTCTCGCTGGGCCTGCTCGAACTGGGCCTGGGACTCCGCCCTTTCCTGGGCCGACGGGGGCCGGGTGATCGTGTACGTCCCGTACAGCGAGATCCCGACGATCACCAGGCCCAGCAACACCCCGACCTTGGCCAGCCGGCGGGCGAACAGCCGGCGCACCTCCACCACGGTGAGCCGCCCCAGCAGGCCCCCGGCGGTCACTGCGGCTCACCGCCGGGCAGCTCGCGCTCGGCCACGCTCGCCCCCAGGGTGTCGGCCTCGGTGAGCTGGAGGAACACCGACTCGAGGTCCGCGCGCACCGGCACCAGCCCGGAGACGAAGTGGCCCCTGGCCGCGAGCAGCCGGGTCACCTCGGCGGGGTCGGCGACGTCGTCCACCACCAGCTGCTGCCCGTCCGCCCGGACCGGCAGCCCGGCGTCGGCGAGCACCGCCCGCGCCGCCCCGGGATCGGCCACGGTGACCCGCACGGAATGGCCCGCTTGCCCGCCGATCACGTCGGCGACCCGACCGGAGGCGAGCAGCCGGCCGCGGCCGATGATCGACACCGTGTCGGCGACCTGCTCCACCTCGGCCAGGATGTGGCTGCTCACCAGCACCGTCTTGCCGCGTTCGCCCAGCGCCCGCATGGTCATCCGGATCTCCCGGATCCCGGCCGGGTCCAGGCCGTTGGTCGGCTCGTCGAAGATGAGCAGGTCGGGGTCCTTCAACAGCGTGGCCGCGATCGCCAACCGCTGCTTCATCCCCAGCGAGTAGCTCTTGAACAGGTCCCGCCCGCGGTCGCCGAGACCGGTCTCGTCCAGCACCTGCTCGACCCGCGTGCCCGGCGCGCCGATCGCCGCGGCCAGCAGGGCCAGGTTGCGGCGGCCGCTGAAGGTCGGGAAGAACCGGGGCGCCTCCACGATCGCCCCGACCCGCGCGACCACCTCCGGCAGCTGCCGGGGCACCTCCGTCCCGAACAGGCGCATGCTGCCGCCGTCGGCGCGGACCAGGCCGAGCAGCATACGGATCGTCGTGGTCTTGCCCGACCCGTTCGGGCCGAGGAAGCCGTGCACCCCGCCCAGCGGCACCTGCAGGTCGAGGTCGCGCACCGCGACCTGGCGGCGGCCGCGCCAGTCGCGGTAGGTCTTGCGCAGCCCGTGCGTCGACACGGCCAGCTCCGCCGTCACCGCTACCCCCTAGTCGCCTCCCCTGTGCGCACGCGCGCGGGCTCAGGCTACGGCCCGAGCGGTATGCCGCGCGGGTGCGACGCGCGGTCCGGCGGCCTCGACCTGGGCACCCGTCCGGGTCAGGTCAGGATGGGGTGAAGATCAGGTGAGGATGTCGAGCAGGTGCTTCTCGGCATACGGGAGGACGTCCGCGACCGTGACGTCGCGACCGGTCTCCGCCGACAGCGAGGTCACCCCGGCGTCGGGGATCCCGCACGGGATGATCACCTGCGCCCAGGACAGGTCGCAGTCGCAGTTCAGGGAGAAGCCGTGCATGGTGACGTCCTGGGCCACCCGGATGCCGATTGCTCCGATCTTGCGGGCTGGCCGGCGGCGCCCGTCGACCTCGTCCGCCGCTAGCCACACCCCGCTTCGTCCGTCCACCCGGCCCGCCTCGACGCCGAGATCGGCACAGACCCGGATCATCATCTCCTCCAGCCGGCGCACGTGGGCCACCACGTCAACGGGCGAGGCAAGCCGGACGATCGGGTAGCCGACGAGCTGCCCGGGGCCGTGCCAGGTGATCTTGCCGCCGCGGTCCACGTCGACGACCGGGGTGCCGTCGACGGGCCGTTCGTGCGGCGCGGTGCGCTTGCCCGCCGTGTAGACCGCCCGGTGCTCCAGCAGCAGGACGGTGTCCGGGTCGGCTCCGGAGGCCACCGCGGCGTGCACCTCGCGCTGCCGCTCCCAGGCCACGTGGTAGTCGACCAGGTCGGGAGCGAAACCGATGTGTTCGATGCGCACGAACCCCAGGGTACGAGGATGTGACGGCGGCCGATCCGTACGCTGACCCTCACTGCCACCGTCGGAGGAGCAACCGGATGCTGCGACAGGCACTGACCCCACAGCAGGACCGGTCCGAGCGGGAGACTCCGTCGCGGCGGCTTCGCTTCCGCCGGGTCGGGGTCACCCTGCTGGTCCTGCTCGCCTGGCTGGTCATCGGCGGCATCGGCGGGCCCACCGTGGGGCGACTCAGCGAGGCGCAGCAGAACGACAACACCGCCTTTCTGCCGGAGTCGGCCGAGTCGACCAAGGTGAGCGAGCTGGCCGCGAAGTTCACCGACACGACCGCCCTGCCGTACTTCGTCGTGGTGGAACGCGCGGGCGGTCTCACCCCGGCCGACCGGCAGGCCACGCAACAGTTCGTCCGCGGCATACCGGACCTGCCGTTCGAGGTGGACCGGACCCTGCGGCTGGGCAGCTACCTGACCGCGCCGCCGCAGGTCGTCCTCCCCAGCCAGGACGGCAAGGCGCTGCTCGTGCCGGTGCTCATGGACGGCGACAAGGCGACCGAGACGCTGCCGGGGGACACCAGCCCGCTGTTCGAAGGGGCCACTGCGTTGCGTGCGGCGGCGAGGTCGCTGACCGGGACCGGGCTGGCCGTGTACGTGACCGGTCCCGGTGGGGTGCTGGCCGACTTCGTCACGGCATTCGGTGGGATCGACGGCATCCTGCTGGGGGTGGCCCTCGGGGTGGTCTTCCTCATCCTGCTCGTCGTCTACCGCAGTCCGATCCTGCCGTTCGCGGTGCTGCTGACCGCCGTGTTCGGCCTGGGGCTGGCGGCGCTGGTCATCTACCCGCTGGCCAAGAACGGGGTCATCGGGCTCAACGGGCAGAGCCAGGGCATCCTGTCCATCCTTGTCGTCGGGGCGTCCACCGACTACGCCCTGCTGCTGGTTGCGCGCTATCGCGAGGAGCTGCACGACCACCCGAGCCGCTGGGCCGCGATGAGTGTGGCGTGGCGGGCCGCGGTCGAGCCGATCGCGGCCAGCGCCGCCACCGTGGTCCTCGGGCTGCTCTGCCTGCTGCTGTCCGAGCTGGGCAACAACCGCGGCCTCGGACCGGTCGGAGCGATCGGCATCGCCGGTGCCCTTGTCGCGGCGCTGACCTTCCTGCCGGCGGTGCTGCTGTTGTTCGGGCGGCGGATCTTCTGGCCGCTCGTCCCCAGGGTCGACCACATCCACGCCGAGGATGCGGTGGGCACCCGTGGCCTGTGGGGTCGGGTGGCCGGGCTGGTCGGCCGGCGCCCACGCCGGGTCTGGGTCACCACCCTGCTGCTGCTGCTCGCCGCGGCCGCGTTCGTGCCCACGCTGAAGGCCGAGGGCGTCACCCAGGCGCAGCTGTTCCGGGACAAGGTGGAGTCGGTCGCCGGCGCCGATGTGCTCGCAGCCCACTTCCCGGGCGGGTCCGGCAGCCCGGCCCAGATCCCGGTGCCGCAGGACCTGGCGCAGGATGTGGTGCGCCTGGTGCGAGCCGTCCCCGGGGTGGCCAGCGTGGAGGTCCGGGCCGACCCGCCCGGCGAGTCGCCGAAGGTGGTCGACGACACGGTGCTGGTCGAGGCGACGTTGGCGGACCCCGCCGACAGTCCCGCCGCCGAGGCGGTGGTCCAGCTGGTGCGGTCGAGACTGGACCGCGTCGACGAGGCCATCCTGGTCGGCGGCGACACGGCGGCGACCTTGGACGTGCGCCGGGCCAGCGAGCGGGACCTGCGGGTGATCATCCCGGCGGTCCTGGTGGTGATCTTCCTGGTTCTCGTCGTGCTGCTGCGCTCAGTCACGGCGCCGGCGATCCTCGTGGTGGCGAACGTGATCTCCTTCGCCGCGACCATGGGCGTGTCCGCGATGGCGTTCAACTACGTCTTCGACTTCCCCGGCTCGGACCCCGGAACGCCGTTGTTCGGGTTCGTCTTCCTCGTGGCCCTGGGCATCGACTACTCGATCTTCCTGATGACCCGGGTCCGGGAGGAGTCGCGCGCGCGTGGCACCCGGCCGGGCATCCTCGTCGGACTCGCGGTCACCGGGGGGGTCATCACCAGCGCCGGCGTGGTTCTCGCCGCGACGTTCTCCGCGCTGGCCGTCATCCCCATCCTGTTCCTGGTCCAGATCGCCTTCATCGTCGCCTTCGGCGTGCTGCTGGACACCCTGGTGGTGCGGTCGCTGCTGGTTCCTGCGTTCGCCCACGACCTGGGCAACCGCATCTGGTGGCCCGGCCTGCTGGACCGGCGCAAGGGTCGCCACGAGGCGCCGGTCTGACGGCCGGCGCCGGCTGGCGGACCAGCACCGTGACCGTGCTGTGGCAAGGTGGCCGGGTGCGAGTCGGACTGGTTGGGTACGGTGCGGCCGGGCGGCACCTCCACCGGCCGATGCTGGCGCAGGCCGGGTTCACCGTCGCCGCAGTGGTGACGGCGCACCCGGAGCGGGTGGCTCAGGTTCGAGCAAACCTACCGGACGCGCTCGTGGTCGAGGACCTGGACGCGCTGCTGCGGGTGCCCGACCTCGACCTGGTCGTGGTCGCCTCAGCCAGCGGCGCCCATGCGGCTCAGGCGCTGGCGGTCGTGGACCGGGGGCTGCCGCTGGTGGTCGACAAGCCGCTCGCCGTTGACGCCGCCTCGGCCCTGGAGATCGCGGACGCGGCCGAGCGGGCCGGTGTGCCGCTCACCGTGTTTCAGAACCGGCGCTTCGACGCCGAGCACGTGGCCGCCCGGGACACGGTTCGCAGCGGCGCGCTCGGCGAGGTGTTCCGCTTCGAGTTTCGTTGGGAGCGGTGGCGTCCCGAGCCGCAGCACCGGTGGCGGGAGGACCTGCCGGCGGAGCAGGGCGGCGGGGTGATGCTGGACCTGCACACCCACCTGGTGGACGCAGCGGTCGACCTCTTCGGCCCCGTCGCCTCCGTGTACGCCCACGTCGCGTCCCGCAACGGCGTCGCCGAGGACGACGCCGTGCTGGACTGCGTGCACGAGTCCGGGGTGGTGTCGATCCTGTCGGCGACCTCGCTGGCCGGGGCGCCCGGTCCGCGGCTGCGCCTGCTCGGCACCGCGGGCGCGTTCCTGCTGAACCGCTTCCAGGACGACGTGGACATCTACCCGGACCTGGTCGACCCGGCGGTGGACCACTGCGGCTTCGTCTACCGGGGCGCGGACCGGACGCCGGTGCCACGTCCTGCTGCCGGCTCCGGCGACTTCTACGACCGGGTGCGCACGGCGCTGGAGTCCGACCGGGCGCAGGAGCTCATGCCGGTCCAGCCGCGCCAGGCCGTGCACACCCTGGCCGTCATCGACGCGGCCCGCAGGAGCGCCGGCCAGGGTCAGGTCGTCCACGTCGTCACCCCGGGCCAGTCGCCGGACTGAGCTCGAGCGCTGCGAAGCGGCCGGCCGGTTCGGTTCGCAGCCGGTTGCGTCCTGCTTCGACCGGAAATATCCGGTCGAGGCGGCAACGATCGGGTGGGCGCCGGGATCGCGCCGGTGCTGGCCCTCGGCTCCCTGGGCGCGCGCTGCCGCCGCTCATCGGCTGAGGGTGGTGGGCCGGCCGGACCGGTTCGGGTGCGCCGGCGGAGCCTACCGGCGCGGCGCTGCCGGCTCGGGCAGCCGGCGCGGGTGGATCCGCTCCTCGGTGACCTGCCCGGAACGGTCACGGGACACGACATACGCGCCCTTGCCGTCGACCTCGGCGACCGCCTCGACCAGCTCCGTCCCGCGGAAGTGCAGGCCGACGCCGTCGTCCGTGCAGTACGTGGTCGGCAGTGTCTGGTCCCCGACCAGGCGATGCACCAGCGGCCGGCGCCCCGGCTCGCTGTCGTGGTGGACCCCGTTGCCGTAGGGGAGCAGGCCCAGGCCGTCGGTCACCGCCCGCAGCTGCGGACCGAACGAGTCGGTCGTCCCGCCGCGGAACCAGCAGATCGACCCGGCGGACACGCCCGCCAGGACGACGCCCGCCTGCCAGACCCGGCGCAGGATCGCGTCCAGCCCGTGCACCCGCCAGACGGCCAGCAGGTTGGCGACCGACCCCCCGTTGACCCACACGACGTGCTGCTCCAGCAGCTGCCCCTCGATGTCGGCGAGGTTCGGCATGGGGAACAGCCGCAGGTGCGTCAGGTCGAAGCCGGCCTCGCGCGCGGCCTCGGTCATGTGTGAGGCGAAGGTCCGGTCGTCGCCGCTGGCCGTGGCCACGTTGCAGACCCTGGGGATAACTTCGCTGGCGCCGCTCAGCTCCACGGCATAGTGGACCAGGCCGGCGAACCCGAACTGGAGCCGGTCGTGCGGCCGGTACCCGCCGGAGGTGGCCAGGATGGTGGGTTCGGCTGCGACCATGACGTCACGTTAGGGGCTGACAGTGAGTGCACCGCGAGCGCCCGGGCCGCCGGCCCCGGACGTGCCCGGCTTCCGGTTGCACCGGCTGCTGGGTGCGGGAGGCACCGGTCAGGTGTATGCCGCGACCCGCACCTATGACGACCGGCCGTTCGCGGTCAAGGTGGTCAGCGGGTCCGGGGAGCAGCGGGACCAGGCACTGCGCGAGCTGGAGGTGCTCGCCCAGGTCGATGTGGAGCACGTGGTCCGGCTGCATGCCGCGCTGCCGCTAGCGGATGGGGCGATCGCGCTGGTGCTCGACCTGGTGGACGGCGGCAGTCTGAGCGATGTGGTCACCGCGCGGGGGCACCTGCTCCCCGGGGAGGTTGTCACCGCGCTGGTGCCCATCTGCCGTGCGGTCGCCGACCTGCACGAGCGGGGGGTCGTGCACGGTGACCTGTCCCCGCGCAACGTGCTGTTCACCGCCGACGGCCGGCCGGTCCTGACCGACCTGGGGGTCGCGGTGATCATCGGGGAGCCGCCGCAGGCGCCGTACGGGACGCCGGGGTTCGTCGCGCCGGAGGTCCTCGACGGCCAGCCGTCCGCCCCCGCCTCGGACGTCTACTCCCTCGGTGCGATGGTCTGGCACGCGCTGGCCGGGTCCGCGCCCCTGCCGACCCGGGACCGGCCGTCGCTGGGTGAGGTGGTGCCGGGGCTGCCGGCCGCGCTCCTCGGGCTCGCCGACGACTGCCTGGCCGTCGATCCGCTGGACCGGCCGGGCGCCGCCGATGCCGCGGTCCGGCTGTTCGACACCGCGCTCGCCACACCGGTCCGGGTCGCCGTGGGCAGCGACCCGGCGACTCAGGTCACCCACCGGCTGCGGGTGCAGGCCGCCGAGCTGGACAGGCGGGCCACGCCACCGCCACCGGCCCGGCACCGGCGCCCGCATCGGTGGCAACGCGGGCGCCCGAAGGGGTGGCGGGGCAGGTGGCAGCCGCGGTGGCAGCGCGACGGGTCGCCGACGCGCCAACGGGCTGTCCCGCCGGAATACCCCGTGGGATACCCGTCGGGACACGCGCCGGGGCACGCGTCGGCACACCCGCCGGGACACGGGCCGGGACACGCGTCGGGACACGCGTCGGGACACGCGCCGGGACACGGGCCGGGACATGCGTCGGCACACCCGCCGCGCCGGGCGCCGGGCTCGGGGCGCCGTCTGGCCGGATCCGCGGTCGCCATCGCGATGGTCCTCGTCTTCGCCACGGCCGGTGGCTGGCTGGCCTGGGACCGGCGTTCCACCGCCTCCCGCGCCACCGCCTCCCGCTCCGCCGTCGACGCTGTTGCCACCTCGCCACCCCCGTCTCTGCAACCACCCGTTACCGGGGTGAACACCGCGCTGGACCGGGAGGCCACAGCCGCCAGAGCCAGTCCGAAGGCGCTGGTCCAGCTGCTGGCCGACCGCCGGGCCGCGGCGCTCAGCCGTCGGGACCCGGGCTTGCTCGACGCGGTCTACGCGGGGCGGGACGGGCCGGCGGCGACGGACCGCCGAACGATCGCGCGGTTGGTCGAGCTCGGCACGACCTACGAGCAGCTGCGGCTGCCCGTGATCGACGCGACCTGGGTGCAGGGCAGTCGGACCGAGGCGGTCCTGCGAGCGCGGGTCGACACCTCGGCATACCTGCGAGTGACCCAGGGGGGCGAGCGGGTCGCGGCTCCGGCCAGGCCGGCGGCCCCGGTGGTGCTGACCCTGAGCTGGACCGCCCTGGGGTGGCGCATCGGCGCCGTCACCGCCCTCGGCGCCAGCAGTCCGGGCGCTTCAGGCGGCTGACAATTCCCGACGACACGGACGAGCTGACCGGCTCAGCCCTGGTCGACCACCCAGCGGACCGCCGTCTGCAGGTCCGGGTGCTCCCATGCGAACCCGCTGCCGGTCAGCACGGTGGGACTGATGTTCTTGCTGCCGAGCACCGCCGACGCGAACTCGCCGAGGTAGAGCCGTAACGCCGCCGCCGGGGCGGGAAGCACGGCCGGGCGGTGCAACGCGGCCCCGAGCGCCTTGGCCAGGTCGCGCTGCCGGGCGGGCGCCGGGCTGACCAGGTTCACCGGTCCGGCCACCCCGGAGTGGTCCACCAGGTGCGCGTAGGCGCGGACAGTGTCCTGCAAGGTGATCCAGGACCACCACTGGCGGCCGCTGCCGAGCGGACCGCCCAGGCCGAGCCTGGCCAGCGGCAGCATCCGGGCGAGCGACCCGCCGCCGGGTCCGAGCACCAGCCCGGTCCGGGCGTGGGCCACCCGCAGGCCGGCCGCCCTGGCCGGGCCCGCCGCCGCCTCCCAGGCTCGGACCACGTCGGCGAGGAAGCCCTCGCCCGGTTCGCTCTGCTCGGTGAGCGGCTCCTCGCCCCGGTCGGCGCCGTAGACGTCGATGCCGGAGGCGACGACCAGCGCGGCCCGGGGGTCGCCGAGCTGCGCCAACGCGGAGGCCACGGTGGTCGTCCCGTCGACCCGGGAGGCGAAGATCTGCTGCTTGTACGACGGCGTCCACCGGTGGTCGGCCACCCCTGCCCCGGCCAGGTGCACCAGCGCGTCGACGCCGGCCAGGTCGGCGGGGTCCAGCGTCCCCGCGGCAGGGTCCCAGCTGACCTCCCGTGGGTTGCGCTGAGATCCAGCCGGCCGGCGGACCAGGTGCAGCACCTCGTCGCCGCGGCCGCGCAGGTGGGTCGAGAGGGCGCTGCCGATGAACCCGGACGCGCCGGTGATGGCGACCCGCTTCGGCATTCGCTCTACAGGCCCAGCTGGGCCTCGAACGCGCCCTCCTCCAGCCGCTTCTTCATCGCGCTTAGGAACCGCGCGGCGTCGGCGCCGTCCACGA
Source organism: Dermatophilaceae bacterium (assembly GCA_035689185.1). Taxonomy (GTDB): domain Bacteria; phylum Actinomycetota; class Actinomycetes; order Actinomycetales; family Dermatophilaceae; genus DASSLY01. Next base: position 9,707 of record DASSLY010000051.1, read on the forward strand.
TGCGGTGGTCGTAGGACAGGGCCAGGTAGACCATCGACCGGATCGCGATCACCTCGGCGCCGTCGGCGTCCTTGGCCACGACCGGCCGTTTCACCACAGCCCCGGTGCCCAGGATCGCCACCTGCGGCTGGTTGATGATCGGGGTGTCGAACAGCGCGCCGCGGCTGCCGGTGTTGGTCAGGGTGAACGTCCCGCCGCCCAGCTCGTCCGGGCTCACCTTGTTGGACCGGGTCCGCGCGGCCAGGTCGGCGATCTTGCGGGACAGCCCGGCGATGTTGAGGTCTCCAGCGTCCCTGATCACCGGGACCAGCAGGCCGCGGTCGGTGTCGACGGCGATACCCAGGTGCTCGCCGCCGTGGTAGACGATCTCGTCGCCGTTGATGCTGGCGTTGACCATCGGGAAGGTCTTTAACGCCTCGACGGCCGCCAGGGCGAAGAACGGCAGGAACGACAGCCCGACACCCTCACGGGCCTTGAAGTCGTCCTTGGCCCGGTCACGCAGCCGGGCGATCTTGGTGATGTCCACCTCGACCACGCTGGTCAGCTGGGCCGAGACCTGCAGGGACTCCACCATCCGCTGCGCGATGACCTTGCGCAGCCGCGACATCTTCTCGGTCGTGCCGCGCTTGGGGGAGACCTCCGGTGCCGCCGGCTTGGCCGCGGCGGGAGCGGCTCCGGCCGGAGCCGGCTGGGCCGGCTGGGCCGGCTGGGCCGGCTGGGGCTTGGCTGCCTGCTTGGCGGCCTCCGCTGCGTCCAGCACGTCCTGCTTGCGGATTCGCCCGCCGACCCCGGTCCCGGTCAGGTTGGCCAGGTCGACGTTGTGGTCCGCGGCCAGCTTGCGCACCAACGGCGTCACGTATGACGCCGCGTCGCCGGCGGAGCTCCCTGCTCCGGAGGGCCGGGACGGCGCAGGGGCGGGCGGGGTGTCCTCGGCCTGCCCGCGTGGAGCTGGCGCCGCCGGCGCGCCCGGCGCCGACGCCTGTGGCTGCTGGGGGGCGGGCGGCGCCGGTGCCGTCGGAGCCGGGGCCTCGGCCGCTTGGGGCGCGGCCGCCTGGGGCGCCGCCTGGGGCTCGGCCTGGGGGGCCGATGCGGCCCCACCGCCGCTGACCTCACCGCCGACGATGGCCAGCTCCGCGCCGACCGGGACGGTCTCGTCCTCGGCGACCAGGATCTTGGTGACCACGCCTGCCGCGGGGGAGGGGATCTCGGTGTCCACCTTGTCGGTGGATACCTCCAGCAGCGGCTCGTCGACCTCGACGCTGTCGCCCTCCGCCTTCAGCCACCGGGTGACGGTGCCCTCGGCGACGGACTCGCCCAGCGCCGGCATGGTGACCGTGGTGCCACCCGTGACGCCACCGCCACCACCGGCGCCGGGAGCACCGGTGGGCTCAGAAGAGGGCGCAGGGGCCGCCTCCGCTGCGGCCGGGGCCGCCGGTTCAGGTGCGGCCGCCTGCTGAGCGGCCGGGGCGGCCGAGGGCTCAGCGGCCGGGGCGGCCGAGGGCGTGGCGGCGGCTGCGGCGCCGTCGCCGATGACGGCCAGGTCGGCGCCGACCGGGACGGTCTCGTCCTCGCCGACGAGGATCTCCTGCAGCGTGCCTGCGACCGGGGAGGGGATCTCGGTGTCCACCTTGTCGGTGGAGACCTCCAGCAGCGGCTCGTCGACCTCGACCGTTTCGCCGACGCTCTTCAGCCAGCGGGTGACGGTGCCTTCGGTGACCGACTCCCCGAGGGCCGGCATGGTCACGCGTTCGGACATGGGTTGAGGTCTCCTCGTCAGATCCAGGTCGGAAGGGTTGGGGTCAGGCGTGGGCGTGCAGCGGCTTGCCGGCCAGGGCCAGGTGAGCCTCGCCGAGCGCCTCGTTCTGCGTGGGGTGCGCGTGGATGAGTGACGCCACGTCGGACGGCAGCGCCTCCCAGTTGAAGATCAGCTGCGCCTCGCCCACCTGCTCGCCCATCCGGGCGCCGATCATGTGCACCCCCACGACGGGACCGTCCTTCTGCCGCACCAGCTTGATGAACCCCGTGGTACCCAGGATCTGCGACTTGCCGTTGCCGCCCAGGTTGTAGTCGTAGCTCTCCACCTCGCCGAACTTCTCGCGCGCCTGTGCCTCGGTGTAGCCGATGGAGGCGATCTCCGGCTCGCAGTAGGTCACCCTAGGGATGCCCATCTCGTCGATCGGCATCGGGTTGAGCCCGGCGATGTCCTCGGCGACGAAGATGCCCTGAGCGAAGCCGCGGTGCGCCAGCTGCAGGCCCGGCACGATGTCGCCCACCGCGCGGATGCCCGGCACGTTGGTTCGGCACCGCTCGTCGGCGAGGACGAAGCCGCGGTCCATGGCGACGCCGGCCTCCTCGTAGCCGAGCCCGGTTGCCACCGGGCCCCGCCCGACCGCGACCAGGAGCAGGTCCGCCTCGATCGTCTCCCCGCTCTCCAGCGAGATCTTGACGACGTCGCCCTCCTGGGTCGCTCCGCCGAACCGCACACCGGTCTTGAAGGCGATCTTGCGCTTGCGGAACGACCGCTCCAGCTGCTTGGAGATCGCCTCGTCCTCCAGCGCCACCAGCCGCGGCAGTGCCTCGATGACGGTGACCTCGGAGCCGAAGGACTTGAACACCGAGGCGAACTCGACACCGATGACCCCGCCGCCGAGCACGACCACCCGCGGCGGCACGTAGTCCAGAGTCAGCGCCTGCTCGCTGGTCATGATTCGCCCGCCGATGTCCAGGCCCGGCAGCGTCTTGGCGTAGGAGCCGGTCGCCAGCACGACGTTCTTGCCGGTCAACCGGCGGCCGCCGACCTCCACCGTGTCCTTGCCGACCAGCCGTCCCTGCCCCTCGACATACTCGATGGACTTGGACTTCACCAGGCCCTGCAGCCCCTTGTACAGCCGCCCGATCACCCCGTCCTTGTAGGCGTTGACCCCGGACATGTCGACGGACTCGAAGGTCGTCTTCACGCCGAACTGGTACCCCTCGCGGGCGCTGTCGGCGACCTCGGCCGCGTGCAGCAGGGCCTTGGTGGGGATGCACCCGACGTGCAGGCAGGTGCCACCCAGCTTGCCCTTCTCGACCAGGGCCACGGACAGGCCCAGCTCCGCAGCGCGGAGCGCACACGCGTAGCCGCCGGACCCCCCGCCCAGAACGACGATGTCGAACGTGCTGTCGTTAGCCGCCATCGAGGACCGCTCCCTTGCGTAGGCCGTCACCGGTTCCACCGCACGCCGGGCGTGCGCGTTCGCTCTGCATCTTGTCATTGATCGCCGTCCGCGTCGCAGCAAGTCGCGGCGAGCAGCGCTCCTGACGGCCCCGGGGGAGTGCCGGCGGCAGTCACCCGGTGACGGGCGCGTCCAGCCGGGTCTCAGCCGGGGCCACTACCATCGCGGTATGGCGTGGTGGAACCGGCGCAAGGGCGCCGACGGCCCGCGCGGACCCAAGGACGGGCCGTCCATGGTCATCGACAAGGACGCGGTGAAGGCCCACCTGCAAGGGTTCGCGGCCAGCCGGCGCGGGGTGGAGGCCTACGTCGAGCCGCCGACCAACGTCACCGCCACCACCGTGGTCCTCATCGCCGGCGACGGCGAGTGGACCCGGCGGGCCGTGCCCTCCCGGAACGCGGCGTTCGAGTTCGCCCGGGCGCTGGCGATCCCGGTGTACGACGTGAACCAGACCGGCTACCCCTCGCGGATGCGGGAGTGGAACTCACGCCAGCGTGAGCGGTGACCGGTCGCGCGGGTCCGGCAGGTCATGCTTGGGTCGTGCTCGGAATGGTCACCCAGAACAGGGAGGTTGCGATGCCACAAGACGACGGCGAGCCCACCGGTCCTAGCGAGGACGTGAAGGCCAAGTTCCGGGAGGCGTTGCGGCGCAAGCAGGCGCACGCGGGCGGGGACGTCAGCGACCACGGCGACCACGCCAAGATCCACGACGCGCACGGTCCGGCGAAGCGGCAGCAGATGTTCCGCCGCAAGAGCGGTGGCTAGCGGTCAGCGGAAAGACTCGGCCAGCGCGACCAGGGTCCGCACCCCGTAGCCCGTGCCGCCCTTGGGGGTGAACCCGTAGGGCGCCTTGGTGTTGAAGGCCGGCCCGGCGATGTCCAGGTGGGCCCACGGGATCTGCCCGCGGGCGCCGTCGCGGTCGGGCACGAACTCCTGCAGGAACCGGGCTGCGATCTGCATGCCCCCCTCGCGCTCGCCGTGGTGCTTGAGGTCGGCGACCGCGGAGTCGAGCAGGCTGCGAGCCTCCTCCAGCATCGGCACTCGTAGGTGCGCCTCGTCCACCGAGGCGGCGGCGTCGCTCAGCCGCTGCTCGAGCGCCTCGTCGTTGCCCATGAGCCCGGCCACCCGGAAGCCCAGCGCCACCACCGCCATCCCGGTCAGGGTGGCGATGTCGACGATCGCGTCCGGCTGTTCCTCCCCGGCCAGCTCGAGGCCGTCGAGCAGCACCAGCCGACCCTCGGCGTCGGGGTTGATGATCTCCACGGTCCGCCCGCCGCGGGAGGTGATGACGTCCCCCGGGCGCATCGCGCCGCCCCCGAGCATGTTCTCGGCCAGGCACAGGTAGCCGGTGACCCGCACCGGCAGCTCCATCTCGGCGATGGCGAATACGGACGCGGCGACCGCGGCGGCCCCCGCCATGTCCGACTTCATCGTCACCATGCTCGCCCCCGGCTTGATCCACAGGCCGCCGCTGTCGAAGGTGATACCCTTGCCGACCAGGGCGAGGTGCCGTTGCGCGCGCCGCGGCGTGTACCGCATCGTGACGATCCGCGGCGGCCGTGCCGAGCCTTGGCCGACACACAGTGTTCCGGCGCACCGGGCTCTGCTCAGCGCCTGCTCGTCCATCACGTCGACCTTGACCGCGTCGCCGCCGGCGTGGTCCTGCACGGCCTGGGCGAAGCTTTCCGGGTACAGCTGGTTCGGCGCCGTGTTCACCAGGTCTCGGGCGAGCAACTGGGCCGCGACCAGCGCCTCGGCCCGGCGAAGCGGGGGGCGCAGTGCCTTGGCCTGCGCCTTGTCGACGCACAGCACCACCCGTTGGGGCGTTGCCTTGTCCGGCGGGGTGCTGCGGTGGCGGGTGAAGGTGTACGCGCCGAGAAGGGCGCCCTCGGCAACTGCGCTGACCCTGGCTGGGTCCAGCCCGCCGACCGCGAAGGCCACCGAGTCGGTCCCGGCCAGGTTGCGGGCGGCAGCCCCGGCGGCGCGCCGAAGCTGCTCAGGGGTCACCGCCGAGGGGTATGCCGCGTCACTGACCCGGCCGAGCCCGGTGAGCACGACCAGGGAGGCAGCCACGCCGGGGACGCCGGGAAGCCGCACCACCTCCTCGGCCGACCCCTTGAGCTGCAGCGTGTCCATCGCGGCGCGCAGGTGGGCTTGGCTGTCGTCGGGGAGACCGTGTCCCGGCGCGAGTCGCGCGCCGGTGGGTGTGGCGGGGGCTGGCAACGTGGCGAGCGCCAAAGCATCCACATCGGCCGCCGCCGGGCGGTCGTGGGTCACGGTCACGGTCGCCACGCGGCGGCCTCCTCGAGCTGGTGGCAGGTGGGCGCCGTGACGGCGCATGCGCCGCCACGGCTCCGCCGAGAATAGTCCGAGCAGCGCCGGCCGAAGGTGGTGCCGCGGCGGCGGATGCGCCGATCGGCTCTGGCCGCTGATGCTCCCAGCGGGGCCAGCCGGCCGCGTTACCGTGCTGCCATGAGCCAGGAACCGCAGAGCCCGGCAACCGGGGTGCCTCGCACCTCGCCGCTGCACGACCGCCACCGTGCCCTCGGGGCGAAGCTGGCCGACTTCGGCGGCTGGCAGATGCCGATCGAGTATCCCGGCGGCGGCGTGGTCCGGGAGCACACCGCGGTCCGCGAGCGGGTCGGCCTGTTCGACGTGAGCCACCTGGGCAAGGTGACCGTGGCCGGCGAGGGCGCCGCGGACTTCGTGAACCGCTGCCTCACCAACGACCTCCGCCGGATCAAGCCTGGGAAGGCCCAGTACACCTTGTGCTGCAACCAGGCCGGCGGCGTCGTCGACGACCTGATCGCCTACCTGCACTCGCCGCAGGAGGTGTTCCTCGTCCCCAACGCCGCGAACGCGGCCACCGTGGCCGGCCTGCTCAGGGCCGCCGCCCCCCCCGGGGTCTCCGTCACCGACCGGCACCAGGACTACGGCGTCATCGCGGTCCAGGGCAGCCACAGCGACAGCGTGCTCGAGGCGGTCGGCCTGCCGGCCGGCCACGAGTACATGTCTTTCGTCGTGGCCGACTGGCAGGGCGGTCCGGTGGTGGTGTGCCGGACCGGTTACACCGGCGAGCGGGGATACGAGCTGGTGCCGGCATGGGAGGCCGCGCCGGCACTGTGGGATGCCCTGCTGCCGGTGGCGTTGCGGCTGGACGGGCTGCCGTGCGGTCTCGGCGCGCGGGACACGCTGCGCACGGAGATGGGCTACCCGCTGCACGGCAACGACTTGTCCCCGGCCATCACGCCGGTGCAGGCCCGGGCCGGGTGGGCGGTGGGTTGGAGCAAGGACGCCTTCTGGGGCCGAGAGGCCCTGGTGGCGGAGAAGGCGGCCGGCCCGGCCCACCTGTCGTGGGGGCTGAAGGCGACCGGGCGCGGCATACCCAGGGCGCACTGCCAGGTGCGCGCCGGCGACGGGACCGCGCTCGGCGAGGTGACGTCGGGCACCTACTCCCCGACGCTGCGGCAGGGCATCGCGCTCGCGCTGCTGGCAGCCGAGGTGGCAGCCGGTGACCGGGTGGTCGTCGACGTCCGCGGCCGGGACGTCCCCGCCGAGGTCGTCAAGCCCCCGTTCGTGCAAGTCCAGACGCGCGGGACCTAGCCGGACGCCGACCGGGGCCGGACCGAGGCATCGGTCCGGCCCCGTCGGTGAGGCTCAGCAGGTGCTGCCGTCGACCTTCCGGAACGGACAGGTGGTGGGGTTGGCCGGCAGCACCCGCTGCAGACCCCACATCCCGACCGCGGTGAACGGGCGCCGCATGTCGCCGTAGAAGTAGTCACCCGGCTGCTGCTGGGTGCCACCGGCTCCACCGGCGACCTTCAGGTCGAAGGTCTCCCAAGTCATGATCGCCTGCGCGGTCACGGCGTTGGTCTCTGTCTCGAACCGGTCCTGCGACCAGCGCAGGCCGCCCAGTCCGAACACGTGCGCGTTCTCGCTGCCCGGCGCGGCCAGGACGTGCACCAGCATCGGGTCGCCGGCGTAGGCCTTGAGCATCGGCACGGAACCGGGGTTGGTGAAGGCGGTGGCGCCGTCGCCGATGGGTGCCGCCTGGTAGTTGACCACCGACCTGCCGGCGTTGGCGTCGGTCGGGTACGGCATGAAGTCTCGGCCGATGGCGATGTCGTCGTCGGCCATGGTCACCGTGTAGTCGCGGTAGTCCTGGACGGCCGCTCCCGGCACGTGCACCAGGACCTGGGCGCCGATGTCCCTGGCCGCACCGGTGACCGGGTCGCTGAACTCGGTCGGCAGCCCGTCCACCTGCGACTTCGGGGCGACCACGACCGCGCCATACAGGCCGTTCTTCAGCGTCGTCGCGCCCGCCAGGTCCGCGATCGGGGCGGTGCCAAGCCGCTCGCTCGAGGCGTAGTAGACGTAGTCGCGGCTGGCGCCGGGGACGACGTTCTGGTCCGGCGCGAAGCCGACGTTCACCCCGCCCGAGCCCTCGTCGCGGTCGAGCTTGCCGACCGAGAAGCTCACCGGCGCGAGCAGCGCGTTGGTGACGTTCACCGTCACACACTCGCCTTCGACTACGTGCAGCACCAGCGGCTCGGGGTTCTTCAGCCGCTGCTTGACCGCGTTGACGTCCTGGTTGGGGACGAATGCGGTGCGACCACCGCTCAGACCGCCGGACCGGTCCATCGCCGTGACCTGGAACCGGCGCGTCGGCGCGCCCGCCGGGCAGGGGTTGCCGGGTCCCGCGGCCGCCGGGGGTGCGGCGCCGGTCGGCGTCGGTTCGACGTAGGCGGTTGACGGCGCGGACAGCCCGGGCAGCGGCTTCAGCGTGTCGGTGCGTCCGGGCAGGATCCGCACCACGCCCCAGGCGCCCTGCTGGGTGCGCTGCTCGCCGCCCTGGGCGTACAGGTAGTCACCGGGACGCATCCGCAGGTCGGGGTCATTGCCGTTGAAGACCAGGGTGAACTTCTCGCTGACCCCGGCGTGGATGGTGTCGAGCAGGGTGCCGGTCGCCTTGGTGACGCCTCCACTGGTGTGGGTGTACCGCGGCTCCAGCAGGGTCCTGCCGCCCTGCAGGTGCAGGGAGTCCACCGTCGGGGACACGTTGATGGTCCGCACCACCAGCGGGTCGTCGGGGTACAGCCGCGGCAGCGGAGTCATCGGGTCGCCGTACTTCCACGAGCTGAACCGGTTCGCTTTGTCAAGCCGGGTCGCCAGCGGGTTCGCCTTGAGGTTCAGCGTGGAGTACGCGCCCTGGTCGTTGTCGTTGATCGTCCACAGGGCCAGCTCACGGAAGCTGCCGTCGACCACGCCGGGAGCCAGCGGGTTGCTGGTGTGGACGTCGACCAGGGTGCCCGAGTCGACCTCGGCGCCGGTGACCGGGTCGTGGTAGGTCGACCCGGCCGGCTCGACGATGAGCTGGCCGACCAGGCCGTGGCCCCAGCCGTGGATGCCGTCCACGTGGTCGTGCCAGAACACGTTGTCCAGCGTCACGTCGGGGTACCACCGGTACTGGATGAACTCGACGCCGGCGTACTCACCCGCGTCGTGGTCCTTGATCACCGCGTCGGCGAGCGTGACGGTGTTGGTCGTCGTGTCCACCGAGATCACCTGGTGGGCCTCGATCGACTCCAGCCCCTGCCCCACTGCGATCCACGGGCGGGTGGGCTTGCCGTTGGCGTCCTTGCCGACCAGCTTGGCCACGCTGGACAGCCGCAGCGTGGTGTCGCCGGTCTGGGCAGCTGCCACCAGTTTCGCGTCAACCGCCTGGTAGGGGCGGACCGAGTGCTCGAAGGCGTAGCCGGCGGTCACCCCGTCGGAGCCCTGCACGTCGAACTGCACGTGGTGAATGTGCATGCTGGTCTTGGAGAACTTGTCGAACGCCGCCGCGTCCGGCATCTCGTTGGTCAGCGTGATCGCGACGCAGTCGCCCTGGTTGGCCCGGATCGCCAGCGGGTCCGACTTGGCCGGGTCGGCGTAGCTCGCCGCCTTGTCCTTGGCCAGCACGAACAGCTTGCCCTGCGCGTCGACCACGCTCGGCGTGCGTTGCACCTTCTTGGCGATGGCCACCACGTTGAACCTGCGCTGGGTCCGGCCCTGCGGGCACAGCCCGTCATCGCGACCGGCCCACGGGTCGGCGCTGTTCTGCGGCAGCTGCTGGACGTTCGCCCCGAGCCACGGCGCCCCGGTGTGCCCGGCCGGGGTGAACGGCGGCCGCTTGCCGATGCTGCTGCGGAACAGCGGGTATGCCGGGCGGCCGTTGCGGGGGTTGAACAGGATCGCCGGGCGCGCCTTTGTGCCGGTGCCGACAATGTGCCCGACATCGACCGGTAGCAGGTTGGGCTGACCCGGGACGGCTTGCACCGAGTCGGGGAACACCAAGCCGTCGGCCGGCGCCCCCAGATACAGGCGGTTCGACGCGGTGCCCGTCGTCTTCCAGTTCCAGACAGTCGGGTCCTGACCGTTCTTCGGGATCCCCGAGGGGGGCAGCTGCGGCCTGATCCAGTCGTCCAAGTTGGCCGCGGTGATCGTGGTGCCGTTGAACGTCCTGCCGATCAGCGCACGGGAGTCGACCGCCGCCGGCGGGGCCGGACGGTCACCGATCGGCACCAGGTCCGGCTGCAAGGTGTCGTACACCCGCCAGAGCGACCACATGCCGGAGGTGTAGTGCTTGGCGATGTGGCAGTGGAACAGGAAGTCCCCGGCTGACTGCTGCACCCCGCCGGCGCCGCCCTCGAGCTCCAAGTTGTAGGACTCGCCTGGGCCGATCGACTGCGAGTCCAGGCGCTGCGACGGTGACGCGATGGTGTCGGAGTCTTTGTGCAGGCCCGTTTCGGCGTAGTTGTAGGTGGTGTCGGCGACCGGGTTGAACCGCCACCGGTCACCGCCGCCGTGCAGGTGGTAGACGTGGAACTTCTCGGCGCCCACGTGCATCAGCCGGATCTTGGTGGGGTCGGCCAGGTAGCCGCGCATCATCGGCGTCGCCGGCTCGCCGAAGGTGTAGGAGCTGTAGGCGTGCGACTTCTCCTTGGGGTAGGCCAGCAGCCGGTTGCGGAACGGCTCGGACCGGTAGTTCAGCGCGAAGCCGCCGGGCCGGTAGGACCCGGTGGTGTCGTCGACCAGCGGAATGTTGAGGTTGTTCTTGTCCTTCAGCAACTCGTTGTCGTTGCCGACCTCGTGGTGCAGCAGCGCGTTCTCGCGGAAGCCGCAGGTCGGCGTGCTGCTGCGCACCACGCAGTCACCTGACACCGGGCCCGGCTTGATGATCGCCTCCCAGCCCGACTCCAGCCGCTGGCCGGCGTTGGTCGCGTCCCAGTAGGTCGACCCCGGCGGCTCGACGACCAGGGCGCCGAACAGGCCGTGGTCGACCGCGGCACGGTAGCCCGGGCCCGGGTGTATGTAGTGGCCGCCCTCCAGGGTCGGGTCGTCCGGGACGAAGAACCGGTATGTCGTGCTGCCTCCGGTCGCTGGCGCGGAGCTCGAGTTGGTGCCCACCCGGTCACCGGAGGAGGTGACGGCGAACTCCAGCCCGTCGATGTGCATGCCGAAGTCGCCGCCGGTGGCGTTGTTCGTGTACCGGATCTCGACGCAGTCGCCCTGGTTGGCGCGGATCACCAGCGGCTGGATGGCGTCGTTGCGGAGCCCGATCGAGACCTTCTGCGAGGTCTCCTGGCTGCGCACGGCGCTGACCCTGTTGGTCAGGGCGTACATCTTGCCCTTGGGGTCGTGGTCGCCGAACCGGTTCAACGGGATGTTCACGTCCAGGCTGGTGACATCGAAGGAGGTGTCGACGGGGCCGCCGTTCAGGCAGCTCTGGGTGGCCGGCGACGGGGCCGCGACCGCTGTCATCGCGGCGGCGGGACCGGCGACCAGCGCCGTCGCCACACCGGCGACGAGCACGGTCCGCCGACGCGCGCCGAGGCGGCGCCAGTGGGTCTGCTGCGCCGCGATGCCGAGGGCACACAGCGGGAGGGTGAGCGCCAGCAGGGTGAGCGCGTCGCCGACGAACCCGACCACCGGCAGCACCCGCTGGGCCGTCGGGGCTGCGTCGAAGAAGACCAGCCGCAGCTGGTTGCCGGCCGAGGCGGCGGCCGCCGCGGCGGGGGCCAGGACGAAGGCGGCCGTCCAGGCCAGCCGGCCGCGCTGACGCAGCCAGACCAGTGTCGACGCCGTCACGACCAGGACCATCGGCAAGACGAACCCCGCCACGGCCAGGGCGCCCGTCAGCACCGCTGCCGGCCCGGCCGGGTCACCCGCGCTCAGCAGGCTCAGCCAGGCGAGGGCGAACACGCTCGCGAGGCCGGTCGAGGAAGCCAGCGCCAGGTCGCCGACGAGCGGTCGTCGGGCCCCCGCGGCGGTGCGACTGCTCGTCATGCGTGTCCCATCCTTTGTCCGGGTCAGGGTGGTTCAGGGAGTCGCCGGGGTCGGCGTGGCCGGGCCCGCGTCGCTGTGGGGGTGCTCGTCGACGCTGCCGGCGGCCTCGTCGACTACGAGCAGCGGGACGGCCCGCTGGCCCGGGGCGGTGCCGAGCGAGATCGAGGCGCCGTTGCGCGGTACGACGAAGGACACCGAGCCCTCGACACTGCCGTGCGCGCCCAGCCGGCCCCGCTGCAGACTGCCGCCGACCGCAGTGATGCCGGTGCGCTCCGCCGAGCTGATGGCGCGAAGCGCCGAGGCGTCGTAGGCCACGGCCTCGTCGCCGGCGGTGACCCGCAGGTCGACCCGTACCAGCGCCTGGCTGTCGGTCACCAGGCTCTGCACGCCGTGCGACATACCCGACAGGTCGGCGTCGCTGAGGCCCTTGACCTGGTCGGCGTGCAGCACGGTGTACTCCACGCCCCCCACCCGCAGGGTCAGCGGGCTGGCCGGGTTGGCGTCGGACACGGCCCGCAGGACCCCGAGGGAGGCGGCGAGCACCACCAACACCCCCAGCGCCGCCCGCGGCCACACACCGCCGGAGACCGCCGTGCGGGCGCGCGGGGGCACAGCAGTTGCCGTGGTCATGGGCTGAGGCTGCCGAGGCGACCTTTGGTTCTTCTTCGGTTGTCCTGATGCTTGTCCTGATGCGGTGGTCCGACGCGCCGGCAACAGGTCGTCGCCCGTTGTCCGCAGAGTCATTCGGGGGTCGTCCCGGCGGCCGGCGCGACCCACGCCATACCCTCCTGCCATGCGCTGGCGCGGCGAGGTTCCCCGGGCCGGGCGGGTCACGCGCCGGCTCGTGCCCGCAGCCGCGCTGGCCGTGCTGGTCGGTATCGGCCTGCCGGGAACCGCGCAGGCGCACGCCCAGCTGGAGCGCACCGACCCCGGTGCCGGCGCGGTCCTGGCGACTGCGCCCGCCGCGGTCACGCTCGACTTCACCGAGCCGGTGGAGCCGGCCGACGGCGCGGTCGAGGTCTTCGACGACACCTTCGACCCGGTGGCGACCGGGCCGGTGACCCGGGGCCTGGAGGGCGCGCGCAGCCTGCGGGTGGCGTTGCGGGACCGATTGGGTCCTGGCACGTACACGGTGAGCTGGCATGTCAGCTCGACGGACACCCACCCGATCTCGGGCAGCTTCCGGTTCTCGGTGGGGGCGACCAGTGTGGTCCGCGGGACGCTGCCGGACCGGGGACGCAACGAGGCGGCCGGCGCCATGCTCTGGGTGCTGCGCTGGCTGGGGTACCTGGGCCTGGTGCTGGGGCCCGGCGCCCTGCTGGCGGCGATGGCCGTGTGGCCCCAGGTCCTGGCCGAGCGCCGAGCCCGGCGACTCGTCGGGGCCGGGCTGGTGGTCCTGGCGGCGAGCACCCTGGGTGGGATGGCGCTGCAGGGGGTGTGGGCCAGCGGCGTCCCGGTCAGTGCCCTGTGGACCGCCCCGGAGACGCTGGACACCCACTCCCGCAGGTTCGACCAGGTGTATGCCGTGCGCGCCTACCTGGTCCTGGGGTTCGCGGCCGTGGCGGCGGCCACGCTCGCCTCGGGCGGCGGCGTCGTGCGGTGGCGCCGGCCGCTGCCGGTGGCCGTCGGCGTCGCCACCGTGGCGCTGCTGTCCACCTGGCCGCTGGTGGGGCACCCGTCGGCCGGGGCCGGGGCCGGCCTGGCGATCGGGGTGAACCTGCTGCACACCCTCGCGATGACGGTCTGGCTGGGTGGCTTGCTGCTGCTGGTGCGCTGCGCGCTGCCGGTGACCGACCCGGCGGGGCTCGCCCGAGCGCTGCGGGCGTTCTCCCGGGTCGCCCTGGCCTGCGTGGCCGCTCTCGTGGTGACCGGGGGGCTGATGAGCTGGCGTGAGGTGAGCAGCGTGGCGGCGCTCACCGGCACCACCTTCGGCCGGCTGCTCATCGGCAAGCTCGCGGGCGTCCTCGTGCTGGTGCTGCTCGGCAACCTGGCCCGCCGGTGGGTCGACCGACAGCTCCCGACAGCCTTGACGGTCGTCCCAGCCGCTGCCTCGGCTGCCCTGCCTGCCGGGCCGCGCCGCAAGGGCGCCGCCGTGGCGGTGCCGGCGGTATCCGCGGAGGGCCTGGCCTCGCTGGCGCGCCTGCGGCGGGGGATGGCCGGGGAAGTGGTGGCGGCCTCGCTGGTGCTGGCCGCGACGGCGGCGCTGGTGGTGATAACCCCGGCCCGCACCGACTACGTCGCGCCGTTCGCGGCGACGGTGTCCGCCGGCGGGGCGCGGGTCGAAGTGGGCATCGACGCGCCGCGGGTCGGCGACGCGGTGGTCCGGGTTCGCCTCGCCGACGCCCGTGGCAGAGAACAGCGCATCACCGCCGTGTCCGGCGCCGTCGCGCCCTCCGGCCAGGCGCTGGCCGGTCCGGACAGTGTGCTGCCCATGTCGGGCCGGCCCACCTCCGACGGGCCGGTGGAGGTGGGCGTGCGGTTCGCCGCCGTGGGGGCGTGGCAAGTGCACCTCGTGGTGTCCCCGGCAGCCGGATCGCCTGCCAGTGTCACCGTCACCGTGCCGGTCGGACCCGCGCAGGGCTAGCCAGACGCGGCGGTGCCCCGGACGGGTCGTCCGGGGCACCGCCTGCTCACCGCCTGGCTGTCAGGTCACGGCCCAGTCGTGAACGTGTAGCTGGTCGTGGTGAGCGGGGTGCCCAGCAGGTCCCTGATCCCGTTGGTCAGCGTCACGCGGTACTGCGTGTTGGCCGCCAGCGTGGGGTTCGGGTTGAGGGTGACCACGGTGCCTGCCGCGTTCAGCGTGACTACCCGGCCGATGAGGACGCCGGTCGCCACCACCTGCAGGCGCACTGTGGTGTTGGTCACGTTCGTGACCGCCTTGCTGAACGTGGCCGTGATGTTGGCCGTCCGGGACACGCCGGTCGCGTTGGCCAGCGGGGTCGTGGGGCTCACCGTGGGCGCAACGTCCACCGTGAAGCTCCAGGTGACCGGCGCCAGCGGGTTGCCCGCCGTGTCCGTGATCCCCGTGCGCAGCCTGGCCGTGTACAAGGTTCCCGGCGCCAGGTTGGCGTTGGGGTTCAAGGTCGCCGTCCGAGTCGCCGCGTCGTAGGTCACCACGCGCCCGACCAGGGTCCCCGTAGCCAGGGTCCCGACACGCAGGGTGAACGTGGTCCCGGTGACGGTGGCAGCGTTCAGGTCCTTGCTGAACGTCGCCGTGACGTTCGAGCCGATCGGGACGCTGGTCGCTCCGGCAGTCGGGCTGGTCGCCGTGACTGTCGGGGCTGCCGTGTCGGCCGGCGGGGTGACCGCGTTGGACGGTGCGGACAGCGCTCCCGGGCCGAAGTCGTTCACCGCGCGCACCTGGAAGGTGTATGCGGTGCCGATCGTCAGTCCGGTGACCGTGGTGCTGGTCGCCGTGCGAGACAGGCCGGTGATGGTCCTGACCACGCCAGCGCTGGTGGAGACGACGACCTCGAAGCTGGTGGTCGCCGGGCCGCCGTTGGCCGCCGGAGGGGTCCAGCTGACGGTCGCCGTGCCGGTGCCGGGGGCACCTGCGGCCGCGGTGACGTTGGTCGGCGCGGCCGGCACCGTGACCTGGACGGTCTGGTCGGAGAACTGCAGCTGCTCGATGTTGCGAAGCGTGTCGATCCCGTCGGACGCCTTCTGCCCGACCACGTTGGCGCCCGTCTGGGTGACGACGACGGCGGCCTCGGTGGTGCCGCTCGCCGCGCGCGGTGCGATCGTGTAGTTGGACAGCGGGCCGGCGAACACTGCGGTGTCGCAGTTCACCGGTGCCGTCGCGCCACAGTCCGGCGCGGCGGTGTCCGTCTTGATCTCCCGGACGATGACCAGGTTGCCCGGGTCGACGATGCCGGCGAAGACGGCCTGCTGCAGGGTCATGTCGGTCGTGCCGGGGCCGAAGTTCCCGGTCTTGGCCTTGCCCTCCATCAGGTCGGTGCTGCCGAGCTCGGTGCCCGGGTCCGCGGGGTTGGTGCGGACACTGATCCGAACCTGCAGGTAGCGGTCGCCGTCGATGACGTCGTCGGCCCCGCGACCGGTGATCGTGTCGCTGCCCGGGCCACCGATGAGGACGTTGCCCTCGCCCCAGATGGGACCGGTGGTCGGGCAGAACCCGGCCGCGGAGTTGGCGACCACAGGAGCGGGGTCGCCGGTCAAGGGCTGCGGCAGGATGGCGTTCAGCCCGGCGACCCGGTCGACGCCGGCCTGGTCGATGACGTTGCAGCCGGTGAACCCGGCACCGCCGAGAGCGGCGGGAACGTTGTCGTCGCCCTTGATGACGTCGTTGAACGCCGAGCCCGAGTTGGCCTCGGTCTCCTGCCAGCGGTCCCGGTTGACCACGACCTGGATCGGCAGGCCGGGCAGGAAGTTGTTGATCGCCATGTCGTCGTCGGCGCCCACGGTGTCGTACTGGTGGCTCGCCCAGTCGAAGCCGCCGGCACCGGCGTTGCGGTCGATCGCCGCGTTCTGCGACATGATGTCGTCTCCGCCCTCGGCGTCGTAGTCGTTCTCGCCGGCCTGGCCGACGAAGACGTCGTTGCCCGGCTGGGTCTGGCCCGGGTCGTCGAAGAACGGCGCGCCGTGGTCGCCCTGGAGCAGGTCCTGACCGGTGCCTCCTTCGATCCAGTCGTCGCCGCTGTCTCCGAAGACCGCGTCCGCGCCCTGGCCGGCGATGATGAAGTCGTTGCCCGGGCCGGCGAAGGTCTCGTTGTCGAACGACCCGCCGTCGATGAAGTCGCTGCCGTCGCCGCCCATCGCGATGTCGTCGCCCGGCCCGCCGTTGATGTAGTCGTTGCCGGGACCGCCCTTGAGCACGTCGGCGCCGTCCAGGTCGGTGATCCGGTCGTTGCCGTCACCGCCGAGAGCCACGTCGTCGCCGCCGTTGCCCTCGATGACGTCGTCGCCGGCGTCACCCCAGAAGGTGTCGTTGTCGTTGCCGCCGTAGACGCGGTCGACCCCGGCGGTGCCCTGGTAGACCGACTGGCCGTTGATACCGGGCGGGTCGACCGGGTTGATCGCCTTGTACTGGATGGTGCCGTCCGGCTTGCGCAGCAGGACGAGCGACTCGTCGCAGTCCGTCGTGGTCGGGTCGTCGGCGACGGTCGAGCCGAACTGGGCGAACCCGGCAGGGGTTCCGGCCAGGTTCTCGAGCAGGAACTTGCAGTCCGCCGTGGCGAACACGTCCGCCTTGAGGTCGACGGTGCCGGTGGTGTTGCGCTGGATCATCTCGGCGAAGGAGTTGCCCTCCAGCTGCGTGCGCAGGTTCAGGCCGGGTGTGCGCGCCAGGTAGTACAACCGGTCGCCGTCCTGCAGGCTCTCCAACTGGTTCTGGAACACGTAGTTGAAGGTGCTGCCGAGCAGCCCGCCGAACAGGTTCGTCTTCTCGGCCAGGCCACCGACCCACAGGTCGATGTCGTCGACGCCGCTGTCGGCGGGGCTGGCGTACGCCCCGAAGCCGTAGAGGAAGTCGGGAGCGTCGGGCGGGATGGCCGGGTCCGTCGGGACAGCCGGGTCGACGATCAGCTTGGCCGCGGCCCGCTTGTCGGCCACCGTGGTGGCGTTCACGATGCTCGGGTGCTTTCCGTAGGCGGCAACGAAGTTGACCAGGGACTCCTGGTGCTTCAGGTTCTGGCCGAAGTCCGCCCAGCTGGTGTACGGCGCAAGCTGCGCGTCGTTGGTGTCGGCGTGGATCTGCCGGCGGGTGACGTTCAGCGGCGGGACACCGGCCTCGCGGGCCCGGGTCATGTTGATGGTCGGCAGGTCCAGCGGCAGGCCCAGCAGGTTGTTGCGCAGGGTCTCGATGACGAACTCGTCGATCTCATTGCCGACCTGGTCGACCGAGCCCATGATGACCGAGCCGGCAGCCGCCTCGGCGGTCATGGGAGTGCCCTTGTTGTTGAAGAACTCAGGTGGGTTGAGGAAGGCCTTCAGCAAGGGGAGGGAGTTGAATGAGCCGTTCGGGTTCTTGCGGCTGACCTCGTCGTCGAGCATGGAGTGCCCGAAGCGGTACACCGCATGGGCGAACTCGGCCTTCACCGCGGGGTTGATGTCCGGGGTGTAGACGTGGAACGGCCGGATCGCCGGCTGGATCTTGCGGGCGAACTCCTCGAACACCAGGTGCTGGTACTCCATCTCGGTGACGAACCGGGCCGCCTGGAAAAGCCGCTCGCCGTTCCAGCCGCCGGCACCAGTGGCCAGCTTCCACTGCGCCAGTGCCGTGACACCGGACGCCGTCGTGTCGTTGGTGAGCACCCTCTTGATGTCGTCCACCAAGCGGTCGTGCTCGGAGTGGAAGATCTGGTGGACCGTCGACAGCGCGATGTTCTCGTTGCACCGGCCGTCGCCACAGGCGAAGTGCGCGTTGAGCATCTCGTCGTCGTAGGTTCCAGGCGGCTGGGACGCGAAGTCCGCCGACGCGACGGTGTCGGTGTCCGGCGTCGGCGCCACCGGCGGGGTGGCCGGGTTGTGGTCCGTGTCGGCCGGGCTGGGGTCGGCGTTGTGCGCGATGTCGGTCAGGAACGGGGTGTCGAAGTGCTTGGCGTCGGCGGGCACCAGCACGGTCTCATCCGCCGGCGTCAGCGGGTCGTCGAGCTGACCTTCGACCAGTCCGGAGGCGGTCACGTACTGCGGCAGGCCACGCAGCGGTCCGGGCACGAACTTGCCGTACGGGTCCACCGCGAGCATCGGGACGTTGGTGGCGTCCCGGTCGACCAGCCGCAGGCCGAGCAGGTCATGCGCCTGCTGCTTGACCGCGGCCCAGGTGGAAATGCCTCCGGTGCCGTCGGCCGAGCCGGGGTAGGTCTGCCCCGCGGGCAGGCCAGCGAGCAGCTTGCCGGTGGAGACGGGGACGCCGCCGACCATCGCGTACTCGCGCAGGAACACCTGGTGCGAGGCGTGCGAGGTGTAGGTCTGGCTCTGGTCCACCCACGGCGAGTCGGTGTTGCTGGCGTTCTGCACGTCGTCGGAGGTGCCCAGGACGCCGTCGGGGCCGGGCTGGTTCTGGGCCCGGGTGAGCACCATGAATCGCTGGCTCGGCGGCAGGTTGTCGGCGCTCTCGTCCCTCGGGGTGTTCGGGTTGTCGACGAGGATGTGGTCGGGGCCGGCGATCAGCGGGTCGTCGTCCTTGAGCGGCACGAACACCGACGAACCGCTCTTGACGGTCTGGTCGACACCGTGGTCGAAGAACTGGCCGAAGAAGGTGAACCAGGAGTTGAACGGCGGCGACAGCCCTACATCCGTTGTGATGTTCGGGATGTCCAGGGTGGCGTAGGTGGGGACGCAGCCGGTCGGCACGCCATCTGTCGGCGGGTCGGTGGTGGGATCGGGGTTCGTGGTGCACACCGTGATCGTCGTCGGCGACTGCTGCGACCGGATCGGGAACTGCGCCGCGGCGAGCGCGGCCGGGTTGGTCGACGTCTGGTCGACGATCAGGTTGCTGATCACCCGCGGGCGGGAGTCGACGACGTTGCCGGTCTTCTGCGCGTACGTCGTCGGGCCGGGGGGACCGACCGGGAAGCTTGAGGTGATCGGCTCGGCGCTGATGAACTTCGGGGCCGTCAGCCGGGGGAAGACCTGGTCCGCCGCGGCGAAGGTGTCGCGGCCCGGGAACAGGTTGTTGCACGAGCCGTCGACCGTGCGCAGCCCGTAGGTGGTGAGCCGGTCGGGGATCTGGTCCACGCCGGAGCCGACCATGGACTGGCAGTAGTTCGGGTCGGTCGTCGGGCTCGGGTTCGCGGGGATGGCCGGGTCCGTCCCGAGGAAAGCCCGGGAGTGGCGTTCGCCGATCTTGATCTGCTTGAGGATGAAGGCGAGGTCCGCCGGTGTCAGCGTGAAACCTTGGCCGACGGCGGCCGACGCCTGCATGGTGCTCATCGGAGCGACCATGGCTGCCGTCACGACAACCGCGGCGACCGCGGAGGTGCGGCGCCAGCGTGCGCCGAGCAGCCTCGTGCGGCGCGCGGGCCGGGAGCCGGGTCGGGCCGCTGCCTCACCACGCGGCGTCTTCGGAAGGGACATGCGGCCGAGTGGCCCGGGGATCACTGTCATAGCGCACACCTGACTGAGCAGAGGAGTATCCAGCACAGCGAACCGTGGTCCCGGATCCTTGCGAAAACCTTGCGGCACCCTGACCGCTGCTTGACCGCCGTGCCCCGGACCGCTGGCCCGCGCGCGACCCAGGGGGGTAGCCCCGAGATGATGGGGCGACATCGACCGCCGGGCTGGGCAGACCCCGCACGGAGAAAGGGCAGCCGTGAGCACGTCGAGCAGGCCCGAGCAGCTCCTCCCGCTCGGCCTGAGACTGCGTGACCGGCGGGTGGTGGTGGTCGGTGGCGGGTCCGTGGCGCTGCGCCGGGTCGGCTCGCTGGTGGCTGCCGGCGCCGCGATCACGGTGGTGTCACCGGAGCTGGTGGTCGCCCTGGAGGACCTCGCCGAGCGCTCCCTGGTCCGCTGGGAGCAGCGAGGGTATGCCGACGGGGACCTCGCCGGCGCCTGGCTGGTCGTGGCCTGCACCGCCGACCCGGAGGTGAACGCGGCCGTACAGGCTGAGGCCGAGGAGCGCCGGATCTTCTGCCTGCGCGCGGACGACGCGCACACGGCCTCGGCGTGGATGCCGGCGACCGGGCGGGTCGGCCCCGCGACGGTGTCGGTGCACGCCGACCGCGACCCCCGCCGGGCCGCGGCGCTGCGGGACAGCGCGGTCGCCGCCGTCGAGGCGGAGCTGCGGGCCCAGCCGCGCGGCGGCTTCCGAGCGGACCGCGGCGGCACGCGAGGCCGGGTCATCCTGGTCGGGGGCGGACCGGGCGACCCGCAGCTGCTGACGCTCAAGGGGTTCCAGGCCCTGGCCGATGCGGACGTGGTCGTGGTGGACCGCTTGGCGCCGTTGCCGGTCCTGGACGGGCTGCGCGAGGGCGTGGAGATCGTCGACGTCTCCAAGGTGCCGCGCGGGCGGCATACCCCGCAGGAGGAGATCAACCGGGTCCTCGTCGAGCGGGCCCGCGCGGGCCTGGTCGTGGTGCGCCTCAAAGGCGGCGACTCGTTCGTCTTCGGCCGAGGCATGGAGGAGTTGCTCGCCTGCCGCGACGCCGGGGTGGACGTCGAGGTCGTGCCTGGGGTGACGTCGGCGGTGGCGGCGCCGGCCCTGGCCGGGATCCCGGTCACTCACCGCGGCGAGTCGCAGGGCTTCACCGTGGTATCCGGGCACCTGCCGCCGGGGGACCCGCGCAGCCTGCTCGACTGGGCGGCCCTGGCCCGCGGCGGGACCACCCTCGTCGTCCTCATGGGGGTGGACACGCTGCCCGCGATCGTGGCGGCACTGCTGGACGCCGGGCGGGACGGGGACACGCCTGTGGCCTGCGTGGTGGATGCCGGCCTGCCCAGCCAGCAGGTGCTCACCACCACCCTGGCCGAGGTGGTCGCGGCGGGGTCACCGCCGGGGCTACGGCCCCCCGCCGTCACCGTGATCGGCCCGGTCGCCGCCTTCGGCCGCGAGCCAGCCGTCCGGGACGGCGGCTAGCCTCACTGCACGCCGGTCTAGGGTGACGTGGTGAGCGGGACGTGGACGTGGACCTACCAGGACCCCGAGGGCCAGCCGATGACCGGGGAGCGGCTGGTGCAGGCCGGCTTCCCGTCCCAGGGGGAGGCTGAGACCTGGCTCGGCGAGCAGTGGCGCGACCTGGCGGAGGCAGGGGTGGACAGCGTCACCCTGCGCATGGACGGGGAGCGCGTGTACGGGCCGATGAGCCTGCGCCCCGCCCAGTGACCGAGACGACCACGCCGCTGCCCCGCGGTTCAGTGACCGGCAGGACCCGCCGGGAGCTAGAGCGCATGGTCCGGGCCGCCCAGCGGGACTGGCGCTCGCCGTCCGTCAGCGCCGGGGTCGTCGTCGACGGCGGGCTGGCCTGGTCCGCCCACGTCGGGTCCGCCCGGCTGGAGCCGCGCGCGCCCGCGACCGACGACACCGCATACATGATCGGCTCGATCACCAAGACCTTCACGGCGGTGCTCGTGCTGATGCTGCGCGACGAGGGCCGGCTCGCCCTGGACGACCGGCTCGAGCAGCACCTGCCCGGTGCCCACCACGGCGGGGTCACCGTCCGGGCGTTGCTGGGCCACGTCTCCGGGCTGCAGCGGGAGCCGGTCGGGCGGATCTGGGAGACCCTGGACGCGCCGGACGAGGCGCAGCTGATGGCCGGTCTCGGGCTGGCCGAGCAGGTCCTCCCGGCGCACGCGTGGTTCCACTACTCCAACCTCGCCTACGCCCTGCTCGGCCAGGTCGTGCAGCGGGTTGACCGCCGCAGCTGGGAGGAGGCCCTGCAAGCGAGGCTGCTCGACCCGCTCGGCATGCGGCATACCGGCCTGGTCCCCGACGAGGCCACCCGGGCGCGCGGGTACGCCGTGCACCCCCACGCTGCCACGGCCACCGAGGAGCCGCGGTTCGACCTGCTGGCCGCGGCCCCGCTCGGCGGGCTGTGGAGCAGCGTCGCGGACCTGGCCCGGTATGCCGCGTTCGTCGCCGACCCGCCGGCGCACCTGCTGGCGGCCGCCACGATGGACCAGATGTGCCGGCCGATTGTCATGGTCGACCAAGAGCAGTGGCGCAACGGCTACGGCCTGGGCTACGAGCTGTCGCGGCACGGGGACCGCGTCCTGGCCGGGCACGGCGGCTCGATGCCGGGGTTCCTGAGCGGGATCAAGGTGCACCGAACCGAACGCGTGGGCGCGGTCGTGCTGACCAACGTGACCGCCGGCGCCACCCCGCTGGACCTGGCCGCGGGGCTGGTCGAGACGGTCACCGACGCGCTGCCGGCGATGGCGCCGACCTGGGCGCCGTCGCAGCCGGACGCAGCCTTCGACGGCGTCCTGGGTAGTTGGTGGAGCGAGGGGGAGGAGCTGGTGTTCGAGGTCCGCGACGGCCAGCTCTGGTCCCGGCTCGCGGCGCAGTCCCTGCCCCGGTTGGAAACCCGGTTCGCCGCCGAGGGGGTCGACCGGTTCCGCGCGGTGCAGGGCCGCGAGCAGGGCGAGCTGCTGGAGCTTGTGCGCGACGGGGACGGCCGGGTCGTCCGGATGTACTTCGCGACCTACGCGTTCACCCGGGAGCCGGCCACCTTCGCTGACCTCGCCGACCGGTCGACGAAGCGCTAGAGGACCTTGGCGCCGCGCTCCACCTGGGGGCGCGGCAGCCGGGACCGGCGGATCTGGAAGGCGCGCATCACCGCATACATCGCCGAGCCCTTGGGGGCAGACTGGCCGAATCTGGCCTCGATGGCCTTGCGGGTGCGCCGCCACATCAGCGAGGCGTCGATGACCCCGACCAGGATGAGCAGGTACACGGCGAGGAAGACGAACAGCTGGGCCCAGGACTGCCGCACGAACGACAGGGCCAGCACGACCACCATGACCGGCAGCAGGAACTCCCCGACATTCCAGCGGGAGTCCACGACGTCGCGGATGAACCGGCGGACCGGCCCGCGGTCGCGGGCCGGCAGGTGCGCCTCGTCACCGGACAGCAGCGCCTGCCGCGCGCGGACCCGCTCGTCCCGCGCGGCCAGCCGAGCCTGCTTGGCGGCCGCCTTGCGGTCGGTCTCGACCAGGGGCCGCTTGCGGGCCGCCTCCTGCTCGCGCCGGCTCGGGGTGGGGCGGTTCTTGGCGCCGGGGCGGTCGGCCTGGTCCCGAACCGGGCTTGCCTCGACGGTTTGCTTGCGGCGTCCGAACACGCCCTCACTGTATGTGGTGCCGACTGTGTGTGGTGCCGGCCCGCAGGGAGGCAGCCGTGCGGCTCCGGGTGGTTACCCTGGCCGCCATGCCGACCGACGTGCTGCCTGCTGCCCGCCTGGCGCAGCTCCGCGCCCGCGTCGAGGAGCTGCTGCCCGGTGTGCGCTCCGACCTGGAGGCGCTGACCCGCATCCCCAGCGTCTCCCTCGATGCGTTCGACCAGGCCCAGGTGGAGGCCAGCGCGGAGGCGGTCGCCGCGCTGCTGGCCGCCGAGGGACTGTCCGTGGAGATCGTCCGCGAGGGCGGCCGCCCGGCGGTCATCGGGCACCGGGACGGCCCGCCCGGTGCCCCCACGGTGATGCTCTACGCCCACCACGACGTGCAGCCGCCGGGCGACCCGGCCGACTGGGACAGCCCGCCGTTCGAGCCGACCGAGCGCAACGGGCGGCTCTACGGCCGCGGCGCCGCCGACGACAAGGCCGGGATCATGGCCCACATCGCCGCCCTGCGCGCGCACGCCGGCGCGCTCCCGGTGGGGGTGACGGTCTTCGTCGAAGGGGAGGAGGAGATCGGGTCGGACAGCCTGCCCACCATCCTGGAGCGGCACGGGGAGCGGCTACGCGCGGAGGCGATCGTGCTGGCCGACTCCGGGAACTGGGAGATCGGCCAGCCGGCGCTGACCACGACCCTGCGCGGCATGTTCCGCTTCGTGCTCACCGTGCGCAGCCTCGACCACGGCGTGCACAGCGGCATGTTCGGCGGGGCGGTGCCGGACGCGCTGATGGTCCTGGTCCGCCTGCTCGCCTCGCTGCACGACGACGACGGCAATGTCGCGGTGCCCGGCCTGCGGCAGGGGGTCGCGGCGGACCTGCCGTACGACGAGGCCCGGCTGCGGGCCGAGTCCGGCCTGCTCGACGGCGTGCGGACCATCGGAAGCGGGTCGTTGCTCAGCCGGATCTGGACCAAGCCGGCGATCACCACGATCGGGATCGACGTCCCCTCGGTGGCCCGGTCCTCCAACACCCTGCTTCCCGCGGTCGCCGCCAAGGTGTCGGTGCGGATCGCCCCCGACGAGGACCCGCAGGAGGCGTTCGACCTGGTTCGACGGCACGTCCTGCAGCGCGTGCCGTGGGGGGCGCGGGTCGAGGTGCGGCTGGACGACCAGGGTGCCGGCTTCGACGCGCACGCCGAGGGCCCGATGTACGACCAGGCGCGGGCCGCTTTCGCCGACGCCTGGGGCGTGCCGCCGGTCGACATCGGCGTCGGCGGCTCGATCCCCTTCGTGTCCGCGTTCGCGCAGCGGTTCCCGCAGGCCGCCATCCTGGTCACCGGGGTGGAGGACCCGGACGGCCGGGCGCACGGCGCGAACGAGAGCCTGCACCTGGGCGAGTTCGCCAAGGTGTGCCTGGCCGAGGCCGTGCTGCTGGAGCGGGTCGGCCTCCTCCACCGCCGCGACTGACCCCGGCCCGCCGCCTCGCCCCCGACCCGCCTTGGGTCCGGTCTCGGTCGTGGGGCGTTCGTCACGGTCCGGTCCGGCTCGTCCGGGTTCGCGCTCAGGCGGCGATGACCGCCCAGGCCACGATGGCGCTGTTCACACTGGTCCAGTAGCCGAACTGCTCGTAGTACCAGCTGGCCCAGTGCGCCTGCATGTCGATCGGCTCGGTCGGCAGGTCCCCGTTGACCGCCGGGTTGGACAGGTTGCGCACCACCAGCCAGGGCACGGCAGCCTCGCCCGCGTGGCTGGCCATCTGCTCGGCCACCAGGCCGAAGACCGCGTCGCCCATCTCCACCCCGCACCCGACGCGGTCCAGGCCGTTGTCGGAGGTGCCGAAGATGAACGCGTCCGTGGACAGGATCGGGTGGTACTCCGGCAGGTCCTGCCCGTCCACGTGGATGCTCGGCCGGTTGTGCGGGCCGGCCAGCAGCGGCCCCTCGGCCCCGTAGGCCTTGGTCGGCGGGCCGAAGTCCGGCTCCCGCACGTTGCCTGCCAGCGCGCGCATCAAGGTGGTCGCCGTCGCCAGCCGTGCCGTCGGTATCTCGGCGCTGCTGCGGTATGCCGTGTCGGCGAACGGTTCCTTGGCGAACTCCTGCTCCAGCACGAACTTGGCCCCGCGGGTGACCACGACGTCACCCAGGCCGTGCGCGGCATACACCGCGCCCGAGGTGCCGACGGTGAGCACCAGCCGGGGGCGGACCTGGCCCAGGATGTCCCGGGTCATCGCCGCCACCGGCAGGGTGGCGCGACCCGCGCCGGTGCGGACCCCGTCCTGGTTGAGGTGCAGCTCGGACTTGAAGCACAGCACCGAGGTGTCGCCGACCCGGGTCGGGTAGTACGAGCCGAGCCGGCGGGCGACCCGCGCCGGCGCGCCGGGGCGGATCTGGGGGAGAAGCTGCTCGAAGCCGCGGTCGTAGCGGTACCACCTGGTGCGTGGGGACACCCCGGGGGTGAGGACGTCGGCCAGGGCGAGCACCTCCGCAGCGGTCCAGGTGACGACCAGGACGTCAGCGCGGGGCAGCGGGTCGCCCGGGTCGGGCTCCTCGGGGAGCTCGGCCGGCCGGGGTTCGTCCCCGGCCGGCCAGGAGATCGGCAGCATCCGGCGCGCGGTGGCCGCCCGGCTTCCATGCAGCCGCGGGCCGAGGTCCTCCGGGGTGAGGCCGAAGTCGATCCGCCGCCGGGACGGGTCGGCCCCGGGCGTATCACGGTCAGGCATCCGGGACTCCTTCGGCTGTCGGCTTGCAGCGGTGTGCACCATGATGACCCTGTTCGCCCGAGGTGCCAGCGGATGCCGGACTGGAGTGGAGGCAGCAGATGACTAAGCGCGCGCTGTGCGTCGGGGTGAACGACTACCCGCTGGCCGACATGGACCTCAAAGGGTGCGTCAACGACGCCAACGACTGGGCGTCCGCACTGGTGGACCACTACGACTTCACCCGCAGCGACGTCACCATGCTGCTGGACAGGCAGGCCACCAAGGCCACCGTGCTGCGCGAGCTCGGCAACCTGCTGGCCGGAGCCAAGCGCGGCGACGTCCTGGTGTTTACCAACTCCTCGCACGGCACGTATGTCGCCGACTCCAGCGGCGACGAGGCCGGCTACGACGAGGCGATGTGTCCCTATGACGCCAAGGACAACCTGCTCATCGACGACGACCTGCGGACCCTCTTCGCGGACCTGCCCGCCGGGGTGCGGCTGGTTGTGGTGTCCGACTCCTGCTTCTCCGGGACGGTGACCCGGGAGCCAGGGCTGCCGACGCCGGACGACCGCCGCCGGCGGTTCCTGCAGCCGGACGCGATCGGCCTGCGGACGCTGGACAACCCGCACAAGCCGACGCACAGCCGCACCGAGCTCTACCCGGAGTCGTCGATGACCGGGCTGCTGCTGTCCGGCTGCTCCGACCGGCAGTATTCCTACGACGCCAAGATCAACGGCCGCTACAACGGCGCGATGACCGCGTCCGCGCTCTCGGTGCTGCAGCAGGGCGGCTGGGAGATGACCTACTCGGCGCTGCACCGGCAGCTCGTCGATGCCGTCAGCGCCGCCGGCTACGAACAGACCCCGCAGCTGGAGGGGCGCTCCGGGCACAAGCGACGGCACGTGTTCCGCTGAGCCGTGTTCGCTGAGTACAGCGGCCGGCCCGGAGGCGGCGGGAAACCGTTGCCGCGGGTGGCGCTGCTGCGGCTCGAACCGGTCCGTGGCGCCGTCGTGCCGGCCCCGGCGGTGCCGGAACCGGTCGAGCTGCGGGTCAGCATCCGGGAGGAGGGTGCGCCGCTGGCCTGGTCACGAACGGTGTCCTTGCCGGCGTCCCGGGCGGAGCGCATGCTGCAGCTGGCTGACCAGTTGCAGCGGTGGGCTCGCGGTGACGGCCTCACCGCCGGGGCTGCGGCCTCGTTGAGCAGGCAACTTGGCCGAGACCTCTTTCGGTCCTTCCTCGGAACGGTCGGCGCCCACACGCTGGACGCGATGGCGCCGACGGCGCTGCTCATCCAGGTGGACGAGACCCTGGTGAACCTGCCGTGGGAACTGCTCTGGCGGCCGTCCGGGCCGATGTCGCTGCAGATCCCGGTGGGACGGGTGGTGACGTCGAGCAGCGCCCCCCTCGCCCGGCGTGACCCGGTGTCCGAGGACCCGACCCTGCGCATCCTCGCCGTGGCCAACCCCACCCAGAACCTGCCCGCCACGGAGGCCGAGATCGAGGCGATCCGGGGGCTGGCGGGCAGCTACGGCAGCGTCACCGTGACCGTGACGGTGTTGGAGCGAGACGGGGCCACCGTGGAGGCATTCCGCAGCGCGGTCGAGGGCCAGGACTTCGACCTGCTGCATTTCGCCGGGCACGCCAGCTTCGACAGCGGCGACCCGCGCGCCTCGGCGCTGCTTCTCGCCGACGGCCGACTGCGGGCGGACCAGGTGGCGCGACTGCCGTGGTCTGCGCCGCCGTATGTCGTGTTCAACAGCGCCTGTGAGTCGGCCCGGGCGGTCGCCGGGGACCGGCTGTTCACCCGCCGGGGCCGGGTCAACGGCCTTGCCGCGGCGTTCTTGTCCGCCGGCGTGGAGGCCTATCTAGGGCACTACTGGCCGGTGGGTGACAGCTCGGCCCGACGGTTCGCCGAGATGTTCTACACGACTCTGTTCAGCGAGCGCAGCATCGGCGCGGCGGTCTTCGCGGCACGGAGGCAGGGGGCGCCGGACTACTTCGACGGCAGCGACCTCACCGCCCTCGGCGCGGTCTACTTCGGCGACCCAGGTGGCGCCCGGGTCGATGTCACCGCCATGGCCAGCTGAGAGGAAGCCTGCGATGTCGTTGGTGCTGCGTGGAACCGTGGTGTCGTTCGACGGCGACCCCATCAACGATGGTGCCGTCTATGTGCATGACGGGATCATCGAGTCCGTCCAGCGTCGATCCGCTGCTGCCCCAACGGGCTTCGCGGATGCTCCGGTCGTCGACACAGGTGGCGTGATCTATCCCGGCCTCATCGACCTGCACAACCACCTGGCCTACAACACGCTGCCGCTGTGGACGGCGCCACGGTCGGCTCCATACCAGACCCGCTACCAGTGGCCGGGCGCGGCGACCTACGGGCGAGACATCTCCAACCCGGCCCAGGCGCTCGGGATCGCCGCGGCAGCGGCCACGCTGCGCTACGCCGAGGTGCGGGCCGCGGTCGGCGGGGTGACCGCGATCCAGGGCTCGCCCCCGCTGACCCGGGCGTTCCCCGGCTGGATGGTCCGTAACGTGGAGAAGGAGGAGTTCCCTTCCCGCCCGGGACAGCTCATGTATCAAGCGGTCATCAAGCCGGAGCCCGACAAGCTGGCCACGTATGCCGCTCGGCTGGCCGACCGGCGCTCGTTCGTGTACCACCTGGCCGAGGGCGTGGCTGCGTCACTGCTGTCGGAGTTCGACGAGCTGGACCGCGCGGGCTGCCTCCAGCCCGGGCTGATCGGGGTGCACAGCACGGCGCTGGGCGCGACGCAGTACGAACGGTGGGGGCAGTCGCCCGGCACCGTCGTGTGGTCCCCGTTCTCGAACATCTGGCTCTACGGCGACACGACCGACGTCCTCGAGGCACGACGGCACGGGCTGCTGGTGACCCTCGGGTCGGACTGGGGACCGTCCGGGACGCGAAACCTTCTGGGAGAGCTCAAGGTTGCGCAGCTGTGGAACCAGGAGGCGCTTGGTGGCGCGCTCAGCGACGCCGATCTCGCCGCCATGGTCACAGTCAACCCGGGCCAGGCGCTGCGCCGCTGCTGGGACCTCGACGTGGGAGTGCTGCGTCCCGGCGCGCTCGCGGACATGGTGGTGCTGCACCGCCGTCACGACGAGGTGCACCGGAACCTGGTGTCCGCGCTGGAGCGCGACGTCCGGCTCGTCGTCGTCGGCGGTCGCCCGGTGTACGGCCAGACCTCGCTGATGCGCCGGGCCGGCGCCGCCGACCTCGAGCCGATCGTGGTGTCAGGGCAGCGGCGCTCGATCGTGATGCGGCTTCCGGACGATCTCGTGCCGCACGACCCTGTGCTCGCGGCCGAGGCGACGCAGTCATGGGCCGCGGGCCTCGCCGTGCTCCAGGCCGTCGTCGACGACCCGGCGGCAGCGGTCCGCCGCGCGCGGGAGCGTCGCGCGGTGCCGGGCGCCGAGCCGCTGGAGTTCGAGCCGGACATGCCCGCCGCGGAAGGGGACGGCGCGCGGGCCCTGGACGATGACGAGCTGGACGAGCTGGTGATGCCGCCCCTGCAGCCGCTCGCGCACGACGACGCCTGGTTCGACGTGGTGGAGGCCGGCCACCCGCACGCCGCGGTCCTGCGGGGCTTGCGCGCCCTGTTTGGCTGACGGGCTCAGCGCAGCGGGACGAACCGGTAGTGGCCGTGGGTGGTGACCGTCGGCGGACCGTCGCCAGCGCGGCATACGCGCAGCATCCGTCCCGCCACCGGCGCGACGAGCAGCCCGCCGAGGGCCAGCTGCTCCACCAGCGCGGTGGGCAGCTCGGGCGCCTCGGCGGAGACCAGGATCCGGTCGTAGGGCGCCTGGTCCGGCCAGCCCAGCACGCCCGGCTGGGCCACTTCGATGCGGGCCCACTGCTGCCCGGTCCTGTCCAGGTTCGCGGCGCCCCAGGTGGCCAGGTCCGCGAGCAGCTCGACGCCGACGACGGAACCGCTCGGGCCGGTGAGGTAGGCGAGCAGCGCCGTGGTCCAGCCGGACCCCGCTCCGACGTCGAGGATGTGGTCACCCTCGCGAACCTCCAGCAACCGCAGCATGTTCCGCACCGTGGTGGGCTGAGAGTTGGTCTGGCCGTGCCCGATGGGCAGCGGCTGGTCGCGCTCCGCGCTCGCCTGGGTGGGCCCGGTCAGGAAACCGCGCCGGTCGATGGCCTGCATGGCGTGGACGACGAGGTCCATCCGACCAGTATGGGTAGCGTCGGGGCCATGGGCGAGTACGTGCAGGACAGCTTCGAGCGGGACACCAACTACATCACCACCCGGATCACCGCGGACTCTCGCGACGGCTACCCGGTCGAGCCCGGGCGGTACCGGCTCGTCGCGGCTCGCGCCTGCCCCTGGGCCAACCGCGCCGTCATTGTGCGACGGCTGCTCGGGCTGGAGGCCGTCATCTCCCTGGGCCTTTGCGGGCCCACGCACGACCCGGACAGCTGGACCTTCGACCTGGACCCGGGCGGCCTGGACCCGGTGCTCGGAATACCCCGGCTGAAGGACGCCTACGAGCGGCGCTTCCCCGGGTACTCGAAGGGGATCACGGTGCCTGCCATCGTGGACGTGCCCAGCGGCAAAGTGGTCACCAACGACTTCGCCCAACTGACCGTCGACCTGTCGCTGGAGTGGACCGCCCACCACCGTGACGGCGCGCCGCAGCTCTATCCCGAGCCGCTGCGGCCGGAGATCGAGGAGGTCAACGCGGTGGTGTACCGGGACGTGAACAACGGCGTCTACCGGGCCGGGTTCGCGGGCAGCCAGCGTTCCTACGAGCGGGCGTACACAGCCTTGTTCGACCGGCTGGACTGGCTCAGCGACCGGCTGGAAGGCCAGCGGTACCTGGTGGGGGACACCATCACCGAGGCCGACGTCCGGCTGTTCACCACGCTGGCCCGCTTCGACCCGGTGTACCACGGCCACTTCAAGTGCAACCGGGTCAAGCTCGCCGAGATGCCGGTGCTCTGGGCCTACGCGCGGGACCTGTTCCAGACCCCCGGCTTCGGCGACACCACCGATTTCGTGCAGATCAAGCAGCACTACTACATCGTGCACAAGGACATCAACCCGACCGGAGTGGTGCCCGTCGGGCCGGACCTGCGCGGGTGGCTGGCTCCGCACGGCCGCGAGCAGCTGGGCGGGCGGCCCTTCGGCGACGGCACGCCGCCTGGGCCACCTCCGCCGGCAGAGCGGGTGCCGCGCGGCCACTCGCCACTGGCTGGCTGACCCCCGGTATGGGCTGCCAGCCACGCGGCGTACCCCTGGTATGCGGTGCCAGCCACGCGGCGTACAGCTGGTATGCGGTGCCAGCCACGCGGCGTACAGCTGGTATGCGGTGGCCAGCCACGCGGCGTACAGCTGGTGTGCGGGGGCCAGCCACGCGGCGTACAGCTGGTGTGCGGTGGCCAGCCGAGCGGCATACCCCGGGCGGTTAGTCCTTCGCGGTCTCGCCGGGCAGGGCGAGCATCTGGTCCAGCGCCCGCCGGGCCAGCCGGGCCACCTCCTCGTCGACGGCGATCCGGTTGACGACACGTCCGGCGACCAAAGATTCCAGCGCCCAGACCAGGTGCGGCAGGTCGATCCTGTTCATCGTCGAGCAGTAGCAGACGTTCTTCTCCAGGAAGGCGATCCGCTGACGAGGGAACTGCGCCGCCAGTCGCCGCACCAGGTTGAGCTCGGTGCCGACCGCCCACGAGGTGCCGTCCGGAGCGGCCGCGATGGTCTTGATGATCTTCTCGGTGGAGCCGACCGAGTCGGCCAGCTCGACCACCTCGTGCTTGCACTCCGGGTGAACGATCACCTGCACGTCCGGGATCTCCCGGCGCGCGGCCTCGACCGCTTCGACGCTGAACCGGCCGTGCACCGAGCAGTGCCCCCGCCACAGGATCATCTTGGCCTCGCGCACCTGAGTCGCGGTGAGGCCGCCGTGCGGCTTGTGCGGGTCGAACAGGACGCAGTCCGACAACGACAGCCCCAGCTCGCGGACCGCAGTGTTGCGGCCCAGGTGCTGGTCGGGCAGGAAGAGCACCTTCCCCCGCTGTTCGAACGCCCACCGCAGGGCAGTCCCGGCGTTGGAGGACGTGCACACCGTGCCGCCGTGCCGGCCCGTGAACGCCTTGATGGCCGCGGAGGAGTTCATGTAGGTGACGGGCACGGTGTCGTCCGCCACCCCCATGTCGGCGAGGTCGTCCCAGGCGTCGTCGACTTGGCTGATGGCGGCCATGTCGGCCATCGAACAGCCGGCAGCGAGGTCGGGCAGCACCACCTGCTGCCGGTCGTTGGTGAGGATGTCCGCGGACTCGGCCATGAAATGGACCCCGCAGAACACGATGTATGGCGCGTTCGGCCGCGCCGCCGCCTCCTTGGCCAGCTTGAACGAGTCGCCGGTGACGTCGGCGAAGGAGATGACCTCGTCCCGCTGGTAGTGGTGGCCGAGGACGAAGACCCGGTCGCCGAGCGCCGACTTGGCCGCCGTCGCGCGCTCCACCAGGTCCGGGTCGGAGGGCGCCGGGAGCTCGCCCGGGCACTCCACGCCGCGCTCGGTCGCGAGGTCCTGGCCGCGTCCCAAGACGAGCAACGGAAGCGGGGGTGGGGTGGCGATAGCAGTCACAAACCACGATTCTACGAGTGGGTAACGTGCGCCGGGTGACGCTCGACCTGCTGGAGCAGGAGATGACACGGATGCGGTCGTTGCTCGGCCAGGCCGAGCTGGCCAGGCCCGTGCCCTCCTGCCCGGGCTGGGACGTCGAGGCGCTGGGCGAGCACCTGGGCCGGGTCCACCACTGGGCCGAACGGGCGGTCTCGACCGGCGCGTTCCCGGGTCCGGACTACCCGCGTGCCGAACGCGGCGGGCGACCCCTGGCCGACTGGTATGCCGCGCGGGCCACTTCGCTGCTCGACGTCCTCGCGGCCGCCGGCCCGGACGCCCCCGCCTGGACGTTCCAGCCGGGGGAGCAGCACGCGGGGTTCTGGCGCCGCCGCCAATTGCACGAGACCACGGTGCACCGGGTCGATGCCGAGCAGGCGCTGGGTCGCTCGATGCTCGGCCAGGCTGACGACCGGGTCGACGGCCTCACCGACGCGGTCGCGGCGGACGGAGTGGCGGAGGTGCTGCAGGTGTTCATGCCGCGTTGGCTGTGGCGGCGGCGCGACGAGCCGCCCACCGACGTCTACCCGCTCCAGCGGCCGGTCGCGTTCGTGTGCACCGACGTGGACCGGGCCTGGACCGTGGTCCTGGAAAGGGCCGCCGACGGCCCCGGGCTGCTGGTCCGCGAGGGCAGGCACCACCCCGCAGCGACGATCAGTGGTCCTGCCACCGTGCTGTACCTGGCCGTCTGGGGCCGCGCTCCGCGCCGCCTGCTGACCCTCGGGGGGGATGTTGACCTGGCGGCGGACCTGCTCGACCGGGCCCTGACCCCGTGAACAGGTATGTCGTCAGCGACGTGCACGGGCACCTGGCCGACCTCGTCGCCGTGCTGCAGCAGGCCGGCCTGCTCGACGCCGACGCCCGCTGGTCCGGTGGGGACAGCACGCTGTGGGTGCTCGGCGACCTGTTCGACCGCGGCCCGGACGGCATCGGGGCGGTCGACCTGATGATGCGGCTGGAGACCGAAGCAGCGCTGGCGGGTGGCCGGGCCACCCTGCTCCTGGGCAACCACGAGATCCTGGCCCTGGCGATGCGGCACTTCGGGCAGCGGGCGCTGCAGACTCCCGACGGTCGCCAGGACTTCGCCGGCATCTGGTACATCAATGGGGGCAACGTGCGCGACCAGCTCTCGATGACCGACGAGCACGTCGCGTGGCTGTCCTCCCGGGACTCGGTTGCCGTCGACCAGGACCTGCTGCTCATGCACTGCGACAGCCTGGAGTACCTGCGCTACGGCGAGTCCGCACCCGACATCAACCAGGCCGTGCGAACGGTCCTGGCCGACCGGGACGAGACCGCCTGGTGGCGGCTGTGGGCGCGGTACGTCTCGCGATACCACTTCGTCGGCCGCAAGGGGCCTACGGCTGCCCGTCGGATGCTGGACGCGCTCGACGGGGAGCGGATCGTCCACGGTCACAGCATCATCTCCACCCTGGTCGGAGGCCCCTCCAGCCGGACATCCGGGCCACTGTTGTATGCCGAGGGACTGGCGCTGGACATCGACGGTGGCCGCTACGACGGCGGACCGCTGCTGCTGGTCCAGGTCAACCACTGACCGGCCGCCGCACGGCGGATCCGGTGTCACGCCGCTGGTCCCGTGTGCGGGGGACTAGCGGGCGGCGCGTCTTTGCACAATCCGGCGAAGACGACGGCGCGGGGGGTGGGTGGGGCGGTCGTTTTCGCACAATCCGGCGACGGCGACGGCGCGGGGGCTGGTGACGCGGTCGTCTTTGCACAATCCGGCGAAGATGACGGCGCGGGGGGTGGGTGGGGCGTGTGTCTTTGCACAATCCGGCGAAGATGACGGGCCGGGAGTGGCCGGCGGCGCCGCGAGGGCCGGGCAGCACCGCCAGGGTCGGCCTCAGGACACGCTGCCAGGATGGCCCGGTGCGCGTCGTGGTCGCCCCGGACTGCTTCACCGGAACGCTGAGCGCGACCCAGGCGGCCGAGGCGATGGCCGACGGATGGGCGTCCTGCGCGCCGTGGGACGAACTGGTTCAGCTGCCTCTGTCCGACGGCGGCCCGGGGTTCCTCGACGTGCTGTCCCGAGCGTTGCCGGGGCGCACCGTGTCGGTCACCGTCAGCGACCCGCTGGGCCGGGCCGTGCCCGCAGCTGTGCTGCTCGTCGGAGAGGGCGATGGTGCCGCGGCATACATCGAGTCTGCCCAGGCGTGCGGACTGCACCTGCTCGCCGACGGTGAGCGGGACCCGACGCTCACCTCCAGCTACGGGGTGGGGGAGCTCATCGACGCGGCCCTGCTGGAGGGGGCCCGGACGGTGGTGGTGGGTCTCGGTGGCAGCGGGACCAACGACGCTGGCGCCGGCATGCTCGCCGCACTGGGCGCGGGGTCGGTGCGTCGGCTGGCGCGCGGCGGGCTGGCGCTGGAGCAGCTGGCCGACGACGCGCTCGTCGGGCTTGGGGATGTCCGGGGCCGGCTGCGGGGGGTGGACCTGGTCCTGGCCACCGACGTGGACGCCCCGCTGCTCGGCTTCCATGGCGCCAGCGCCGGTTTCGCGGCCCAGAAGGGGGCCACCCCCGAGCAGGCTCAACGGTTGGAGCGCGCGCTGGGGCGGTTCACAGAGGTCGCCGGGCGCGCGTTGCCGCCGACGCGGGACCTGCTCACCCGCGCCGAGCGGCGGCTGGACCGGGAGGCGGGGGCCGGCGCCGCCGGCGGCATCGGCTACGGGCTGTTACTCCTCGGCGGCCACCGGGTCAGTGGCGTGGAGGCGGTGCTGCGGGCGGTCGGCTTCGAGCAGCTGATCCGGCACGCCGACCTGGTCCTCACCGGCGAGGGCAGCTTCGACTGGCAGAGCCTGCGCGGCAAGGTGGTCGCCGGCGTGGCCGCCTCGGCCGCGGCACAGGCCGTCCCCACCGTGGTCGTCGCGGGTCAGACCCACGTCGGACGGCGGGAGGCGATGGCGCTGGGGATCAACGGCGTGTATGCGGTCGCGGAACGTCCCGAACAGCTCGCACCGGCTCTGGCCGACCCCGCCGGGACGCTGGCTGCGCGGACGGCGCGGGTCGCGGCGACCTGGTCACCCCGGCCGGCCTGAGCGGGCTACCCTGGAGGGGCGGGAACATCGCGACTGGCGCCGGAGTTGGCACAGACGTCCCGCCGACAGGTACTCAGCGACGAAGGAACTCTCACCATGACCGAGCAGGTCCTCACCGACACGCCCAGCCCTTCCGCCGTGCCCGAGGCGCCGCCCGCGCACGGTGTCGTCCTGACCCCGGTGGCCGCGGCCAAGGTGAGCAGCCTGCTGCAGCAGGAGGGACGCGACGACCTTCGGCTGCGGGTAGGTGTGCAGCCGGGCGGGTGCTCAGGGCTCATCTACCAGCTCTACTTCGACGAGCGCACCCTCGACGGTGACCTGGTGGTGGAGTTCGACGGGGTCGAGGTGGTGCTCGACCGGATGAGCGCGCCCTACCTTGACGGCGCGGTCATCGACTTCGCCGACACGATCGAGAAGCAGGGTTTCACCATCGACAACCCGAACGCCGCGAGCTCGTGCGCCTGCGGCGACAGCTTCAGCTGAACCGGGTCCGGTTCGGCGCAACCGGTTGACCCCGGGTCCAGGTTCCGCGCGACCGGCCGAGGAGGCCTTGGCTCAGTTCGCCCCGACCGGGATGGTCTAGCGCGCTGAGCCATGGTCTAGCACCCAGAGCCATGGTCTAGCACCCAGGGCCATGGTCTAGCACGCAGAACCCGCTGCCCTCCGGGTCGGCCAGCACGTGCCGTGGCCCATCCCGGTCCGGGCCACGCAGCACGCGCGCCCCGAGCGAGAGCACCGGATCCCGGGCGTCGACACCGATCCTGGTGACGGCCGCCGGCACCGCGTCAACCTTCGCCTGGGGTAAGTTGCCCGGGTGCGCGTCGCGGTCACCGGGTCCATCGCGACCGACCACCTCATGACCTTTCCGGGGCGGTTCGCCGACTCCCTCGTGGTCGAGCAGCTGGACAAGATCTCGCTGTCCTTCCTGGTCGACGACCTGGAAGTCCGCCGGGGTGGCGTCGCGGCCAACATCGCCTTCGGCATGGCCTGCCTCGGGCAGCACCCGGTGCTGGTCGGCGCGGTCGGCGAGGACTTCGTGGACTACCGGTCCTGGCTGGAGCGCCATGGCGTCGACTGCCACTCGGTACACGTGTCGCAGACCCGGCACACCGCCCGGTTCGTCTGCACCACGGACGCGGACCATGCGCAGATCGCCTCGTTCTACGCCGGCGCCATGAGCGAGGCCCGGGTGATCGAGCTCGGCCCGGTGGCCGAGCGGGTCGGGGGGTTGGACCTGGTGGTGGTCGGGCCCAACGACCCCGAGGCGATGTTGCGGCATACCGCGGAGTGCCGGGCTCGCGGCATACCGTTCGCCGCCGACCCGTCCCAGCAGCTGGCCTGGATGGACGGCGACCCGATCCGTGAACTCATCGACGGGGCGGCATACCTGTTCTCCAACGCCTACGAGCTGGCGCTGATCGAGAAGAAGACCGGCTGGAGCGACGCCGAGCTCGCCGAGCGGGTACGGACCCGGGTGATCACCCATGGACCGGACGGGGTCGAGGTGTTCTCTGCCGGCAGCGCGCCCGTGCGGGTGGACGTTGCCCGCGAGGTGGCCAAGGTCGACCCCACCGGCGTCGGCGACGCGTTCCGGGCCGGGTTCCTCACCGGTTTGGCCTGCGGGTTGCCGCACCGCAGGTGCGCCGAGCTGGGCTCGATGCTGGCCACCTACGTCATCGAGACCGTCGGCACCCAGGAGTACGAGCTGACTCGAGCCCGGTTCCTCGACCGCTTGGAGCAGGCGTACGGGCCGCAGTCCGCCGCGGAGATCGGGCCCAGGCTGGCCATTCGGCGGGCCTGAGCCGCGCCCCGACGCACCCGACCCGCCCGCCAGCCCATGCCGATCGAGCCGCCGCGGTCACGGTGGCGAATATCGCTGCGGCAGGCCGGCCCCGGGGAGGACCTGGTGGGGGTGGGGGCCGACCTGCAGCCCGGGACGATCCTGGCCGCCTACCGTGCCGGGCTGTTCCCGATGGGCGTCGGCCCCTCCGGCGGCGACCCGATGGGCTGGTGGTCGCCGGACCCGCGCGGGGTGCTGCTTCCCGGTGGCCTGCGAGTCAGCCGGTCGCTGCGCCGCAGCTGCCGCCGGTTCGAGGTGCGGGTCGACACCGCCTTCGCCGAGGTCGTCGCTGGCTGCGCCGACCCGGCCCGGGACGGGCGATGGATCACCCCCGCAATCGCCGAGGCCTACACCCGGCTGTACCACCTGGGGTGGGCGCACAGCGTGGAGACCTGGCGCGACGACGAGCTGGTCGGGGGTCTCTACGGCTTGGCGGTCGGTGGCCTGTTCGCTGGCGAGTCCATGTTCCACACCAGCACCGACGCCTCCAAGGTCGCCCTGGTCGCGCTCGCCGACCTGGCCCTTCGCCGGCCCGGCGCCATGGTCGACGTGCAGTGGGCCACCCCCCACCTCACCTCCCTCGGGGTGGTCGAGATCAGCCGCGCGGAGTACGTCGACCGCTTGCGCCGCGCGGTCGCGCTGCCCTCGCCGCTTCGCTGATCAGCCGAGCACGACCCGGTATGCCGTGTGCTCCGGCTGCTGGCTGGTGTCCGCCAGCGCGTGCCCCCGCATCCGGCACCACGCGGCCACATCGTGCCCCGCCGCCGGGTCGGTGGCCAGCAGCACCAGCCGGCTGCCGGGCGGCCGGCCCTGCGCGGCCCTGGCCAGGGCGATGACGGGCATCGGGCAGCGCAGGCCCCGGGCATCGACCTCTACCTCAGGGTCAGGTGCCGGCTCGTCGGTCACAGCCGGTCGGCCCCGAGCTGGGCGCGCACCGCGGCGACGGCGTCCGGCAGCTCCGCGCAGAACCGTTCCACCTGCTCGGCCCGGTCGGGCGCCACCTGCCGCAGGGGAAGGGTCACCCGCACGTTGCCGTGGGTCAGCACCCCGGTAGCGGCAAGGACGTGGCTGGGCTCCAGCGTGCTGGCGGTGCAGGCCGAGCCCGAGGCCACCGCGAAGCCCCGCCGGTCCAGCTCGGTCACCAGGGCCTCGCCGTCGGCGAACAACGCGGAGAAGGTCACCACGTGCGGGAGCCGGTCCACCGGGTCGCCGGCGACTTGCACGTCGGGCACGCAGGCGGCGGCCGACCGGATCCGGTCCACCAGCGTGCGGGCCTGCGCCGCGTCGGCGGCCCGGTCGTGTTCGGTCTGCCGCCACGCCTCCGCCGCGGCGAGGGCCAGCGCGACGACCGGCTCGGCGTCGGCCCGGCCGTGCTCGGCCTCACTGACCGGACCGGGCCGCCGCCACCGGGTCGCGGCGGGAACGACCAGCAGGCCCACCCCGGGGGGGCCGCCGAAGGACTGCGCATCCCCGACGAGGACGTCGAACGCCGTGGGCGGGTCGTCCCTGCCCAGGCCCGCCATGGCATCGACGAGCAGCGGGACCCCGGCCTGCCGGGCGGCCGCGTGCGCCGCCGCCAGCGGTTGCCGGGTGCCGACCTCGCCGTTGGCCGACTGCAGCGCCGCGACCGCCGTGCCCGGCACGTGCACTGCCTCCCCCCAGCTATCCAGGTTCACCGCCCCGGACCGCTGCACCGCCACCTCGGCGAACGCGGTGGGGTCCTGAGCCTGGGCGGCGAGGTACCGACCCGTGGTGAGCACGCTGGAGTGCTCGACCGCGGAGGCGACCAGCCGCCTTCCCCGGCGGCGAGCGGCATACCGCAGGCCGGCGAGGCCGGTGCTGACTGCCACCGGTCCGCCGGGCAGGAACGACAGCTCCGGCGGCCGGACGCCCAGGCCGGCCGCGAGTACCTCGCGGGCCTGGTCCAGCAGGGCCCGGGCGCGGCGCGCCTCGGCATACAGCCGGCGCGGGTCGGCCCAGCCCGCGTCGAGCGCGGCCAGCAAGGTCTGCCGGGCCGCGGGCAGCATGGGCGCGCTGGCGGCGTCGAGAAGCACCCGGGGCGGCGGCACGCCTGCACCGTAACCCTGCCCCTGACCGGACGTTTCGCAGGTGCTGGAGTAGGGTCTTGGCGTCGGGACCCGGGTGACCGTGGCCTCCCGCTGACCGGCCTGCCAGCGACGATTGCCGCTGGCACTGACACGGAAGGTGCGCCCTTGTCTCGCCTCGATGTCAGGCCTCTACCGCACCGGCGCCGGGGTGTTCTGCTGGGCTTGCTGAGCATCGCCGCCGCCGCCGGGTTGAGCGGCTGCGGCGAGTCGGTGTCGCGGGGGTACCTCCCGCACGGGGTGACGGAGAACTCCGGCCGCGTCATCACCTTGTGGAACGGTTCCTGGCTGGCCGCCTTGGGTGTGGGCGTCGTGGTATGGGGCCTGACCATCTGGTGCGTCGTGGCCTACCGGCGGAAGAAGACCGACACCGGCCTGCCGGAGCAGCTGCGCTACAACGTGCCGATCGAAATCCTGTACACGATCGTGCCGCTGTTCATGATCGCGGTCCTGTTCTTCTACACCGCACGGGACGAGGCGGAGCTGCTCGATACCTCCAAGACCCCGGACGTGGTCATCAACGTCGTCGGCAAGCAGTGGAGCTGGGACTTCAACTACGTCAACGAGGGCACCTTCGAGGCCGGGACCCAGGCCGAGCTCACCGGCAAGCCC
Organism: Dermatophilaceae bacterium; assembly: GCA_035689185.1. Classification (GTDB taxonomy): domain Bacteria; phylum Actinomycetota; class Actinomycetes; order Actinomycetales; family Dermatophilaceae; genus DASSLY01. Next base: position 49,935 of record DASSLY010000051.1, read on the forward strand.
GCGGTGGAGAAGACACTGCCCACGCTGTACCTGCCGGTGAACAAGCGCGTCGAGTTCGTCCTCACCGCCCGAGACGTCATCCACTCCTTCTGGGTGCCGCAGTTCCTGCAGAAGCTGGACATGGTCCCCGGCCGGGTGAACAAGTTCCAGGTGCGGACCACCGAGACGGGGACCTTCGCCGGCAAGTGCGCCGAGCTGTGCGGCGCGTTCCACTCGCAGATGCTGTTCAACGTGGCCGTGGTGGACCAAGCGGCATATGACGCGCACATCGCGGCGTTGAAGGCCGCTGGCAACGTCGGCCAGCTCGGGGAGAATCTCAACCGGGAGGGTCTGGTGCCGGGCGAGGAGTCGAAGTTGCCCGCGTCCATCCGCGGGTCTGACAACCAGGGGAGCAACTGATGGCCACCGTCACCGAGCCGCATGTCGGCGGCAGCACCCTGCTCGTCGACCCCAACCGGGCTGGCCGGCGGCGATCACCGGGCCAGACGGTGATCAAGTGGGTCACCACCACCGACCACAAGGTCATCGGCAACCTGTACTTCATCAGCTCGTTCGTGTTCTTCATGATCGGCGGCTTGCTGGCCCTGCTCATCCGCGCCGAGCTGTTGCAGCCCGGCCTACAGGTGGTGGACAACCCGGAGCAGTTCAACCAGCTGTTCACCATGCACGGCACGATCATGCTGCTGCTGTTCGCGACACCGCTTTTCGCCGGTTTCGCCAACGCGCTCATGCCGATCCAGATCGGCGCCCCCGACGTCGCCTTCCCTCGGCTGAACATGCTCGCCTACTGGATGTACGTCTTCGGCGGGTTGATCGCCTCGGCCGGCTTCCTCACCCCGCAGGGCGCCGCCGCGTTCGGCTGGTTCGCCTACAACCCGCTGAGCGACGCCACCTACAGCCCCGGGCTCGGCGGTGACCTGTGGGTCTTCGGCCTGGCCCTCGGCGGCTTCGGCACCATTCTCGGCGCGGTGAACTTCATCACCACGATCATCTGCCTGCGGGCGCCCGGGATGACGATGTTCCGGATGCCGATGTTCACCTGGACCATCCTGATCACCTCGGTTCTGGTGCTGATGGCCTTCCCGGTGCTGGCTGCGGCCCTGCTGGCGCTGGGCGCTGACCGCAAGCTGGGAGCACACGTCTTCGACCCGGCCAACAGCGGGGCGATGCTCTGGCAGCACCTGTTCTGGTTCTTCGGCCACCCCGAGGTCTACATCATCGCGTTGCCGTTCTTCGGGATCATCTCCGAGATCCTGCCTGTCTTCTCCCGCAAGCCCATCTTCGGCTACAAGACGCTGGTGTTCGCGACCATCGCGATCGCCGGGCTGTCGGTGTCGGTGTGGGCCCACCACATGTACGCGACCGGACAGGTGCTGCTCCCCTTCTTCGCGATCATGACGATGCTGATCGCGGTGCCCACGGGGGTGAAGTTCTTCAACTGGATCGGCACCATGTGGGGCGGGTCGCTGACCTTCGAGACACCGATGCTGTGGGCGATCGGCTTCCTGGTGACGTTCCTGTTCGGCGGTCTGACCGGGATCATCCTGTCCAGTCCAGCATTGGACTTCCACCTGTCCGACTCCTACTTCGTGGTCGCGCACTTCCACTACGTCGTGTTCGGCACGGTCGTGTTCGCCATGTTCGCCGGCTTCTACTTCTGGTGGCCGAAGTTCACCGGACGGATGTTGGACGAGCGGCTGGGCAAGATCCACTTCTGGCTGCTGTTCATCGGCTTCCACACCACGTTCCTGATCCAGCACTGGCTAGGTGTCGTCGGTATGCCGCGCCGGTACGCCGACTACCTGGTCGAGGACGGGTTCACCACGATGAACCAGGTGTCCAGCATCGGGGCCTTCCTGCTGGGCGCCTCCACGCTGGTATTCATCTACAACGTCTTCAAGACCTGGCGTACCGCCCCGCTCGTGCACGCCGACGACCCCTGGGGCTGGGGCGCTTCGCTGGAATGGGCGACCTCCTGTCCGCCGCCGCGGCACAACTTCAACTCCATCCCGCGGATCCGGTCCGAGCGGCCGGCGTTCGACCTGCACCACCCGGAGGTAGCCGCATACGACACCCCGGTCCCGGACAAGGGGGTCCTGGACAGCCTGTACGGCTCACCGGACCTGGACGCCGACGCCGACCTCAGCGCCCAGCCCGGTTCGAGCCGGGGCGCGCACTCCCGGGGTGAGGACCGATGAAGGTCGAGTCCTGGCTGTTCGGCGGCGGGGTATTCTTCTTCGCCCCGATGGGGCTCATCTACGGCTTCTTCACCCACTGGAAGGAGCCGGTCGGCCCGGCCGGGCTGTTCCTCACGGCGGGGCTGTCCGCCCTGGTCGGGTTCTACCTGTGGTGGACGGCACGCAAGCTGGACGACCGGCCGGAGGACGACCCACTGGCCCCAGTCTCGGCGGCCGAAGGGGAGTACGGCTTCTTCAGCCCGCACAGCTGGTGGCCGCTGCCGGTGGCCGCGTCCGCCGCGATCATGTTCCTCGGCTTGGCGGTCGGCTGGTGGCTGGTCATCATCGGCGGTGGCCTCGGCGCGCTGGCGCTGGTGGGCTGGGCCTTCGAGTACTTCCACGGTGAGCACGCCCTCTAGTCCGCTGGGGGAGTGAGCCAACGCTCCGCTGGGGGAGTGAGCCAACGCGGCTTTGGTCACAGTTTCGCAACGGCCGGTCGCTTCCGCGTTAGGCTCCACCCGAACGCCACGACGTGGGGGCATGCTGGCTGTGATCGCGCAGTTCGGCCAACCGGATGGGGCTCCCAGGCGTCTGGGGAGGAGACCAGCAGCACGCTGGCCCTGCTGTTCCACCCCCACTCGAACCGTCCCACCCACGCGAGAGTAGAGCCATCACCGTGTCTGCAGCTTCCTCCCGACGACGTGGCCCTCGCGTCGGGGTCGCGGCCGGCCTCGTCGCCGTCGCGCTGACCATCAGCGGATGTCAGGTCACCGAGCACGGGCTGGGCGGCGTCGGCGCCGCCGGAGGTACGGCAGCGGCCGCGCCCGCCGTCCCGAGCCCAACCGCGACCCCCGCCCAGGTGACGCTGGTCCCGGCGAACCGGTCGACGAACGTCAAGCCGGACGCGGCGGTCACGGCGACCGCCTCGGTCGGCACCATCAAGAGCGCCACGCTCGTCGACGGCCAAGGGAGCAAGGTGCCCGGGACGGTCGGCGCCTCGGGCGAGTGGAAGGCCAGCACCAGGCTCCGCCCGGGCGCGGCATACACCATGACGGTAACGGCAACCAGCCCCGACGGCACCCCCGCGACCTTCGTCTCGAAGTTCAGCACGCTCAAGCCCAAGGTGACCGCGACCTACAGCCTCATCGCGGACGGGGCCACCGTCGGGGTGGGCATGCCGATCATCGTGCAGTTCGACTCGATCGTCACCACCACGGCGCAGCGTGCCGCGGTGGAGCGGTCGGTGAAGCTCACCTCGTCTCCCGCCCAGCCGGGCGCATGGGGCTGGCTGGACGGCCGCCAGCTGATGTACCGGCCCAAGACCTACTGGCGTCCCGGCACGAAGATCGCCCTGAACGCCAACCTGGTCGGCCTGCAGACCGGCGACGGCAAGTGGGTCGGCAGCAGCGCCAAGGGCACCTGGAACGTCGGCTCGGCGATGATCAGCACGGTGGACATGCGGACCCACCAGATGACCGTCACCCGCAACGGCAGGGTCCTGCACACGTTCCCGGTCAGCACCGGCCGGCCCGGGCCCACCACGGAGACCCGTTACGGCACCAAGGTGATCATCTCCCGGGAGAGCGCCATCACGATGGACTCCACCACCATCGGCATCCCGAAGGGCAAGCCCGGGTACTACAAGATCGACACCAAGTGGAACATGCGGCTCACCTGGACCGGCGAGTTCGTGCACTCGGCCCCCTGGTCGACCGGTGCTCAGGGCGTCGCCAACGTGTCCCACGGTTGCACGAACATGGCACCGTCGTCGGCCCAGTGGATGTACGAGAACTCCAAGGTCGGCGACGTGGTCAAGTTCACCGGATCCACCCGCCCGTTCCTGCCCACCGAGGGCTACGGGATCTGGACCTACAGCTGGTCCGGCTGGAAGGCGCAGAGCGCGCTGGCCGCCTGAGCCGGCCCGTCGGGCGACAGCGCGGCGACCAGTCCGGCCGCCCAGCCTGGGGCGCGCCCTCCGGGTGGTGGCCGCAGCGCGTCGACGTCGTGCCTGCTGCTGGCGAGCAGCCAGGACACCAGCGAGTTGGAGTTCCACATGTCCCCGGTGCGGAGCTGGTCCCGTCCCCAGATCAGGGTGGGGAACCGCGGCGCCAGCGCCAACAGGGCAGCGGTGCGGTCGTCATCGGTATCGACTCGCACCGGGCTGTTGACGGCGGCGTGCAGGTCCGGGATGCAGCCGTCGCGCCAGCACCTGACCTCGTAACGGAAGTAGCGCGAGCGTCCCAGCCATCCTGCGCCGACCGGGCCCGAGCACGCCACTCCGCGGTCGTTTTCGGCCCGGCGCCATGCCGGGGCCATCTCGATGGTGTAGGACGCCGAACCGTGGTCGACCTGCAATGCCGCGTGGTAGAGGTCTGCCACCCGGCGATGCCCTCGGCGAGCGGCGACCCACTCGTACACCCGGCCGTTCCACCTCACCAGGTGGGAGGGGTCGTCGGCACCCAGCGGCAGCCAGTACAGGCGGATGCCCGCGTCCGCGTCGTGCTGGTCCACGGACATCACCTCCTCTGGCTCACCCCAGCACGACCACTGTCCTGGGCCCAGGGACCTTTGACCCTGCTGCCTCGGCCACACGTCGAGCAGGCTGAAGTGACGCAAGCCGGCTGGTTTGGCTTGGCTGTGAGGTGCCGGGACGGGAGGCATCGGAATTTGTCAAGGTGGTTGAGGCCAGTGGTTGTTAGGCGACCGCCTCGTCGGGCGGTTCGGCTGGTCGGTTGATCCAGGTGTCTGCCGGTAGCGCCAGGATCTTGGGGTCGGTGTTGGTGGTGAACCGTTCGGGGTGGGCGGCTCGGGCCTGGGCCAGCGCTGCGGAGCGCTGGACGGTGACGGTGCGGGCGTGGCCGTAGTGGACGTCGGCGGGGGTGTGTAGCCCGATGCCGGTGTGGTGATGCTCGTGGTTGTAGGCGTGCACGAACCGGTCCATGAAGGCGCGGGCGTCGGGCAGGGAGCCGAACCGGTCGGGGAAGGTGGGCAGGTACTTCATCGTCTTGAACAGCGACTCGGAGTACGGGTTGTCGTTGCTGACGTGGGGTCGGGAGTGTGACCGGGTGACGCCGAGGTCGGCTAGCAGGGTGGCCACGGTCTTGGAGGTCATCGAGGTGCCACGGTCGGCGTGGACGACGGCGGGGACGCCGTGGACGCCGAAGATCTGCTTCATCAGCTCCTCGGCCAACACCGCGGACTCATGGGCGTGGACGTGCGCGCCGACGACGTAGCGGGAGTAGATGTCGATCATCACGTACGCGTCGTAGTAGCAGCCCTTGGCCGATCCGGGCAGCTTGGTGATGTCCCAGGTGTAGACCTGTCCGGGACCGGTGGCGACCAGCTCGGGTACCGCCCGGGCCGGGTGGCGGGCCAGCCGCCGTCGTTCCTTCACCTGCTGGTGCCCGGCCAGGATCCGGTACATCGTCGAGACCGAGCACAGGTACAGGCCGCGTTCCAGGAGCGTGGCGTACACCTGCAGCGGTGGCTGGTCAACGAACTCGTCGCTGTTGAGCACGGCCAGCACCTTGGCCCGCTCGGCCGGGCTGAGCCGGTTCGCCGGCGCCGCCGCCTGCGCTGGGACGGGCGCGGTCGGTGGCTTCCTGGCGCGGGCCGCGGTCGCTCGTGATACCCCGGTCAACAAGGCCGCGGTTCGGGTGGCCACCCCGGCCGTGGTCAGGTCGCGGTAGGCGCCCATCAGCGTCTCCTGCGCGGCGCCTCGGTGTCCGCGCCCTCGGAGACCTGCTCCAAGAGCGGCTTGATATGTAGGTGATGGGCGCGTCGGTTCCGGGCCTGCGGTGGGGGCGGGTGGACCCTGTCCTTGAGGCATCCGTCGAGGAGGTTCGGACGTCTGGGATCGGGTCGTTCGTGCCGTGCCTGGTGCGCTCGGCGGGAAGCGTGCCGAGCTTGGGCGACGCGCTGGTCGACGAGTACCTGCGGTTCACCGCGGCCCGGGTCCGGCCGAACACGCTCACGGCGCAGGGGTTCGACCTGAAGGTCTTCTTCACCGTGGTGGCCAAGCCGCCGCAGCAGGTGACCGTGACGGACGTGCTGTCCTTCATTGAGGCCCAACGCGCGCCGCGTCGTGGCGGAAATGTGATTCGCCTCGAGGACGGCGAGGCAGGCCTGGCGTCGTCGACGATCAAACGGCGGCTGGCCACGTGTTGACCGCCAGCCTGCCTGAGGATGAGCGCGTCATCTTGGGCTGATCCGGCTCCTGGATCGTGGCCGTCGCCGGTGGTGGGCTTGCCGTCGTTGGTGTGCGACGTCAGGGTGAGGACGTCGTGAGGTAGGCGACGGCCCTCCCGCATGTCTTGGCCGACACGGAAGGGCCGTCTTGGTGCATTGGAGTGCACCCGTGATGACGGTAGGGCTGGACATCGCTGCGGTCGAGAACGACCTGTGCACGGGACTTCTGCGCTGTCCGGCCAGCGGCTGCCGGGCCGTGCTCGGGCCGTGGGGTTGGGCGCGGGAACGCCTGGTTCGCGGGGCCGGGCGGTTGCGGCCGCGTCGGGGCAGGTGCCGGGGCTGTCGGCGCACTCAGGTGCTGCTGCCGGCGAGCGTGCTGCTACGGCGGGCTGACGCGGTCACCGTGATCGGCCCGGCACTGCTGGCTAAGGCCGGGGGCAGTGGGCACCGCCCGATCGCAGTGTTGCTCAACGTGCCGGCCTCGACGGTCCGAGGCTGGCTGCGCCGGATCGTTGAGGTCACCGAGCAGGTGCTGGCGGTGCTGGCGGTGGTCGCCGCAGAGCTCGGCACCGAGTTCACGCCGCCAGCGGCGGCTGCCGGGCCGGTCGCTGCGGTGGTGGAACTGCTCGGGGCGTTGGTCGCCTCGGTGGGTCGCCGGCTCGGTGGGTCGTGCTCGCCGTGGCGGTTGGCTGCGGTCCTGACCGGTGGCCGGCTGCTGTCACCGAGTGGTCCTGATCTCGGATCGGGATGGGCTGCGGGCCGCAACACCAACTCGCTCTGGGCGGCTGCTCCGTAACCCGATGGGCTGTCTCGATCGGGTTCCGCCAGTGCGGCCCAGGAGACGAAAGGCAGTCAGCGTGAGCAAGGAGCAGGACCAGGACAACGCCCGTAGGGCCCGGGCCAGGGAGGTGGGCCTGTTCCGCTACGGCCTCATCTCCGAGGCCTTGAATGAGGAGCTGAGCACCAAGCAGCGCGGCCGGCTGGTCCGGACGATCGCTGCCAAGACGCACCCAGGGCCCTTCGGGACCCCGGTGCGGATCTCGCGCGCCACGTTGGACCGCTGGATCCGGGACTACCGCACGGGCGGGTTCGCTGCCCTGGTGCCGGCCCCCCGTCGGGTGTTGCCGTGCACCCCAGCGTCGGTGTTGGAGTTGGCGGTGGCGCTGAAGACCGAGGCGCCCGACCGGACCGCTACGCAGGTCGCGGTCGTCCTGGCGGCGCACGGCGGATTCAGCCCCTCGGCGCGCACGCTGCAGCGGCACTTCGCCGCCGCGGGCCTGACCCGGGCCCGCCCGGATGGCGCGCCGCTGGCGGTGTTCGGCCGGTTCGAGGCCGAACGCCGCAACGCCCGGTGGGTCGGCGATGCCCTGCACGGCCCGCACGTCACCGGTCGTAAAGCCATCCTGATCGCCTTCCTGGACGACCATTCCCGCGCTGTCGTAGCGGCCCGCTGGGGTTATGCCGAGAACGCCGTCGCGCTGCGGGAGACCCTCAAGGTCGCCCTCGCCGCGCGCGGCCGACCGGCTCAGTGCTACGTCGACAACGGAGCGATGTTCATCGACAGTGGGCTGCGCCGGGCCTGCGCGGTGCTGGGGATCAGGCTCACTCACAGCCAACCGGGAAGGCCAGCAGGCAGAGGCAAGATCGAGCGGTTTTTCAAGACCGTCCGGGATCAGTTCCTGGTCGAGATCAGCGACGATCGGGACGACCCACGCAGCGCCGGGACCATCGTGGGGGGCCTGGCGGAGCTCAACAGCCTGTTCACCGCCTGGGTCGAGCAGGTCTACCACCAGCGCGTCCACACCGAAACCGGGATGCCGCCGCTGGCCCGGTTCCTGGCCGAGGGTCCGCCCGTGCCGACCCCCGCGGAACTGCTGTCCGAGGCCTTCCGCTGGGGCGAGTGGCGGACAGTGACCAAGACCGCGACGGTCAGCCTTCAAGGCAACCATTACGAGGTCGACCCGGCGCTGGCTGGCAGCAAGGTCGAGCTGGTCTTCGACCCGTTCGATCTCGCGGATATCGACGTCCGCCATCACGGCCGGCCGGTCGGCAAGGCCGTGCCGTTCCGGATCGGGCGGCACGTCCACCCCAAGGCACACGCGGACGCGCCACCACCGGTGGCGCCGACCGGGATCGACTACCTGCGGCTCATCCAGGCGCGGCACACCCAGGCTCTTGGCCAGCGACTGCAGTACGCGCGCCTGTCCGATCCCGCCCGGTCCGCCGGGCCGCCGACCCAGGCCCGCCCGCCCGCCGATGCCGCTGGGCTGGCCTACGACACCGACCTGCTCGCCCTGGCCGGCGGCACTGCGCAGGGCCTCGGACCCAGACGTGGAGGCCGAGCTCGCTGACTTCGCCCTGCCCAACACTCAGCGAGCCACCGCAGCCGACGCAGTTGACTCCGGCGACCTCGAGCAGACCCGATGAGCCTGGACCAGCTGGGATCGTTCTTCGGCTTCACCCGCACCCCGTTCCGCCGCGACCTGGCCCCCTCCATGCTGCACCGGCACACCGGCCACGCCGAAGCGGTCGCCCGGATCCGCTGGTGCATCAGCGAAAACGCCCTGGGCGTCATCACCGGCGAAGTCGGAGCCGGCAAGACCGTCGCGCTGCGCGCAGCCCTGGCCGAACTGGACGCCTCCCGACACACCGTGATCTACCTACCCAACCCCGCCGTCGGCGCCCGCGGCCTTTACGCCGCCCTGGTCAGCGGACTCGGCGGCATCCCCAGATTCCACACCGCCAGCCTGATCGCGCAAACCATGGACCACCTCGCGGCCGAGAAACACGAACGCGGCCGGGCCGTCATCGTGGCCGTCGATGAGGCCCACCTGCTCAGCGCCGACCAACTCGAAGAACTACGGCTCTTGACCAATAGCGAGATGGACAGTGTCGCTCCGTTCGCTGGGCTGTTGATCGGCCAGCCGACCCTGCGCCGCCGGATCAAGCTCGGCAGCTTCGCCGCCCTCGACCAACGGATCATGCTCCGCTACGCCCTGCCAGGCATGACCGAAGTCGAAACCAAGGACTACCTCAGCCACCACCTCAAGCTCGTCGGCCGCAGCGACCAGCTGTTCAGCGACGACGCGACGGCCCTGATCCACCAGACCAGCCGCGGGCTACCCCGAGCAGTGAACAACCTCGCCCTACAAGCCCTGGTCGCGACCTTCGCCGCCAACAAGACGATCGTCGATGAATCCGCCGCCCGCGCCGCCGTCACCGAAGTCACCGCCGAATAGCCCGCCGAGCTGACGACACCACGCCCAACAGGCCGTCAGCATGACCACCAAGCCCCGCCCCGAACCCCGGGACGGGGCCTTCGTCACACCGCCGCATCCGCAGCCACGCTGACGCGGTCGTCCCCAACCAGCGTGGCGGCCAACACCACGGTTTCGTCGCTGTTCGAGTACCTGTTCTTGCGTGGGATCTGTGACCGCAACCCGGTCCCGCGCAGCCTCGGCGCCCGGCATGCCCGACCTGACGGGCGGGGGCAGGGCGGACGGCGGGGGGCGCCGTTGGTGCGGGCACCGCGGAAGCTGCCGCGGGTGCTGGCCCCCTCGGAGGTGACCGCCCTGACTGCAGCGTTGCGCACCGACCGGGACCGGGCCATGGTCGCGCTGATGCTCCACGGAGGGCTGCGCCGCTGCGAGGTCCTCGGACTGCGGTTCGAGCACGTGCACGTCGGCGACCGGCGGGTGCTCGTCGCGGACGGCAAGGGCGGACACCAACGCCTGGTCCCGGTCGCGGACGTCTTCTTCACCACGCTCGCCGGCTACCTGGCTCATGAGCGACCGAGCCAGTCGGCCTGTGACCAGGTGTTCGTCGTGCTCAAGGGCCCGAACCGGGGACGGCCACTGACCGCAGCCGGGTTGGATGAAGTCCTGGCCGGCGCCCGGCGCCGGGCCGGGCTGGCGCACGCGTCGTGCCACGAGCTGCGGCACACCTGCTTCACCCGCCTGCGGGAGGCCGGGATGGCGCTGGAGGCGATCCAGGCCCAGGCCGGCCACGCCTCGATCGAAACGACCCGGGTGTACCTGCACCTGTCGAACGACTGGCTCGCCGGGGAGTACCAGCGGGCGATGGCCATCCTCGATGGCCTGCACGAGGTGGAAACGTGAGCACCGCAGCGACAACTGCCCGCGCGGCAGCCTCCGACCGGACGCCCAGGACAGTCCCGCTGTCGTTGGCAGCCGTGGCTCGCACCTACGTCCAGGCTGGGGCGACACCTGCAGCGCGTCGGATCCGGCATGGCGGAGTAGCGGGCTTCCAGCGCAGGTTCGGGGATCTGGAGGGCTGGCGCGGTGCGCCGGTGACCGAGCGACGGAAGGTGCGCACCGAGGTCGCCTCGTTCGCTGGGCACGCGGTGATCGCCTGCGGCGTGGCCGTTGACGTCGAGTTCGTCGTCGCCTCCAGGTGCCGGTGGGGCAAGTACCTCCGTGACGCCCACCCCCAGCAGACCGAGGCGTTTGAGGCGCAGGCCGCATCACTTGGCTTCTGTCGCAAGGAGATCGGCCGGATGTGGTCGTGGCTGGCGAAGATCTGCGTCGTCGTCGGGAAGAGTCCTGAGGGGCTGACCGCCACGGAGTACCAGCAAGCCAGGGCCGCGGTGCATGACACCGTCATCACCCAGCGCGGGTACCGGCCGAAGACGCTGTCCACGCCCTTGTTCGGGCTCGATGCGGTGATGTACCACCGAGGGCAGGCGCCCGCCCCGGACGTCCGGCGCCGCTGGACCGGACGACCTGTCAACGAGGTCGACTGGGACGACCTTGCCACCTCGGCTCCCGCCCTCGTCGCGACGATGCGCCGCTACCTTCACCAGTGCTCGCTGTCCCTGCGGGCCTCGTCGGTGGTCCTGTTCGACACGACCCTGCGCCAGTTCGCCGCGTCCCTGCTGACCGCGGACCCGCCCGTCACGCGGGTGCGGGACATCAACCGGGAGCACGTTGAGGCTTACAAAGAGCAACTGGCCGACCGGCCCGGCTATCGCGGCAAACCGCTGACGAAGACGACGCTCGGGATGCGGATGGGCCACCTGAGCACCTTCTTCACCCGGATCATCGAGTGGGACTACGACGACGCCCCCACCCGGGTCCCGGTGTACCGCAGCGACCGGCCCCGCCTGGACAAGCCGTTGCCGAAGTTCCTCGATGACGCCCAAGCCGCCGCGTTCATGACCGCAGCGCGCAACCTGCCCGACCCGCTCGACCGGCTCATCGTCACCGCCCTGGCGCGCACCGGGATGCGCCGCGGGGAACTGCTCGGCTTGACCGTCGACGCGATCGTTCAGATCGGCACCGGCTACTGGCTGCGCACTCCGGTCGGCAAGCTGCACACCGACCGGTACATCCCGCTGCACCCGCAGCTGAAGGAACTGCTCGACGCCTGGATCGCTGCCCGCCCCGACTGGCAGGCGTCCTCCCTGCTACTGACCGAACGCGGGCGCCCGATCCCACCGACCCGGGTCGAGAAGGCCGTCCAGAAGGCCGCCACCGCAGCCGGGCTCGGGCACGTCCACCCCCACCAACTGCGCCACACCCTTGCCACCCAGGCGATCAACCGCGGGATGAGCCTCGAGGCCATCGCGGCCCTGCTCGGTCATCACGACCTGTCGATGACCATGGTGTACGCCCGGATCGCCGACCGCACCGTCGCCGACGAGTACTTCGCCGTCACCAAGAAGGTCGAGTCTCTCTACGCCACGAGCCAGCCCGCCATCCTGCCAGCCGACGCCGCCGGACCAGCCATGCGCGCCCTGCGCGCCGAGGCCAGCAAGCGGCTGCTCGGCAACGGCTACTGCGCCCGCCCGATCGAGCTCGACTGCCGCTACGAGACCATCTGCGAGTCCTGCACCATGTTCTTCACCACCATCGAGCACCGGCCCACCATCCAGGCACAACGCGACGACGCCCACACCAAAGGCCAAACCGGCCGCCGGGACGTCTACGACACCCTGCTCAAACGACTCGACGACAGCCCCGCTTGACACCGATCACCCACATAAGCGTGCGCTTTTCCCATGATCTCCAACGCGGTCTCGGTGGTGGCCAGCCGGCGCTGGGCCTGGTCCAGTTGCCGCCGCAGCCGGACGATCTCGGTCTGCTCCGCGCTCGGCCGCCCGATCGTCGCGCCGGCCTGCTTACCCTCCAGCAGGCCGGCGTCTCGTAGCCGGCGCCACTCGAACATCAACGAGGAGTACAACCCCTCCCGGCGCAGATACGCTCCACCCTCGGACTTCTCGCAGGCCGCCTCGTAGGCGATGACGTGTCCCCGCTTCTCGGCTGGGGTGAACGAGCGACGGCGCGAGGGACCGCCAGAACGTGGAGACGAACCACTCACCGCACCATCATCGACGACAGCCGTCGAGCTCAACAGGACTGCACTACTCATGGTGAATCAGAATCCTTGATCTCGCCCTGCGTCAGGCGGGCTTGCTGTGAACCGCTGGTCTCAACTCACCCTGACACGCAGGGCATAGCCGATGCGGGCACTGGTGGTCTTCGAGTCGATCTTCGGCAATACCGAGGCGATCGCCAGGGCCGTCGCCGACGGGCTGGGAGGCATGCTGGACGTCGACGTGGTGGAGGTCGGCCACGCGCCGAAGGTGGTGGACGACGGCTATGCCGTGCTGGTGGTCGGCGGTCCCACCCACGCCTTCGGGATGAGCCGGCCGCAGACCCGGCTGGATGCCGCGCGGCAGGCGGGCCGCGCCGTCCCGTCCACCGCGGCAACGATGGGGATTCGCGAGTGGATCGAGCTGCTGGGGCAGTCGCCGGGGACGGTGGCCGTCGCGACCTTCGACACCCGTATGTCGCGCCCGCGCCTGCCGGGCTCGGCCGCGCGGGCGGCCCTGCGGCGGCTGCACCGGCAGGGCTGGCGGGTCGTCGCACCGCCGGAGAGCTTCTGGGTCAGCGGCAGCGCGGGACCGCTCGTCGCCGACGAGACCGCGCGGGCCCGTCGGTGGGGGCAGCAGCTGGCCGACGCCGTCGCCGCGGACGGCCACCCCGTTCGCTGACGCCTCGCGGCGCCCGCCCGCGCGGGCGGGCGGGCTTGGCCTCCCGCGGTCGAGCGGTCGCGGCTATCCCCAGCCGAGCTCGTGCAGCCGTTCGTCGTCGATGCCGAAGTGATGGGCGATCTCGTGGACGACGGTGACGGCCACCTCTTCCAGCACCTCCTCGCGGGTGGCGCAGATCCGCAGCGTCGGGCCCCGGTAGATGATGACCCGATCCGGCAGTGACCCGGCGGCCCACCACCCGTCCCGTTCCGTGAGCGGCGTCCCTTCGTAGACCCCGAGCAGGTCCGGGTCGTCGGCCGGCGGCTCCTCCTCGACGAAGAACGCCACGTTGTCGAGCATCCGCATCAGCTCCGCCGGGACCAGGTCCAGCGCCTCGCCCACGGCCACCTCGAACTCGCGGTCGCTGAGCAACGGAGCGGGGCGGGCCATGAGCCCACCGTATGCCGGGTCGCCGGACGGGCGACCGGGAACTGCCGGACCGAGATGCGTGCGGACCGTCAGCGGGCGCGGGCGGCGTCCTCGTCGGGCTCGGGCTGCTCGGTGGTGCCGTGCGGTGCGTACGCGTCGTGCCAACCGCGCGTGTCCGCCCCGCCGTGCATGTCGCCACCGGCCCAGCCGTGCTCGTAGTCGGTGCCCGCCTCGATCGCCAGGGACTCGTACGCCTCACCGTCATGGTGCGCCGCCGCCAGCTCGGCCGGGGTCACCGGCTCGATGGTGTCGGCGAAGTAGAAGTTCGACAACCAGGCCCGCAGCCGCTCCTTGCGCGTGCCCGGTCGCCGCACGCCGTTGGCGTCCTCAGCGGCTGCCAGCTCCAACGGCCGGGGGGCCGTGTGCTGCACCAGCCGCCAGCGTTCGTACTCCCCGAGTGCCTCGTGGACCTCGAAGAACAGGCCGTCCGCGGTCCGCACGATCCGGCCGGTCTCCCGGCCGTGCAGCACCAGGTCGCGATCGCGACGCTGCAGCGACATACAGATCCGTTTGGTGACCCAGAACGACAGGGGCGGCAGCACGAGCAGGCTCAGCCGCAGCATGTTGGTGATGTCGTTGATCGACAGGTGCAGCTTGATGGCCATCAGGTCGTTGCCGGCGGCGAAGAACAGGATGCCGTAGGTGACGAGGGCCATCACGCCGAGCCCGGTGCGCGTCGGGGCATTGCGCGGCCGGTCCAGCAGGTGGTGCTCCTGCTTGTCGCCGGTGACCCAGGCTTCGATGAAGGGGTACGCCCCGGCGATGCCGTACAGCAGCGGGATGAGCAGGATCGCCGGGATGAACACGTTCATGCTGAAGGTGAACCCGAACGCGGTGAACTCGAAGAAGCCGGGCAGCAGCCGCAAGGCGCCGTCGGCGAAGCCCATGTACCAGTCCGGCTGGGAACCCGCGGTCACCGGGGACGGGTCGTACGGGCCGTACATCCAGATCGGGTTGATCGTCACCAGCGCCGAGATCAGGGCGGTCAGGCCGAAGACGATGAACAGGAAGCCGCCCGCCTTGGCCATGTAGACCGGCATCATCGGGAAGCCCACGACGTTGTCATTCGTCTTCCCGGGACCGGGGTACTGGGTGTGCTTGTGGATGATGACCAGCGAAAGGTGGGCGATGAACAACCCCACGATGATCGCCGGCACCAGCAGCACGTGGATGGTGAAGAGCCGGGGGATGATCGCCTCACCGGGGAAGGGCCCGCCGAAGAGGAAGTAGGCCACGTAGGAGCCGATGACCGGGATCGACTGCATGAAGCCCTCGGCCGCGCGCAGGCCGGTCCCGGACAGCAGGTCGTCCGGCAGGGAGTACCCGGCGAAGCCTTCGATGATGCCGAGCATCGACAGCAGGACGCCGATGATCCAGTTGATCTCACGCGGTTTGCGGAAGGCGCCGGTGAAGAACACCCGGAACATGTGCACCATGATCGAGACGGTGAACATCAGGGCCGACCAGTGGTGGATCTGCCGGATGATCAGCCCGCCGCGGATGTCGAAGCTGATGTCCACCGAGGACTTGTAGGCCTCGCTCATCACCACGCCGCGCAGCGGCACGTACGAGCCGTCGTAGACGACCTCGCCGGCGCTGGGGACGAACCAGAAGGTCAGGAAGGTGCCCGTGACCAGGACCACGACGAGGGAGAACATGGCGATCTCCCCGAGCATGAACGACCAGTGGTCCGGGAAGACCTTCTTCATGAAGTAGGCAAACGGCTTGGCGGCGCCGCTGCGGTCGTCGACCCAGCCGGCGATCCCGCCGAGGCTCTTGGCCGTCTTGCCGTACTCGCGTCCCGGCTTGGGGTCCTGCTCGCGCAGGGACCCGGCTCCCCGTGGTGCAGCGGTCGCGGTCATCGTGAGCTCACCCTCGTTCCCAGAAGCTCGGGCCAACGGCTTCGCGGAACGCGGAGTCGGCGACTAGGTACCCGTCGGTGTCGACGGTGATCTTCAGTTGGGGCAGTGGCCGCTTGGCCGGCCCGAAGATCACCTCGCAGTCATTGGTCACGTCGAAGGTGGACTGGTGGCACGGGCACAGCAGGTGGTGCGTCTGCTGCTCGTACAGCCCGACCGGGCAGCCGACGTGAGTGCAGATCTTGGAGTAGGCGACGATGCCCTGGTAGCCCCAGTCCCGCTCCTTGGCGACCTTGATGTCCGATGGGTCCAGCCGCATCAGCAGCACCGCGGCCTTGCCCTTCTCCTCCAGCACGTGCGCGGACTTGTCGATCCCCTCCGGCAGCACGTGGAAGACCGAGCCGATGGTCACCTCGTCGGCGCGGATCGGGCTCAGCTCCGGGTCGCGGACCAGCCGCATTCCCTTCTTCCAGAACGTCCGGGACAGGGCGTCGCCGGGAAGCGGCCCGAGGCCGCCAGCGAGCTGGACGACCAGCGGGATCGCGAACAGTCCCAGCGCTCCGGCGAGGGAGTACCTGATCAGCGGCCGGCGGCCGATCTGGGACTTCTCCCCGCCGTCGTAGATGACGTCGATCGCCGCCTGGCGGAACTCGGCCTTGCTGCGCTGCGGGTGCCGCTCCTCGACGACCTCCTCGTCGGACATCAACGTCTTGGCCCAGTGGACCGCGCCCAGGCCGATGCAGAGCAGGCTGACCGCGAGGCTGACCCCCAGCGAGATGTTGGACAGGTTGGCGTTGCCCAGGACCGGCAGGTAGACGTAGGTGTCCATGTCGATGGCGAAGTAGGCGACCACGAAGGCGACGGTGGCCAGCATCGACAGGCCGAACAGGGCTGCCACCTGACGCTCGGAGCGCCGAGCAGCCGCCTCGTCGTGGTCGCTGAGCCGGTGGACGTGAGGGGGTAGACCCGGGTCGGCGAACCGTGCCGGCAACACCCCGGTGCCCTCGACGTGTCCCTGGTCGAGCCGGACCGCGGTGCCTGTGCCCGCGGCGACATCGGTCCCCGACCCCGGCCGGGTCTGACGCCGGGGTGTGGCCTCGGTGCGCTGGTCATTCATGACTGGTCCTCATTGCCACCTCGTTGCGGGTCGTCACCAGATGTTCGTCCGTCGCGCCGCGGCGGTTGCCCTGTCGGGTGAGGCGCCGGCTGGGGGGTCGTGCACCCGGCGTCATACCGACCCCGCGGCCCACGCTCAGGCCGCCTTCGAGCCGAGCCACACCGCGGCGCCGATCATCAGTCCCAGCCCGGCGACCCAGGCGAACATTCCCTCGGTGACCGGGCCGAGGTTGCCCATGATCGCGCCGCCGGGGTTCTCGTTCTTGTCGATCTCGTGCAGGAAGGCGATGATGTCGTTCTTCGCGTCCGGGCCGAGGTTGGCGTCGCTGAACACGGGCATGGACTGCGGCCCCGTGAGCATCGCCTCGTAGATGTGCTTGCCTTCGACGTCACGCAGGCTGGGCGCGTACTTTCCGCGGGTGAGCGCCCCGCCGGACCCGGCGAAGTTGTGGCACATGGCGCAGTTCACCCGGAACAGCTCGCCACCCTTGGCGATGTTGGCGTTCTTCCCCTCGGTGTCCTGCTTTTCCGGAACGGCGGGGCCGGGGCCCAGCGAGGCGACGTAGGCAGCGAGCCGGTCGATGTCCGGCTGGCTGAACTTGACGTCGCTGCGCATGGCCTGGACCCCGGGTGCCGCCAGCGGCATCCGGCCAGTGCCGACCTGGAAGTCCACGGCGGCGGCACCGACGCCCACCAGCGAGGGACCGGCGTTGCCGCCTGCAGCGGCCGTCCCGTGGCAGGTCGCGCAGTTGGCCAGGAACAGCTGGCGACCCGCCTCGACCTGGTCGGTCGAGGCCGCCGGCTGTGCGGCCCGCGCCGGCTGGGGGGCGAACACCGCATACAGCGCGCCCATGAGCAGCAACCCCAACAGCAGCAGCACGAGGGCGGCGGCTGGGTGTCGGCGTCGGGCTGCAAGTGCGTTCACGGTGCGGTCCTCGTCGTCGGGGGCGGGCGGTCGTGTGCTCGGTCCGGCTGCCGGGCGGCTACTGCAGCAGGTAGATGGTGGCGAAGAGCGCGATCCAGACGACGTCGACGAAGTGCCAGTAGTACGAGGTGACGATCGCCCCGGTGGCCTGGGCATGGCTGTACCGGCGGCTGGAGAAGGTGCGGCCGATGATGAGCAGGAACGCGATGAGCCCGCCGGTGACGTGCAGCCCATGGAAGCCGGTGGTCAGGTAGAACACGGAGCCGTAGCCGTCGCTGTGGATGGTGATGTTTTCCGAGGTCAGCTGGGCGTACTCCAGGATCTGCCCGGACACGAACACCGCGCCGAAGATGTAGGTGACCACGTACCACTCGCGCATTCCCCACTGCCCCACCTGCAGCAGCGACCCGGAGCGAGAGGCGACGCCGTGCTCGGCCTTGAACACCCCGAGCTGGCACCAGACCGAAGACACCACCAGGACCAGCGTGTTGACCGTGGCGTAGGGAACGTTGAGCTTCTCGGTCTGCTCGGTCCACAGGTCCGGCTGGACCGAGCGGATGGTGAAGTACATCGCGAAGAGGCCGGCGAAGAACATCAGCTCGCTGGACAGCCACACGATGGTGCCCACGGACACCATGTTCGGGCGGGTGACCGGGCCGTGCCCCGGGATGGTCGCCGGGGCTGTGCGAGCCGACGACGAGGAGGACGAGCCGGTCTGCACTGCCGCGGTGGACGCCACGGCGTCATTATTGCCCCATCCGCATGTCAGCGCGCCCGCGACCCCCCGCGGGCGAGGCGCGGGTCGCGGCGCAGGTACCGGGCGCGGGACCGCCGCAGGACCGCCGCGGGACCGGCGCAGGACCGGCGCAGGTACCGCTGGCGGGACGAGGGCCCCGCTACGATCCGGATATGGCCGCACCCCCCGCGCTGCCGGCAGGCGCCGCGCCGCCCGAGCCCCACCGGGTCACCGTTCTGCTGTACAGCGACGACATCGCGACCCGGGACGCCGTCCGCATGGCCGTGGGCCGCCGCCCCGCCAAGGACGTGATGGTCACCGGCTGGCGCGAGTGCGCCACCGCGCCGGCGGTGATCGAGGCGGTCGAGCGGGGCGGCGTCGACGTGCTGGTGCTGGACGGCGAGGCCACTCCGATGGGCGGAATGGGCCTGTGCCGTCAGCTGAAGAACGAGATCTACCAGTGCCCGCCGGTGCTGGTGCTGACCGGCCGGCCGCAGGACGGGTGGCTGGCGGCGTGGTCGATGGCCGACCTGGCCGTACCCCACCCGCTCGACCCGCTGACAGTGGCCTCGGCGGTCGCCTCCCTTGCTCGGCCGGGCCATTCCACCGCGGCCGCCGTATGACCGGACAGCCCGGTCGCGGCTGGCCGGCGGTCCTCACCGCGCTGCTAGCCGGTGAGGACCTCAGCACGGCGTCCGCGGCCTGGGCGATGGACCAGATCATGGCCGGCGACGCCTCACCGGCGCAGGTCGCCGGGTTCCTCGTGGCGTTGCGGGCCAAGGGGGAGACTGTCGCGGAGATGCGCGGGATGGCCGACACGATGTTGGCCCACGCCGAACGGTTCACCATCGACGGCGACGCTGTGGACGTCGTGGGCACCGGGGGTGACCGCGCCCACACGGTGAACATCTCGACGATGGCCGCGCTGGTCGTCGCGGGCGCCGGGGTGCGGGTGGTCAAGCACGGCAACCGGTCGGCCTCGTCTTCCTCCGGCTCCGCCGACGTCCTGGAGGCTCTCGGCCTCAACCTCACCCTGAGCCCGGCTCGGGTGGCCGAGATCGGGCGCCGGGTCGGGCTCACCTTCTGTTTCGCCCAGACGTTCCATCCCGCCATGCGCCATGCCGCGGTCGCCCGCCGCGACCTGGGCATCGGCACCGCCTTCAACTTCCTCGGGCCCCTCACCAACCCCGCCCAGCCCCGGTTCGCCGCGGTCGGCGTCGCCGATGCGCGGATGGCGCCGTTGCTGGCGGGTGTCTTCGCCGACCGCGGCCAGTCCGCCGCGGTCTTCCGCGGCGACGACGGACTGGACGAGCTCACCATCTCCACCTCCTCCACCCTGTGGTGGGTGGCCGGCGGTCAGACCAGCCGGTATGCCGTCAAGCCGGCGGTTGTGGGGATCGCACCGCACCCGCTGGAGGCGCTGCGGGGAGCCGACGCCGCATACAACGCGGCGGTGGTCCGGCAGGTGCTCGCCGGCGAGGGCGGACCGGTCCGCGACGCCGTCGTGCTGAACGCCGGGATAGCGCTGGCGGTGGCCGAGGACCGTCCGCCGTCGGACCAGGCGGGGTTCGAGCGGGACTTGCGAGCCGGGATGGACCGGGCCGAGGCGTCTATCGACGGAGGCGACGCAGCGGCCGTGCTGGACCGGTGGATCGCGGCGACCCGCGAGGTGTGACGAGCGACCGGCTGCTACCGGTCCTCCACGTCCCCGATCAGGGTGGCGACGTGGTCGGGCACGTAGGTGGACAGCTCGCGCGGCGGACGCTGGTAGTTGGCGGTCGGAGTCAGCCGGTCGGGCAGGTGCACCGGCACCGCGGGCACCTCCTGGTACGGGATGGTCGACAACAGGTGGGCGATCATGTTCAGCCGCGCGTGCTTCTTCTGGTCGGACTCGACGACGAACCATGGGCTGGCCGGGACGTCGGTGTGCACCATCATCTCGTCCTTGGCGCGGGAGTAGTCCTCCCACCGGTTGATCGACTCCAGGTCCATCGGCGACAGCTTCCACTGGCGAAGCGGGTCGTTGCGCCGGGACCGGAAACGCTTCAGCTGCTCGCTGTCGGACACCGAGAACCAGTACTTGCGCAGCATGATGCCGTCGTCGATGAGCATCTGCTCGAAGATGGGGGTCTGCTGCATGAACCGGGCGTACTCCGTCGGCGTGCAGAAGCCCATCACCTTCTCCACCCCGGCGCGGTTGTACCAGGAACGGTCGAACAACACGATTTCCCCGCGGGCGGGCAGGTGGGCGATGTAGCGCTGGTAGTACCACTGGCCCCGCTCCCGCTCGCTGGGCGTCGGCAGCGCGGCGATCCGGGCGATCCGGGGGGAGAGATGCTCGGTCACCCGCTTGATGGTGCCGCCCTTCCCGGCTGCGTCGCGGCCCTCGAAGACCACCACGATCCGGGCACCGGCCGCGCGCGTCCACTCCTGCAGCTTGACCAGCTCGGTCTGCAGCCGGAACATCTCCGTCTCGTAGGCCTCGACGGAGATCTTGACCCGCTTCGCCTTCTTCTTGACCATGCGTGCTCCTCCTCGGCGCGGCTGCTGGCGTGGTTCAGGCGTCGTCGAGACCGAGGCTGAACGCCGCCTCCAGGTCGAGCCGGGAGTAAGTGCGGAAGGCGATGTGGGTCTGGGTGAGCATGACCCCGGCCACCTTGTTGATCTGGTCGGCGATGACGTCGGCCAGCTGCTCGTGATGGCGCACCCGGACAACCGCGATGAGGTCCACGTTGCCGGTCACGGAGTAGACCTCGGTGACCCCCGCGATCTCGGCGACCGCCTGGGCGACTTCGGGGATGCGGTCGACCTCGGCGTTGATGAGCACGATGGCGGAAATCACGCTTGGCAGCGTAACGCCGGGCCTAGCGAAACCGCGTTGCCGGCTGCGTTGCCGGCCGCGTTGCCGGCCGCGTCGCCGGCCGCGTTGTCGGCGGCTCGACCGTCAACCGGCCGCTCTGCCAGGCCGCCCACCAACCGCCCACCGCCTGCTCGGCCGGACCTTCAGCCAGCGGCTCTCCCGCCCGCGGACAGCACTGCTCCCGCCGGCTGCTGCCGCAGGCCCGGCCGGGCCGGGTCGTCGAACCCCCCGGAGCGGCCCGGACCACCCCGGAGCGCGGGTCCCATTGCTGCGAACGCCGACCCGTCGAGCAGCTCCTCCAGGCTGGCTCGGGCCGACCCGGCGCCGTGGACCGGGCAGGTCCACTGCCCGTCGAGGTGCACGATCCGCACCCCGGGCGCCTCCAGCCACCGCAGCACCAGCTCGGTCTCCTCCGGGAACGCGGCCGGCGCCGGGGGCGCCCCGGGCGTGACCACCTCCGCGCTGGCCCGCAGCGCCTCGACATAGGGCATCGGGTCCGCGCCCGGGGGTGCCACGCAGGTCCCCGCCAGCCGGCCGAACCGCACGCAGACCACCTCCCAGCCGCCCGGTTCGGCCCGCCGTGCCGCGACGACCTCAGGGCTACTGGCCAGCGGAGCCAGCCGCTGGGCCCGGGCCGCCGCGCGGACCAGGTGCAGTGTTCGATCCCGGACGGCACCGGCCTCCTCATACCGCTCCTGGGCGGCCAGCAGCTTCATCCGCCGCCGCAGGGCGCCGACGACGGTGCGGGAGTCTCCGCTGATCAGCGCGGCCGCAGCGGCGACCACAGCGGCATACTCGGCCTGGGTCTGCGCACCCGAACAGGGTGCCCCGCAGCGTCCCAGCTCGGCCAGGACGCACTCGGCGGAGCGGGTCCGGGCCGAGAGCCGCCGGGTGCACTGCCGCAGCGGCACCACCTCGTGCATGGCGGCGACAGCCGACTCCGCGGCCAGCTGGGAGGCGAACGGCCCGACGTAGCGGGCGCCGTCGTCGCGGACCTCTCGCACGATCGACAATCGCGGGAACGGCTCGACGGTGAGCTTCACCCAGGGCACGCGCTCGGGGTTGCGGGAACGGCGGTTGTACCTCGGCTTGTGAGCGGCGATCAGCCGCAGCTCCCGGACGCTGGCCTCCAGGCTGGTCTGACAGACGACCGGGGTGACCGACGCCGCGACACCGACCATCTCCGCGATCCGACTGCGCTGCTCGGAGGCGGTGAAGTAGGTGCGGACGCGACGGCGAAGATCCTTCGCGGTGCCCACGTAGAGGACCCGGCCCTGGGCATCCTTGAACAGGTATACCCCTGGGGCCGAGGGCAGTCCGTCGGCCAGGTGCCGCTTGCGCCGCTGGGCGGCGCTGACGCGTGAGGTGAAGCTGGACAGCTCCTCCAGCGTGCGCACCCCGAGGTTGCCGACGCGTTCGAGCAGGGCGTGCAGCACCTCAACGGTGGCCCGCGCATCGTGCAGGGCCCGGTGGTCCGGGCGGGTCGTCGCCCGGAACAGCCGGGCCAGCGAGGACAGGCGGCAGTCCGGTGCCTCATCCCTGGTCACCAGCTGGCGCGCCAGGTGAGCCGTGTCCAGGACGGTCGGCTTGGGCCAGGCGCGTCCGGTCAGCGCAGCGGCGGCCTTGAGGAACGAGATGTCGTACGGCGCGTTGTGCGCCACCAGCACCGCGTCACCGGCGAACTCCAGGAAGGCGGGAAGCACCGCCTCGATCCGCGGGGCGCCGGCAACCATGAGGTCGGTGATCCCGGTGAGCACCGAGATGAACGCGGGAATCGGCTCGGCCGGGTTGACCAGTGTCTGGAATTCCGCCAGCACCTCACCGCCGCGGACCTTCACCGCCCCGAACTCGGTGATCGCCGCCCCGGAGGGCGGTCCGCCGGTGGTCTCCAGGTCGACGACGACGAAGGTCACCTCGCGCAGCGAGGTGCCCAGCTCGTCCAGGGTGCCCTGGACGCCCCGGGCCGCCGCGATGGGGCTGCCTGTCGTCATGGAGGCGACGGTAGGGGCGGCCACCGACAGATCCGGGCAACCGGGCCGCGCATAGCCGGTCGTGCGACTTTGCCCGCGACGGCTGCCGGCCACTCTGGCAACCCGGGCCGCGCATGGCCGGAGGTCTGTCAGCGGTCGCCTCTAGCGTCGTCGCAGACACGATCCAGTCCAGCCACGGAGGCGGCCATGATCATCGACTGCGCGACCTGCCCGGTGCGCGGCAAGCGCTGCGCCGACTGCGTCGTGGGCGTGCTCTACGACCCGAGACCGGCGATGGTCCCCCCTGATGCCGCCGAGCGCCGGGCGCTGGCTGCGCTCGTCGCCGCCTCGATGGTGACCGCAGAGTATGCCGCGACGGTGCAGGCCCGGCGCCAGCCCTGGAACGGCGCCCGGGCGGTCGGGTGAGCCCCGGCGCGTCCTCGGGCAGGCTTAGGATAGGTGCCGGGTCTGGCCCTCGCTTCGGCGCACGGTGGCCACCGGTCGGCCACAGCTGCCGCCCATACGATGGCGCGGTGATCGGTTGGCGGCGCCGTTCTGGGGGGCGCCCCAGCCCTGGTGATCTGCGCGGCCACCGGCGTCGGTCTGGGTCGGCCCCGCTGCGGTGGGTGGCCGTGGGGGTGGGACTGTTCCTCCTGGCGGCAGCGAGTGTGCGGGCCGGGGCGTGGCAGCCCGACGGCGGCTACCTCGGCCTTGCCGGCACCCAGCTGTCCACGACGGGGCCGACCACAGGGTCGACAACGGGGCCGACGGCAGCGCTCGGTCTGGCTGGCGCCGGTGCCGCCGGCGGCGTCAGTGGCGCCGGTGTCGCCGATGGCGCCGCTGGCCCAGCCGGGCCTGGTCGGGCGACGTCCCCTCCGGCCGGGCCGACGGACGAGGCGAGCCGGCGCACCCGGCAGGCCATGGCCCTGCTGCAGCAGCGAGCCGCCGCAGTGCTGGCGCGCGACAGGGCGGCCTGGATGGCCACCGTGGCCGACTCGTCCTCGGACTTCGGAGGAGCTCAGGCACGCCTGTTCGACACCTTGATGCGGCTGGGCGTCGATCGCTTCGGCTATGACCAGATCGCACCGAGCCAGGCGCTGCCCTCCGCCGTGGAGGTGGGGCCCGGGGGTCCGGCGTGGGTCGCGAAGGTGGCCGGTCACTACGCGCTGCGCGGCTTCGACCGAGGTCTACGCGACTTCGCCGCGTCCTACACCTTCGTCCAGCTCGACCAGGGATGGCGGATTCGCGGCGAGGCAGCCGGCGGCGAGAACTCGGCGCAAGTGTGGGACCTGAACGGGCTGCGGGTCATCCGCGGCGCCAGCAGCCTGGTCGTCGGCAACGCGCCGGAGAACCAGATGCGCTACTACGGCCACGAGGCGGACCGCGCCGTGTCCCGGGTCAGCGCCGTGTGGGGCGTGTCCTGGCCGCGGAAGGTGGTGGTGTTCACCCCCGCCACGACCGCGCAGTTCGCCCAGCTACTCGGCCGGCCGGTGGACGACGGGCTCAGCCAGGTGGCCGCGGTCACCCAGGGGCCCCTCGGCTCCGGGGAGCGGGCCGGTGCCGACGCGGTCGTGGTCAACCCGTCTGCGTTCCGGCAGCTACGGCCGATCGGGCGCCAGGTGGTCCTCACCCACGAGGTCACCCACGTGGCCATCCGGGCCTCGACCACCCAGGGGGTGCCGGTGTGGCTGTCCGAGGGGATGGCCGACTATGTCGGCTACCGGGGCACCGGGCTCTCCCGGGTCGTGGTCGCCGCGGAGCTGCTTGCCCGGGTCAGGCGGGGCCAAGGACCGGTTGCGCTACCCCGCGCGGAGGACTACGACCCGGGCAGGACCGCCATCGCGCCCAGCTACTCGGCCTCGTGGCTGGCCTGCTCCCGGTTGGCCGACCTGTACGGGCAGGCGAGGTTGGTGGCGTTCTACCGGGCGGTGGCCCAGACCCCCGGCGGCGACCGGGACGCCGTCGCATCGGCGGCCTTCCCGAAGCTTTTCGGTGTGGGCCGTAGCGGGTTCGTCTCCGGCTGGCGCGGCTACCTGACCCGGCTCGCCGCCACGTGAGGCAGTCGTACCCTCGGCCGGACCGCCACCGCGTGCTCGTCGGCGGCCTGCTCGCGCTGGCGGCAACGGCTGCCGCGGTGGTCTGGCTCACCCCCTGGCAACCGTTGAACGGCCCGGCGCAGCCGGTGACGCCAGAGGTCGCCAGGGACTTCACCGCCGCGCAGGTCAGCCGGGCTGGGGCGTTTCGGACCCAGCTCGGCCCGTGGCCCTACTTGGCGCTGGCGTTGCGGCTGGCCACCCCCTGGGCCGGCTACCTGGTGCTGTCCCGGCGCCCCGGCCGGCCGGGTCGGGCATTGCTCGCGGTCGTCCTCACGGCCGGCGCCGTCGTCCTCGCCCAGCTGCTGGTCGGGCTGCCGTTCGACGTGCACGCGGAGCTCGTGCTGCGTCGTTTCGGCCTGTCCACCCAGACCTGGGCCGGCTGGACCCGGGACCAGCTGGTGGGCCTGGCGATGACCGGGGCCGTCACGGAGGTAGTGCTGCTGCTCGTCCTGTGGTTGGTGCGACGGCAGCCACGGCGGTGGCCGTGGCTGCTGGCGATCCTGGCCGCCGCCGGCACGGTCGTAGCGTCGGCGATCTACCCGCTGGTGGTCGAGCGCGCTTACAACCAGTTCACCGAGCTTGCGCCCAGCCCGTTGACGCAGCGGATCGAGGCGCTCGCCCGGGCGGACGGGCTGGGCCGCGTCCGGGTCGTCCAGGCCGACGCCTCCACCCGTACGACCGGGGAGAACGCGCACGTCTCCGGCATCGGCTCGACCCGTTGGGTCGTTCTGGACGACACCCTGCTCGCGCGCGGCGACCCGGCCGCCGTCACCGCCGTGGTGGCGCACGAGTTCGGCCACGTCGTGCACGACGACGTGGTCCGCGGCACCGTCATCGGCGCGCTGGGCGCGAGCACCGCGGTGCTGCTGCTCGCCGCCGCCTCGCTGTCACCGCGCGGCCGGGCGTCGTTCTCGCTGACGTCCGACCGGCAGGCAGGTCGCGGACGGCTGGCAGCGGCCACCTGCCTGCTGGTCGCGATCGGCACGACCGGGCCGTTGCTGGTGGCGCCGGTGACGAACCTGGTCAGCCGCCGGGTGGAGGCCAGCGCCGACGTCCACGCGCTGGACCTGACGCGGGACCCGGCGGCGTTCATCCGGATGCAGCAGGCCCTGGCGACGACGAACCTGTCCCGGCTGGAGCCGACGTGGTGGCAGACCGCGCTATTCGCCACCCACCCCTCCCCACCGTGGCGGATCGCCCTGGCCCGGGCCTGGCAGCGCTCGCCGCGAACGACGCCGCCACCAGCGCCCCGCTGAGCCAGAACTGGTTGTAGAAGGCCTGCTTGTTCACCAGGTTCGCCAGCAGCAACAGCAGGGCCAGCCAGCGCAGCAGCTCCGCCATCCCCGGCTGCCTCCGGTGCACGACCAGGCACACCCCGCCCAGTGCGCCCAGCACCACCAGACCGGTCAGCCAGAACGGCAGCGCGACGCCGTACACGTTGAGCGCCAGCAGGTACCACGTGTTCGCGAACCGGATCGGGTGGAAGCCCACCAGCAGGGTCACCGTGTCGTGGACGAAGTCCGCAGGCGAGGCCACGAACCACGGCAGCATCAGCGCGCCGGCCAGCGCCCCCGTCGCCACGGCACGGCGAGGCCCGAACGGCCGCCACAGCAGCAGCACCGGAAGCAGCATCGCCAGGTGCTGCTTGCTGGCGCAGGCCAGCGCCAGCGGCAGGACCGCCCACCAGGCCGTCCGAGTCCCTCCGCGGTCGACCAGCACCGCCCACCAGACCAGCCCGGCCAGCAGCAACGGCTCGGTCCAGGCCTGGTCCAGCTGGGTCAGCGTGCCGGGGGCGAGCACCAGCAGCGCCGCCGCCGCCACGGCCGGGCGGCGCCCGCGGCCCAGGACGAGGAGGCCGAGCATCGCCAGCAGACCCCACGCCAGCAGGGCCCACCGGACGTCCCCGGCCAGCCACCGCCCGGGCGCGACCAGGACTGCGGTCCACGGCAGGTAGGTGAACGCGTCCTGCACCCCGGGCGAGCCGGTCCAGGCCATGGCGTAGAAGTTCTCGCCGCGGGCGATCGCGTCGCTGGCCTGCTGCAGCGTCACCCAGACGTCGATCCGGGGCGCCGGGTCTGTCACCACCGCGACGGTAGCGGCCAGCAGGTATGCCGTCCCGCTCACCACCGCCGGGAGCAGCCGTGACGTGGGCCGCCACATCGCCGCCACGGTCAGCAAGCACGCCATTGCCAGCAACCCTCTGGCCACGCCTTGCCAGCCACTGGGCAGGTAGCTGAACAGCGGGACCGCGACGGTCACGACGGCCGAGCCGGCCAGCGCCAGGGTCACCGGCCCCCGGGCAGGCGCGCCCGGGCCGGGGCGCCGCAGCTGCCACCAGGCCAGCCCGAGCGCGCAGGCGGTCAAGGTGAGCACGATCGGCACCCGGAACCGGACGACGCTCCACTGGAGCACTCCGAAGTAGGCCACCCAGGCGAGCGACACGGCATACCAGAAACCGCCCGGTCCTCGCATGGGTCGCAACGTTAGCCAGCCCGCGGGCGCCGAGCGCCGACGCAGCCCCGGCGAGCGGCCGCCACCGGGCGGGTACCCTTGCCGACCATGGCCGAGCGCACTGAGTCCAGCACCGTCATCGCGGCGGCACCCGGTCAGGTGCTGGATGTGATCGCCGACTTCGAGCGCTACCCGGAGTGGGTCCGCGAGGTCAAGCAGGTGACCGTGCTGGCCGAGGACGGGGACGGCTGGGCCGACCGGGTGCAGTTCACCCTCGACGAGGGCGTGATCAAGGACACCTACGTGCTGGACTACGAGTGGGACGTCGCGGAGGACGGCACCGGCGTCGTCTCGTGGAGCCTGGTCAGCGGCACGGTCCTCAAGGCGCTGGACGGTTCGTACACCCTCGCCGCATCCGGGGAGGGGACCGAGGTCACCTACCGGCTGTCGGTCGACGTGGTGATCCCGATGCTCGGCATGCTGAAGCGCAAGGCCGAGAAGTCGATCATCCAGGGTGCGCTCACCGGCCTGAAGCAGCGCGTCGAGGGCTAGCGCCGGCGTCGGCAGTGCGGATCGTCGTGTTCACCGGCCCGGGCGGGTCGGGCAGTTCCACGGTGGCGGCGGCCGCCGCGGTCGCCTCGGCGCGCGCCGGGGTAATGACCGTGCTCGTCTGCCATGCCGCCACGCCGCTGACCGACGCTCCTGCCGGCGCGGTGCCGCTGGAGGTCGAGAGCGGCCTGTTCGCGCTGACCTGCGAGGCGGGGTCGTGGGACGGGCTCGGCTCGCCGCTGCTGGAGGACCTCGCCGGGCTGCCCGGCGGCCGCGAGATGGTGCTGCTGGCGCAGCTGCACCGGCTGCTCACCGAGGGTTGGTCCGACCTGGTCGTGCTGGACGGACCGCCCGTCGCCGACTGCCTGCGGCTGGTCGCGGCGCCAGCCGGCCTGCTGCGGCTGCTCGACCGGGCGCCGGCGTCGTTGCTGCGGCGGTGGCCGTCGGCCACGGCAAGCGGGCTGTCCCCCGACCAGTGGCGGGTCCGACTGCGAGACCTTGCCGGGTTGCTGCTGGGCGGGTCGCTGTCCGCACGGGTGGTCGTCGCATCGCACCATGACGCGGCATCACGGGCCCGATCGGCCGTGGTCGGCCTGCGGCTGCACGGCGTGCCCGTCGACGAGGTCGTCGTGACCGGCGTAGCGCGGGGCTCCGACCCGGCGCGCAGCGCCCGAACGGTTAGCGACGCGCTCGCGCCGCTGGCGGTTCGAACCGTCGCGCCGGCCGCCTCGCCTCCCCAGGGACCGGAAGAGCTGGCCGAGCTCGGCGTCGAACCGCTGGACCCGGCCCACCCGCCCTCGCGCTCGGAACCGCAGCTCGTCGCGGACGACGGCGGGTATCTGCTGTCCATGCCCCTGCCGTACCTGACCGGGGGCGAGGTCGAGCTGGGCCGCCGCGACGACGTGCTGCTGGTGGGGGCGGCCGGCGCCCGCCGGGTGGTCGACCTGCCTGGGGTGCTGCGTCGCTGCCAGGTGGTCTCGGCCAGCGTTGGCGACGGCTGGCTGCGGGTGCGGTTCCGGCCGGACCCGGCCCTGTGGCCGGCGGGGTCGGACCATGGCTGAGCCGCCGCCGGTCGGGTCGGTGGCTACGGAGGCGGCCCGGCTGGTGGAGGCCGTCGCCCGGCTGGCCCGCGGGGACAGCGAGCAGCCCGGCGCCACGGCCGGCGCCCACGACCTTCCGGACGACTCGCCCGGCTCGGGCTCGGGCGGGCACGAACCGGGCCGTCCCGGCCAGCCGTCCGGTCCCGACGAGCCCGCCGGGCGGCATACCGGGGTGTGTCCTACCTGCGGCGCGCCTGGCCAGGAACCGCTGACATGCCAGCTGTGCCCGCTCTGCCGGGGACTGGCGCTGCTGCGGCAGGTGCGGCCGGAGACCCTGGCACGCCTCGCTGACCTGGCCGGGTTCGTCGCGGAGACGCTTCGGGACCTCGCTGCGGAACGGCCTGCCGGGCCGTCGACGGCCGATCGAGGCGACGCCGCGACGGGAGGGCGGCGGGACGCTACGGTCCAGAGGATCCCGGTGCAGGACGCCCCAGACCCGGCGCCGCCCGAGAACACCGCGAAAGGGCCGAACTGATGCAGATGACGATCGGGCTGGACATCGGTGGGACCAAGATCGCCGGTGCGGTCGTTGACCGCTCGGGCGAGGTCGTCCTGACCGGGCGTCGAGACACCCCGGCGCAGGACTCCCCGGCCATCGCCGCGGCCGCGGCCGAACTGGTGGCCGAACTCGCGGCGCGGCTGCCCGCCGGTGACGGCGTGGCCGCTGTCGGCGTGGCATGCGCGGGGTTCATCGACAAGACCGGATCGCACGTGCTGTTCGCGCCGAACTTGGCCTGGCGGGACGAGCCGCTGAAGGACTTGCTGCAGACCACGGTGGGGCTGCCGGTCATCATCGAGAACGACGCCAACGCCGCCGCATGGGGGGAGTTCACCCACGGAAGCGCCCGGGATGCGACGGACATGGTGCTCGTCACGGTCGGCACCGGCATCGGCGGCGGGGTGGTCATCGACGGTCGGCTGCTGCGCGGCGCGTACGGCATCGCCGCGGAGCTGGGGCACATGCGGGTTGTGCCCGAGGGCCACCGGTGCGGATGCGGCAACCGTGGGTGCTGGGAGCAGTACGCCAGCGGCAACGCGCTCGTGCGCGAGGCCCGCGCCATGATGGAGGCCGGCTCGCCCGTCGTCGCCGACCTGCTGTCGAGGCTCGGGGGCGACGTCACGGCGCTCACCGGCCCCTTCATCACCGAGGCTGCCCGCGACGGCGACCCGACCGCACGCGAGCTGCTCGCCGACATCGGTCGGTGGCTCGGCATCGGCCTGGCCAACCTCGCGTCGGCCTTCGACCCCGGTCTCTTCGTCATCGGCGGGGGAGTCAGCGCCGCCGACGAGATGCTCATCGGCCCCGCGCGTGAGGCGTTCCGGCGCCAGCTGCCCGGCCGCGGCTACCGGCCCGAGGCGCGCATCGTGCGGGCCGTGCTCGGTAGCGACGCCGGCCTCATCGGCGCCGCCGAGCTGGCTCGCGCCGGCAGCTGAACCATGGCCGCCGACCGGCCCGTGGCGGCCGACCGGCCAGGTCACGTGCTCCGGGTCATGAGCTACAACGTGCACGACCTGCGCGACGACCGCGC
>DASSLY010000052.1:0-9684 GCA_035689185.1 Dermatophilaceae bacterium
TGTTCTACAATCGGGTCCGGCTCCATTCCAGCCTCGGCTACAGAACCCCCGAAGAAGTCGCCACCGAGTACCGTCAAAACCCTGCACTTGCCGCATAGAACAACTCGAAGTCGCTGTCCGTTGAGAGCCAACCAGCCCACACCCCACGCAGCGGAACGTCTTCGCCCAATCCGGCGAAAACGACGACCCCGCACCCCACGCAGCGGAACGTCTTCGCCCAATCCGGCGAAAACGACGACCCCGCACCCCCCGCAACGGCACGTCTTCGCCCAATCCGGCGAAAACGACAACCCCGCACCCCACGCAACGGCACGTCTTCACCCAATCCGGCGAAAACGAAGCCGGTCGCCGCCGTCCGAGAACGGCGTCGGTCGTCGCGCCGGCGCTCAGCGCATCGTGGTGCGCAGGGCGACCAGGTGGCCGATGACGCCGGGGACCCAGCCGGAGGTGCGGTTCAGCCAGCGCACCGCGACCAGGTTCATCGGCACCACGGCGAAGTCGTCGGAACGCGCCGCCACGCCCAGGTCGGTGCCGAACGCGTCGCTGACCAGCCCCCACTCCATGTCGGTGTGACGGACCAGGTGCTCACCGATGGCGACCCCGAGCCGGTCGACGAGGACCTGGTGGTCGGGCCGCTTGGACTCCCGTTGCGCCAGCCAGTCCGCCAGCCAGCCGTCGTATGCCGCGGCGATCGAGGCCAGGTCGTCCACGTCGATCCCAGCCGCGGCCGCATCCGCCAAGGTGTGCGCGATCCACTCCCGCTGGTCCTGCGGCAGTGCACGGACCTTCGGCAAGACCAGCTCGTCGTCCCCGACGGGCACCTCCGCGATCGGCGGCCGGCGGCCCAGGGCGGGCGCTGGCTGGGTGTCGTCGTCGTCGTCCTTGCGGGAGAACCAGGCCATGACCGGTCAGCGTAGGACCATTACCGTCGGCGCTCACCTGCGACCGGAGCGGGGAGCGATTGGTGGCCCTGCGGCATACGGACCAGGCTGGCAGCGTCCCGCACGCCACGGTTTCGTCGGTCGGCGTGACTAGCATGACGCGGTGGCCACGATGCCAGCCGCGCAGGTCACGGCGTTCCGCGTAGGAGCGCAGCAGCCGGACCGGGCCAGGGTGAGGTGGCCGACCTTGGGCCGTCCCGGCGCCGTCCTGCACCGCCGCGACATCGCCGGTGCCTGGCGGCCCCGGGCGTCCGGACGGAGGCTCACCGTCCGGCTCGACCCCTGGCAGGCGTCCGCTGCAGCGCTGACCGCGGCTGTCGCGGAGAAGGCCGAGCGACTGGCGGCGTTCCGCGGGATCACCCTGGCCCGAGTTGCCGCATGCCACCGCTGATCAGCGTCCAGCAGCTGGCTCACCGGCTTGACCGGGTAACCCTGCTGGACGTGCGCTGGCAGCTCGGCAGTGACACTGGCCGGTCGGAATACGCGGTCGGGCACCTTCCCCGGGCCGCGTTCGTCGACCTGGATCGGGAGCTCTCGGCGCCGGTGCGGGAGGATCGGCGAGGTGGCCGGCACCCGATGCCGGCCACCAGAGACTTTCAGGCGGCGATGCGCCGGGCCGGGGTCAGCGGGGCGCGCCCGGTCGTGTGCTACGACGCCGGCAACGGCCTCCCGGCGAGCCGCGCCTGGTGGCTGCTGCGGTACTTCGGCAAGGACGACGTGCAGGTCCTCGACGGGGGTCTGGCCTCCTGGGTCGCCACCGGCCGGCCGGTCGAGGCCGGCGTGCACCAGCCCGCCGAGGGTGATTTCACGGCCGACCCCGGCCACCGGCGGCTGTTGGACGCCGACGCCGCGGCGGCGCACCCGCTGCTGCTTGATGCCCGGCCGGCGGCTCGCTTTCGCGGGGAGCAGGAGACCATCGACCCGGTCGCCGGCCACATCCCAGGCGCCCGCAGCGCCCCGGCGCTGGACAGTCTGCAGGCCGGAAGGTTCCTCCAACCGGCAGCATTAGCAGCCTACTTCGCTGCGATCGGGGTGCGTCCCGGCGCGGACGTCGCGGTCTACTGCGGCTCGGGCGTTCAGGCCGCGCACGCGGCGCTTGCCCTGCAGCACGCCGGGGTGACCGATGACGCCGCGGTGTACGTCGGGTCGTGGAGCGACTGGGTGAGCGACCCGACCCGCCCGGTCGAGACCGGCTGACCCGGTCCAGCCCGGGTCCAGTCCCGGTCCAGCCCCGGTCCAGCCCCGGCCCAGCCCCGGCCCAGCCCCGGTCCAGCCCCGGTCCAGCCGGACGGACCGGACGGACCGGACGGACCGGACGGACCGGACGGGCGGATCATGCCGGTCAGCCGCCGGAGACCGACATTTCGGCCTCGCGCAGCGCCAGCGCCGAGGCGCCGGTCACCTCTGTGCTGTCCAGCCACCCCTCGGGCAATGACACCCGTCGCGGGGACCCGGCCCGTCCCCGCCGGCCCTCGGCGTCCTCCCCCGGCCACGGCGCCGAGCCGTCCAGTCCGGTCAACAGCCCGTCCAGCTCCGTCAGCGTCTCGACGAGGGCGAGCCGGTGGCGCACGTCCGACCCGACCGGGAAGCCTTTGAGATACCACGCCACGTGCTTGCGGATCTCGCGGCAGGCCTTCAGCTCATCGCCATAGAAGTCGCGCAGGTATGCCGCGTGCCGGCGCAGCGTATCCGCTACCACTTCCAGGGTGGGCCGGACCCGCTCCGGCCGACCGGCGAACGCAGCCGCCAGGTCAGCGAACAGCCACGGCCGGCCGAGGCAGCCGCGCCCGACCACCACTCCGTCGCACCCGGTCGCGGCCACCATGGCCAACGCGTCCTCCGCGGCCCAGATGTCCCCGTTGCCGAGCACCGGCACCGAGGTGACGACCCGCTTGAGCGCCGCGATGGCCGCCCAGTCGGCCTGGCCGGAGTAGTAGTCGGCCGCGGTCCGCGCGTGCAGCGCCACTGCGGCCGCGCCCTCCCCCTCGGCGACCCGGCCCGCCTCCAGGAACGTGAGGTGGTCGGCGTCGATGCCCTTGCGCATCTTCACTGTGACGGGCACGGCATACGGGCCGGCTTCGCGGACCGCGGCGGCGACGATCGCGCGGAACAGGCCGGCCTTCCACGGCAGGGCGGCCCCGCCACCCTTGCGGGTGACCTTGGCGACCGGGCAGCCGAAGTTGAGGTCGATGTGGTCGACCCGGTCCTCCTCGACGAGCATCCGCACCGCGGCCGCGATGGTGACCGGGTCGACGCCGTACAGCTGGACAGACCTGGGCCACTCGTCGGGGTCGTGCTCGATCAGCCGCATCGACTCCGGCGTCCGCTCCACCAGGGCGCGGGAGGTGACCATCTCGCTGACATACAGCGCGCCGCCCCCGGCCTGGCGGCACAGCCGACGGAAGGCGCGGTTGGTGATGCCAGCCATCGGCGCCAGCACCACCGGCGACCCGAGCTGGTGCGGGCCGATCCGCAGCGGTGCCAGCAGCCGTTCGGCGAGGGCGGTCAAGCGATCCTCAGCAGCCGGCCAGCTGGTCGGCCAGGTAACCCTGCATCTGGTCCAGCGCGACGCGCTCCTGGGCCATCGAGTCGCGTTCTCGCACGGTGACCGCGTGGTCGTCCAGTGTCTCGAAGTCGATGGTGACGCAGAACGGGGTGCCGATCTCGTCCTGGCGGCGGTAGCGGCGGCCGATCGCGCCCGCGTCGTCGAAGTCGACCATCCAGCTCTGCCGGAGCTGGTCGGCCAGGTCCTTGGCCTTCGGCGTGAGATCGGCGTTGCGGGAGAGCGGCAGCACCGCGACCTTCACCGGGGCCAGCCGGCGGTCCAGCCGCAGGACCACCCGCTTGTCCACCCCGCCCTTGGTGTTGGGCGCCTCGTCCTCGGAGTAGGCGTCGACCAGGAACGTCATCAGCGACCGGGACAGCCCGGCCGCAGGCTCGATGACATAGGGGGTGTAGCGCTGGCCGGTGGCTTGGTCGAAGTAGGTGAGGTCGGCGCCGGAGTGCCGCGAGTGAGTCGAGAGGTCGAAGTCGGTGCGGTTGGCGATGCCCTCCAGCTCTCCCCATTCGCTGCCCTGGAAGCCGAAGCGGTACTCGATGTCGACGGTGCGGGTCGAGTAGTGGGACAGCTTGTCCTTGGGGTGCTCGAAGTGGCGCAAGTTCTCTTTGGCGATGCCCAGGTCGACGTACCAGCGGGTGCGCTCGTCGATCCAGTACTGGTGCCATTCTTCGTCGGTGCCTGGCTCGACGAAGAACTCCATCTCCATCTGCTCGAACTCCCGGGTGCGGAAGATGAAGTTGCCCGGAGTGATCTCGTTGCGGAAGCTCTTGCCGATCTGGGCGATGCCGAACGGCGGCTTCTTGCGAGCAGAGCCCATGACGTTGGCGAAGTTGAGGAAGATGCCCTGGGCGGTCTCCGGGCGCAGGTAGTGCAGGCCGGACTCGTCCTCGACCACGCCGAGGTAGGTCTTCAACAGCCCGGAGAACTGCCGCGGCTCGGTCCAGGCGCCGCGGGTGCCGCAGTTGGGGCAGGTGACCTCGGCCAGGCCACCCTCGGGCGGGCGCCCCTTGCGCTCGGCGAACTCCTCCTCCAGGTGGTCGGCGCGGAACCGCTTGTGGCAGCTCATGCACTCGGTGAGCGGGTCGTTGAACGTGTCGATGTGGCCGGAGGCTTCCCAGGTGCGGGTCGGCAGGATCACCGAGGAGTCCAGCCCGACGACGTCGTCGCGGACCTGGACCATCGAGCGCCACCACTGACGCTTGATGTTGTCCTTCAACGCAATGCCGAGGGGTCCGTAGTCCCACGCCGAACGGGTCCCCCCGTAGATCTCACCGCACGGGTAGACGAAGCCCCTGCGCTTGCACAGGCTGACGACGGTGTCGACGGTGGACGGCGCTGGCATGACCCAAGGCTAACGGGGCGCCAGAGCTGCCTCCGACCGTCTCTGGTCGACACGTCACCTCACGGCTGACACCTGGCCAAGCCGGTGACACCTCGCTGTCGCCAGTGACACCGTATGCGGTGTGGTCGGCTACACGGGGGGTGTCGTCGGCCACGGGGGTGTCGTCGGCCACGGGGATGCCGGCCGCCTCGTCCCGGCATCCCGGCAGTACCGGCATGCCGGCATACCGCATCCCGGCAGTACTGCATTCCGGCATCAGGCGGGAACGCCCGTTGGCCGTCGGCTGGCACGCGCCATCGCGGCGAGCACCAGCCGACGCACCCGCAGGGGGTCGTCCAAGTCTCGCCAGGTGATACGCACGACCTCGAAGCCGAGAGAGCGCAGCCAGTCCTCGCGACGCTTCTCGGCGACCAGGGCAGCTCGACCGTTGGCGCCGTCGTACTTCAGCGCGCCGTCGAACTCGACGATCACCGAGTACTGCCGGAATAGGAAGTCGACCCGCGCGGTGGTCTGCCCATCGGAGATGATGGCCTGCACCACCGGCACCGGCAGCCCGGCCAGCACGAAGGTCACCCGGCAACGGCTCTCCCCGGCCGACTCGCTCCGGCCGTCGGCCAGCTGCGCCATGGCGGCCGCCACCGGGCGTCCGGGGCCGACTCGCACAGCGCCGAGCGCGGACGTCAGCTCGTCGGAGGTCACCAGGCCTCGGTGCAGGGCGGCGTCCGCGCTCGCCACAGCGCCGGGGAGGCCGAGGCCGCCAGCCGCCTGCACCAGCGCGACCCCCGGCTGGGAGCACCAGGCATCCCGATGACGGCGCAGCTGCTCGGGTGGCATCGGAACGTGGGCAACCAGTCCGGACCTGGACCGCGCCGGCCCTGGGGTGCGCCTGGACAGATGCGCGACCGCCCCCAGGTCGGGCAACGGCAGCCCGTACAGGGCCAACGCAGAAGCGTGGCTCACCGCCCAGCGCTCACCGAAAGTCCGGTAGACGGCCAGCGCTCGAAGCGCCAAGCGCTCCTCGACGCCGGCAGCCGCCCACAGGGTGCTGTCGACGTAGCACCCGGTCCGCAGCCGGGTCAACCGTCCCCGCTTGCACAGCAACTGCAGCCCGTGCCCGTCCACGCCACACTCCGCGGCGTCGCGGGTGGTAAGCACACCGTGCTGCACGCCCATCCGAATCCTGAGTCGGTCCATGCGCCGATGGTGGACCGGTTGCCCGCGTGCCCGCGCGCCCGGCGCCTTCACCTGTGGATAACCGAAGGCGACACGCCGCCGACGACCCAAGGCCCCGGTCACGGCCGCCCGCAGCTGAGTGGGTCACCGGCCAAACCAGCCGCAGCTGAGTGGACACCGGCCATTCACGCAGGACACCCGGTGCGCGGACCACGCCCGGGGCAGCGACGACACCCCGCTGCCGTAATCACACCCCCCTACGGCAACCACACCCTCCGGTGCAGCGACGACATCCCGCTTCCGCGACGACACCCCGCTGCGGCGGCGACTACACCTCCCTGGGGCAACCACACCCGAGTGGGACCAGTGACACCGCATGCGGTGTGGTCGGGCACACCCCGGTGTGGCTCACCCAGGCAGGTGTGGGTGAGGGAGGTGATGGCCGACGGCGGAGCAGGGCGACAGCCGAAGGCGGCGGAGCAGGGCGACAGACGAAAGCGGCGGAGCAGGGCGACAGACGAAAGCGGCGGACCGGGGCCATGGCCGAGAGCGACGGACAGAG
Source organism: Dermatophilaceae bacterium (assembly GCA_035689185.1). GTDB lineage: Bacteria > Actinomycetota > Actinomycetes > Actinomycetales > Dermatophilaceae > DASSLY01. Next base: position 6,579 of record DASSLY010000052.1, read on the forward strand.
TGATGCCACGGTCACGGACGACCGGAGGACCGCTCGACGACCTCGGCTAGCCTGCTTCGGGTGAGCGGGATGCGGCAGTCGGTGGAGCGGGCCAGTCGGCCCCTACTGGTTCGGCTTAGTCGGCTCCCCCGGGTGGTCCCGTTCCTGTCGATGCTGGCCCTGCTCCTGCTCGGTGGATTCGTCGGCGGGCCGGCGGGTTTCATCCTGGTCGGCATCGGTGCGCTATTCATCGCCTGGCTGCTCTACCTGTCCTGGCCCCGGCTGACTTCGACCGAGAGGGTGATGCGCGCCGCCGTCGTGCTGCTGGCGGCGGGTCTTGCGGTCGTGCAGCTGTTTCCGCGGGCCTAAGGCGGCGATTTTGACAATCATTCTCAGTTCGCGGCACAATCAAAAGTATGCCGTGCCGCTGGCTTCGTCTCGCCGCAACATGCCTGGCCGTGGCGTCCGCCCCGGCGGTGGTGGCTGGCTGCGCGGTCGGCTCCGGCAGCCCGGGGGCGAGGCAGGTCCGTGTGGCCGCGGCCTTCTATCCCCTGGCGTTCGCCGTAGCCCAGGTGGGCGGTGACCTGGTCCAGGTCGAGAACCTGACCAAGCCCGGCACTGAGCCGCACGACCTGGAGCTGTCCCCGGCCGGAATGATCAGCCTGGCCAAGGCCGATCTGGTCGTCTACCTCGCCGGGTTCCAGCCAGTGGTGGACCAAGCCCTCGAGGGCCTCGCTCAGCGCGAGGGCACCCTCGACGTAAGCGCGGCCGCACAGCTGGGCGGCGGCGGGGCCAAGCCGAACACCGAGCCCGTCAGCCAGGCCAACACCGAGCCGGGCACGACGCGGAACACCGGCCCGGCGCCGCAGCCCCGCAGCAGGGTCGCCGTGGAGCCGAACACCGAGCCCGTCAGCGAGGCCAACACCGAGCCGGGCGCGACGCGGAACGCCGGCCCGGCGCCCCAGCCCCCCAGCAGGGTCGCCGTGGAGCCCAACGTCGACCCGGGCAGCGAGCCGGCCGCCGCCCTGAGCACCGAGCACTCGGCACTGGCGGACCCGCACTTCTGGCTGGACCCGACGCGCTACGCCGACGTGGGCAGCGCCATTGCCGACCGGCTGGCCACCGCCGACCCGGCCAACGCGGCGGCATACCGGGCCGGTGCGGTCCGGTTCACCTCCCGGCTGCACGCCCTGGACGGCGAGCTGCGGACGGGGCTGGCCAACTGCTCGATCCGCGACCTGGTCACCGGCCACGCCGCGTTCTCCTACTTCGCCGCCGCCTACGGACTGCACCAGGTCGGCATCGCCGGCCTCTCCCCAGACGCCGAACCGGAGCCGGCCCAGCTCGCCCAGGTGGCCCGGTTCGTGCGCGACCACGGGGTGCGGACGGTGTACGCCGAGACGCTGGTGAGCCCGGCAGTCGCCGACACCGTCGCGCGCGAAACCGGCGCGCGGGTGGCGGTTCTGGACCCGGTCGAGGGCATCACCGCCAGCTCGGCAGGCCGCGACTACTTCGCCGTGATGCGGTCCAACCTGCGCGCCCTGCGCCAGGGCCAGGAGTGCCGATGACGGCGGTGCTTCGGCTGCGCGAAGCCGCGTTCGGCTACACCGACCGGGCCGTGGTGGAACACGTGTCCCTCACGGTGCAACCCGGGGAGGCGCTCGCCGTGCTCGGCGCCAACGGCTCGGGCAAGTCCACCTTGGTCAAGGGGGTGCTGGGTCTGAACACCCGCCTGGCCGGCGAGGTGGAGCTGTTCGGTGTGCCGCAGGCACGCTTCCGGGACCGGGCCCGGATCGGGTACGTACCCCAGCGGCATACCCTCTCCGCGTCCGTCCGGGCGACCGTGTCGGAAGTGGTCGCGATCGGTCGGCTGCCGCACCAGTCGTGGTGGGTCCGCCCGACCCGGCTGGACCGGGACATCATCGCCGAGTCGCTGGAGTTGGTCGGCCTGGCCGACCGGCACGACCAGGAGGTGAGCCGGCTCTCCGGCGGACAGCAACGCCGGGTCCTCATCGCCCGCGCCCTGGCAGCACAGCCGGACGTGCTCCTGCTCGACGAGCCGACGGCTGGGGTGGACCTGGCCAGCCAGCGGGTGCTCGCCAACGTGCTGGCTCGGCTTGCGGCCCGGGACACCACGATGCTCATCGTGACCCACGAGCTAGCGGCACTGCGGGACGTAGTCGGCCGGATCGTGGTGATGACCGCTGGTCGCATCGCGTTCGACGGGGCACCGGAGGAACTCGCGCTGCGGGACCACGCCGGGACGCCGCTGCTGGTCCCGCACGACCACGGGTTCCACCACGACGCCGAGGCAAGGCCGGACGACTCCCCGGCGGCCGGACCGCTGGACGGCGCGGCCGGGGCCGGCTGGCGCCGGCGGTTGCCACGACGGACGGGGGCGCCCGCCGGGGCCGGCTGGCGCCGGCGGCTGCCGCGACGGACGGGGGCGCCACGTGCTTGAGCTGCTGAGCTACGACTTCATGCGCAACGCGCTGCTGGCCGCGCTGCTGGTCGGGGTCGCCGCGCCGCTGGTGGGGGTGTTCCTCGTCCAGCGGCGGCTGTCGCTCATCGGCGACGGGATGGGCCACGTGGCCTTGGCCGGAGTCGCCGTGGGCGTGCTCACCGGCACCGCTCCGGTGCTCACCGCGCTGGTCGCCGCGGTCGCCAGTGCCGTTGCGATCGAGCTCATCCGGGCCCGGGGCCGCACCAGCGCCGACGTGGCGCTGGCCGTGATGTTCTACGGCGGCATCGCGGCGGGGGTGGTGATCATCGGCCGCTCGGACGCGGGCACCCCGACCAGCCTGACCCAGTACCTGTTCGGCTCGATCACCACGACCAGCGTCACCGACCTGTGGGTCTTCCTGGTGCTCGCTGTCGTCGTGGTCGGCACGGTGTGGGTGCTACGGCCGAGGCTGTTCGCCGTGGCCAACGACGAGGAGTACTGCCGCGCCACCGGCCTGCCGGTCACTGCGCTGAACCTGGTCCTGGCGGTGCTGACCGCGGTCACGGTTGTGGTGTCGATGCGCGTCGTCGGCCTGCTGCTGATCAGCGCGCTGATGATCGTCCCGAACGCCGCGGCCCAGCTGCTCGGCACCAGCTTCCGCTCCTGTGCCCGGATCGCTGTCGT
>DASSLY010000053.1:0-17504 GCA_035689185.1 Dermatophilaceae bacterium
GCCTCGCCCTGGCTCTCGCATGGCCTGGCTTCGCTGCAATCGTCTTTTGGCGCGGAAGAATAATAGGAATGGACTGGAATGAAATACTTCTTGGCGGAACCACTGTTTACTTAGTTGCCTGCATTGCGACACTGGGACGACCCCTGCTCGTCATGAACACGGTGTTGCCGAAGCAAGTGCGTGGGAATCGTCGTCTGATGCGCAGGTCCACAGTTGGCCTTACCTGTACGCTTCTTGCCATCCTTGTGTTAGGCGTCTATGTGGAGCTGCATGTCCATTAGCTGTAGCTACCCGCAGCGAGGGCCCTCGATTCGATTCTGGTCGCTGTTGCCTGGGCAGCGGGCTGCCTCACCTTTCTCGCACACGCCTGCGGCAGGCCACCCCCAAGAACGGACCCCGAAGTGGGCGTCAGACCCAACGCCTAGACCTACCCAGGCGACCCCATGAACATGTACGACCTCGACGGACACTTCGGATGGGGCACATGGTGGGCAGATGGTTGGATCGCGCGGCGACGGGCTTGGCGGTCCCTGGCATGCTTGGATGTGCCGCGTGCGCCGCTATTGGTCCTACAAGATTCGCCACGAGACAGGTCTGGTTGGTTCGACATCGCTGGCGCTGGGGCGTTCGGCGTAGCAAAGGGCCTCCGCTATGCTTGGCGTGCGTGGAGAGCACGCCAGGTTTCCAAGTACCCCAAGGGAGTACGAAACGGTCGGCCAGCTATCACAGGCGCGTACGCCGGAGGATATCCCGACAGCACAAGCACTATGAAAGGAGATACGTGAATCGTGCGGACCGTATCGACTTCTGGTACGGGGCCGGTGCGACATGGTATGCCTCGGCACAGGAATATCGTTCTTGGCGGCCCGGACGAAGTTTGTGAGGGACGACGATTCATGGTTCTGCGTGCTGACTACCTCATCTTGGGCTTCCTCGACCGTGTGATGACTCGGCCCGATTCGCCCTCGTCTCTCGTCGGGGGGTACGCAGCGGCGCAGGAGCGTGCCCGTTCAGGGTGCGATCGTGACCTTGAGTCATACTCGAAGATGCTGATGGGCGGCTACGTCGTGATGGCCTGCCTTGCGCTGGTCCTAGCGCTCGTCGCCAATGCATTGCCATCCCCGCTTGGACAAATTGTCGTCACGACCTTGGCCGTGGCGGGCGCCGGCTTGCTAACGCTTGCTTTGTGCCATGCCGTTGTGAGACTGCAACGTGACGCCGCAACCGGTGATGTGCAGATCCGTTTCGGCTACGGCGCCTTCGCCAATGCCTTGTGCTTCTTGGCGGCGTCCGCAGGCTTCATCGCGGCCACACGGTGAGCTTGCCCGAGTGGGCCGGGCTGCCGTGCGCGACCGGACCGGCTGCGGCTCCGACCAGCACCGGGACCGCGGCGAACGGGCCGGCCAGCCTGCCGGGGTCGTTGACCGGCGGGTACAGCGTCTGGCTGGCCGCGACCACCACGGTGCAGACCTCCGGGTCGGCGACCCGTACGAGCACGACCACCATGGACGCGGCCGGTCGGGCCACCAAGACGCAGACGACGTCGACGATTCCTGGTTCCACGGCCCGCCCGGCGGTGTACACCCATTACGACCCGGCCACCGGGCAGGCGGACTACACCGGGCCCCTGGACCAGACCAGCGGCCAAGGGTCCCCCCTGACCGATGCGGAGAAGACCACCGTCTACGACGGGTGGGGCCGGGCCACCACCACCCGGGCCGAGGCCCCCGGCGGCGGGTACGACACCACGACCACCAGCTACGACACCGCCGGCCGGGTCGCCACCGTGACCGACCCCAAGGGGACCACGACCACCACCTGGGACGGCACCGACGCCCTCGGCGACACCGAGCGCCGCGGCCGGGCCACCAAGGTCACCGTCACCCGTACCGGCCCGGACGGCGGGGGCGGCACCGTGGACTTCACCGGCGCCTACGACGCCGACGGCGCCCTCACCGTGCAGAGACTGCCCGGTGGGATCACCCAGGTCACCACCCTGGACGAGGCCGGTGAGCCGGTCGGCCTGGCGTATGACGGGCAGGTCACCCCGGTCACCCAACGCCTGGACGGCAACGGCGACCCGGTATTCGACGGCAACGGGGACCCGGTCTACGACACCGGCACCCCCACCCGCGGCACCTGGTTGGCCTGGTCCCAGGACAACGACATCACCGGCCGGGTCCGGGCGGAGTACACCGGTGCCGGGTCGTCCTTCGACCCCGGCACCTCCGGGGCCACCAGCCTGGACCAGGTCGTCGCCGGAACCGGGGACGCGTTCGGCTACGACCGCGGTTACGGCTACGACGGTGCCGGCCGGTTGGTCACCGTGACCGACCGGACCGCGACCGCCACCGGGATGGTGCTGGACCCCGGCACCGCCGCGACCGCGGGCGCGCCGTGCACCGTCCGCGCGTACACCTTCGACGACAACGGGCGGCGCACCCAGCTGGTCACCGACACCCACCGCGACGGCGAGTGCACGGCCACCCCGACCGGCACGGCCACGGCCACGCACGCCTACGACACCGCCGACCGGCCCACCACCGGCGTCAACGGGTCCGGCGTCTACGCCTACGACGGGTTCGGTCGGCAGACCCTGATACCGGCCGCGGACGCCCCGCAGGCCGGCGGTGACATCACCCTCGGCTACGACGACGACGACCTGGCCCGCACCATCACCCAGGGCGGGGTGACCACCACCCTGGCTCTCGACTCCGGCGGCCGGCGCAGCACTGTCACCACCACCGGCGGCACCGCCGGGACCAGCACCCTGGAGCGGCACTACACCGACGGGTCGGACAACCCCGCCTGGACCGTCAGGACCGGCAGCGCGGGCGCGGTCACCACCCGGTACGCCGAGTCCCTGGCCGGGGACCTGGCCGCCAGCATCACCACCGACGGGGCCATCACCCTGCCGTTGGCTACCCTGCACGGCGACGTGGTCACCACCGTCCCCATCCCCGCCACCACGACCAGCGCAGACCCCGCCACCGGCATCGCCTGGTGGTCGGACTACACCGAATACGGCACCCCGCGCGACCCCGCAAGCGCGGGCAAGGTGGCCGGGACCGTCGGCTACGGCTGGCTCGGCGCCAAGCAACGCTCCACCAGCACCGACACGGCCGGCCTGACCCTCATGGGCGACCGGCTCTACAACCCGGTCACCGGCACCTTCACCGCCACCGACCCCGAACCCGGCGGCAACCCCAACGCCTACACCTACCCCACCGACCCCATCAACATGTTCGACCTCGACGGACACTTCGGATGGGGCTGGGTCAAGACCGCAGTGCAATGGGGGTCGGGCAACTCCCGTGGTGCGCGAATCTTTCGCTCTGCATGTGGTTGGACGCCTGGCTGGGTGGGCACGGCCTGCAGTGGCTATCTCGCTGGCTCTTATGCTTCCCGGGGGAACCGGAGTCAGGCGGTGATGTGGGGTGTTAGTGCTGCGACTTCGTGGGTGGGCGGAGGGTTGGTGGCGCGCGGCTTCCGAAGCACTCATGCTTTTGGCCACTTAGCAAGTTCGTCGCGCTACGTCGGCCGGCATACCTCCATGAACATCTATCAGCGCGGGATACGTCGAGCCTCCTCGCACTTCACGCGCCAGAATCTCGGGTACAGGGCCACGACGTACTGGTCAGCGAATCTTCACGGCAGCGCCGCCACAGTCGGAGTACAAACGTACGGCCATCGACGGCGGTGGTGGGATTAGGAATTCATCAGCAGGATGCGTCCAGGTCAAGTTATCGGGATAAGAAGGGAGATGAAGTAGGTATTCGCTACCCACAGCGCTTCTCTTGGTTGCTCGCTGCAGTTCCCTGGGCGGGGCTCTCGCTCATCTTCTTGCCGGGTCTCGGCAGTGAGACAGCGTCGCAAGCAGGTTTCCTCGTTCTGAATCTGACGGCGATAATCGCCTCACTCATGTCGTTTGTACCACAACGACGCCACTATGTCGTCTTAGATTCCACCCAGGCGGTGCTAGTGACGGGAGGTCGGCGCGTCGACTTGCTTCAGCAAGTGGTGCGAGCAGTCTTTCAGCGAAAGACTGGAATCGCGATCTTTACCCCGCAGGCCGCTCCTGCATGGCTGCGCATCGAGAAGTCGGACGGATCAGTAGAAATCGTGCCTTTGTGGTTTACTCTCTCCCTACTTGAGACGAGATTCATGAAGCGATGGAGGAGCGATGAGAGACTTTCGAAACTCATCGAGGGAAATGCATAGTTGACCAGCAGCGCGGGCGCGGTCACCACCCGGTACGCCGAGTCCCTGGCCGGGGACCTGGCCGCCAGCATCACCACCGACGGGGCCGTCACCCTGCCGTTGGCTACCCTGCACGGCGACGTGGTCACCACCATCGACATCCTTCCCACCGCCGCCGCCACCGACCCGGCCGGCGGCATCACCGGCTGGTCCGACTACACCGAGTACGGCGCACCCCGCGACCCCACCGCCACCGATGTAGTCGACGGAGACACCGGCTACGGGTGGCTCGGCGCCAAACAACGCTCCACCACCACCGACACCGCGGGCCTGACCCTGATGGGTGACCGGCTGTACAACCCGGTCACCGGACGGTTCACCAGCACCGACCCCGAACCCGGCGGCAACCCCAACGCCTACACCTACCCAGGCGACCCCATCAACATGTACGACCTCGACGGACACTTCGGATGGGGCTGGGTCAAGACCGCAGTGCAATGGGGGTTGGGCAACTCCCGTGGTGCGCGAATCTTTCGCTCTGCATGTGGTTGGACGCCCGGCTGGCTCGGTACGGCCTGCGGCGGATATCTCGCCGGTTCGTATGCTTCAAGGCAAAATCATGGCCAGGCGGGCATGTGGGCGATCAGCGCGGCCACATCGTTCACTGGCGCAAAGCTCGTATCACGGTTCTACTCGAGCAGGCACGCATTTGGCACCCTCGCGAAGGTTTCACGTAACATCGGGCGCCACGGCAGGACTCGCTGGTACCAGCGACGCATATCGAGCGTCAGTTCGCATTTCACTCGGAAACACCTAGGCTATCGAGCTGTCTCGTACTACTCTTCAAATCTGCATGGAGCGGCCGCGAGTACCGCTGTAAGCTCCTGGGGACGTCGCGCCGGATTTTGGGACTAGAGTGACGCCGCCCCCTGAGAGAGCTACTCGACCCCAGTTCAGTTACCCGCAGAGGGGGTCCTGGATCCTGCCGGCGATTCCTTGGGGAGCGGGGTGCCTATTCTTTCTGCCACATGCCTCGAATGTGAGTGCTGCCAGAGTCGCTGTGGTAGTCTTAGGCCTTCTCTCTATCCTGTTGTGCGTAATGTGGTATGTTGACCAACGTCGATACCGGGTCTCCTTCTTCGGTGACCGTGTGGAAGTGCGAAACGGCCGACAAGTACTGACCATCGATGACTCAATTGTACGCGCCATCTATGGCCGGAAGTCCGGGATATCATTGCTGAGCCCTCAGGCGACGCCCGGTCATCTAAAGTTAGAGTTCCGCACGGGCACCGAAGTGCTGGTTCCGCTCTACTTTGTTCTGTCTCTCCAGGAGAGTTCTTTCCTGCGCCGGTGGACATCCCGGGCGGGCCTCCCGACAATTCGCGACAGCTATGTTGACTGAATCTCGACTTCAATCACTCCGGCTATCCGAGCCCTAGTACCCCAGCCGTGGTTCGTGACCTGGGTGTCGATGTGGTCGCGGGTGGGCGTGGCGTGGGGCGTGGAGGCGGCCACTGGGCGAGCATGCGCTGTTTGTGTCGAACAACCCGTCCGCCGCGGTGGCCGCGGCACACAGCGTAGATCCTGACCGGTGGTGGCGAGCGTTCTCCGAGGTGATCGACCGGATCGCGCCGCGGTTCGCCCGCTACGAACCGGTGCGCCATGCCGGCAGCCTGCCCTGGTCGTCGCGGGCGCGGCGGCGGAGGCGACCGACGTCGAGAGCCTGCTGCCCGGCATACGGGCGCGTGTTGCCGGCGGCGAGCGGCTCAAGGACGTGACCCGAGACGTCGCTGCGGCCCCCGGGTTGCCCACCAGAGCCCTGTGCGACGCCTGCTGCCGGCCGTCCGTGGCTGACCCAGCGCAGCGGCAGCCTGGCGAGGACGTCCTGGATTCGGTGGCGCTGGATGGCCGGTGGTGCGTCGAGCGGGCGTGTAGGGCTTTATTGTGTCGTATAGCAAAACGCTATACCCTGACATTGATCGCCATAGCGAGGCCGGAATGGATGCCGTGCACAACCCTTACTCGCCGGGCGCAGGCCGGCCTCCGGCTGCGCTGGTCGGCCGCGACCGGCAGCTCGACGCGTGGCGGGTGGCCGTCGGCCGGGTGCAGGCGGGACGTACGGCTCAGTCCGTGGCGCTCTACGGTCTGCGTGGGGTCGGCAAGACCGTGCTGCTGGTAGAGTTCGCCCGGCGCACGCACCGGTCCGACTGGCTCACGGCGCACGTCGAGGCGGCATCCGGCAAGAGCTTGCGCGAGGCGATCGGCGAGGCGTTCCATGGGCCCCTGGCCGACCTGGCCCGGCCGTCCGCGGGCCGACGCCTGCTCAAGGCACTCAGGACCGCGGCGAGCTTCAAGACCTCCTATGACACGACCGGCTCTTGGAGCTTCGGGCTCGACCTGACCCAGACCGCCGGCGGGGGCGCCGACACCGGGGTACTGGAGACCGACCTGACCAAGCTTCTCAAGGACCTCGCTGAGGCCGCCGAGGAAGAAGGCGTGGGCGTTGCCGTCTTCGTTGACGAAGCCCAAGACCTCACACCGGAAGAGCTGACGGCGGTGTGCTCCATCGCGCACTACGCGGGCCAGCGAGGGTGGCGGCTGCTCTTCGCCCTGGCCGGCCTGCCGAGCCTGCCGAGGGTCCTGGCCGAAGCGAAATCCTACGCCGAGCGCCTCTTCGTCTTCGACCGCATCGAGCACCTGCCCGAGGACCTCGCCCGCGAGGCGCTGCTCCTGCCGGCCACCGCAGAAGGAGTGTCATGGGACCGGCAGGCTGCATCGCTCGTCGTGACCGAGACGTCCGGATACCCATACTTCCTGCAGCAGTTCGGGCAGGAGGCTTGGAACTGCGCCGCCGGCCCCGACATCACCCTGGCCGATGCGCGGGTCGGTGCGGCCCGCGGCCGCGCGGCACTGGACAACGGCTTCTTCCGCGCCCGCTGGGACCGCGCCACCCGGGCAGAGCAGGCGTACCTGCGCGCGATGGCGCTCGACGGTGATGCGGGCAGCCCCTCCGGTGAGGTCGCCATGCGCCTTGGCCGGAAAGGCACCAGCCTGGGCCCCGCCCGCGCCAGCCTGATCGCCAAGGGGCTGGTGTACGCGCCCGAGCACGGCGTCGTCGCGTTCACGGTCCCCGGCATGGCCGACTTCATCACACGCCAGCCGGACAGCTAGAGCTAGAAAACGGACGGCACGAACGCCGCAGTGCGCCCGGGCGCGGACGCCTGAGCAGCGGTCAGCCGGGCACGCCTGGGTCGGGGTTCAGCGGAAGCCAGGCGAGGACGTCCTGGATCTGGGCGTCCCAGTAGCCCCACTCGTGCTCGCCCGGGCCGAAGTCCGAGGTGACGTCAAAGCCCTGGCCCCTTGCGGCAGCAGCGAACCGGCGGTTGCCGTCGATGAGGTGCTCGTCCTCGGTGCCGCAGCAGACGTACAGCGGCAGCGACGCGGGGTCGGCGACGGTGCCGAGCAGGCCGACCAGGTCGCCGCCGGCCTCGGCAACAGTCCGCCCGCCGAAGACATTGCGCATCAACGGCTCCCGGTCGCCCAGCCGGCGCAGTTCCGCCACGTCGGTGACTCCGGACAGGCTCGCTGCGGCCGCGAACCGGTCCGGCTGGTGCAGCGCCCACTTGAGCGCGCCGAAGCCGCCCATCGACAGCCCCGCCACGAACGTGTCCTCCCGCCGCTGCGAGACGTTGAAGAAGCGCTCCACGACGGCCGGCAGCTCCTCGGACACGAACGTCCAGTACCTCCCGCCGTCGTGGGCCATGTCGGTGTAGAAGCTGCGGTGCACCTGCGGCATGACGACCGCCAGCCCGTAGGCCGCGGCATACCGCTCGATCGAGGTGCTGCGCAGCCACATCGTGTCGTCGTCGGACAGCCCGTGCAGCAGGTACAGGACCGGCGGCGGCCCGCTGCGGCCGGCCGACGCCAGCCCGATCTGGCTTTCCGCCGGCTGCGGCAGCAGCACGGTCATCGAGGTGCCCAGCTCGAGGGTCTCGGCGTAGAAGTCACAGCGAAGGTGGGCCATGGTGGCCATCTTGGCGAACCCTAGGATCGCCTCCGTGAGCAAGGTCCTGTCCGCCGTCGCCTGGCCGTACGCCAACGGCCCCCGCCACATTGGCCACGTGGCTGGGTTCGGCGTGCCCTCCGACGTGTTCAGCCGGTACATGCGGATGGCCGGCCACGACGTGCTCATGGTCAGCGGGACCGACGAGCACGGCACCCCGATCCTGGTTGCCGCTGACCGTGCAGGCGTCACCCCGAAGGAGCTGGCGGACAAGAACAACGCCGTCATCGTGCAAGACCTGGCCGACCTCGGCCTGTCCTACGACCTGTTCACCCGGACGACGACGGTCAACCACGAGGCTGTGGTCCAGGAGATGTTCACGACGGTGCACCGCAACGGGTACCTGGTCGAGCAGACCACCTTCGGCGCGATCTCGCCGTCGACCGGTCGGACCCTGCCGGACCGGTACATCGAGGGCACCTGCCCGATCTGCGGGTTCCCCGAGGCCCGCGGCGACCAGTGCGACAACTGCGGCAACCAGCTCGACGCGACCGACCTGATCGACCCGCACAGCCGGATCAACGGCGAGGTGCCGGAGTTCGTCGAGACCCAGCACTTCTTCCTGGACCTGCCCGCGCTCGCCGAGGCCTTGAAGGAGTGGCTGGACGGACGCGAGGCGTCAGGAACGTGGCGCCCCAACGTGATTCGTTTCAGCCAGAACATCCTGGCGGACATCAGGCCGCGGGCGATGACCCGCGACATCGACTGGGGCATCCCGGTCCCGCTCGATGGCTGGCGGGACCAGCCGACCAAGCGGATCTACGTCTGGTTCGACGCGGTCATCGGCTACCTGTCGGCGTCGATCGAGTGGGCCCGCCGCAGCGGCGACGGCGAGGCCTGGCGCGCATGGTGGAACGACCCGGAGGCGCTGTCCTACTACTTCATGGGCAAGGACAACATCACCTTCCACTCCCAGATCTGGCCGGCGGAGCTGCTCGCCTACGACGGCCGCGGCGCGCGCGGCGGGTCACCGGGCCCGTATGGCGCGCTGCAGCTGCCCACCGAGGTGGTCAGCTCGGAGTACCTCACGATGGAGGGCCGCCAGTTCTCGACCAGCCGGTCGGTGGTCATCTACGTCTCGCACATGCTGGCCCGCTACCAGGCCGACGCGCTGCGCTACTTCATCTGCGCCGCCGGCCCGGAGAGCAAGGACGCGGACTTCACCTGGGCCGAGTTCGTCACCCGCACCAACGGCGAGCTGGTCGCCGGCTGGGGCAACCTGGTCAACCGCACGGCGACGATGCTCGCGAGGAACTTCGGCGAGATCCCAGCGGCCTCCGAGCTCAACTCCTCCGACAACGCGGTCCTGGCCAGTGTCCGCTCGGGCTTCGACACGGTCGGCGACCTGCTCGCCCGGCACCGCCAGCGGCAGGGGATCGCCGAGGCCATGCGGGTCGTCGGCGAGGTGAACCGCTACGTCACCGAGCAGGAGCCGTACAAGCTGAAGGCGCCGGAGCAGCGCGACCGGCTGGCCACGATCCTGCACGTCAGCGCCCAGGCCGTGAGCGACTGCAACCTGATCCTGTCGCCGTTCCTGCCGCACAGCGCGAACAAGATCCACCGGATCCTCGGCGGCAAGGGCACGGTCGCCCCGATGCCGCGGGTCGAGCACGTCACCGACCTGGACGACGACGGGTCGGTGTACCCCATCATCACCGGCGACTACACGGGCACCCCGCCGTGGCGCTCCACCCCGGTGGTGCCCGGCGCCCCGGTCGGCCCCCCCACGCCGGTGTTCCGCAAGCTCGACCCTACGGTGGTCGAGGAGGAGCTGGCCCTGCTCCGCGGCGATGGCTGACTCGGTGCCGGCTGAGCAGCCTCGGCCGGCCTGGCCGGACCCGCCGGACCCGCTGCCGCTGCCGGTGGTGGACAACCACACCCACCTGGACCTGTCCCGCGACGGCAGCCCGCCGCCGGACCTGGCCGAGGCGCTCGCCCGGGCCGCCGCGGTCGGCGTCGACCGGATGGTCCAGATCGGCTGCGACCTGCCCGGGGCGCGGTTCACCGTCGAAGCTCTGGACCGGTATGCCGCGTTGCTGGGTGGCGTGGCCATTCACCCGAACGAGGCGCCTCGCCTGGCGGCCAGGGGAGCCCTCGACGCCGCCCGGGCCGAGATCGAGCAGATGGCCCGCCACCCCCGCGTCCGGGTCGTCGGCGAGACCGGCCTGGACTACTTCCGGACCGGTCCCGAGGGCCGAGGGGTGCAGCAGGAGTCGTTCCGCTGGCACATCGACCTGGCCAAGCGGCTGCGCCTGGCGCTGCAGATCCACGACCGCGACGCCCACGACGACGTGCTGCGGATCCTGGACGAGCAGGGGGCGCCCGAGCCAACCGTGCTGCACTGCTTCTCGGGGGACATCGAGCTGGCCCGGACCTGTGCCGACCGTGGCTACTACATCTCCTTCGCCGGCCCGGTGACCTTCAAGAACGCCCGCGAGCTGCGCAACGCACTGGCGGTGACCCCGCTGCGCCGCCTGCTCGTGGAGACCGACGCGCCCTACCTGGCCCCGGCCCCGCACCGGGGCGCCCCGAACGCGCCGTACCTGATGCCGCATACGGTTCGGACCATGGCCAGGGTGCTCAACCTCGACGTCCCGGCACTGTGCCGGGCGGTCTCGGAGAACGCCGAGCGCGTCTACGGCCCCTGGTGACCCACCGGCTCGGACTCATCCGGACCTGACCGGGCGCGGCGAGAGCATCGTCACATCTCCGTTATCAATCCTTGACCTTACGCCCCGGGCTTTGCCAGAGTGGAGCCGTTGGCCGGGGTCGATGCCTCGGACGGCAGGCTTGAGTCGCCGTCGCTCCCCGCGCGCGATCCTCACCAGACCTTCCTGCCGCTCCGATGAGCCTGATGCCCGGGACTTCCTACCACTGGAGCATCGTGAACTCTGCTGTGTCCGAGGCGCTGTCCCCGGCGTCGTTGAAGAGCTCGCTGAAGTCGCCCGCCGCGCGGATCGTCCAAGCCGGGGTGCTGACCGCCCTGGTCGGCAGCGTGGTCGGGTTCGCGTCATACGACAAGTCCGTGACCCTCACCGTGGACGGCAAGTCCTCCGCGGTACACGTGTTCGGCAGCACCGTGCGCGACGTCTTGGCCAAGGAGGAGATCAAGGTCGGGCCCCACGACATCGTCGCCCCCGGGCTGGCCGCACCGGTCTCCGACGGGCAGCAGGTCGTCGTGAAGTACGGGCGGCTGCTCAGCGTGACGGTGGACGGCAAGACCCGCCAGTACTGGACCACCGCCACCACGGTCGAGGCCGCCCTGGCCGAGATCGGCGTCCGCGCCGACAGCGCCACCCTGTCGGTGTCGCGCAGCCTGGCGCTCGGGCGCCAGGGGCTGTCCCTCTCGGTGTCCACCCCGAAGTCGATCACCGTCGCGGTTGACGGCAAGACGCGGACCGTCACCTCGACGGCGACCACCGTCGGCGACGTCCTGGCCGGCCTGGGCGTCAAGCTCGGCCCGCTGGACCGGGTCGCGCCGGCCACGACCACCCCCGTCGTGGCCAGCGGCCTAAAGATCTCCGTGGCCAGGGTGTCCGAGAAGACGGTCAAGGCGACCCAGGCCATCGGCTACGCCACCCAGAGCAGGTCCGACTCGTCCATGTACAAGGGCCAGAGCAGGACGCTGCAGTCCGGCGCCCTCGGCGCCAGGGTGGTGACGTACAAGGAGGTGTGGGTCAACGGCAAGCGGGAGAGCCGCAAGGTCCTCGCGACCAAGGTCACCAAGGCCCCGGTCACCCGCATCCTGGCCGTCGGCACCAAGTCGCGTCCGTCGACCGGCGGCTCGGCCCCCAACCTGTCCGGTGGCATCGACTACGCCATGTGGGACCGGATCGCCCAGTGCGAGTCCGGCGGCAACTGGAGCATCAACACCGGCAACGGCTACTACGGCGGCCTGCAGTTCCTCACCTCCACCTGGCTGGCCAACGGCGGCGGGCAGTACGCCCCCCGGGCCGACCTGGCCAGCCGGCTGCAGCAGATCGCCGTGGCCGAGACGCTGCGCCGCAAGGTCGGCCTGAGCCCCTGGGGCTGCGCGCACGCAGCCTGAGCCCCCTGGGCCCAGCCCGATCGCGAAGGATGTCGCCCCCAGCCTGGCTGGGGGCGACATTCTTTGCGTTACCGGCGTCCCGTGCCGGACGACATCCCCGACCCGATGGGCCGTGGGCATCTGGGTGAAGCAGCCGTCCGGGTTCGTGCGAGGCTTGCCCCATGGGTGGAAAGCACCGCAGTGAGAGCGGTGACGTCGGCCCCCGGCCGGGTCGGCTGGTCGTGGTCGGCGTCGTCGTCCTGCTGCTCCTCATCGGCGGCGTGGTCATCGTCTCCTCGCTCGCCCGCGACGACACGACCAGCACGGCGGCGCCGAACCTCAGCGCGACGACCTCGCCCGGGCCGACGACAAGCGCCAGTCCCTCCACGACCACGACGACCACGACGACCACGACCGGCACACCGGCGCAGTCCGGCACCGGCAGCGTCGGCTCGGTCGCGGCGCTGCTGAGCGGATGCCGGGCCCAGGTGGCCGCGCTGGACCGGCTGCGCGTCGCCGGCGCCGCGTCCTACCGGGACTGGAACCTTCATGTCCGGGCCCAGCTCGGGCTGGAGGACGGGAGTATGACGTTCTCCGAGGCCAAGAGCCAGTGGGCGGACAGCAAGTCCCGCAGTGCCGCTGACCTGGCCGGGTACGCCAAGGCGGATGCGGCGGCCAAGGCCGTCGGGACGGGCTGCCGGGCCCTCGCCCAAGCCGACCTCGCCTCCTCGCCCGACGCGGCCGCGGCACGGTCCTGTGTGGCGCGTGCCGCCGGGCTCGCCCCGCTGCTGGCCGCCGCCCGGACCGTCAACGGCGACTGGGCCGAGCACGTGAACATGATGGCGCACAAGGGGGACACCCCCAGCGCGCTGTACTCCCGGCGCTGGCTGGCCATGGTCCGCGACGCCGGGCCAGCGCTGGCGAGCTACCGCTCGGCGGCGGCGCGGCTGAGCAGCGTGCCCGCCTGCGCGGGGTGACCTGCTAGACGTGCCTGCCGGCGACGGCAACGAGACGGCGCTGCTCGGTCCGGCCCAGGTGCGCGACCTCGCCGCCAGGCTCGGCCTGCGGCCGACCAAGCAGCTGGGTCAGAACTTCGTCATCGACGCCAACACCGTCCGCCGGATCGTCCGGCTCGCGGGCCTGCGCCCCGAGGACGTGGTGGTCGAGATCGGCCCCGGCCTTGGCTCCCTCACCGTGGCACTGCTCCCGCAAGCGGCCCATGTCACAGCCGTCGAGATCGACTCCCGGATGGCGGCCGCCCTGCCGGCCACCGTGTCGGCGAGCTGCCCGGCATACGCCCACCGGCTGTCCGTCGTCCAGGCGGACGCGCTCGGGCTCAACGGGCTGCCCGGGCCGGCCCCGACGGCCGTGGTCGCCAACCTGCCCTACAACGTTTCCGTGCCGGTGGTGCTGCACTTGCTGGCGCTGCTGCCGAGCGTGGACCACGTCCTGGTGATGGTGCAGCTGGAGGTGGCGCAGCGGCTGGCGGCACGGCCTGGCGGCAAGGTCTACGGCGTGCCGAGCGTCAAGGCGGCGTGGTTCGGCGACGTGCGGCTGGTGGGCACCGTGAGCCGGCAGGTGTTCTGGCCGGTGCCGAACGTCGACTCCGGCCTGGTCCGGCTGACCCGCCGACCGCCACCGGCCACCCGGGCCACCCGGGAGCAGGTGTTCGCCTGCGTCGACGCCGCCTTCGCCCAGCGCCGCAAGACGCTGCGCGCGGCGCTGGCCGGCTGGGCCGGGTCTGCCCTGGACGCCGAGGCTGTGCTGCGCAGCGTCGGCGTCGACCCGGGGCTGCGCGGGGAGCAGCTGAACGTGGCCGCGTACGCGGCGATTGCCGGTGCCCGGCTCACCTAGGGTGAGGTCATGACGCTTGCGGCGACGGGGGTTCCGTCGGTCACCGTGCGCGCACCCGCCAAGATCAACCTGGAGCTCATCGTCGGTCCACGGCGCGCCGACGGGTACCACGACCTGGCCACGGTCTTCCACGCGGTGAGCCTGTACGACGAGGTGACCGTGGAGGCGGCGCCGAGGTGGTCGGTCGAGGTGCGCGGGCTGCACGCCGACCTGGTACCGGCTGACGAGTCGAACCTGGCCCACCGTGCCGCCGTCCTGCTCGCCGAGACCGCCGGGGTGGATCAGGCGGTGGCGATCACCATCGACAAGCAGATTCCCGTCGCCGGGGGCCTGGCCGGGGGGTCCGCCGACGGCGCCGCGGCGCTGCTGGCCTGCGAGACGCTCTGGGGGCTCGGCACGCCACGGGCGCAGTTGGAGGCGCTGGGCGCGCGGCTGGGCAGCGACGTCCCGTTCGCTCTCACCGGCGGCACGGCCATCGGGTCGGGCCGGGGGGAGCGGCTGGCTCCGGTCCTCGGCCGGGGCCGGTACCACTGGGTGCTGGCGACCAGCGACACGGGCCTGTCCACCCCCGCCGTGTATGCCGAGTGCGACCGGCTGCGGGGTCGCGCCCGGGTGCCGGCGCCCGTGCCGTCGGCGGCCATGATGACCGCCCTGCGCTCGGGCGACCCCGAGGCGCTGGGCCCGGCGCTGGTCAACGACCTCCAGGAGGCGGCGCTGTCGCTGCGCCCCGAGCTGGGGGAGGTGGTGCAGACCGGGCTGGAGTACGGCGCGCTGGGCGGGGTGGTCTCCGGGTCGGGTCCGACCGTGGCCTTCCTGGTCGCCGACCACGAGGCCGGCCTGGACCTGTCGGTCGCCCTCACCGCCTCCGGGGTCGCCCCCACGGTCTGCCGCGCCACCGGGCCGGTGCACGGCGCCCACGTGGTCAGCCTGCCCACGCCGCCGGCGCAGCTGCGCACGCCCTGGCACCCTTCCCGGGGCGTCGGGCCGAGCGAGGTCTGAGGGCCTGGTCCTGGTCGTGGCCAACCTGGTGTCCGTCGAGCGCGCCGCCGTGTCCTTCGGCGTGTCCCCGGTGCTCGCCGACGTGTCGCTGGGGGTCGCCGCGGGCGACCGGGTGGCAGTCGTCGGCCGCAACGGAGGAGGCAAGTCCACCCTGCTGCGGCTGCTCGGCCGGGTTCAGCAACCGGACTCCGGCCGGGTGGCCCACCAGGCGACGCTGACGGTGGGGCTGCTGGCCCAGGTGGACACCCTGCCGCCCACGGCGACCGTGGCGGACGTGCTCGCCGGTGACCGGGCCGAGCATGAGTGGGCCGGCGACCCGCGGGTTCGCGACGTCCTCGCCGGGCTGCTCGGCGGAGTGGATGCCACCGCCCTGGGCGGTCTGGGCGCCCCCGTCGGGCCGCTGTCGGGCGGCGAGCGGCGGCGGCTCGCGCTTGCCCAGCTGCTGCTGGCGGACCCCGACCTGCTGCTGCTCGACGAGCCGACCAACCACCTGGACCTGCAGGCGGTGGCGTGGCTGGCCGGCCACCTGGCCTCTCGGCGCACCCGGGCCGGGACGGCGCTGGTGGTGGTCAGTCACGACCGGTGGTTCGTCGACGCGGTGGCGACGGGGACCTGGGAGGTGGCCGACGGCCAGGTCCACGCCTACGAGGGGGGCTACGCGGCATACGTGCTCGCCCGGGCTGAGCGCGACCGGGTCGCCGGGGTCCGGGAGGAGCGGCGGTCCAACCTGCTGCGCAAGGAGCTGGCCTGGCTGCGGCGGGGCCCGCCGGCGCGGACCAGCAAGCCGCGGTTCCGGCTGGACGCGGCCGCCGCTCTGGTCGAGGGGGAGCCTCCGCCGCGGGACCGGGTGGAGCTGATGCGGTTCGCGACCAGCCGCCTCGGCAAGGACGTGGTCGATCTGGAGGACGCGACCGTCCGCCTCGGTGACCGCGAGCTGCTGCGGCAGGTGACCTGGCGGCTCGCGCCGGGGGACCGGGTCGGTGTGCTGGGCGCGAACGGCGCGGGCAAGTCCACGCTGCTGCGCGCGCTCGCCGGCGACGTGCCGCTGGCCTCGGGGCGCCGACGGGTCGGGCGCACCGTCGTGCTCGCGACGCTGACCCAGGAGGTCCGCGAGCTGGACCGGTTCGCGGACTGGCGTGTCATCGACGCGGTGCAGGACGTGCGTTGGTTCATCCGGCTGGGCGACAAGGAGGTGAGCGCCGCGCAGCTGGCGACGCGGCTAGCCTTCCCCGGCGGGCGGCAACAGAGCCGGGTGGCCGACCTGTCCGGCGGCGAGCGGCGGCGGCTGCAGCTGTTGCGGCTGCTCATGGGTGAGCCCAATGTGCTGCTGCTGGACGAGCCCACCAACGACCTCGACATCGAGACGCTCACCTCCCTGGAGGACGTCCTCGACGGCTGGCCCGGGACGCTGGTGGTGGTGTCCCACGACCGGTACCTGCTGGAGCGGGTCTGTGACCGTCAGGTGGGGCTCTTCGGCGACGGCGCGCTCCGCGACCTGCCGGGCGGGGTGGAGGAGTACCTCGCCCGGCTCGGCCCGGCACCGACCGGTATGCCGCCGTCCCCGGCTCCTGCGAGCCCGGCGCGCCAGCGCGGCGCCTCCACGGCGGCGGCGCTGCGGGAGGCGCGCAAAGAGCTGGCCCGGTTGGAGCGCCGGCTGGAGCGGTTGGCCGCGGAGGAGGCCCAGGTGCACGAGGAGCTGGCGGCCTCGTCCAGCGACCACTCGGCGGTGCTGGAGCTGGATTCGCAGCTGCGCCGGCTGAGCGCCGAGCGGGAGTCGGTCGAGGAGCAGTGGCTGGCGGCGGCCGAGGACGTCGAGTAGGCGCCGACCCGGCCGACCCGTTGTCACGCCGTGCTGTCCAACGCACCGATCGTCGCGGGGAAGGTCGAGTAGGCACCTACCGGGCCGACCCGTTGTCACCGGTATCGACCTCAGATGCAGGGTCGATGCCGGTGGTATCCGGTCGAGACCGGGGCAATCACCCGACATCACCCGGCCTCACCCGGTCTCACCCGCCGAACCGGCCGAGCAGCCGGCGGAGCAGGTCGGCCAAGGCCCGCTGGTCGGCCGCGGTCAAACCCTCGAGCAGCGACCGTTCCCGGTCGAGCAGGTCGGCCAGCGCTGCGTCCACCGCCGCACGACCGGCCTCGGTGAGCGCCACAATGACCCCGCGCCGGTCCGCCGGGTCGGGCCGCCGGTGCACCAGGCCCCGGCGCTCCAGCCGGTCCACCCGGTTGGTCATCGTGCCGCTGGTCACCAACGTCTGCTGGACCAGCACGCCCGGCGAGAGCTCGTACGGGTAGCCCGAGCGCCGCAGGGCCGCCAGGACGTCGAACTCCCACCGTTCCAGCCCGTGCCCGGCG
>DASSLY010000054.1:0-53583 GCA_035689185.1 Dermatophilaceae bacterium
TAGCCGAGGTACTTCTCCAGCCGCTCGCGTAGCGAGCCGAAGACGAACGGCTTCAGCAGGTACTGCACGATCCCGAGCGACACGGCCGCGCGGACCACCTCCAGGTCACGCGCGGAGGTGACGGCGATCACGTCGGCCCGGTGGCCAGCGGCGCGCATGGCGCGCACGACGTCCAGCCCGTGCCGGTCCGGCAGGTGCATGTCGAGCAGCACCAGGTCCACTTGGCGCTCGGCCAGCGCGCGCACCGCCGCCTGGCCGGTGTGTACGGTCGCCACCACCTCGAACCCGGGCACCCGCTGGACGTATGCCGTGTGCGCGGCGGCTGCGACCGGCTCGTCCTCGACCACCAGCACCAGCAGGGTGCGCATCAGCGGTCCCCGGCGGGGACCGGCAGCCGCACGTCGAAGCGTGCGCCGGGCGGGCCGGTCACCTCGATCGTGCCGCCGAGCCGGCGGACCGACTGCGTCACGAGCGCCAGCCCCAGGCCGCGGCCGCCGGCGGCCGCCTTGGTGGAGAACCCGCGCCGGAACGCCGCCATCGGGTCGGGCCCCGGCAGCCCCGGCCCGGTGTCGCTGACGGTCAGCACGACGTGCCCGTCGTCCAGCCCGGCGGCGAACCGGACCCGGCGTGGACCCTCGGTGGCGGACACGGCGTCCATCGCGTTGTCGATGAGGTTGCCGACGATGGTCACCAGCTCCCGGGCGGGGGCGACCCCGTCCGGGACCAGGCTGCCCGGCTCGATGGCCAGGTCGATCCCCCGCTCGCTCGCCTGGGCCGACTTGCCGAGCAGCAGCGCCGCCAGCGCCGGCTCGTGGACGGCATCGACGACGGCGTCGGTGAGCCGCTGGGCCACGCTGAGCTCCTCGGTGGCGAACTCCAACGCCCGGTCGGCCTGCCCCAGCTCGATCAGGGAGACCACGGTGTGCAACCGGTTGGCCGACTCGTGCTGCTGCGAGCGCAGGGCGTCGGCCAGTCCGCGCGCGGTGTCGAGCTCGCCGGTGAGGGCCTCCAGGTCGGTGCGGTCCCGCAGCGTGACGACGGTACCGACGTCACGGCCCTGCCAGCGGGCCCGGGCCTGGTTGACCACGACGACCCGTGCGGTGGCGACGTGCAGCTCGTCGCTGCGGGGTTCGCCGGAGGCCAGCGTCGCACGCAGGGTCGGCGGGAGGGCGAGCCGTGTCACGTGGGTGCCGGTCGGGTCGCGCGGCAGGTCGAGCAGCCGGCGGGCCTCGTCGTTGACCAGGCGCACCCGACCGGCCTCGTCGACCAGCAGCAGGCCCTCGCGGACGGCGTGCAGCACCGCGTCGTAGTACTCATACATCCGGCGCAGCTCGTCCGCGCCGAGGCCGTGGGTCTGCCGACGGACCCGCCGCGCGACCAGCAGGGTCCCGACGCCGGACAGCAGCGCGGCCGCGAGCGCGGCCAGCAGCAGCGGGCCGACCCGGCTGCGGATGGCCTGCGCGACCGTGACCTGCCGGATCCCGACCGACACCAGGCCGACGACCGCCCCGTCCCGCTCGACCGGGACGACGGCGCGCACCGACGGGCCGAGCGTGCCCCGGTAGGTCTCGGTCACGTCCCGGCCCTGCTGGGCCGGGGCGATCGTGCCGAGGAACTGCCGGCCGATCTGCGCGGGGTCGGGATGGCTGTAGCGGCGCCCCTGCGGGGTCATCACCACCACGAAGTCGGTCCCGGTCTCCCGGCGCACCTGCTCGGCCAGCGGCTGCAGCACGGCGGTCGGGTCGGCAGTGCCCAGCGCGGTGACGACCTGGGGGGTGGCGGCCACGGTGTGCGCCACCGCGAGCACCCGCTGGGTCGCCTGGTCCTGTCCGGCGCCGCGCACCTGCTGGTATGCCGCGGCGGAGCCCGCCGCGACGACGACGAGTGCGACAAGGGCCTGGAGCACGAAGATCTGCGCCGCCAGGCTCCAGTGTCGGGGAGCCTTCACGGCATACAAGTCCGGCGCGTGAACTCAACGCACACAACGGTGACGATAGTCACCGGCTCGGCCAGGCTCGACCCATGAACCGCGGCGCCGAGCCGGCGCCCGAGAGGAGGAGGTACCCATGGCGCGCACCGATGTCACCCGCAAGGACCGCAGCCACTACCTGTACATCGCCGTGGTCGCCGCCGTGGCGCTCGGCATCGTGGTCGGGGCGGTCGCCCCGGACCTCGGCAAGGAGCTGAAGGTGCTCGGCACCAGCTTCGTGAGCCTGATCAAGATGATGATCAGCCCGGTCATCTTCTGCACGATCGTGCTGGGCATCGGCTCGGTCCGCAAGGCCGCCAGTGTCGGCAAGGTCGGCGGGCTGGCGCTGGCCTACTTCCTGGCCATGTCCACCTTCGCCCTGGCGATCGGGCTCGTGGTCGGCAACATCATCCAGCCGGGTGAGGGGCTGCAGATCCCCGGCGGGTACAAGCCGCCGGCCTCGGCCGAGGGCGCCGACGGCGTGGTCGGCTTCCTCACCGGCATCATCCCGACCACCCTGGTCTCGCCCCTGGTCGGCGAGTCGGTGCTGTCGACGCTGTTCGTCGCGCTGCTCGTCGGGTTCGCGGTGCAGGCGCTGGGCTCCACCGGGCAGGCCGCGCTGCGCGGGATCTCGGTCTTCCAGAAGGTCGTCTTCAGGGTGCTGGCGATGATCATGTGGGTCGCCCCGATCGGCGCGTTCGGCGCGATCGCGGGGGTCGTCGGCGAGACCGGGCTGGACGCGCTGAAGAATCTGGCGCTGCTCATGGTCGCCTTCTACCTGACGTGCGCGGTCTTCGTCTTCGTCATCCTCGGCACGCTGCTGCGCGTGGTGACCGGGCTGAACATCTGGTCCCTGCTGCGGTACCTGGGCCGGGAGTTCCTGCTCATCGTCTCCACCTCCTCCTCCGAGACGGCGCTGCCCCGGCTGATCGCGAAGATGGAGCACCTGGGCGTCGACCGCTCCGTCGTCGGCGTGGTGGTCCCGACCGGCTACTCGTTCAACCTGGACGGCACTGCGATCTACCTGACCATGGCGTCGCTGTTCATCGCCGAGGCGAGCGGCATCCCGATGTCCCTGGGCGAGCAGGTGTCGCTGCTGGTGTTCATGATCATCGCGTCCAAGGGCGCGGCCGGGGTCACCGGCGCCGGGTTGGCCACGCTGGCCGGCGGCCTGCAGTCGCACCGGCCGGACCTGGTGGACGGCGTGGGCCTGATCGTCGGGATCGACCGGTTCATGTCCGAGGCCCGCGCTGTCACCAACTTCGCCGGCAACGCCGTCGCCACCGTGCTCGTCGGCAGCTGGACCGGCGGCATCGACCGCGAGCGGGTCACGGCCGTGCTCGGCGGGGCGGACCCGTTCGACGAGTCGACCATGGTCGACGACGAGCACGGGCGCACCGCCATCTCCCAGGACGAGCCGGAGCTGGTGGCCGCCACCCGCTGACCCCCGCACCCCCTGCCGCACCCCCTCCCGCACCCCCTCCCGCCCTCACGCACCCCCCTCCCGCACCCCCCTCCCGCACCCCCTCCCGCACCCCCCTCCCGCTTGTTGCTCCCCGCGCACCGAATCCCGCCGTCGGAAGGCGGGATTCGGTGCGTTCGGGGCAACAAGCGGGGCACTGGGGCGACCGGGGGGCGACTGGGGGCGACTGGGGGCGACTGGGGGCGGCACGCTCAGGTTGTGGTGGCGTTGCGGTGGAATTCAGGCGAACGGCAGGGGGACTAGGACCATCGGACAATTGAAGTTAGGACAACGGACCCACGAGGGTGGCGGCGTCAGAGACGGTTACGGCCCCCAGAGGTGTCGCATGCTCCCAACGCCTCGGCTCGCTAACCCAGGCTCAGCCGCGACGGCACGGCCCTACCCTCGCGCGGAGCGGCTGCGCCTGATGCCGACGCCGCGCACCCCTGGGCCGATGCGGTTCCTGTTCTTCACCAACGAGTGCGTCGGACTCGGCCACCTTCGCCGCTGCCTCACCCTGGCGACGGCGGTCTGCGCCGCCGAACCGGGCGCGTCGGCGCTCATCGTCACCGGCTCGCAATACGTGCCGCACGGCATACCGCCTGGCGTGGACATCGTCAAGCTGCCGGCCTTCGGCCGCGACGAGGCCGGCGGCTACTTCGCGCGAACCCTCGGCCTGCAGACCGCCCACCTGTCGCGGCTGCGGGCTGGGGTCGCCTCCGCGATCGCCCGGGACTTCGCACCCGACGTGGCTGTGGTCGACAAGCTGCCGTTGGGCCTGGACCAAGAGCTGGCGCCGGCGTTGTGGGAGCTGCACACCAGGGGCGTGCGCATCGTGCTGGGACTGCGCGACATCGAGGACTCCCCCGAGGTGGTCCGACGGCGCTGGGACGAGGGTCATCACGCCCGAGTGCTGGAGACCCTCTACGACCAGGTGCTCGTCTACGGCCCGGAGTCCAGCCTGGACATGCTGGACTGCGTCGACTGGGACCGGCAGGCGCCGCCGGTCGAGCACGTCGGATTCGTCGGCGCAGCACCGGAGACCAACCGCCCGGACGACATGCCGGCCGAATACCTGCTGGTCACCTTCGGGGGCGGGGTCGACGGGCACCCGCTGGCCGCCGCCTACCTGGACGGGCTGCGGATGCGCCCACTGGGCGTCCCCACGGTGCTTGTCACCGGGCCGCTCATGCCCGC
This sequence comes from Dermatophilaceae bacterium, assembly GCA_035689185.1. Lineage (GTDB taxonomy): Bacteria > Actinomycetota > Actinomycetes > Actinomycetales > Dermatophilaceae > DASSLY01. The sequence continues at coordinate 4,629 of DASSLY010000054.1, forward strand.
CGACGACGTGGAGGACCTGCGGCGGCGGGCGCACGGCCTGGACGTACTGGTCCAGAACTCCCGCTCCGACCTCGCGGCGGTGGCGGCGCACGCGCGCGCCGCCGTCTCGATGGCCGGGTACAACACCGTGTCCGAGCTGCTGCGCGCGGGCACTCCCGCGCTCCTGGTGCCCCGCACCCGGCCCAGCCGCGAGCAGCAGATCCGCGCCGAACGGCTGGCCGGCGCGGGGCTGGTCGAGGTGATCCTCCCCGAGGGCCTCGACCCGTCCTCCCTGCGCGAGGCCGTCGACCGCGTGCTCGCACGGCCGCGGACGACCCCTGGCCTGGTGCACGCCGACGGGGCGGCGCGAGCCGCTCAGGTCCTGCTGTCCCATGCTCGGATCGCCCGGTGCGCCTGAGCCGCCCCGACACCCGCCACGCCCCGGCCCGCGGCGACTCCCAGCGCGCCGGCCGGCTGCTGCGTCGCGTGGCCGGAGACCACAAGGGGGCACTCGGTGGCGCCGCGGCGGCCACCGTGCTGGTCACGGTCGCGGACCTGGCCTCGCCCTGGCCACTGAAATGGGTCATCGACTCGATCGTGGCCGGCCGGACCCAGGCGTTCAGCTTCACCGCGCAGGACATCCGGCTGCTCGTCTTCGTCGCCCTGGCCACCATCGGGATCTCGCTGGTGAACACCGTCGGCGCCTACGCCGGCGACCTGTGGCTGCGTCGCGCAGGCGAGCGGATCGCCCACGACCTGCGCGTCCGCACCTATGAGCAGCTGCAGCGGCTGTCCATCGCCTTCCACGACCGCCGACCCAAGGGCGACCTGGTCACCCGCATGACCGACGACGCGAACCGGGTGGGCGAGGTGTTCAGCGACTCCCTGGGGATCATCGCCCAGTCCCTGCTCACCGTCGTCGGGATGCTGGCGCTGTCGCTGTGGCTCGACCCGCTGCTGGGCGTGGTCCTGGCCACCGTCGTGCCTCTCCTCGCGTTGGTGACCAAGCACTTCCGGCGCAGGGTGCGGGACGCCTCCAAGCGCCAGCGCGCCCGCGACGGGGAGATCGCCTCCCTTGCCGCGGAGTCGCTGTCCTCGATTCGGTTGGTGCAAGCCAGCGGCACGGAGGCGTTCGAGCACGAAAAGGTCCGCGCCCAAAGCGAGGAACGCCAGCGCAACGGCATCGAGGTCGCCGTCCTGGAGGCCCGGTTCGCGGGCTTCATCGATGTCATCGGCGCGGTGGCCATGGCGGTCGTGATCGTGCTCGGAAGCTTCCGGGTGTCGCATGGGGAGCTCAGCGCCGGCGCGCTGGTCGTCTTCGCGCAGTACGCCCGGCGGCTCTACCGCCCGCTCAAGGACATCGCCAAGCATTCCGGGCGGGTCTCCAAGGCGCTCGCCAGGACGGAGCGGATCGCCGAGATCCTCGCTTCCGACGAGCGGCTGGTGGACCCACCGCATGGGTATGCCGGGCCGCGAGCCCGCGGGGACCTGGACCTGGTGCGCGTCCACTTCGGCTACGAGCACGGCCGCCGGGTGCTCGACGGCGTCGACCTGGCCCTGCCCGCGGGCAGCCGTACCGCGGTGGTCGGGGCCTCCGGCGCCGGCAAGTCGACCGTCGGCGCCCTCGTGGCCCGCTTCTACGACCCGGTGTCCGGCAGTGTGCGCCTGGACGGCCGGGACCTTCGGGAGTGCTCGCTGCGCTGGGTGCGGTCCCAAGTCGGCATCCTGCTGCAGGACACCGTGCTGCTGTCCGGGACCGTCGCCGAGAACATCGCCTACGGCTGCACGGCGACCCGCGAGCAGGTCGAGGCGGCAGCGCGGGTCGCGGGCGCGGACGAGTTCATCCAGCAGCTCCCCGACGGCTACGACCATGTGCTCGGCGCCCAGGGCGTCGGCCTCTCCGGCGGCCAGCGCCAGCGGCTGGGGATTGCCCGCGTGCTGCTGCGCGACCCATCCGTGCTACTGCTCGACGAGCCGACGACCGGCCTCGACCCGCTGACCGAGGCCGAGGTGATGGACGGGCTGTCCGAGCTCATGGTCGGCCGGACCACGGTCATCGTCACCCACTCGGTCCCGATGGCGCTCAGCGCAGAGCGCGTGATCGTGCTGGACCGGGGCAACGTCGTGCAGGACGGACGGCCCGCGGAACTGCTTGCCGCGGACGGTCCGTTCGCCCGGCTCGCGGCGGGTCAGGGCTTCGGCCGGCCCCCCGTCGGTTACCCCCGGCGGGCGCACGCGGCGCCGGCCGAGCCGCAGCCGGGGTTGGACCGACGATGGCGCCCCGAGGTCGGGACGGTGGGGACCTGGTGACCCTGACCGCGCCCTCGGCCCCGTTCGCGTTCGTCCCCGCCGACCACCCGCTCCGGCCCGTGCTCGACGCCATCCTCGCGGACCTGCCCGCCCAGCGTGCGACGCTGCCGGCGGCCGGCGCGCGGGTTGTCGCCGAGGCCAGAGGTCGCCGCGACGGGGCCGGATGGACCGCCGACCGGGTCTACTGCTCACTGCAGGCCACCGACCCGGCCACCGGCAGCTTCGACGCGCGGACCGTGCTCTGGTCGGCAGCGAACCGTGAACCGCAGTGGGTCCGCCTGCCGGAAGACCCCTACCTGCCCGGTCTCGCCGCGTGCGTCGCCCCCGCCGGGGCCGACGGCATCGAGGTGCTCCGCTATGTCCCGCTGCGCCGGTTCACGTACCGGACCGGTCGCCGCGTGGTCAAGGTGAAACGGCGCTCCCGTCTGCTCGACTCCTGGTCACGCGCGCAGGCGGTGGCCCACGCCGCGCCGCGGTCCGGCCAGCGTGTCCCCGCGCTGCTCGGCCTGGACCAGGAGCGCAGCTGTTACACGCAGGTGGACGAGCAACGGCCGGCGCTCAGCGACCAGGCCGCCGGCAGCGCCCTGGCGCCGCTGCTGGGCGAGGCCGGCGCGGTCCACGCCAGGTTCCACCGCATACCGGCCGCTCCCCTGCCCGCGGGCGAGGGGCCGGACGCCGTGCTCGGCGCCGCCCTGCGCTCCGCGTCCTGGGCGTCGGCCATGCTGCCCGCGCTTGCCGGGGTGCTGCAGCGGGCCGGGGCACGACTGGCCTCGACGGTCCCCCACCCCGCCGGGGCCGACGACCTGGCCACCTGTCACGGTGACCTCGTCCCCAGCCACCTGCTGGGGGGCAGCGGGGACTGGTGCGTGATCGACCTGGACCTGGCCCACCGAGGTGACCGGTACCAGGACCTCGCCATGTTCGTGGCCGGGCTTGCCTACGACGTCCCGGCACTAGCCGACGGCGTCGCCGCCGACCCGACCCAGGCCCGTGCGGCGACGGCATACCTGGACGGTTATCGGGACACCCATGCGCACCGCCTCGACGAGGACAGGCTCCGGTGGCATCTGCTCGCCGCACACGTGCACCACGCCGGCCTGCTCGTCACCAAGGACCGCGCCCACCCGGCGGCAGTGACGGGGACGCTGGCCCGGCTGGAGGCGGCCCTCGACGCGGTTGGCCGCGCGCGGGCTGGTCCTCGCCGCAGCCTGCTGGGCGGTGCGGCGTGACCACTGCTGTCTGCACCGGGCCGACCGTCCTGTTCCAGTCACACAACCGCCGCGGCCTGGGCCACCTCATGCGGGGCCTCAACATCGCCCGGGAGGTGCTGACGCTGCGGCCCGATGCGCGGGTCGTCATGCACACGCGCAGCGCCGCGGCGCCGTTGTTCTGTCCCGACGGGGTCACCTGCCTGGTCGACACGCAGGAACCGGCCGCCGGCTGGCAGCAGGCTCTGGCCGAGCTGGACCCGGACATCGTGGTCTACGACACCCTCGTGCCGGCAGACCCGGACGCCGAGGGGCTGCCCGCCCGGTCGCGGGTGGTGTACGTGATGCGTCGCAGCGTCACGGACCAGCACGACCGGATCCTGGCCGGGGACTTCCTGCGGCGCTGCGACGCGGTCGTCGTGCCGCATACGCAGGAGGAGTTCGGCCGGCCCCTGGAACCCGAGCTGCAGGCGCGCACCGTGTTCGCCGGCACCATCGCCCGACGTCCGGACGCACGCCGCACCGAGCGGGTCCGCGAGCGGTACGCCATCCGGCCCGGGGTGCCCCTCCTGGTGTCCACCGCTGGCGGCGGCGGGTTCGCCGAGACCGCGGTGCCGTTCTTCGACGCGGTCGCGGCGGTCGACGCCGAGCTGGCCTCCCGGCTGGGTCCCGCCGGCTTCCAGCATGTCGTCGTGCTCGGGCCCCATTACGCCGGCCCGGCACCCGACCTGCCGCACGCCCGGGTAGTCGACGTCGAGCCGGACCTGGTCGACCTGTTCGCCCTGGCCGACCTGGTCCTGTCGGAGGCCGGTTACAACAGCGTCAGCGAGCTTCGACTGCTCGGGGTCCCGGCGGTGTTCGTGCCCGGGCGGCGCACCTACGACGACCAGGAGGAGCGCGTCCTCGGGCTTCAGCGCGCCGGCCTGGCCCGGGTCGTCGACCCCGCGACCGACGACGTCGCGGTCGAGGTGGCCGACATCCTCACCGACCCGGCGGTGATGGCGCAGATGCGCCTCCACGCCCTGCGGCACCGGCTGGTCCCCGGCAACCGGGCCGCGGCGCGCCAGGTGCTGGGGACCTGGGCGCTGGGGTCGGCGCCGTGACCTCGGCGGAGGTGCTGGCGGAGGTCGGGGGCGTCGCCCCCATGGGCAGCCACCCGGACACCCCCGACGACGCCGACGCCGCGCTGCAGGCGGTGGCCCGGTCCGCGTCGCGGCTGGTGGGCCGGGCCTGCCGCCCTCTCGGCCGGCTCGCCTCGCGGGCGCTTCCCGGGGGGGGCGGGACCGTGCTTGTCGTCGCCCTGACGAGCCCGTATGGCGACCTGGTGGCCAAGCTGGCGCCGCCGGCGGTCACCGCCGCGGGCGCCCGGGCACAGTGCGCCGCCGAGGAGGCCACCAGCGGCGTGCTCGGGGGGCCGCGGGTGCCGCGGGTCCTCGGCCACGACCCCGTCGCCGGTCTGGTCGTGATGGAGCGCGCCACCGGTGAACCGCTGGCGACCCACGTCGCCCGCGGCGACCTGGCCGCCGCGACCCGGGCGGGGCGAGCTCTCGCAGTGCTGCACGGCACGACCGCGGGAGTCGCGGCTCAGCTCGCCGCCGGGTCCCACCGAGCCCCTACCGCAGCCGACCACCTGCGCGACCTCGTCCTTCCGCAACCGAGACAGCTGGGTCCGTGCGCCCAGCCCAGGTCCGTAGCGCGCAGCGCCAGCGAGCTCGCCGACGCGGTCGTGCTCGCCGTGGACGCCGTGGCGGCACCGCTTCGGCTGGTCCACCGGGACCTGCACCCCAGACAGGTGATCGTCGACGGTGACCAGACCTGGCTGCTCGACTGGGATCTTGCCGCCGCCGGCGACCCGGCGCTGGACGTCGGGAACCTGCTCGGCCACGCCCGCTCACGCCTCGCGCCCGCGGCGGCCGAGGCCTTCGTGGTCGCGTTCCTCGCGGGGTACCGCTCCCACGACACGACGCGCGCGCTGGCGCGCGTCGCGCCATACGAGGCGTTCACCTACCTGCGGCTGGCCTGCAAGACGGCTCGCGTGCGCGGTCCCGCGGGGTCGCCGGAGGTGCAGCGGCTGCTCCGCCGCGGACGCGGCGCACTCCTGGCCGTGGACACGGCAGCCGCGACCTCGATGGCGGGACCACCCGCCCGCCAGGTTCTGGAAGTCCTTTGATGAACGTCGACTGGGGAGCCCGCGACCGGGCGCCGCACACCGACCCGGCGTTCCCGACGCTGGCCGCCTGCCTGGGCCCGCCCGAGCGGGGCGCCCGGCTCGTCAACGTCTACTACTACCCGGGACGCACCCTGCAGGCGGTGCACGCGCTGCCGGACGGGCGGATCGTCACCGTCGAGCCGCCGCCGGTCGAGGACGTGGTCCCGGGCCGTGGCGTTCCCCGGGTCCCACGGGCGCCGCTGGGCCCGGGGGAAACCTGGGACGCCAGCCTCCGGGCCGTCGTCCGCAGGTTCCCGCACGACCCTGGCCTGCCGAGCCTGCCGACGCTTGCGGCCTCCGCGGGAGTCCGGGCCGGCGAGGTGCTGACCTACCTGCCGGGGCGCCGGGCCGTGCTGCGCGTGGGCCGACGAGTCGCCAAGGTCAGCGATCCGAGGACCGTTCGGCGCAACCACGACCGCCAGCTGCAGCTGTGGCGCCACCCGGATCGGAGCTTCCGGATGGCGCAACCCCGACAGCTCGACGAACCGCTGGCCGTCCGGTGGGAGGCGGCGGTCGAGGGCAAGCCCCTCCTGCATGCACTGGGCACCGCGGACGTCGAGGCGCTCGCCGCCGACCTCGGGTCCCAGCTGGCCGCCTTGCACACGTTGGACGGCATCGGGCTCACCCTCGCCGACCACGGCCCGGTCGCGCTGGGGCAGCGATGGCGCGCCAAGACCGTGCGCACGATCGGGCGTGCGCTGCCGGGCCTGGCCCCCCGGGCGGCCGACCTGCTGGACCGGCTGGTCGCACACCCCCCTGACACCGCGGCGACGCGCACGCTCGTGCACGGCGACTTCCACGCCGCCAACATCGTGTCCACTCCGGCCGGCGTGGTGGTCCTCGACCTCGACGAGCTCGGCCGCGGCGATCCCGAGCTCGACGTCGCCGTCCTCGTGGGACGCCTGCTGCTCGTCGCGCTGACCCGCGGCGAACAGAGCGGTATGCCGGGTGCGCGCCTGCCGGTCCTGGCTTCGGCCTTCGTCCGCGCCTACGAGCAGGCCGCTTGCCAGCAGCTGCGGCCCGAGGTCTTCAGCTGGTACCTCGCCGGGAGCCTGGTCGGACGCCAGGTGAAGACCAGCATCCGGCACCTGGCTCCGCGACTGTCGTGGCTGTGCTCGTCCCTGGTCCAGCTGGCCGAGCTCGCCGAGCCGGCGACCGCGAGCCTTTCCGGCGGCGCGGTGGGACTGGTCGAAGCGCTGACGGCCCAGGTCAGCGGCCACCCGGGCGCCGGCAGCACGGCAGCCGTCGCGGTGCCGCTTTGGGGTCGCGGGCACACGGGTGCGGACGTGGCGGTGCGGGCGTGACGCCGGCCCAGCCGAGCCGGTGGCAGGACGATCCGGCCCTGGCCGGACGCGGGCTGCTGCAACGAGGCCTGCTGGCGGGGTGGGACGGCTGCGCACCCACCGTCGGTGACCGCCCCGCGGCCCGCGAGCTCGCCCACCGGCCGGGGGGTCGAGCCACGCTGCTGCTGCAACGACGTGGTCCGGCCGACGCGGGCGAGCACGACCCGGGCTCATCGGAGGTTGCCGAGCAGCCCGGGGGTTGCATCCTGAAGCTCTACTCCGCCGCACAGTTCCCGGCCGCGGTCGCCGTCGCCCGAGCTGCCGCCCGCCACGACGGGCTGGCTCCCCGCGTGTTGGGCGTGCACTACAGCGCCCGTGCGCTGCACATCGAGCGCGCCACGGGCGTCCCGCTGGACCAGGCGGACCCGGCGCGGCGTCAGCAGGCGCTCGACCTGCTGGGCGGGCTCATCGCGCGGGTCCACGCCAAGCCACCGGTGCAGCTGCCACCCTGGGACGCGCTGCACGCCGTCCGCAAGCTCGACCGCTGGCGACTTCGTGCCGCCTCGGTCGACCCCGCCTCCGCGACCCGGGCACGAGCGGTCGTGATGCGGCTGGCAGAGTCCTTCGCCGGCATCCGCGCCGGCGGGGTAGGGCTGCACGGGGACCTCAGTCTTCGCAACATCCTCTACGACCAGGTCCGCGGGACGGTTCGCCTGGTCGACTGGGACCGCGCCGCCCGGGGGCCAGCGGAGGTCGACCTGGCTCCCCTGGTCGGCCTGCTCGGCGAGGCCACCGAACGCATGGTCAACGACTACCGAGCTGCCGGTGGGATGGTGGCGCAGGACCTGCTCGCCGACCTGGTGTTGGCTAACCGGCTGACCCGCGCCCTGCGTCGGCTGGCACGCGGCGAGGACCCCGTCGGCGTGGGATCAGCCCGGGTGGCCGGACTGGTCGAGGGGCACGTCCCGACCTCCCGCTGAGAGCCCGGCCACCCGCTCGCCGGTAGCCCACACCGCCCGCTCGCCGGCGTCGGTCCGGACCAGCAGGAAGCGGCCGCCGACGTCGGCGCGGACGCCCTCGGGGGTCGATACCCGCCCGGCCTCGGGCGGGAACCAGACCCGGTCCGCGAACGGGACGCCGTCGACCCGGAGCTGGACCCGCCAGCACGGGCAGCCGTCTGCCAGCGCAGTGACCGCGTCGAGGACGACACCTGTGGTGCGCGGCGCGATGACGGTCACCAGGATGAGGTCGGCTGTGCCGCGCAGCCGAGCCCGGACGACGGGAGCGGCAACCTTCACGCCATACCGGGTCGACACCCAGCCGGAGTCGACCCGCACACCGGCCCGGCCCGGTGCGTTGACGAGCAGCTGCGCGGGCGCCCGGCGCACCGCCGTGGTCACCGAGCCGGCGCCCCCGGCGAGCGGCCGCAGGTCCGGGACGCAGGAGGCCGGCAGGTGCCACGCCAGCTCCGCGGTGTGCTCGACCAGCCCGCGTTCGGCGTCCGGCGGCCTGACCCGGTCGAGCACCAGCAGGTACTGCCGGCGGACGAACACGACGACCCGGGCGTGGGTCGGGGTGTACTCGCGGCTTCGGACCGCCGCGGCGACCCAGTCGCCCTCCCGGCCCACGTGCACCACCCGGCCGACGACCTCGGCGTCGGGGCCGTGCTTGTTGCGCGACAGGTAACGCGTCTGGTCGCGGCCGTCGACGGTGACCGTGTTGTGGGCGCGGGTCGACTTGAAGGTATGCCGCCAGTCCACCCCGTCCACCGGCTCGCCGGAGTAGGTGTAACGGCCCGGGTCCACCAGGGCGGGTACGCCGTCGCAGTGCAGCACCAGGCTCAGCGCGTCGTAGTGGCTGTGCGCGCCCTCGCCCAGCCGGGCGGCGTCGACCAGCACATGGGTGCGCCGTGCGAACGCCGGCGGACCCTGCCCCCAGCCGTCGGTGAGCACCAGGTAGCCGGCGTCGGGGAAGTCACGCGACGTGGCGGCCGGGGGCCGCCCGCCCGAACCCAGCGACCCGGCCCAGGTGAGGCTGGGGTCGGCATACAGGTCGCCTGCTCGCAGCAGCAGCTGGCGATGGTCCCCGTCGTCGGAGTCCCCCAGCAGCGGGATGTGCCCGTCCGGCCACTGCAACCAGGCCGACCAGACGGTCGCGGCATGGATGCGCTCCAGCAGCAACGGGTCGAGAGCGATCCCGTTGCGGGCCGCCAGGGCAGCGACGTCCAGCGCGGCCTCCGCCACCAGCTGGTGGTAGTGCGTGGCCATCTCCACGTGGACCCCGTCGGGCAGCAGCTCGCGCAGCAGGTTGTCGGTCAGCAGCCGGACGGCGTCGGCGACCAGGTCCTGCGCGCCCGGCGCCTGGGGCACGCACACCCCCACCAGGAAGACGCTGTGCAGCTGGAACGTGCGGTGGTTGCGCACCGGCTTCAGGTGGGTGGACACGTACCGCGCCTCCACGCCCATCCGGTCCAGCCAGACCCGGAGCAGGTCGTCGTCGACCGGGTCGACGCCGCCGGCCGGGTCGAGCAGCCCCCGGGCGTGCGCCTGCCGCAGCAGCAGCAGCGACTCGACCCAGCTGCGCAGCCGAAGCGCCTCGACCTGCGCGTCGCTGACGGCGATGAACCCGGTCCCCATCGTGGCCAGCCAGGAGCGCAGCAGGCCGGACCAGCACCGCAGGTATGCCGGGTCGCCGGTGGCGAGCAGGCCGTGCAGCAGGTTGCGCCCGAAGTAGTGCTTGTGCTGCGCGATCTGCCACTCCTTGTCGCTGCTGGGGTTGACGCGCCAGTCGGGGTCGGGCCCGAGGTGGTACTCCTGGCCGACCAGCAGCCACCGGCCGTTGAGCACGCGTTCGGCGTCAGCGAGCAGCTCCGGAGTCGGCAGCGGCGGGTCCGGCAGCGCGACGCTGTCGTCGGTGAGGAGTCGGCTTCGAAAGCTCGTGGTCATCGGATGCCGGGGTCCGGCGGCCCGTCCCCGGACGGGGCCACCTCGACCCGACCGGCGAACAGGCCGGCCAGCGTCGCGACGTTGTCGTGAAGGCTGAACAGCCGCTCGGCACGCGCGCGGGCGGCCGCGGCGAAGCGGTCTCGCTGGCCGGGGTCGTCGAGCAGCCGGGCGAGCGCGTCGGCGAGATCGGCCGGGGCCCGCTGGGGCAGGACCAGACCGGTCCGCTCGTGCTGGACCATCTCAGGCAGGCCGTTGACGTCGGTCGCGACCACCGGCAGGCCGAGCGCCATCGCCTCGCTGACCACGGTCGGCAGGGCGTCCCGGTCCCCGTCGGCGGCCACGACGCACGGGACGGCGAGCACCGCGGCGGTGCGCATCCACTCGGCAACCGCACCCGGGTCAGCGGCACCGAGGAAGGTGACCAGGTCCGCGACCCCGAGGTCCGACGCGAGCGCGCCGAGGGGGGACCGCTCCGGCCCGTCACCGAGGACCGTGGTGCGGACGTTGCGACCTGCCTCGCGTAGCCGGGCTACCGCACGGACCAGGTCGTCGAAACCCTTCTTCGCCACCAGCCGGCCCACGGCCAGCACGACGTCGCGCCGGTGTGACGCGGGCGGCCCCGAGACCAGGCGCTCGAGGTCGACCCCGTTGTAGATCCGCACCACCCGGCCGGCCTGGGCGTCCCCCGGTGATCGGCGTCCTACCAGCTCGGTGAGCTCTCGGGCGTTGTCGTCGGTCACGGTGACGACGAAGGCCGCGCGTGCCAGCAGGCCGGCCAGGGCCTGGCGGTCGACATCTGCCCGGTAGATGTCGGTGGCGTGCGCGGTGAGGCTGAACGGCACGCCGGCCTGGGCGGCGGCGTCGGCGGCGGTCCGGGCGGCCCAGCCGGCGAAGTGGGCGTGCAGGTGGGCCAGCCTCGCACTACTGGTCAGCGACGCGACCGCCGCTGCGGCGGTCGCGGTGTCCCGCCCGACGTAGTGGACCGGAGCGTTGAGCTGGGCCACTCGGGGGTCCGTCAACACCTCCGCGCTGTCCCGCCCGGCGAAGACGACCAGCTCGTAGCCGCGGCGCTCGAGCTCCAGCATCTCGGTCAGCACGAAGGTCTGGGACAGGCGCGGGAAGCGCTTGAGCACGTAGCCGACCCGCACGCGCTCAAGATACCGGCGTGGATGCGGTGGGCTCCGGGCGTGCTCCCGTGTGGGATGGGTGAGGATGCCGGGCCGACGACCCCCGAACGGCGGGCCGGACGGCAGGCGGGGTCTCAGGGGCCGGGTGCGGTGTCTGCGGAGGGGGTTGCACTGTCGCGGCCGGCCACCAGGGTTGTGAGCACCTCGGCCATGAGGGCGTCGACCTCCGCGGACACCGTCTGCACGCTCCTGCGTCGCGCACCGCCCCGCTGCACCTCCAGCAGGTCGACCGCCAGCACCAGCGCATCGGCCCGGCGGGACCAGTCCCGGGCCTGCTGCCGGCCGGCGTCGTCGGCGGCGGTCGCCTCGACCTGCCCCGCCTTGGCCTGGACGACCGCGATGGTCCGGCGCAGCCGGACCACCGGGGACCGGGCCTGCTGCGCCTTGGAGACGCCGGCGACCAGCTGCTTGGCCGCCGCGGCGACCTGGGGGTTGGCGGCGATCTGCGGCCCGTAGCGGCGCACTGCCTCCACCGTGTCCGGACCGACCCGGCGAGCCAGCAGAAGCACCCACTGCAGCACTGACACGTGGTGAGCCTAGGCGTGGTCGTCGTCGAAGGGAGCAACCCGTCCACCGAGGTGCTGTTCGTCGGCCCTGCGGTAGCCCGCCCGGCCATCGGCCCCGCACGAACGCCGGCAGCAGGTCCCACCCGCCCAGGGTGACGTGACTGGCCGCGGACAGCGGTGCCGTCGCGGCGAGGAGCACGTGCTGCCGCTCGGCGATCTGCTGGCAGACCCCCGGCCCATGGTGACCAGCCTGACAGGTCGCCGTGACCTCTGCCGGCGGCCCGCAGTCGGAGACGGTGGGCTCAGCCCGGCTGACGGCGGTGGTGGGCCAGCTCCGCGTGCTGGGCCTCGCCCACGGCTCCGTCCGGGCTGACGTGCACCAGCGCCTCGACCAGCGTGGGGATGTCGTGGAGCAGCCGATGGTGGGCGTCGGTGGCGATGGCATGCGCCCGGGTCACGCTGAGCCCGGGGTCGACGGTGACGCCCGCCTCCGCGCGCACCCGGTGCCCGATCCACCGCAGCCTGACGCCCTCCACCGCGAGGACGCCGGGGGTGCCGGCAAGCGTCGACTCGGCACGAGCCACCAGGCCCGGGTCCACCGCGTCCATCAGCCGCCGGTACACGTCCACGGCTGCCCCCTTCAGCACGAACAGGATGGCCACGGTGATGAGCAGGCCCACGACGGGGTCGGCGAGCGGGAAGCCGGCCATCACCCCCAGGGCGCCGACGACGACGGCCAGCGAGGTGAACCCGTCGGTGCGGGCATGCGCGCCGTCGGCCACCAGAGCCGCGGATCCGATCTGGCGGCCCACCCGGATCCGGTATGCCGCGACGGTCTCGTTCCCGGCGAACCCGACCAGTCCGGCGGCGACCACGACCCACCCGTGGGTCACCGGCTGGGGGTCGAGCAGCCGCCGCACCGACTCCCCCGCGGCCAGGATCGCCGACAGCACGATCATGGCAACGATGAAGACCCCCGCCAGGTCCTCCGCGCGGCCGTAGCCGTAGGTGTAGCGCCGCGAAGGCGCCCGGCGGCTGAGCGCGAAGGCGACCCACAGCGGAAGAGCGGTCAGGGCGTCGGAGAAGTTGTGGATGGTGTCGGCCAGCAGCGCGACCGACCCGGTCAGCAGGACGAGCACGGCCTGGCATCCGGCGGTCAGGACGAGCGCTACCAGGCTGACCTTGACCACCCGGATGCCTCGCGCACTGGACTCCAGCACCGAGTCCACGGAGTCCACGGAGTCGTGGCTGTGCGGCCGGAACACCGCAAGCAGCCGCCCGCCGAGCCCGCGAGCCCGGTCGTGGTCGTGGTGGTGGTGGTCATGGCCGTGGCCGTGGCCGTGGCCGTGGCCGTGGCCATGGTCATGGAGGTCGTGGCCGTGGTGCCGGAACTCGGTCATGGTCTGCTCGCTCCCGCAGCGGCCGGGGTGGTCACGCGGCGCTGCCAAGGTACTTCACCGCCAGCGCGTCGCCAGCGGAGACCTCTCGGCGTGGACCGACCGGAGCGTGGTTGCATGCAGGCATGGACCGGGACGGCACCAGTGTTCCTCCCTCGACGCCCGCGAGCACCGGGGACGTCATCGCGTTCCGGGAGGCCGTGCGCGCCTGGTTCGCGATCTCGCTGCAGACCTTCGGCGGGCCGGCCGGACAGATCGCGGTCATGCAGCGCACCCTGGTGGAGGAGAAGCGCTGGATCGGTCAGAGGCGCTTCCTGCACGCGTTGTCCTACTGCACGCTGCTCCCCGGCCCGGAGGCGCAGCAGCTGGCCATCTACGTCGGCTGGCTGCTCAACGGTCTTCGCGGCGGCCTGGTAGCGGGCACGCTGTTCGTGCTGCCCGGCGTCGTGGCCCTGCTGGCCCTGTCGGCGGTCTACGTCACCGCCGGCGAGTCCACCCTGGTGACCGCCCTGTTCGCGGGCGTTGCCCCGGCTGTCCTGGCCATCGTCGCCCAGGCCGTGGTGCGTCTGGCCGGCCGCGCCCTGGGTCACCCCGCCCTGGTCGCGCTGGCGGTGGGCGCGTTCGCTGCCCTGGCCCTGTTCGCGGTGCCCTTTCCTGTCGTCGTGGTCGCCGCCGGGCTGGCGGGCTGGGCCCTTGGTCGCTGGCGTCCCGGCACGATGCACCGGGCGAAGGGGCACGGCCAGTCCGACGAGGGGCCCGCCCCGCTGATCCCGGACGACGCGCTCCACAGCGAGGCGCCCAGTCGCACGCACGCCATGAAGGTGCTGCTGGTCGGTCTGGTGGCCTGGGGCGTCCCGGTCGGCGTGGCGGCCCTGCTCGGCGGGGCGCACAGCATCTTCACCGACCAGGCGTTGTTCTTCTCCGGTGCCGCCCTGGTGACCTTCGGCGGTGCGTACGCCGTGCTGGCCTACGTGGCGCAGAACGCCGTGACGGTCTACGGGTGGCTGGCGCCGGGAGAGATGGTTCGCGGCCTGGCCCTGGCCGAGACCACGCCGGGCCCGCTCATCATGGTCGTCCAGTTCGTTGCCTTCGTCGGCGCCTACCGACACCCCGGCGGCCTCAGCCCGTGGTTGGCTGCGACCCTCGCTGCGCTGCTGACCACCTGGGTCACCTTCGTGCCGTGCTTCGTGTTCGTCTTCGCCGGGGCGCCCTACGTCGAACGGCTCCGGGGCAACCACGCGCTGTCCTCGGCTCTGACCGGGGTGACAGCCGCCGTGGTCGGCGTGATCGCCAACCTCGCCGTCTTCTTCGCGGTGCACACCCTGTTCGCCGACGTCCGCAGCTTCGTCAGCGGTCCGGTCCACCTGCTTCTCCCCGACCCCAGGACACTCGAGCCGGTCTCGGTCGCCGTCGCCGTCCTGGCTGCGGTGATGCTGTTCCGGCTGAGGTGGTCGGTCCTGCGGACCCTGGGTGCCTGCGCGGTGGCCGGCGTGTCCCTGACCGCGGGCGTCGCCCTGACGACCGGACGTTGACGACCGGGAGGGGTCTCATGGCGGACCGGAGTGGTCCCGATGGACCTCGCGGAGCGCATCTCGACCCTGCGCCGGGTGAACGGGCTGAGCGCCCGTCAGCTCGCTGCGCTGGTCGATGTCGCCCCGACGACGGTGACGCGGATCGAGTCCGGGGCCGTCAGCCCGTCCTTCGACCTGGCGCGGGAGATCCTGACGGTGTTGGGAGAACCGATGGGCTTCACCGGAGTTGCCGACAAGGCGGCGATCGCTACCGCGCGGTGGGCGCTCGACCCCGCTCTCGCCGTTGACGTGACACCCGATGTCCAGTCGTGGTGGCAGCGGTGGGCGCGACTCGGTCTCGTCGACGCCTCTGGTCGCACAGCTCCCGGCAAGGAGCCCGACCTGCTGTCCCGCGCGGGCCGTGCTGCCCGCCTCACCCGTCGCCCCGGGGCCATGGACTTCAGGCCTGGGCCGAGTGCGGGCGACGTTGCCGAGGCCCGTGGCACGGCAGGTGTCGACTACGCCGTAACGGGTGACGCCGGCGCGAACCTCTACCGCTCCAGTCTGGGGAGGCGTGGCCGGTGCTCTTCGTCGAGGACGTCGCGCGTGCCGCCGCAGCGGCCGGGGTCGTGCCGAAGGAGCCGGGCTCCTTCGGGATGCGGGTCACCTTGATCCCGTTCGACGGCGTGAGTGAACTCGACCGGGTCGACATCGACGGTGTCACCGTCGTTGCACGCGGCCAGGTGATCCTCGACGACTACGACGGCGGCGACCGTGGCCGAGCAGGCCGACATCCTCCTGGGGAGGCGACTGGCATGAAGGACGTTCGTGCTGGTTCGCAGATCCTGGTGCTTCAGCCGACCCCGGAGATCAGCGGCAGGAGTTGAGCCCTCGTCGGACGATCCGGTCCCATCGAGAAGACGGCATGGCCGTCGTTCGCAATGGTGTGTTCGATAGCGTCGAGGCCGGCGAGCAGGTCCGTCTCCAGCCGGCTGAAGTCGAGCAGGTAGTCCCGGAACATCACGACCGACGGAGTCGCGGCGTGTTGGGAAGCGAGGTACTTCGTGAGCCTCTTGTCCGCGGTGAGCAGCACCGCGTCGTTCTGTCGACACCACGCGAAGATGTCCTCATCGAGGGCGCGTTCCATGCCCGGATCGCTGGTGTGCTGCGCATCTTGCCCTTCGGCTGCGAGCCGGACGGCGAGTGTCGACGGGCGATTCTGATCGACGAGGAACTTCACGCGGTCTGGGCGGTCGGGAGGTAGAAGTCGCGGTCCGCCAAGGCCGCGGCATAGCCGAGAGCCTGGCGCACGTCCTCGATCTCGAGGAAGTCGAAGCTCTCACGGATCTCTTCGAACGTCTGGCCCGCCGCCAGGAGCTCCAGCAACTGCTGCGCGCTGAACCGGTAGCCGCGGATGCACGGCTGCCCGCCGAGCTTTCCGGGCTCCACGGTCAGCCGGTCGAAGCCGGGCACGGTGCTGGTCACCGCAAGAGTCTATGCGGGATGCCACGCCGACGGCGCTCAGGTCAGAGCAGGTCGGCAAGCAGGTTGGCCCCGGGCAGCAGGGAGCGGGCCGATGGCCCCGCGGACCAGACCGATCGGGTTCGGGTGATGAGGTCGAGGGCCTGGAGCTGATGGGCCAAGATGCGGAGCTCGTCTTCCACGTCGCCGGTGGTGATGGGTTTTCCGCCGCGGCTCCACCTGTGGCCGAGCAGTGGGTGCACCTCGGCGGCGATCTCGGCGACCTGGAGCGGTCCGCGGGCTGCGACGACTGCGACGGCTCGTTCGGCCGCCATGGTGGAGAACTCGCCTGCGCCGAACCAGGATCGGAGTCGCCGCACGGTCTCGAGCTCGTCCGCTGCGGCCTTGGTTGGGCGCAGCACCCCGTTGGTGAGGCGCACCAGCCGGACGTGGCGCAGCAGGTCGTGCAGGACCGCCAGGGGGAGCAGGTCCTCCTCGATCGAGGCGGGCCGGCTCAACGGGTGCCAGCCCGGACGCTCCTCCTGCACGGCCCGGACGACGACGCGTGGCAGCCGACCGCCCGGGGTGAGTTTCACCCCGGCGGCGAGCAGGCCCAGCAGGATGCGGACGCTGCCGGGGACGGAGCCGACGGCATCGCGGACTCGCTGCGTGGCGGCGGCCTGGTCGAACGGTCGCAGCCGGTCCCCGACCCAGGTGCGCATCGAATCATGCTCGCGGTGCCCTGGATCGGCCAGGGCATCGAGGAGGTCGGCATACCCGCTTACGCCGCCGCAGTCCTCGGGTGGGCAGGCTCCGTCGCCGCCGACGCAGCCCGCTTGCTGACCACCGCTGCCCAGCACCTCGACATCGTGCTGCCAGCCGTCGCCGAGGTCGTAGGCGTAGAGGAAACGGGTCGGCAACGTGGACAGTCGTACGCCGCGTTCGTCGACCTCGTTCTTCTCGCGCCAATCGTCAAAGGGGATCGTGTAGACGGTATCGTCAGTGCGGAACTGGTGCAGGTGGGAGTCCGTCCAGCCGATCGCCACTTGCAACACCTGGTGGAGCTCGTCGAGGGTGATCGCGGCCGGTACGTCGATGACGCGCTCCACCTGCGGCTCGACCTCGCGCATGGTGACCCGCAGCCTGAGCGTCCTCACTGTGGCACTCCGGGTGCGCCACAGCACTTCTTGTACTTGCGGCCGGTCCCGCACCAACACGGGTCGTTGCGCCCCGGCGGCCAAGCGATCGTCCTCGACGGGTCGCGCGCCACGTCGGCGGCGTACTGCGCCCGCAGCTGCGAGGGGTCTGGTTCGTCCGGGGCATTGTCGCTCGCCCAGGGGATGAACTCGGCCGACCTCACGGGCACCTCGGCCAGCCGGGGCATGCCGGCTTCGGAGTGGACGCGCAGCCGGCCTTCCATGCGCCGGCAGTAGACGGCGTGGGTGACCGGTTCGCCCTCGTCGTCGTGCAGGAGCGGGCTGTCGCTGAGATCCGGCCAACGATGGGGCCACTCGGCGTACTCGTCGGCGGGGAGCCAGGCCAGCGCCACCGGCATCAGCGGGGCAGGCTCGCGTGCGATGTTGACCCGCCGGTCGATCCGCGAGCTCGTCTGCAGGCTGATCGGCGAGTCCCAGCGAGACGGCGACGTCAGGGTGAGGGTCGCGGTCTGGAGCTCGTCCGGCTCCCGTCCGAGCTTGGCTAGCGATGCGGCGCGCAGGTCGCGGAGTTGGCCGAGCAGCCGCTCAGGGTCCCCGGTGCGTACCGCGAACTCCAGTGCTCGCGTCAGCCACGGCAGCGCCAGCTCGTGCTCCCCGATCGCGCCGTACTCCAGCCCCGCGTTGTTGTACACCCACACGTCGTCGGGGGCGTCTGCTGCGACCGCATCCCAGATCGTGGCCGCCTCCGCCAGCCGGCCGTGCCGGGTCAGGATCTCCGCTCGGCGGCAGCGAGGATCCGGCTCACTCCTGTATCCAAGCTCGACGAGCGCATCTGCATGCCGCAGCGCTTCCTCGACCCGGCCGAGCCGGTCGTAGGCGTCGGCCAGTTCGCTGTGCAGCTCCGGCAGGTCGAGGTACTCCGCTGCGGCTGCGTCGTCCTCGCATTGCGCGATCGCGCGCTCCAGGACCTCCGCATAGTCGTCTGCGGGGCCGCGACCGGCCCTACGGATCTCCCGGTCGAGTCGATCCAGATCCTCGGTTCGCACCGCGACATCATGACCCAGCCGGGGGCACAGGGAGGATCGGGGTTGCCTCGTTCATGCGAAGCGATGGCGTCGTTTGGGCCGAGGGAGGAGGTCGGAGACGGTCGCCTCGTCGCGGCCGGGTGCGACGAGTGCCCCCAGTGCAGCCTCGGCCATAGCCATGCGCTTCCCCTCCCACGCCAGGAGCTGGTCGAGGCGCCAGCGGTCGGGGTGGGTCATCACCGGCGGCGGCACGAGGTCGCGGTCCTTGAGGTTCTGGTAACCCTTCGTCTTGCCCCAGCCGTACGAGCCATCACCTCGCTCGCGTTGAGGAAGACGTGGCGGGGGTCGCCCATCGCTCACACCGCCTGCGGTCGACGCCACGGCCGCGCACCCCGCCCTGGTGCGCGGCTTGCCCTGGGCGAGCAGCTTGGGCGTCTTGCGGGGCGGCATCGGCGTCCTCTCTAGGCTGGAGGAGTCGGGTCGAGTACGACTCCAGCAGAATCCGCTTCATGTACCACTGTCGCGTATCAGTTCGGCCAGAACGTCGCACGTGCCACTCGTCAGGAGTCACAGGAAATGGCCAACCGCCTTGCCAACGCGACCAGCCCGTACCTGCTCCAGCACGCGGAGAATCCGGTCGACTGGTACGAGTGGGGCCCTGAAGCCTTCGCGGAGGCGAAGCGCCGTGATACACCAATCCTCCTGTCAGTTGGGTACGCCGCGTGCCACTGGTGCCACGAGGTGGATCGATCGACGGATTTTGGCGGACTTTGACGAAACCGCAGGTCAGATGGGGTGTGGCGGTTCAGGCTGGTTCAGCCGAGACCGCCGTTGGACACCGATTTCCGGGCTTCGTGCATCACTTTCGTGCATCACTCGCGGTCTCGAGTTGACCGTTTGCAGACGTTCCGGTCGACCTTTTGCAGAAGTCTGCACCCAGACTATGACTAGATTCCTGCTCACATGAGCAGTATTATGTTCATATGGATTTCGGTGAACCGTTCGGCGGCCTGATGCCTGGAGCGCGCGGTGCGGCGCTCGCCGTGCTGCTTCGCACTGGCGCGCCCCTGACCGGACGGCGCGTGCACGCGTTGATCTCGGATCGCCACAGCCTGGGTGCCGTGCAGCAGGCGCTGCGAGACCTCGATCGACTGGGGCTGATCACGACGGAGGTGATCGGGCGTGCCGGTGTGCACCGCATCAACGAAGGCCATGCAGCCATCACCCCACTGCGTACCTTGGCCAGCCCGATCGAGATGCTGACTCGCGTCGTGGAGGAGGCCGTGCGAGGCGTCGAAGCCGTCATTGTGTTCGGATCAGTTGCTCGCGGCGATGCCCACGCAGACAGCGACATCGACCTCGTGGTGATCGCCCCCGCGGCGTGGGACGGTAGGGCCGAACTGCAGCAGCAGGTCCAGGAGCGCCTTGGCAATGACTGCGACGTCCTGCACCTGACCAGCGACCATTTCAAGCTCGCTCCAGAGGACCGCGAGCCGGTCGTGTCCGAGATCCTCCGCGACGGGATCGCCCTGGTCGGCACGATGCCGCGCCGGAGTCGGGTGGCGTCATGACGAACACGGAGAGCAGGAACCACGCCAAGAGCTTCCTCCAGAAGGCCCAGGAGTACCTGGACTCAGCTCAGGACAATCTCGAACTCGAGCGCGCGACTCCGGCCGCCGGGGATGCGATCCATGCCGGCATCAGCGCGAAGGACGCGATCGTGACGGCGTTGACAGGGGAGACCAGCAAGGCGAAGGACCACGCCAAGGCGGTGAAGGAGTTGCGTCAGGCGCTCGGTGCTCACCGCGATGCTGCAGCGGCTGAGAAGGCGTTGCGAGACCTGATCTCGATGAAGGGCGAAGTCGAGTACGGCGCCACGCTCATCACGCTCGCCAAGGCGAAGCCTCTCGTCCGGCGAGCGATGGTGCTCGTCGAGATCGCGAAAGACCTGGTGAGGCGGCCCTGATCTGAACTTCGCAAAAGTTGTTGAGGTTCGTCGGATCTAACGACAACACAACAACTTCGTGCCGGGCGGCGTTCAGGCGCCACGGCTGCGGGGAGCGTCGTTACGCCGACCGCCGTGGTCGCTCGGGTTGGGGGAGCAGGTCGGTGACGCTGGCCGACCTCGTCCTCACAGGCATCGGCGGACCGCCCTGGCGAAGTCGGGGACGGCTGCGTCGGCCAGGCGTACGAGCTGGTCCTCCATCTCCAACGTCGGACTTGAGTAGTCATCGATCAGCTGTCGCAGCACCCTCACCGTTGGTCCGGGGTAGAGGTCCAGCTGGTCGAGCAGGAGCTTGTCGGGGTGAACGATCTCGATGTCATAGGCGGCGACGCTCTCCTCAGGAAAGTCCCTGAGATTGAACGTGACGAGCACTTCGCAGTCCGCGCTCTGCCATCCCGAGGTGACGTCGTTGAGGTGGAACCCGAAGAGGACGTTGGTGTCGAAGAGCGCCGGGAACGTCGCCATCAGCCGTCGTTGGCGGGGTGTCGCTTCAGTGACGGCACGCCCTTGGGCAACTTGCCGTAGTGCTCCATCGAGTCCTTGGCAAGCTCGGCCAGAGCCGCTCGTCGCTCGCTCTGGGCGCGCTCCTGGTAGTCCACGACGTCGCGCCGCGTCACGCGACGATGGCGCCCGGCCATCTCAAACGGGATCGCGCCCGACTGCAGGATCTTGACGAACGTCGGCCGAGACATGCCCAGGAAGTCGGCAGCCTCCTGGGTCGTGAGCTTCGCGGAGTAGGGCAGGATCGAGATGCCGTCGCCGAGAGCCAGCACGTTCGCCGCCTCCTCCAGGACCTGGAACAGCTCCGCCGGGATCGGCACCCGATGACCGTCGGGGCCGACCAGCATGGCCTGCCCCGGCTTTCCGGCGGCGATGTTGATGCCGTTGAGCACCTGGGCGAACTGGAGCAGCTCCTCGCGCTCCTGATCAGGCAGGTAAGTCTTCGACTGCCGCAGGCGAGCGGTCTTCTCTACGGTGGCCATGGCTCCACTCTACTCGAAATATTCGAAAACCGGTGGGTTGTCGCCGCATGTGCCTCCTTCGGACCGATCCGCGTCAGTCGTTCGCCTGCGGCCGCCGCAGGGAGGCGATCGCGCGCACCTGCTTGACCTGGTCGGATCGCTGGATTCGGCAGCGCACCAGCGACGTGGATGTCAGCCTTGATCGAGCTTGAGGAGGCAAGTCTTGACCGACTGGATCGTGCGGCGGTGGGCTCGCTACGGCCACGAGCGCCTGTACGCCGAGACACCTGGCGGGACCGCGCTCGGCTACCTCGACCTGAAGACCGGTCGCTATCACTCCGACGACCTGAGCAACTTGCCGCTGCTCGAGAAGGCGATCGGCGATCATCTTGCTGGCAAGGAACCGAAGCAGGTGACGTCTGATGCCCCCGTGGAGGAGGCTGAGGCTCTCGCAGTCGATGCTCCTGCTGAGCCGGTGCTGCCGGCATGGGAAGACATCAGCGGCCACGCGGCTGGCAGCGCAGTCCGCGAGCAGGCGCTTGCCGCACGTGACGCTCAGGGCAAGGTCCGGCACTTCTTGGCGCGCGCCTTCGACGTGAAGACCGAGGAGCGCGCCTGGCGGATCGGCGCAGCTGGTGAGCAGGCTGTTGCGTCTCAGCTGGCCAAACTCGGTTCGGAGTGGCGGGTCCTGCACTCGGTCGAGGTTGGCGATCGCGGCTCGGACATCGATCACTTGCTCGTCGGTCCCGGTGGAGTCCTGACCGTGAACGCCAAGAACCACCCGAACGCCAACGTCTGGGTCGGCGGTGACACGTTCATGGTGAACGGTCAGCGCGTGCCGTACATCCGCAACAGCAGGCACGAGGCCCAGCGAGCAGGACGTCTGCTCACCGAACAGGTTGGCTTCCCCGTGGCGGTGCTTGGCGTGATCGCGGTGATCGGCGCCCACAAGGGCTTCAAGATCAAGAAGCAGCCGGAGGATGGCGAGGTCGTCATCGTCCAGCGCCGTCGCATCAGCCGGTACGTCGAGAACTTGCCGCGGCGACTGACCGACCGTGAGATTGACGCTATCTACGAGCTCGCCCGCCGCTCGACGACGTGGCGGCGGAGTTGTTGATGTCTTGCGAAGGAACTGCAACACAACACCTTCGAGTGCCTAAGCCGGCAGTAATCGCACACCCGAGCAGGTCCACAGCCTGCTCGGGCTGCGGGTCAAGTAGCCCGCCGAGCGCCCAGGGTCAGCTGACTCCTGCAGACATGACGGTGGTCGCCCCTACAGTCGGAGCGTGAAGAAGGTCCCGGGCATCTGGCTACTGGCTTCGGCGTTCGCGCCGCTGGTGGCGTTGCTCGCGACCCTGAAACTGCCCGAACTCGGGTGGCTCGGATGGGCAGTCCTCTGCGCCTGCGCGCTTGTCGAGGTGTTGTTGTACCTGTCGCTGCGTAGCCTGAAACTCATTCAGACCGACTCGATCATCACGACCTCGGTCAAGCGGGCTGACGAACGAGTCCTCGCGTTCACCTCGGGCTACGTCGTGCCGGTTGTGATCGCGTTGTTCGGCGGTTCGGACGCTACGAAGGTTGTCGGCACAGTGGCTTTGGTTGCACTGCTCGCCCTGATCTACGTGCGCGCTGGGCTCTACCACCTGAACCCCACCCTCGCCGCAGTGGGCTTCCGCCTCTACGAGGTGACCGCCGAGAACGGCACCGTCACCATGGTCTTGTCGCGTGCCAACCGCATTCCTCAGCGAGACCAACTCGAATGTCACTACCTTGGTACGGACGTCGCGATCCAGTTGAAGGGATGACCGTGAGCTCTGAGGATGCCCGGCAAGCCCTGGCCGACGCGCTGGCCGCGAACCCTGCGGGGCTGAACAACTTTGTGCTCCGCGGCGAGGCCCTGTCTGATGCCGAAGTAACGCGGTACAGCCTGGTACAGGAGATGGCCACGACTGTCACCGAGGACATCCTGAAGGCTGTCGGTTCCCTCAGCACGAAGCAGTTCCTCGACTACGACCCGTCGTACCAGACAAGTACCTCTCAGGTCCTGGTCGAGAAGCTTGTTGAGATCTCGGAATTGGCTGCGGCAGATGCAGCGGTCCGGCTCGGCGATGTCGACTTCGACTCTGGCGGGGATCTGGTCGTCGCGCTTGCGCATACCGTCGGAGCGGGGGAGCACCGGATTGTGGCCTACCGTGTTAAGGGCCCTGGCATCGCCACCCGGCGCTCTAGGGGCATCACGTTGATCCCGCGCGACGGCGTATACCGGCCAGTCGAGGGTGATGTCCTCTTCTACGAGCCGCGGTTCGATGTCTTCACATGCGGTGAGTACGCGTACTTCACAAGCGTTTCCCTGATCCAGACCAAGTTGCACTCCGAAGACAAGGCGCGTGCGCTGGCCAAGACCACACTGGCCAAGGTGACCGCCAAGGTCGAGATCGACGGCTTCGCCGAGTTGGAGCAGGCAGTGATGGACGATCCTAATCTCCGCGCCAAGATGGCGGCCGTGGCGCGGCTGGTCGACGGCGACCCCTCTTACGCGGAGAATCTCACGACCGCGAAGTTAGTGCAGTTCGTGCTGACCAACCCTGACTACAAGATTCCGGTCTCGACACTGAACGGCAAGAAGGTGCTGCTGTTCGACCCCTCCCCACAGCATCGGCACCAGATTCCTCGCCTGTTCGCTGACGATTACCTCCACAGCTATCTAACTGACCGCAACTACGAGGCCGGCTCGAAGCAGCGGGTCGAGAAGTGATTGACCCGTGTGGTCGAGACAGTCGTCCGCGCTGAGGCAGCCACTGCGGTAAGTCGACGCTCCAACGGCAGCACCTGCCGAGCGTCTCAACGCTGGGTCACGCCGTACGCCTTCGCTTCGGCTGGGGAAGCAGGGCGATGAGGTCCACCTCCTCCCTACTCGGCGTGACGAGCGCCTCCAGCGTGGCCTCCGCCAGCGCCATCCGCTTCTCCTCCCACGCCAGGAGCTGGTCGAGGCGCCACCGGTCCGGGTGGGTCATCACGGGTGGCGGGACCAACTCTCGGTCCTTGAGGTTCTGGTAGCCCTTCGTCTTGCCCCAGCCGTAGCGGGCCATCACCTCGCTCGCGTTGAGGAAGACGTGGCGTGGGTCGTCCATGGCTCTCACACCGCCTTGGGTCGACCGATGACGGGCCGGGCGGCGAGCCGTTGCTCGCGGATGAAGCGGCGCAGGTCGCCGACCGTCGTGTAGAGCCGCCGGCCGATCTTGAAGAACTCCGGGCCGGTGCCCATCTGTCGCCACCAGCGGACGGTGTTCGGCGAGGTCTGCAGGATCTCGGCGACCTCGTCGAGGGTCAGCAGCTCCTCTTCGTGGCGAGCGTGGAAGGGGACGTCGTTGGCGTTCTTGCTCATGATTCCTCCTGGTTGATGTGGGCCAGCGCGAATCGGCGTGATCCGCGGTCAACAGGGAGGTGCACCCGGCGGTCCACCAAATCGGCCAAATACGTCCGATCGGATATCATCGGCTCGTGGACCGCTCGTTCCTCATCGAGAGGGCGCGACGAGCGAGGGGTCTGACGCAGGCCCAGCTCGCCCGGCTGGCCGGCACGTCGCAGGCGACGCTGTCGGCGTACGAGCGTGGGCTGAAGTCGCCCTCGCTGAAGGTCGCATCGCGGATCCTGTCTGCGACGGACCATGAGCTGACGCTGCGGACGCAGGTCGACTGGGCGGAGCACCATCCGAAGGGGATCGTGAAGTTCTGGGCGCCCAGCATGCTCTGGGCGGTGGAGCCGCCGACGTGCTTCGCGACGCTGCGCATCCCTGACGAGATTCGCAACACCGGGATGCGCACCTGGAACATGCGCGACAGAGATGAGCGGCGTGGCGTCTACGAGCAGCTGATTCGTCGCGGCCTGCCGCAGCAGATGATCCGCTGGATCGATGGCGGGTTGCTGGTCGACGTCTGGGACGAGCTCGACCTCCCCGATCCGGTCCGGCAAGCCTGGGAGTCGGCCATCAGATTCGCCACGCTGCCGCTGGATGTGGACGGCCTGCGCTTCTACTTCAGGGAGAACCCGGAGGTTGCCCCCAAAGCACGAGTCCGGGGCTACGAACCCCTGCCACCTCCGCCTCCACCACCTCCGCAGCGACGCTCGCGGTTCGACCCGCGTCCGTTGCCTCAGCGAGATCAGAGTCCGAGGCTCGGGCCGGAGGAGGACGCCGGAGGCCGGTAGCCGAAGTCCTCCTCGCGTCGCGGCGCGGCCGGCGGGCGAATGGCAGGACGCTTGGGTGCGTTCGGTCCGTAGCGCTCGATGGCGTCAGCGGCGGCTTCCCGTGCGTGTGCTGGACCGAGGTCGGCGCGATCACGACCGAACACGTCGACCCACTGCTTGCGGGCATCCTCCACCGACTCGGCCACGAGATGGGCGACGTTGCGCTCCCGGCCGCGCGTCATCCCGACGTACGCCGAGGCCGCGCCGGTGTGCTCGCCGACGAGGACGTGGGAGATCGGCACGGTGGAGCCTTGCGCGCCGTACGCGGTGGTGGCGTAGGCAAGCTCGACATGGGCGCGCACGTAGTCGGGCGGCAGGACTCGCCTGCCCGCGTCGCCCTGCACGATGAGACCGCTGTTCGTGCACTCGAGCACGGTCCAAGTCTCGCGGTTCGCCACGTCAGCATCGCGGTCGTTGCGCCGCGTGGCGATCTTATCGCCCCGGCCGATCCGCTCGCCCGCCGCGGTGATCACTCCATCGGTCACCTCGCCCACGGCCTTGCGGACTTGGTGGGCGAGGCCGTTGATCCTGGCGACCTGCTCGCCTGTGTCCGCGACCACGAGCTCGCCGCACGTTGTGCGCACCGCGAGCCTCTGCTGTCGCTCGACGTCGCTGGCGTGGATCACCACGTCGCCGCGACGCACCAGCTCGTCGAAGACGTCACCGGGTCCATCGCCCCTCCGCATCCGCAACGACAACTCGGCGTAGGTGGGATCGTTGAACCGACGGACGGTGTCGAGCTGGATGATCCGGTCGGGTGCGTAGCGTATGGCGAGGTCGAGGACGCCGCCTCGCCCGACGGCAGGCAGCTGGTGCCGGTCACCGATCAGCAGGACTGTTACGCCGGCTTCGTCGGCCAGACGCAGCAGCGCGCGGGCGGTGTCCTGGTCGAGCATGCCGGCCTCGTCCACCACCAATGCGTCGCCGCGGATCAGCTGAGCCGAGGGCAACGGCTCCGACTGGTCGCGGCTCCAGCGACCGTCCTCGTCCCAGCGGAACCCGTGCTGATGCAGCAGCCAAGCGACTGAGTGAGCCGCGGTTCCGATCTCGTAGGCCGCGACCTGTGCGGCCTTCCGCGTAGGCGTCACGACCAGCATCTGACGGCCGGCGTCTTCGAGCGCCTTGCGCGTTGCGGCCAGGCGGGTGGTCTTGCCGGCTCCTGCTGCGCCCTCGACGATTGTGATGCCCTTGGCCTCGGCCCGCCCTGCGATCCGGTCGACGATCTCATGCTCCACCGCCAGCACGTCGGTCGACGTCAAGGCGCGGACATGCTCGGGGACGTCGGCTCGGCTGAGAAGGGGACGGGAAGCGGCAACCACTCGGGCGCTCAGGTCCTCGGCGAGCTCGCGCCGTACCACGCCGTCGATGACCCTGCCCGTCGCTGCGAGCAGTTGCTCGACCTCACCCCGGGCGTCGGCCGCGTTCCACGCCGACCGGTGTGCGCCCAGCCGGACGAGCGCTATCTCGACCAGAGTGTTGCGATCCAGTGATCCGGGGAGCAGTGGTGCCGCCGTGGGAACGGATCTGGATGCAACGTCGTCCCGTGCGTAGCCGAGCTCGTGCAGCTCCTCGAGCCACCGCTGCCGCAGTTCCTCGCCCGAGGTCGGCACTACCTTGTCGGGGCGGGCGTCTGCCCATGCCCTGCGGTCCCATGCCTGCCGCAGCGCCGGCCCAGGCTCCTCACCGGGATGCTCTGAGCGCCATTGGGCTTCGTAGGAGTCGATGTTGGTCTCGATCTGCCGCGCTCTGGCACTGAACGCCCCGGCGTACGGTGCGAGCTCGGTGATCTCGCCGGTCTCGGGGTCGAGGGTGAGGCCGCCCGCGGCGAGCGATGCCCGGAACCCCGGGTTGGTCATCACGGCCGCGTGCCCGATCCCGTTGATCGCCTCCAGGCTGTCGCGGACGCCGACCGTGTGTAGGCCCCGCCACTTGCCCTCGGCGAAGACTCGGGCGTTGACCTGGAGATGCAGGTGCCGGTGGGGATCCCCGGCCCGAGACGTGAAGTGGCGAACGACCGCCGCCTCGATCTGCTCGACCGGCACCTGCACCTGGCGACCACGCGGCCCGACGCGGGTCGTCGCATGCGAAGCAAGCCAGCCGATGATCTCTTCGGCCGCCGCCATCTGCGCGGCGTCGTACGCTGCCGCGACCTCAGGGTGAAGTGCAGCGGCGAGTGACCAGGTCTTCGGGCCGTTGACGGTCACCTCGACGAACCGCACCGCGTTGTCGTCAGTGCGCAGCCGGCCCTTGGCGGTCCCCGTCTCGACGTCGTACCCCGCGACCCACTTCTCGTAGGTCTCTCCTTCCATGTCGGTGCGGCGCTCGATGCCGTCGGGGGTGGCGACGAACCGCATGGCGACGCCGCTGCCCTCGGCAAGGTAGTAGTCGTCAGCGCGCGACCGGTCGGCCTCGACGTAGTGCCGAGCCGCCGCCGCTGCTCCGCGGTAGACCTTCATGCCACCGTGCAGCGAAATCACCTCCCTCAACAACCGTCGGCAACCGCATACCCGCAGGTCAGAGCCGATCTCCGCGTCCCAGACCTCACCAACTTTCGTAGCATGCGTGCCGCTGGAAGGAGTGGTGAGAAGCGGGCAGACGGGAGGGAGATTGTGGAGCCATTGGTGGTTGGTGGTGGACGCGTGGGGAGTGAGGAGATGGCGTAGGCAGGGCGGAATGGAGGGAACGTGGAAGGGATCGGCGTCGGCCGTCTCGCGCAGCCGCCGCCGCTCGAGCTTTGGCCACTGCATCGAGAGTCTTCAGCCGACACGTCAGCCGCCCATCGCAGTCCGTCGACCGGGTCTTCTGCCTCCCGAGGGCGGCATGACTGGCTGCCGTGCCGATCTGCGGGTTCGGCGGGTTGTGACGCTCGTTCTGACTAGGGTGGCCTGGACGGCTCTCGGCCGGGTTGCTCCGGCGCTCGCTGGGCTGTCGCGACGTGCAAAGAAGCCGCACCGGCACGCCCGTCTCGGTGCGCACGAGGGCTTGGAGTAGTGGCGTTGGCGCTGAAGAAGTCGGACCTGTACAGCTCGCTGTGGAAGAGCTGCGACGAGCTGCGCGGTGGCATGGACGCCAGTCAGTACAAGGACTACATCCTGACGCTGCTGTTCGTGAAGTACGTCTCTGACAAGGCCAAGGCTGACGCCGACAGCCTCATCGATGTTCCCGCCGGTGGCTCGTTCGACGACATGCTCGCCGCCAAGGGTGACAAGGAGATCGGCGACCGCTTCAACAAGATCATCGCCAAGCTCGCCGAGGCCAACGGTCTGCGCAACGTCATCGATCAGGCCGACTTCAACGACGAGGAGAAGCTCGGCAAGGGCAAGGAGATGCAGGACCGCCTCTCCAAGCTCGTCACCATCTTCAACGACCTCGACTTCCGGGGCTCCCTCGCCGAGGGCGACGACCTGCTCGGTGACGCCTACGAGTACCTGATGCGGCACTTCGCCACCGAGTCCGGCAAGAGCAAGGGCCAGTTCTACACCCCGGCCGAGGTCTCCCGGATCCTCGCCAAGGTCGTCGGGATCAACAGCCAGACGAGCCAGGACCAGACGGTCTACGACCCTGCCTGTGGCTCCGGCTCGCTGCTCCTCAAGGCTGCCGACGAGGCACCGCGTGGCATGACGATCTACGGCCAGGAGAAGGACAACGCCAC
Organism: Dermatophilaceae bacterium; assembly: GCA_035689185.1. Classification (GTDB taxonomy): domain Bacteria; phylum Actinomycetota; class Actinomycetes; order Actinomycetales; family Dermatophilaceae; genus DASSLY01. Next base: position 33,671 of record DASSLY010000054.1, read on the forward strand.
CTGGGCGCTGTCCAAGATGAACATGATCCTCCACGGCAACGAGATCGCGGAGATTGCCAAGGGCGACACGATCACCAACCCGCAGTTCGTCAGCGGCGCCCGGCTCAAGACGTTCGACTTCGTCGTCATGAACCCACCGTTCTCCGTGAAGTCCTGGAGCAACGGACTGGAGCTCGAGTACGACCGCTTCGAGTACGGCCGGCCACCGGAGAAGAACGGCGACTACGCCTTCCTGCTGCATGCCCTCAAGTCACTCAAGAGCACCGGCAAGGCGGCGATCATTCTCCCGCACGGCGTGCTCTTCCGCGGCAACGCCGAGGCGACGATCCGCACCCGTCTCCTCAAGCAAGGCTTCATCAAGGGTGTCATTGGGTTGCCGGCGAACCTCTTCTACGGCACTGGCATCCCGGCCTGCATCGTCGTGCTCGACAAGGAGAACGCCGTCGCTCGCACGGGTGTCTTCATGATCGACGCGTCCAAGGGCTTCATGAAGGACGGCAACAAGAACCGTCTCCGCAGCCAGGACCTCCACAAGATCGTCGACACGTTCAACAAGCAGACCGAGATCGACCGCTACTCGCGCATGGTGCCGATGAGCGAGATCGCCGACCCGAACAACGACTACAACCTCAACATCCCGCGCTACATCGACTCCTCCGAGCCCGAAGATCTCCAGGACCTGCACGCCCACCTGCACGGCGGGATCCCGGAGCGCGACCTCGACGCACTTGCCGCTTACTGGGACGCCTTCCCGAGCCTGCGCAACCAGCTCTTCAAGCCGAACCGTCCCGGCTACAGCGACCTGACGATCGACGTCAGCGAGGTACAGCAGGCCATCCTCGAGTCGGCCGAGTTCCAGAAGCTCGCCAGCGAGGCCCGCGGCATCACCCAAGACTGGTTCGCCGCTCACCGCGAGACGCTCGCCGCCATCGACGAGAACACCAAGCCCTCCGACCTCATCACGGCCATCAGCGACGACATGCTCGCTCGCTTCAAACCGATGCCGCTGCTCGACGAGTACGACGTCTACGAGCAACTCATGTCCTACTGGCACGACACCGTGCACGACGACGTCTTCCTCGTCATGAACGAAGGGTGGGCCGACGCTGCCAAGCCCCGCAGGACGATCGAGGACAAAGACCGCAAGCTCTCCGAGACCCCCGACTTGGTCGTCGGTGCTGGCCGTGGCGCCACCAAGTACAAGATGGACCTCATCCCGCCGGCCGTCATCGTGGCGCGCTACTTCGCCCAGGAGCGGGAGAACCTCGACACCCTCGTCGCGTCAGTCGAGGAAGCCTCACGGGCCGTCGAAGAGTACGTCGAAGAGCACGCGGTTGAGGACGGTCTGCTCGCCGAGGCCATGGACGACGACAGGATCTCTAAGATGCTGGTCGCCGCCAGGCTTCGGGTCGCCAAGCGTGACGGCTCAGACCCCGACGAAGTTGCGGCTTTGGAGCACCTCCTGAAGCTCTACGAGACCGAGGCAACCGTCAAGAAGGTCGTCAAGGCCGTGCAGGACGAGCTTGACCAGCAGACCCTCGCGAAGTACGGCGACCTCTCCGAGAACGCCATCAAGGCCCTCGTCCTTGACGACAAGTGGCGGGCGACGGTCGTCGCTTGTGTGGGAGCCGAGATCGAGGCCCTGACACTCAACCTGGTCGAGCGGCTGCGCGAGCTGGGAGACCGGTACGCCATGACCGCGGGCGAGATTGACGCCCAGGTGTCGGCCCTTGATGAAACAGTCAACGCCCACCTTCGGCAGATGGGGGTGGCTGAGTGAGCCCAGGAGCCAGCACGCGGACTTGGAGGCCCAGGATGCTCAGCGATGTCGTGTCGCTCCAACGTGGTCACGACTTGACCTGGCGACAGCGCAGGCCGGGGTCAGTACCTGTGATGGGTTCAGCTGGCGTCAACGGGACTCACGATCGCGCGCTGGCACCGGGTCCAGGTGTTGTTCTTGGTCGAAGCGGTGCATCCTTCGGTACGGCCCACTACGTCGACCGGGACTACTGGCCACATAACACGGCGCTGTATGTGACGGACTTTCACGGGAACGACCCGCGTTACGTCTTCTATCTGCTCAGTTCAATCGACTTCTCACGGCACAACAGCGGTGGAGCTCAGCAGTCGCTGAACCGTAACTTCATTGCGTCGATAGAACTCGATGTCCCGGAGTACGACGAGCAGTGCCGGATCGCCGCCGCGTTGGACGACGCTTCCGACCGAATCGCGGCGATTGAGGTGTCGATCGCCAAGAAGCAGGCGGTCAAGCAGGGAATGATGCAGCAGCTCCTGACCGGTCGAACGCGGCTGCCCGGATTCGCTGGCGACTGGCGCGAATCCTCGGTCGGCGAACTTGCCGCCGTCGACCCTGAGGTCCTGCCAGCAGGTACACCACCCGCTGTCCGAATCAACTACATCTCGCTGGAGGACGTCAGTCGCGGTGAGCTGCTCGGTTCCACCGAGCTCGCCTTCGGGGATTCGCCATCAAGGGCCCGGCGTGTCGTGAAGACGCGCGACGTTCTGTTCGGAACGGTGCGGCCGAATCTCCAGTCGCACCTGCTCTATGCCGGAGGGCTGCGAAACCCGGTCGCCTCGACAGGGTTCGCAGTCGTTCGAGCAAGCGTTGATGCCGACCCTGGGTTTCTGTTCGAACTCCTGATGAGCGACATGACGGCGACTCAGATCGAGCGGATCATTGCGGGCTCGAACTACCCGGCCGTCTCCAGCGGCGATGTCCGGAAGCTGGTCTTCATGGTTCCGAAGGCCGATGAGCAGAGAGCAATCAGCGCAGTGCTGTCTGACGCGGAACGCGAGATCGGCAGGTTGCGGTCACGTTTGGCGAAGGCCCGCGCCATCAAGACTGGCATGATGCAGCAGCTCCTCACTGGCCGAGTCCGTCTGCCCGTGGAGGCAGCGTCATGAGCGACGTCGGCCAGATCGAGCGCTTCGCGCAGAACCGCGTGGTCAAGCTGTTCAAGGAGCAGTTGGGCTACGAGTACCTAGGCAACTGGGAGTACCGCGAAGGCAACTCGAACATCGAGGTCGGCCTGCTGACGCAGAACCTCAAGGCCCGCGGGTACGACGACAACCTGATCACCCGCACGCTCGACCAGCTCGGCAAGGCCGCCTCGGTCGGCGTCGGCCACGACCTCTACGAAGCGAACAAGGACGTCTACCAGCTCCTCCGCTACGGCGTGAAGGTCAAGCCGGGTGTTGGCGAGCAGACCGAGACCGTTTGGCTGATCGACCTGAAGAATCCCGACGCCAACCACTTCGTCGTCGTTGAGGAGGTGACGGTCCTCGGGCAGCACACCAAGCGGCCGGACGTCGTGCTCTACGTCAACGGCCTGGCTCTGGCGACCATCGAGCTCAAGCGCTCCAAGGTCGCCCTGTCCGAGGGGATCCGCCAGACCATCGGGAACCAGAAGCCGGAGTTCATCCGGCCCTTCTTCTCGACGGTCCAGTTGGTCCTCGCTGGCAACGACGTAGAGGGCCTGCGCTACGGAGTCATCGACACACCGGAAAAGTACTGGCTGGAGTGGAAGGAACCCTCGGACCTTGAGGCCCCGCTCGACCGGGGTCTGCTGCAGATGTGTAGCAAGCCGCGTCTCCTCGAGCTGATCCACGACTTCATCGTCTTCGACTCCGGCGTCAAGAAGACCGCCCGCCACAACCAGTTCTTCGGCGTGAAGGCCGCGCAGGCGCGCATCGCCAAGCGCGAAGGCGGCATCATCTGGCACACCCAGGGCTCCGGCAAGAGTCTCACCATGGTCTGGCTCGCCAAGTGGCTACGCGAGCACCAGGACGATGCCCGCGTCCTCCTGATCACCGACCGCACCGAACTCGATGAGCAGATCGAGCGCGTCTTCAACGGCGTCAACGAGCAGATCTACCGCACCAGCAGCGGTGCCGACCTGGTGGACACCTTGAACAAGTCCGCCGAGTGGCTCATCTGCTCGCTGGTGCACAAGTTCCGCGGCTCCGACGACGACAAGGCCCTCGATGAGGCGAGCGACGACTTCATAAAGGAACTCAACGCCACCATCCCGAAGGACTTCCGCGCCAAGGGCAACATCTTCGTCTTCGTCGACGAGGCCCACCGCACGCAGTCGGGCAAGATGCACCGGGCCATGAAGCAGCTGCTGCCCGAGGCCGTGTTCATCGGCTTCACCGGCACACCGCTGCTCAAGGCGGCCAAGGCCACCAGCATCGAGACCTTCGGGTCGTTCATCCACACCTACAAGTTCGACGAGGCCGTCGCTGACGGCGTGGTGCTGGATTTGCGCTACGAGGCACGCAACATCGACCAGAACCTGCTCTCGCCTGAGCACGTAGACAAGTGGTTCGAGGTCAAGACCCAGGGCATGACCGACCTGTCCAAGGCCGAGCTGAAGAAGCGCTGGGGCACGATGCAGAAGGTGGTGTCATCGGAGCCGCGCGCCAAGCAGATCGTCAACGACATCCTGCTCGACATGGCCACCAAGCCCCGTCTCATGGACGGGCGAGGCAACGCCATGCTGGTCGGTGCCTCGATCTACCAGGCCTGCAAGTTCTACGAGCTGTTCTGCAACGCAGGGTTCAAGGGCAAGAGCGCCATCGTCACCAGCTACTCGCCCAACCCGAGCGACATCTCCAAGGAAGACTCCGGCGAGGGCAAGACCGAGAAGCTGCGGCAGTACGACATCTACCGGCGGATGCTGGCTGACTACTTCGGCGAATCCGAGGACGCCGCCATGGGCAAGGTCGAGCTGTTCGAGAAGGAGGTCAAGGAGCAGTTCGTCAAGAACCCCGGGCAGATGCGCCTGCTGATCGTTGTCGACAAGCTCCTGACCGGGTTCGACGCGCCGAGCGCAACGTACCTCTACATCGACAAGAAGATGCGCGACCACGGCCTGTTCCAGGCCATCTGCCGGGTCAACCGCCTCGATGGTGAGGACAAGGACTACGGCTACATCATCGACTACCAGGACCTCTTTAACTCGCTAGAGGACGCCATCACCGACTACACCTCGGGTGCCCTCGATGGCTACGAGAAGACAGACATCGAGGGGCTGCTCTACGACCGCGTCGACAAGGCGCGGGAGGACCTGGAGGAGGCGCTTGAGCGGATCCGTGCGCTGGTGGAGCCGGTGGCTCCGCCCAAGGGCACGCTGCAGTACCAGCAGTACTTCTGTGCCAAGGAGCAGGGCAACGCGGAGCAGCTCAAGGCCAATGAGCCCAAGCGTGTCGAGCTGTACAAGGCGGTCGCGTGCGTCACGCGTGCCTTTGCGAATCTCGCCAACGAGATGACTGCGGCTGGCTACACCGAGGCGGAAGCCGAGGCCATCCGCAAGGAGATCGCGCACTACGTCGACGTTCGTGCCGAGGTGAAGCTCGGCGCGGGGGAGGATGTCGACTTCAAGCAGTACGAGGCTGGGATGCGCTTCCTGCTCGACACGTACATCCAGGCCAGCGCCTCCGAGGTGGTCTCCGACTTCGAGGATTCCGGTCTGGTCGATCTCATCGTCAAGCTCGGCGCTGGCGCGATCGACAAACTGCCTGCGGGCATCAAGAAGGACCCCGAGGCCGTGGCCGAGACGATCGTCAACAATATGCGCAAGGTCATCATCGACGAGCGCGCGATGAACCCGAAGTACTACGACAAGATGAGCGAGCTCCTCGACGCCATCATCGAGGAGCGGCGCAAGCAGGCGCTCGACTACCAGGCGTACCTCGCCAAGCTTCTAGACGCGGCCAAGCAGCTCGGCACCGGCGAGTCGGACACGAAGTACCCCGAGTGGGCCAACAACGGCGCCAAGCGAGCGCTGGTCGACTTCTTCTTCCCCCACGACGAGCTTGCGATCGCGATCGACACCGTTGTCCGCTACAACAAGCCTGACGCTTGGGTGGGCAATCCGATGAAGGAGCGCAAGGTCAAGAAGGCGATCCGTAGTGCGCTCCCCAGCGACTTCGACAAGCTCGACGATCTCTTTGAACTCGTGAAGGCGCGCGATGAGTACCGCTAGCGCCTACCTCACCGTCCGCGGCATCGACGTCGACGTCGTCTACAAGGACATCAAGAACCTCCACATCGGGGTCTACCCGCCTATGGGTCGCGTCCGCGTGGCCGCGCCCGAGCGCCTCGACGACGACCAAGTACGGCTGGCCGTGATCCAGCGGTTGCCCTGGATCAAGCGCCAACGCCAGGAACTCCAGGCAACCGAACGGCAGTCCGAGCGCGAGATGGTCACCGGGGAGTCGCATTTCGTGTGGGGCCGTCGACTGCGGCTCAAGGTGATCGAACGTCCTGGTCGCCCGCACATCGAAGTCGATGGCAGCCGTCTCCTCATCTACACGCGCCCCGAGGACTCAGCCGAACAACGCCGGGCCCTGCTTGAGTGGTGGCACCGTGACCAGCTCCGCCAGGCGTTGCCCGAGCTCATCTCCACGTGGGAGGAGCGCCTGCATATGTCGGTGCCGAAGTGGAGCATCCGGCGGATGAAGACCAAATGGGGCTCATGCAACCGCGAGTCTCGACACATCTGGTTCAACACTGAGCTGGCCAAGAAGCACCCCGACTGCCTCGAGTACATCGTGGTTCACGAGATGGCGCATTACCTGGAGCGCAACCATGGCGAGCGCTTCACCAAGCTCATGGATGGCTTCATGCCTGACTGGCGCCGCCGACGCGACCAGCTCAACGCGGCGCCTCTGGCCGAGGAGACGTGGCAATGACAGCGCCGCGCTTCCCGCGAGGATCGGAGTGGCGGAAGTGGGAGATGCACGTCCGCGCGCCCGGCACGGCCGGAGGGAATCGCCCAAATGACTGATCGGGACAAGGGCGCCCACTACTACCGCAGCGACTTCCAAGTGCACACGCCGCGGGACGGTGCGTGGAAGGGGAAGAAGGCCAAGACCGAGGCCGAACGCATCGCGTACGCGAAGGAGTTCGTTGCAGAGTGCAGACGCATCGGCCTCCCTGCCGTCGCGATTACCGATCACCATGACTTGGTATTCGCGCCGATCATCCGGAAGGCTGCAGCGGCGGAGCAAGACGAGAATGGTGACCGCTATCCGCAAGGACAACGGCTCGTGGTGTTTCCTGGGGTCGAGCTCACGCTTGCCCTCGGCCGCCAGGCGCTCCTCATCCTTGACGCGGACTTCCCTGACGACCGCCTCCAGCAAGTGTTGCAGGCGCTTGCGATCACGCCACACGACCCGCAGGCGTCCGCGCTGCCCGACGTGAAGTCGCTCGACCACATTCCGTCCTTCACTGAGTTGCACAAGAAGCTTGACGAGCACGAATGGCTACGCGGGCACTACATCGTGCTTCCGAACGCCACCGACAGTGGGCACAAGAGCATCCTGCGCAAGGGCATGCAGGCCGAGTACAAGGACATGCCCTGCGTCGGGGGCTACCTTGATGGCTCGATCGACAAGGTCGGTACCGGAGTACAGAGCATCGTGGCCGGCGAGGACAAGGCGTGGGGGAACAAGCCGCTCGCGCTCTTCCAAACATCAGACAGCCGGAGCGCGGACTTCTCGACTCTGGGCACGCCATCAAGTTGGGTGAAATGGGCGCAGCCAACCGCCGAGGCACTGCGCCAGGCTTGCCTTGGCCAGCAGTCACGTATTGCGCACCAGCCGCCCGAGCTGCCCCCCGTACTGATCTCCAGGCTCACGGTCTCGAACAGCAAGTTCCTCGGTCCCGTGGACGTCGCGTTCAATGCTCAATTCAACGCGGTGATCGGCGGACGGGGAACCGGCAAGTCGACGATCTTGGACTACCTGCGATGGGGCCTCTGTGATCAGGCTGCTCAGGCGGGCGACGAGGAGCTGGCAAACCCGACCGTTCGCCGTGAGCGACTCATCGAAAACACGCTCAAGCCGGTCGGTGGTCAAGTCGAGGTCTACTTCAGCATCAACGAGATCCCGCACGTCGTGCGACGGGACTCCGCGACCGGGGAAATCCTGCTCAAGGTTGGTCCTGGAGAGTTCGACAAGGTACGCGAGGAACACGTGCGCTCGCTTCTGCCCGTGCATGCCTACAGCCAGAAGCAGCTCAGCAGCGTTGCACTCCGTGTCGATGAGCTAACGCGCTTCGTGACGGCGCCGATTCAGAGAGATCTCGACGCGCTGGACCAGAAGATCACCGAAGTTTCCGGACGTCTGCGGGAGAACTACGCCAAGGTCCAGCGTGCCCGCGACCTCGACTCAGCCATCGAACGCCAGCGGCTCGCAGAGAAGTCGCTCTCTGAACAAGCCACGAACCTCCGCCAGTCGCTGTCCGACCTGTCCGAAGAGGATCGCCGGGTCCTCGACTCCAAACCCGCCTATGACAGCGCGCGGGAGGCGATGGACTCGAATGAGCGAGACCTGGATGACCTCCTGGAACTGGGCGACGAGTTTCGTGCTCGCACCGCGACCGTTCGGGACCACATCGCTTCCGGCCCGGCTGGTCCCGACGCCATGAACGCGCACCTCAGCTCACTACGGGGGGCATACGTCCGCGTCCTCGGTGAAATGCACGCCTCGATCGAGCGCGCCCTGGCCGAGATGCGGCGTGCGCGAGAGGCCGGCTCTGCGGAGTACGACCTCGGCGAATCAGCGCGCAAGGCAGTCGCCGACTTTGACGTGCTCTACGGCGAAGTGAAGGGACGCTCCACAGCACACCAAGCGAAGCTCGACGAACTGGCGGGGGTTGAGCAGCGTCGGACGGATGCCGCTCAGTTGCGGAGCAGCCATCAGCGGGACCGAAAGGCTCTGGGTGACCCTATCGGTTCCCATGCGACCCTTCGGATTGAGCTGGTCGAGCTGTTCCAAGAACGGACGCGCCTCCTCGCCGACGAAAGTGATCGCCTGACGTCACTGTCCGAAGGCCTGCTGCGCAGCTCGATCAATCGAGGGCAGGGCCTCGCCGCGGTCGAGCAGAGGTTCAAGGGCTTCATTCAGGGATCCAGTGTGCGCGGCGGCAGGGTGGAGCAGCTCTTCGCTGCGCTGCGAAGTGAGTCCGATCCGCTTGAAAGCTGGGAGGAGGTGCTCACCGAGCTTGAGGCGATCATGCAGCTCGAGGAGGACGTTGAGCACACTTCGGAGAGCACCCCAGTACTGAGCCGTCTGGGCTTTCCCGTCGCAGATCAGCAGCGGATCAGAAGCCGGATTACCGCAGACGGGTGGCTCGAGCTTGCATTGACACCGATCAAGGATGAACCCGTCTTCGAGTACCAGACCAAAGAGAAGGAGTTCATCGCATTCAGCGCAGCCTCCGCAGGGCAGCAAGCCACTGCTTTGCTTCGTGTTCTCCTGTCTCAAACCGGCATGCCCCTCATCATCGATCAGCCCGAGGAGGACCTCGACAGCCAGGTCGTCCAGGATGTCGTCGCGCGAATCTGGACGGCGAAGAAGGGGCGCCAGCTGATCTTCGCCAGCCACAACGCCAACCTCGTGGTCAATGGGGATGCCGAACTCGTCGTCGCTTGCGACTACCGCAAGCAGGGCGATCAGTCGGGAGGGCGCATCAAGCTGGAGGGCGCTATTGACGTACCGGACGTTCGCGAGGAGATCACCCGTGTCATGGAGGGCGGCGAGAAGGCCTTCCGTCTCCGCAAGGAGCGATACGGTTTCTGACGGGTGTGATGGGACGAGCCGCGCGGACGCTTGATGTCCAGGCGGCCTGTCGGCCCCCGAGAGCTGGGGCTTAGTCGTGCGCGTGCCCTGCCATCCACTCACTCGCCTTCTGCGAGATCTTCTCGGGATGGTTCTGCTGAACGAAATCCAAGAACTGGACCATGCCCGCCAGCTGGTCGTTTCCGTAGCTGTCACGTGTCGGTAGGTCGAGGAGTCGGTCTATGTCGGCCTCAGTGAGTTCGTCTACGAGCAGCTCGAGCTGCATCAGGACGACGTTGCTGTGGTCCCAACTGTTCGTGAAGTCAGCCTCGTCGAGCCACTTGTTCTTTAGGACCTTACGCACCGACGTTGACGCCAGCCCGGCGGGAAGCTGCAGTCCTTGGAGCCACTTGCCGTTCTCGAAGTCGCGGTAGAACGCCGAGGCGGATCGGTAGCTGCGCTTCTTGGCGAGCACAAGCTGCTCGACCTCCTGGATCGTCTCCTCGCTGACGTAGCGAGTGACCAGGTCGTAGGCGAGGCTTGCGAGCGAGATGTAGTGCAGAGCGAGATTCGGCTCCATTGGCGCCGCCAGGGTATGCGCCTTCTCGTTGCGGAGGAACTGCACGCCCAGGTGCAGATATCCGATACCTCGGAAGAAGTCGCTCTCCGCGAGGTTTGAAGGTTTCGCCTTGCCGTACAAGGCTGCGTAATGCTTGTCGCTTTGAGCGTTCTCGTTGAAGACGTCAGTCGCCTTCTCATGTGCGGTCAGGTCACGGAGCTTCTCGCGTACGACCTTGTACGACTCGTCGACGGCGTGGAAGTAGTCACCGGTTGCCAGATATGGCTCGATGTGGCCGTAGATGTCCTCGTGGATCTCAATCTCGATTTTGCTACCCGTGACCGTGGCCTCGGTCGTGAAGGTGACGGGTGCTGTTGCCTCAGTCGCCTGCGCCGTGTCGTTGGTCTGCACCTGTGCAAAGTAGTCCACCGGCCCTGGTGTAGCTCGCCCTCCGGCGCGGACGGCGTCTCGCCGGCCAAGAACTTGCTCATCCTGCGGAAACGCTAGTGCTTGATGAGGAGCGCACGGATGCCGTCAGTCGCCTCGAGGTCTCGACGGAACTCGGCCTCGTCTCGCAGTGCGCCGGCAACGTCGTAGACCACGAACACGATGGCGTCGTACGCCTTCTGGTACGCCTGAATGTCGGCGTTGATCTCGTCGACCATGCGGCCGACGGTGGTGCCTTCCTTGACGATCTTCACCTCTATCGCCGTCTTGAGTGGCGGCAGAACGAAGTCGGGGATGACCTCTTTGACGGATACCTTCACGCGGCCGGACTCGCGGTCGTAGTCGAGCCCCTTCTCCATGCCGCGCCCAATCAGTAGCTGCTCGACAACGTCTTGGACGTCCTTCTCGCGCTCCGGCCGGCTCAAGACTGCGCGGCGAAGGTTCGCCTGAAGGAAGTCTGCGATCCCCGTGATGCGCTCAGCCTTTGGCTGCGTCCGGTTGCGGAGGTGTGCGACCAAGATGAAGAGATTCGCTCGGACGGACTCGAAGAGCTCCTGCTGAGTCATGGCGATCGTGTCCGTGCTGCCCGGGATGGCATCCATGTTGAAGACATCGATCGGTGCTTCGATGTGCTCGATCGACTCGACCTGCTCCACGATCTGGTTGTATTTCCGGGCAAACTGCTTGAAGCTCGCGAATCGCCAGACGTCCGTCGTGCTGGTTGCCGAGACCGCTGCCGCCATAGCGTCCAGGAGTGCTTCGGCCATGTGCAGGCGTTGTTCAAGCGCTTGTTCGATCTGATCGGCCACGGCCACAGTCTGGCAAACCCCACCGACAACTGGGTTGTTGACGATGCCGCCTCAGGATCGCCCGCACCGTCTCGCGGTGGATCACGTAAGCCGTGGCAAGCTCTCGGTGCAGCGCTCCGGCCACATGGCGCTCCACCAGTTCCTGCTGCTGCTCGCCGGTCAGGCGCACCTGCCACTGCCGGGTCGAGCGCGGCTTGTCTGGGCGGTCTCTACGAGACCCGGCCAAGCCCGGTCTCCAGCAGCCAGACCGTCGCACCGTCGGGATTTGATAGTTGTCCCGCTAGGACCACCGAGGGACGCGTCCGGTCCTGACAAATCCAGTGCCTTGACTGATAGCTGCATTCCCTCACAGAGCTGCCAACTTGTCGACCGAGTCGCGGAGGGCGTCTTCGCCGGCCCGGACGTAGTGGTTGAGGACCGTGGTGAGCTTGTCGCCGAGGTACTGGGCGACCACCTCCCATGGCTCGCCAAGCTCCTCGTGGAACCACTTGGTCGCGGCGTGGTGGCGGAGGTTGCGGTAGACGATCGTCTTGGGCCAGGCGTTGTCGGGATCGTTCTCCTCGACCCAGGTGCGGACGCGATGCCAGCGTTCGTTGTGCATCTCGGGCTTCATCGGCAGGCCGGTCACGGTGTCGACGAAGAGCCAGAGCTCGTCCTCGGGTGGGACGGGGTAGTTCCACCAGGCGAGGTTCCGGTCCTTCTCGCGAGCAGCCAGCGACGCCCGGCGCTGGCGCTCGACCTCCTGAGCGTTGGTGACCTGCTGGAGCGACGCCGTCGCGGGCAGGCGGAGCAGTTCCTTGACGCGGGGGAGGAGCTCGTCGTGCATCAGGGACCGCGGCAGCGGCACCTCGTGGATGGTGTGGTTCTTCACCGGGCCGCGGAATCCCGTGGCCCCTCGTGGCGTGATCCACGAGCCGTTGACGTGGACGTAGCCGCGGTCGAAGAAGACGTCGATCGCGCGGAGCGCGTTCTGCTCGCCGAGCCTCAGCCCACCGAAGCCGGCCACGCGGATCTTGGTGCCGAACAGCGGGAGCCGAGTCATCAGCGGGTCGTCTCCGTCGGGCCCGCACAGCTTGTCAGCGGCGGCCGCCATCGCCTTCACCTGACGAGTCTCCGGGCGCAGGCGCGGGTCGACGTACTGCGCCGTCGCTCCATGCAAGACGTTGGCGCGGCCGATCTCCAGTCCGTCCAGCGGATCGATCGACCGGTCGAGCCAGCCCAGCCGCCACGCCAACTTCCGCATCGCGGACAGCTGGCCGCGAAGGTCTTCGCGGCCACGCTGGGAGAAGAGCGTCTTGCTGCCCTTCTCCATCACCTTGCGGCTGTGCTCGACGCGCCACTTCGTCACCGGCACGGCGCCGATTGTCGGCAGGATGTGGGCGTTGAGCCGGGACTCGCGCTGCTCCATCGTCCGCGGCTGCTTGCCGCGCTCGATCGAATCCCTGAGGTACTCCTCGCCGAGCATCCGGATCGTGCGCGCCGCTCGCACGTCGGCGCCGACCGGCGTCTCCGACTCGGTGTCCAGCGCGGCCTCGGCCTGGGCGAAGATTCGACGTGCCTCGTCCTCCGACGCAGCCCGACGCAGCACCCGCTTCCACGGCTCGCCGTCAGCGGCCGGGGCCTTGAAGTACACCTGGTACTTGTTGCCACCCGACGACGGCGCATAGAGGCGCACCCGCCACGGCCGCGAGCTGCCGCCCGTCGTACGCGGCTTGCCCTGCGCGAGCAGCTTCGGCTGAGAACGAGCGGCCACCGAGACCTCCTAGGCTGGAGAAGCCATCGTACGCTGTTTTCGTGCATCACTCTCGTGCATCACTCGCGGAAAAGTGATGCACGTGCCACTCGTCAGGAGTCACAGGAATGGCCAACCGCCTTGCCTCGGCAACGAGTCCATATTTGCTCCAACATGCCGAAAATCCTGTGGATTGGTGGGAGTGGGAACCCGAAGCGTTCGAGGAAGCAAGGCGTCGTGATGCACCAGTTCTGCTGTCCGTCGGGTACGCTGCCTGCCACTGGTGCCACGTGATGGCCCACGAGTCGTTCGAGGACGAGCGGGTCGCCCGCGTCCTCAACGCCGGCTTCGTGGCGGTCAAGGTCGACCGGGAGGAGCGGCCGGACATCGACGCCGTCTACATGGCCGCCACCACCGCGTTGACCGGGCACGGTGGGTGGCCGATGACGTGCCTGCTCACCCCCGACGGCGAACCCTTCTACGCCGGCACCTACTACCCCAAGGCGCAGTTCCTGCAGCTGCTGGCCGCGGTCGAGCAGGCCTGGACCAGTGAGCGGACCCAGGTGGACGGCAGCGCGGCGCGCATCGCCGAGGCGCTGCGCCAGGTCCCGCGGCCGCGGCCGGCCCAACCGCTGGACGGCCAGGCGCTGGACGCAGCCGAGCGCCGCCTGGCCGCGACGTTCGACCAGGTCAACGCCGGCTTCGGTGGCGCGTCGAAGTTCCCGCCCTCGATGGTGCTGGAGTTCCTGCTCCGCCACCACGGGCGCACGGGCTCGCCGACGGCTCTGCGGCTGGCCGAGCGGACCTGCGCAGCCATGGCGCGCGGCGGCATCTACGACCAGCTGGCCGGGGGGTTCGCCCGCTACGCCGTCGACGCCGCCTGGGTGGTCCCGCACTTCGAGAAGATGCTCTACGACAACGCCCAGCTGGTCCGGGTCTACGCCCACCTGTGGCGGGCCACCGGCAGCGACCTGGCCGAGCGGGTGACCCGGGAGACCGTCGAGTTCCTGCTGCGGGATCTCGGCACCGGGAACGGCGGCCTGGCCTGCTCGCTGGACGCGGACGCCGAGGGCGTGGAAGGCCTGACCTACGCCTGGGACCCGGCCGAACTTGCCGACGTGCTCGGCCCGGCCGACGGCCGACGCGCCGCCGCGCTGCTCGGCGTCACCCCGGCCGGCACCTTCGAGCGCGGCCTGTCCACGCTGCAGCTGCGGGAGGACCCCACGGACCCAAAGTGGTGGGCGCGGACCCGAGACCAGTTGTATGCCGCGCGGCGTCGCCGTCCGCAGCCCCCCCGTGACGACAAGGTGGTCACCTCCTGGAACGGCCTGGCCATCGCCGCGCTGGCCGACGCCGGCGCGCTGCTGGGCCGGCCGTCGTGGGTGGACGCGGCGGTCCGGTGCGCGGACACGGTGCTGCACACCCACCTGGTCGGCGGCCGGCTGCGCCGGTCCTCCCGCGACGGTCGGGTCGGGGCGGCCCTGGGGGTGGCCGACGACTACGGCAACCTGGCCGAGGGGTTGCTGGCGCTGCACCAGGCCACCCTCGACCCGCGGTGGCTGCGCGCGGCGGCCGAGCTGCTCGATGTCGCGCTGGACCTTTTCGCCGACGGCGACGGCGGCTTCTTCGACACCGGCGCCGACGCCGAGCAGCTGTTCACCCGGCCGCGCACCCAGGCCGACAACGCCGAGCCGTCCGGCCACTCGGCGCTGGCGAACGCCCTGCTGACCAGCGCGGCGCTGACCGGTTCGCCGCGGCACCGCGACGCCGCCGATCAGGCCGTCGCCGCGGCCGCTCCGCTGGCCGGCCAGGACCCGCGGTTCGCCGGCTGGACGCTCGCTGCGGCGGAGGCGCTGCTGGCGGGACCGCTGCAGGTGGCGGTGGTGGGCGACGACGAGGTCGCTGCGGCAATGGTCTCGGCGAGCCGCCGCGCCACCTCGCCGGGCACGGTGCTCGCCGCCGGTGAGCCGGACCAGCAGGGCCTGCCACTGCTGCAGGCGCGGCCGCGCGTGGGGGGCGGCTCCACGGCATACGTGTGCCGTGGTTTCGTGTGCGAGCGGCCGGTGACCACCGTGGCCGAGCTGGCGGCCCTGCTAGCGCGGGGCGAGTGACACGGCGCGGGACTGGAAGCTGACCAGGTCGCTGTAGGTGCCGCCGAACCGGACCAGCTCCTCGTGGCTGCCCGACTCGATGATCCGCCCCCGCTCCAGGACCAGGATCCGGTCGGCGTCGCGCACGGTGGACAGCCGATGGGCGATGACCAGCCGGGTCCGGTCGGGCGGCAGGTTCTTCAGCGCCTCCACCAGCAGCTCCTCCGAGCCGGCGTCCAGGGCGGAGGTGGGCTCGTCCAGGATGATGATCCTCGCGTCGCGCAGGATGGCCCGGGCGATCGCCACGCGCTGCCGCTGCCCCCCGGAAAGGTTCGCCCCCCGCTCCCCGATGTGGGTGTCTAGGCCGTCCGGGAGCCGGTCGGCGAACTCGTCCACCAGCGCCAGCCGGGCGGCCCGGCGGACGTCGACGTCGCGGACCCCGTGCTGGCCGCAGATGAGGTTCTGCCGCAGCGTGCCCTCCAGCAGGGCGGTGTCCTGGAGCACCACGGCGACCTGGGACCGCAGTGAGGCGAGCTGGTGGTCGCGGACGTCCACCCCGTCCAGCAGCACCGCGCCCGCGGTCACGTCGATGAGCCGCGGGATGAGCGAGGCGACGGTGCTCTTGCCGGCGCCGGTCGGCCCGACCAGGGCGATGCTCTCCCCCGGCGCGATGCGCATCGACAGGCCCGAAAGCACCGGCTCGCGGCCGTAGGAGAAGGACACGTCGCGCAGCTCTACCTCGCCCCGCAGCCGGCGCGGGCGGACCCCCGGCCGGTCGACGATGTCCACCGGCGCGTCCAGCACCTCGATGATCCGCTCGGCCGCGGCCACCCCCTTGCTCACCACGACGGACAGCTTGGACAGCTGCTTGACCGGCTTGTAGAGCGAGCTGACGTAGCTGACGAACACGAGCAGGACGCCGAGCGAGAGCTGCCCGTCGAGCACCCGGACGGCGCCGAACCAGAGCACCACCGCGGTCGAGATCACCCCGGTCAGCTCGACCAGCGGACCGAACCGGGTCTGCACCCGCACCGACTCCAGCCCGGCATCCAGGCTGGCGTCGGAGAGGCGGGAGAACCGCGCCAGCCGGTCGCTCTCCAGGGTGAACGCCTGGACCAGGTGGATCGAGGAGAGGTTCTCGGTGGCGGCCGAGGCGAGCTCGCCGTCGGCCCGGCGGACCCGCCGGGCGGCCGTACGCAGCCGCAGCCGCGACCTGTGGGTGACCCAGGCGAGCAGCGGTGTGGCCAGCACGGCGAGCAGTGTGAACATCGGGTCCAGCACCATCATCACCACGAACATGCCAACCACCAGGACCACGCTCGGTAGCAGGGTGGACAGCAGCTGCACCAGCATCTCCTGGGTGTAGGCGACGTCGCTGGTGACCCGGGCGGACAGGTCGCCCACCCGGTGCCGGCTGTGGAAGCGCAGCGACTGCCGCTGCAGCCGGTCCAGGACGTCGATCCGCAGCGCGCTCGCGACGTGCAAGCCTCCGGCGCTGAGCAGCCGGGAGGCCCAGTACCCGGCCACACTGGCCAGCAGCACCAAAGCGACCAGCGCGCCCACCGCCACCGCCAGGAACAGCTGCGGGTTCCCCGGCCGTTGCCCCGGTCCGGGGGTGAGCAGGCCGTCCACGATCCATCGCAGTGGCCACGGCTGGGCCAGCGACAGGCCCACTTCGACCAGGGTGAGCAACGCCCCCAGGGCGATGGCGACGCGAAACGGCTTCGCGTATGCCGCGATTCGCCGAATCGTGCTCATCGCACCGTCACCCTGGCCAGTTCCGTTGCCCCGCCGACGTGCCCGCCGGCATACAGACCTGCACGCACACCGGCTCGCCCACCCGGGCTGGCGGGGGGCCTCATGCCGACGTCGGGACGGCGGCCGCGACCAGCGACTCGATCGCCGCGGCCGCCCGGTCCGCTCCGTTCAAGGTGATTCCGGCCAGCTGCAGCGCGTCCGGCGCGAGCATCCGGTCGCGCCGCAGCAGCCATTCCACCTCCTGGGAGGGGGCTCCCTCGTCGACGACGTCGGCCAGGCCGAGCGCGGCCAGCCGGGCGGCGCGGATCGCCTGCTCGCGTCGAGGCCGTCGGCGTGGCACCAGGATTGGCCGGATGCCGGCAGCCAGCGACTCGAAGGTGGAGTTGTAGCCCGCCATCTGCACCACGGCCTGCGCGCGGGCGAACAGGTCGACGCAGCCGGCCGCTTCGGCCACGACCTCGACCCCGTCGGGCGCGCCGAAGTCGTGGGTGGCGTACGGCCCGGAAACGATCACGACCCGCCCCCCGTGGGCCTGCCGGGTCGCGGCCAGTTCAGCACCGAGACCGAAGACGGCGGCGCCGTCACCGCCCCCGCCGCCGCTGACCACGAGCAGGCCGGCCTCCCGCGGCTGCGGCGCGGGGGTCTCGACCACCCAGCCGCAGTACCTCGGGGCCACCGGCAGGCCGTACTCGGCCTGGTGGTCGCACATCACCGGTTGGCCGTAGACCAGAACCGCGTCGAACCGCTCCCCTACGCCGGCCCAGCCGTCGCCGGCGAGTTCCCGCGCCACGGTGCGCGGCTCGTCCAGGACGTCCCGCAACCCCAGGACGAGCGCCGCGCCGGCGGCCTTCGCCTCGTCCAGCCCGGTGCGCAGCTCCCCCCCGATGCCGTACGGGTGCCGGTCCACCACGACCGCATGCGGCCGCACGTCGCGGACGGCCCGGCGAAACGCCTGGGCCCGGGCGGCGATGGCGTCCTCGAAGGCAAGGCTTTGGTGCTGGTACGCGCCGGTGGAGTCCTTCAGCAGCGAGGGGACGCCGACGACCCGCAAGCGGTCGTCACCGAGCCAGGCCGGGCGCATCGGCAGCCCGGTGACCAGGGTGATCTCCGCCTGCGGGTCGCGGCGCAGTATGGCTCGCCCCACCAGCGTGTTGCGTCGCACGTGCCCAAGGCCGAAGCCATCGTGCGACGCGAAGAGGTAACGAGCCATGCATCCGAGGCTCGCACCGCCACGGGCGCAGCCGCTATTGCCCGATGTGCGTAGTACCCAGCGCAGGCAAACGGCAGACAAACACAGCGCGACGATAACGGCGGCCCGGACGCGCCGGTACTACGACTGAGGTGTCATGGCGTGCCGCCCATCCCCGCGTCGATGCTCGTCGGAGTCGCAAGCACCGACAGGGAGGCAGTCCCATGCAGGCCAGGCAGGTCGTGATCACAGGCTGCGCGGGGTTCATTGGCAGTCATCTCGCCGAACGGCTCGTCGCAGACGGATGGCGGGTCACCGGAGTCGACGCGTTCACGCCCTACTACGACCCCGCGGACAAGGAGGCCAACCTCGCCAACCTGGCGCTGGAGCCCCGCTTCTCGTTGGTCCGGGGGGACGTGGCGTCGATGCCGCTGGCCCGGCTGTTCCAGTCCCGGCCGGTCGTGGTGCACCTGGCGGCACAACCCGGAGTGCGGGGCAGCTTCGGCGACGGCTTCGAGCACTACGTGCACGACAACGTGCTGGCCACGCAGCGGGTCTTCGGCGTCGCCCAAAGCGCCGGCTGCCCCCGGGTTGTCTATGCCTCGTCCTCCTCCATCTACGGCGACGCCGAGGCCTACCCCTGCCCCGAGCAGACACCGGCACGCCCGCGCTCGCCATACGGGGTGACCAAGCGGACCTGCGAGAAGCTCGCCGACGTCTACCGCATGCACGGGCTGGACACCGTCGGGCTGCGGTACTTCACCGTCTACGGGCCGCGCCAGCGCCCCGACATGGCGATCCGCCGGATCTGCGAAGCGGCCTCCGGCGGCCCCACGTTCCGGCTCAACGGCGACGGCAGCTACAGCCGCGACTTCACCTACGTCGCCGACGCGGTGGACGCCACGGCGCGGGCCATGACCGCACCCAGCCCGGGCCGGGTGCTCAACGTCGGCGGCGGGCACGAGGCCACGATGACCGAGGTGATCGACAGGATCGGCGCGCTCGCCGGGGCACCGCTGGATGTCGTGCGAGACGAGGTGCAGCGCGGCGACGTACGCCGCACCCGCAGCGACACCACCCGGGCCCGGACCCGTCTGGGCTGGACCGCCCGGACGGCTCTGGACCAGGGCCTGGCGGCCGAGCTCGACTGGGTACGCACTCGCCGCGCCACCCCAGCACTGGACCTCGCTGCGGCGAGAGCGTCATGACCCGGGCCCGCCTGGTCGTCGTTGGTCAGGGGTATGTCGGGCTGCCCCTGTCCATGAGGGCGGTGGAGGCCGGGTATGACGTCACCGGGCTGGACAGCTCCGTCGGCCGGGTAAAGCTGCTGTCCGCCGGTGAGTCCTTCGTGGAGGACGTGCCCGCCGCCCAGGTCCAGGCGGCCCTGGACAGCGGCCGGTACCGCGTCACCGACAGCCCCGCCGCCTGCGAGGGCTTCGACGTCGCCGTCATCACCGTGCCGACACCGTTGCGCGACAGTGTCCCTGACCTGTCCTGCATCCAGTCCGCCGCAGCCGGGCTGGCGCCGTTCGTCCGGCCCGGCGCCCTGGTGGTGCTGGAGTCCACCACCTACCCGGGCACGACCGAGTCCCTGCTCGTGCCGCTGCTGGAGGCCGGGTCGGGCCTGGTCGCCGGCACCGACTTCCTGGTGGGCTACAGCCCGGAGCGGATCGACCCGGGCAACCCGGTCTGGACGCTGGCGACCACGCCCAAGATCGTGGCCGGCATCGACGAGGCGTCG
>DASSLY010000055.1:0-41201 GCA_035689185.1 Dermatophilaceae bacterium
GACGCTGACCGAAGCGCCGGACCTGCCGAGCCCGTCCGGCGGACCTGCCACCTGTAGGGGAGTGACGCCCGTGACCTACCAGAGTGCGGCGGCCCTGACCTTCGACAGCGACTTCGAGCCCCCGCCGACCGCACCTGCGGAGGACCGGCCGGCGGAGGCGGCATACATCCGGCTGCCGGGCACGGAGACCGCGGGCGCGGGACAGCTCGGCCCGACCGGGCGGCTGATGCCGGCCTTCCCCGACCCCGCACCGCTGGCCTCCCACGGCCCCGCCCGGGTGATCGCGATGTGCAACCAGAAGGGCGGCGTCGGCAAGACCACGACCACGATCAACCTGGGCGCTGCGCTCGCCGAGTACGGCCGCCGGGTCCTCCTGGTCGACTTCGACCCGCAGGGGGCGCTGTCGGTCGGCCTTGGCGTGCCTACCCACCGGCTGGACACCACGATCTACAACCTGCTGGTCGAGCGCGGCCACGATGTGCGTGACGTGATCCAGGCGACCCGCACCCCGGGGCTGGACCTCATCCCGGCCAACATCGACCTGTCCGCGGCCGAGGTGCAGCTGGTCGGCGAGGTAGCGCGGGAGATGGTGCTGAGCCGGGTGCTGCGGCCGGTGCTGGACGACTACGACGTGGTCCTGATCGACTGCCAGCCCTCCCTGGGCCTGCTCACCGTCAACGCGCTGACCGCGGCGCACGGGGTGGTGATCCCGCTTGAGTGCGAGTTCTTCGCCATGCGCGGGGTCGCGCTGCTGGTCGAGACGATCGAGAAGATCTGCGACCGGCTCAACCCGCGGCTGCAGGTCGACGGGATCCTCGCCACGATGTACGACGGGCGGACCCTGCACTCCAAGGAGGTCGTCCGCAGCGTCGTCGACCACTTCGGCGACCAGGTCTTCCACACCGTCATCAGCCGCACCGTGAAGTTCCCCGACGCGACCCTGGCCGCGGAGCCGATCACCAGCTACGCCTCCACCCACGGTGCCGCGGAGGCGTACCGGCAGCTGGCCCGCGAGCTGGTCGCACGGGGTGGGGCCGCCTGAGCACCACCCTCATGCCTGAGGCGCCTGGCGGCGTGATCACCCGGCGCTTCTCCGTAGCACCGTTCGAGGTCCACCTGGACAACTTCCAGGGCCCGTTCGACCTGTTACTGGGACTCATCGCCAAGCACAAGCTCGATGTCACCGAGGTGGCGCTCGCCGCGGTCACCGACGAGTTCATCGCCCACCTGCGAGCCCAGCAGGCGGCCGACATCCCGTGGGACCTGTCTCAGGCCTCGGAGTTCGTCCTCGTGGCGGCCACCCTGCTGGACCTCAAGTCGGCCCGGCTGCTGCCCAGCCGCGGGCCGGAGGACGAGGAGGACCTGGCGCTCATCGAGGCCCGGGACCTGCTCTTCGCGCGCTTGCTGCAGTACCGCGCCTTCAAGGACATCGCCGCCACCTTCGCCGACCGGATGGCCACCCACGGCCGCGTAGTGGCCCGCCAGGCAGGTCTGGAGCCACACCTGGCCCGGCTGTTGCCGGAGCTGGTGCTGGGTGTGACCCCTGGGCAGCTGGCCATGATCGCGGCCCGCGCGCTGACCCCCAAACCCCGGGTGCAGGTTGGCCTGGACCACCTGCACGTCCCCGTGGTCAGTGTCCGGGAGCAGGCGCGGCTGGTCACCAACCGGTTGCGGCAGCAGGGGGTCTGCTCGTTCCGGGCCCTGGTCGCCGACGCGGGCGAGACGATGGTCATCGTGGCCCGGTTCCTGGCCCTGCTCGAGCTGTTCCGCGAGTCGCTGGTGGCTTTCGAGCAGGCGCAGGCGCTGGGCGAGCTCACCATCCGCTGGACCGGGCGCGATGATGGGGACGTGGTGGTCAGCGAGGAGTTCGACCAGGTGGACGGGAGGGGCCCCAGGTGAACGGGTGGGGCGAGCGGCCCAGTGGCGTCGAGGCGCCGGCCGCCCTCGACCTCGGCGGCCTGGACGCCTTGCCCGGCGGGGCCCGCGGCGCGGTCGAGGCCGTGCTCATGGTGGTCGACGAGCCGGTGAGCCCGGCATCGCTGGCCGCGGTGCTGGAGCTGCCGGTGGATGACGTCGAGGCGCTGCTGACCGAGCTGGAGCGTGACTACGACAGTGCCGGGCGGGGTTTCGCCCTGCGCAATGTCGCAGGCGGCTGGCGCATCTACAGCCGGGCCGAGTACGCCCCGGTGGTGGAGCGGTTCGTTCTGGACGGGCAGCAGGCCAGGCTGACCCAGGCCTCGCTGGAGACGCTGGCGGTGATCGCCTATCGCCAACCGGTGTCGCGCGCGCGGGTATCCGCGGTCCGCGGGGTCAACGTCGACGGAGTCGTGCGCACCCTGGCAAACCGCGGCCTGATCGAGGAGGTCGGCCAGGACGGTGAGACGGGCGCGGTGCTCTACGGCACCACTGGGTACTTCCTGCAGCGGCTCGGCCTGCGAAGCCTGGACGACCTGCCCGCGCTCGCGCCCTTCCTGCCGGAGGTGGACATGCTCGACGAGCTGGCCGAGCAGGGGCGCGGATGAGCCCCGCTGACCGCGGCGGCCGCTCTGCCGACCGCGGCGGCGACCGCGGCGGCGACCGACGCGGCCGCCCGGCCCGACCCAGCCGGCCGGGTCGCCCGGACCGGCCCCATCCGGGCGCACGCGCCCGGCAACGGCCGAGGCCCCCGGCCGGGCCGGCAGGCATCGGGGTCACCAAGCCCGGCCAGCCCTTGCGGCCGCCGCGTGAACCCGCGGACGACACCGGCGCCGTCGACGTGCACGACCCGGACGGCGTGCGGCTGCAGAAGCTGCTGGCCGGCGCCGGAGTCGGCAGCCGCAGGGTCTGCGAGCAGCTGATCACCAGTGGCCGGGTGGAGGTGGACGGCCACGTGGTCCGGGAGCTCGGTGTCCGGGTGGACCCGCTGCGCCAGAAGGTCCACGTCGACGGGGTGCGGGTCAACCTGGACGAGTCGCGGACCTACCTTGCCTTCAACAAGCCGCGCGGCGTCGTCTCGACCATGAGCGACGACCGGGGCCGGCCCTGCGTCGGTGACTACGTGACCAACCGCAAGGAGCGGCTGTTCCATGTCGGGCGGCTGGACGCGGACACCGAGGGCTTGCTCCTGCTGACCAACGACGGCGACCTGGCGCACCGGCTGCAGCACCCGGCATACGGGGTGGCGAAGACCTACCTGGCCCAGGTGCCCGGGCCGGTGGCCCGCGACGTCGGCAAGCGGCTGCGCGCCGGGGTGGAGCTGGACGACGGCCCGGTGGCCGTGGACTCGTTCAAGCTGGTCGACTCCGCCCCCGGACGGGCGCTGGTCGAGGTGGTGCTGCACGAGGGTCGCAAGCACGTGGTGCGGCGGCTGCTGGAGGCAGTCGGCTACCCCGTCATCTCGCTGGTCCGCACCGACGTGGGCCCGATCCGCCTCGGCGACCTGCGACCCGGCAAGTTGCGGGCGCTCGGCCGGGACGAGGTGGGTCAGCTGTACTCCGCCGCGGGATTGTGAGGGGTTCGCGGTAGCGTTCCGGCCCGTGAGCGACAGCGAGACTGACCGCCGTATGCCGGCCGCGGCCGTCCGCGCGATCCGGGGGGCCATCCAGCTCGACCGCGACGAGCGCGAGCACGTTCTCGCCTCCACCCGCGAACTGGTCAGTGCCGTCCTGGCCGCCAACGCGCTGACCAAGGACGACGTCATCTCGATCGTGTTCACGGCCACCCCGGACGTGCGCAGCGAGTTCCCGGCCGTCGCGGCGCGGGAGCTGGGCATGGGCGACGTGCCGCTGATGTGCACCCAGGAGCTGGACATCGAGGGCGCGATGCCGCTGGTGATCCGGTTGATGGCCCACGTCACGACGCCGTTGCGCCGCGACCAGGTGAACCACGTGTACCTGCGCGGCGCCGTTGCGCTGCGCCGCGACCTCGCCCAGTGAGCCGCCGCGTGCGCGTCCACATCGTCGGCACCGGGCTCATCGGCACCAGCCTCGGACTGGCCCTGCGCCGAGCCGGCGTGACGGTCACCCTGGAAGACCCGTCCCCGACCGCGGCGGCGCTGGCTCGTGACCTGGGCGCCGGCGACCTGGACGTGCCGCCCGACCCGGACGTGGTGGTGATTGCCGCACCGCCGGACGTGGCCGCGGCCGCCGTAGCGGGGGCCCTGTCCCGGTGGCCGGCCGCCGCGGTCACCGACGCGGCCAGCGTGAAAAGCACGGTCTTGTCCGACCTGGCCGCCACCGTGGCCGACCAGCGCGACCTGTCCCGGTATGTCGGGTCGCACCCGATGGCCGGACGCGAGCGGTCCGGGGCGGTCGCCGCCCAGGTCGACCTGTTCGACGGCCGACCGTGGGTGCTGGCGCCGGGTCCGCAGGCCGCCGAGCGGGCGGTGGCCGCGGTCGCCCGGATCGGGGAGCTGGTCGGCTCGGCCGTCGTGCGGATGACGCCGGCTGAGCACGACGCCGCCGTGGCAGCGGTATCCCACGTCCCGCAGGTGGCCGCCAGTCTGGTCGCGGCCCGGCTGCGGGACCTGCCCGGACCGGCCGTTTCCCTGTCCGGTCAGGGCATCCGCGACGTCACCCGTATCGCGGCCAGCGACCCGACCATGTGGACCCAGATCCTGGCCGGCAACGCGCCGGCCGTGAGCATCGTGCTGCGGGCGTTGCGGGCGGACCTGGACGGCATCCTGGCGGCGCTTGACGCCCTGAGCGACGTCGAGGGCGACGGCGTCGGCGCCCGGGCGGTGCTCGCCCGGGCGGTGGCCGACGGGAACGCCGGGCACGCCCGCATCCCGGGAAAGCACGGCAGCCCGCCGACGGCATACGCGTCCGTCGTGGTGGTTACCCCGGACGCTCCGGGCACGCTGGCCAAGCTCCTCGCCGACGTCGCCGACGCGGGAGTGAACCTGGAGGACCTGCACCTGGAGCACGGGATCGGCCAGCCGTTCGGGCTGGTCGAGATCGTCGTCGTGCCCGCGGCGGCCGAGCCGCTCACGGCGGAGCTGACGGCGCGCGGCTGGCGAGTGCACGACTAGGCTGCGCCGGATGAGCCGAACCCCTCTCGTGGTCGCCATCGACGGGCCCTCCGGCTCCGGCAAGTCCAGCGTGGCCCGGGCCGTGGCGCGGCAGCACGGCTTGGCCTACCTGGACACCGGCGCGATGTACCGCGCCCTGACCTGGTGGTGCCTGGACCAGGGCATCGACATGGCCGACCTGGGGGCAGTCGCGGCTGCGGCGGAGGAGTTCGACCTGCGGATGGGCACCGACCCGGCCGCGCCGTCGGTCGCCGTCGGGAACGTCGTGCTGGACGAGGCCGTGCGGACCACCGGCATCTCCGAGTCGGTCTCGCAGGTCGCGATCAACCTGGACGTGCGCGAGGTCATGCGGCGCCGGCAGCGGGCGCTGATCGAGGCCGGGGTCCGTGAGCGCGGCGGGATCGTCGCCGAGGGCCGCGACATCACCACGGTGGTCGCCCCCGACGCCGACGTGCGGATCCTGCTGGTGGCCAGCGAGGAGGCCCGGCTGCGGCGCCGGGCGTTGGAGGTCCACGGAGAGACGCACCAGCAAGCCGTGTCCGCGACGCACCAGCAGGTGGTCCAGCGCGACCGGGTCGACTCGACCGTGTCGTCGTTCCTGGAGGCAGCCGAAGGGGTCACCGTGGTGGACACCTCCGACCTGGACCTGGAGGAGTCGGTGCAGGCGGTGCTCGCGGTGGTCGGCTCCTCGTGACCCCGCGCGGCTACTGGTGGGGCCGGGCCGTCGGCGCGGTGATGTTCCACGGCATCTGGCGCAGCCGTGTGGTCGGCGCGGAGCGGGTCCCTACCGGGGAGCCGATCCTGTTCGTGGCGAATCACACCGGGTTGCTGGACGGACCGCTGGTGTATGCGGTCGCCCCTCGCCCCACGGTGCTGATGGTCAAGCGGGAGCTGTTCCACGGGTTCCTCGGTGCCGTGCTGCGCGGCGTCGGGCAGATCCCGGTCGACCGGACCACGGGTGACCGGGCGGCCCTGACGGCGGCGCTGGAGGTGCTCCGTGCCGGCGGTGCGGTGGGACTGTTCCCGGAGGGCACCCGCGGCGAGGGGGACGTCGCCCAGGTCCAGCAGGGCGCGACCTGGCTGGCGCTGAACAGCGGTGCGCGGGTCGTGCCGGTGGCCTGCCTGGACACGATCGGCCGCGGCCGGTCGTCGCTGCCCCGGGTGCGGTCCCGGTTGACGGTGGATTTCGGTGACCCGTTCGCCCTCGAAGCCTCGTCTGCCCGCGGTCGGGAACGGTTGCGGCTGGCCACGGAGGCGCTGCGGGAGCGGCTGGCCGAGCACGTCGCGCGCGCCCGGGAGGCCGCCGCAGACTGACCTCGCCCTGGTGGCGTCGGCCTCGCCGTCGACGATTGACCTCGCCGTCGACGATTGACCTCGGCCTGGTGGCGTTGACCTCGCCGTCGACGATTGACCTCGGCCTGGTGGCGTCGACCTCGCCGTCGACCGTGAGGTCAACGGCATACGAGCGAGTCCAATGCGCCACTGCCGTGCGGGACAATGGGTGCCATGACCGTCCAAGGGCCGCAGGCCGTTACCGATGAGGCGTCGATTGAGCACGCCCTGCGGGCGGGGCTGGAGGAGTTCGACCTGAGCGAGGACGACCAGGCCCTGCTGCAGCGGGGCGACGCCGCCGGCGCCGGGGCCGACGCCGTCGGCCCGCTGCCGGTCGTGGCGGTGATCGGCCGGCCCAACGTGGGCAAGTCGACACTCGTGAACCGGATCCTGGGCCGCCGCGAGGCGGTCGTCGAGGACGTGCCCGGCGTGACCCGGGACCGGGTGGCCTACGACGCGGACTGGAGCGGACGTCGGTTCACCCTGGTGGACACCGGCGGGTGGCAGGTGTCGGCGACCGGGATCCACCTGCGCGTGGCCGAGCAGGCCGAGATCGCCGTGGAGCTCGCCGACGCGGTGATGTTCGTGGTCGATGCCACGGTGGGTGCCACCGACACCGACGAGGCCGTGGTGAAGCTGCTGCGCCGCTCCGGCAAGCCGGTCGTGCTGGTCGCCAACAAGGTGGACGATCAGCGCGCCGAGGGTGACGCGGCGATGCTGTGGTCGCTCGGCCTGGGCCAGCCGTGGCCGGTGTCGGCGCTGCATGGCCGCGGGTCGGGGGACATGCTGGACGCGGTGCTCGACGTGCTGCCGGAGGTGTCGTCCGCTGGCGGGGCGTACGCCCGGGGCGGGCCGCGCCGGGTCGCGCTCGTCGGCCGTCCCAACGTTGGCAAGTCCTCCCTGCTGAACCGGCTCGCCGGGTCCGACCGCGTCGTCGTCGACCCGGTCGCCGGCACCACCCGGGACCCGGTTGACGAGCTGGTCGAGCTGGGCGGACGGACCTGGCGCTTCGTCGACACGGCCGGCATCCGGCGCCGGGTGCACCAGACCCGGGGTGCGGACTTCTACGCCTCGTTGCGCACCCAGACCGCGCTGGAGAAGGCGGAGGTCGCCGTGGTGCTCATCGACGTCGAGCAGCCCATCGCCGAGCAGGACGTCCGGGTCGTGCAACAGGTGGCGGACGCTGGCCGAGCCCTCGTGCTGGCGTTGAACAAGTGGGACCTGCTGGACGAGGAGCGCCGCTACTACCTGGAGCGCGAGGTGGAGCAGGACCTGGCCCAGGTGGCCTGGGCGCCGCGGGTGAACATCTCGGCCCGCACCGGACGGCACATGGACAAGCTGGTGCCGGCGCTGGAACAGGCGCTGGAGTCGTGGGAGACCCGTGTGCCCACCGGCCGGCTCAATGCCTTCCTCGGCGAGGTGGTCGCGGCCCACGCCCACCCGGTGCGCTCGGGCAAGCAGCCACGGATCCTGTTTGCCACCCAGGCCGCAACCCGGCCGCCGCGGTTCGTCGTCTTCGCCAACGGGTTCCTGGAGGCTGGCTACCGACGGTTCCTCGAACGCCGGTTGCGCGAGCAGTTCGGCTTCGCCGGCACCCCGATCGAGATCTCAGTCCGGGTGCGGGAGAAGCGCCGCACGTAGCGCCGCGGCAGCCCCTGGGGCCGCAGCGCACCCGCGCGGCGACACGACCGTTCGGCTACCACACCTCCGTGCGGCGACCACACCTCCGTGCGGCGACCACACGTCTGTGGGGGGATGCACACGGCGTGCGGTGTGAGCGGACCCACTGCGGTGTGGTCGGTGCATAGCGGTGTGGTCGGGGATACCGGGCCGGTGCTGCGCGGCCCAGGAGGGATTCTCGTGGCGGGTCGCTGGTTAGGCTAAGGTCTTGCAGGCTCGCAGGAGCCGTTCCCGGGACGTGGCGCAGCTTGGTAGCGCACTTGACTGGGGGTCAAGGGGTCGCAGGTTCAAATCCTGTCGTCCCGACCGGGCCGGGGCCTGGCCAGATCCGCTGGTCAGGCCCCGATCGCGTTCCGCCGCGCGGACATGGGCGGGGAAGCACGTCCACGGCCTGGTTGCCTGGTGTGGCGCGAGCCGAACGCCCCGGGGGCCCGGCACGTCGCGAGCGGAACGCTCCGGAGGCCCGGCACGGCGCGAGCGGAACGCCCCGCGGGCCCGGCATGGCGCGAGCGGATCCCGCGGTTGCCTGGTAGGGCGCGAGCGGCACGCCGGTGTGCGAGGCGGCGGGCACGCGACCCGCCCTCAGCGCAGCTGGTCGCGGAACTGGCGCGGCGTCAAGCCGGCGAACGCACGGAAGCGGCGTATCAGATGACGCTCGTCGCTGTACCCCA
The DNA here is from genome assembly GCA_035689185.1 of Dermatophilaceae bacterium. Taxonomy (GTDB): domain Bacteria; phylum Actinomycetota; class Actinomycetes; order Actinomycetales; family Dermatophilaceae; genus DASSLY01. The sequence continues at coordinate 8,692 of DASSLY010000055.1, forward strand.
ACGCGGCGGCGATGTCCCGAGTGCTCAGGCAGGAGTGCCTGAGCAGGTCCGCGGCGGTCTCCAGTCGATGGCGGGCGCGATACCGGTGCGGCCCGACCCCGGCGGCCACCCGGAACCGGCGGCGCCACGTCTCGTAGGGCAGCCCCACCGCAGCCGCGACTTCGGCCATGGGCATCGACCGGTCAAGATCTGACTCCAGCAACTCGATGGAACTAGCAAACCAGTCCAGGGTTCCGACGCTACCGCCGAGGCTGCCGCCGCCGACGCCACCGCCGAGGCTGCCGCCGTCGACGACTCCGCCGACGGCGCCGCCGCCGACGACGCGGACGCCGGAATCGGCGCCGGTGGCCTCGGTCAGCAGCGCTAGCAGCTCCAGCGCCTCGGCGTCGCAGCCAGCCGGGGTCGATGGACGAGGCCTGACCCGCATGGCGTCCAGCCGCCCCTGCCACCGAGTCACCGGCAGGTTGCCGATGACCGGCCGTGCCGGCGAGAGCACCCCTTGGCGCTGAGCCAGGTCGAACAGCGGACCGCCGAAGACCACGAAGCACTCGTCCCACGTGCCGCCGGCGGCGCCGTACCAGTGCGGCCGGTCCGGGAAGACCAGGATCAGCGTCCCTGCCGTAACCGGGGCACTGTGAGCCCCATCTCGGTAGCTGCCGGACCCGGCCGTGACGAATGTCAGGGCGTGCGACCGGTAGCGCCTCGGGGCGCGACCGGGTATGCCGGTGCCTCCCGTGATCCGCCCGAGCAGACGCACCTGGCCGATCCGCCCCTCGCCGCTGCGGCTGGTGATCATGGAGCGCCGGGCCACTCAACGAACCTAACCAGATCGTTCCCCTCCGACCAGCGCGTTCCGGGTAGCGCTCGCCCGGTCGTGATGGGCTGGAACTGTTATCCAACAACGAGCAGCAGCGAGCCGGAGGGGACGACGATCCCGTGACAGCACCCACACAGGTGACCGACCTGACCAGCCGATACCCCTTACGTTCTGCCGAGGTCGACTCGTTCCGGCGCGACGGCCACGTCCGGGTCCGCGGCTTGGCCAGCCGAGCCGAGCTCGTCGAGTTCGGCGGCGCCATCGCCAGCGTGGTCCGGCGGCGTAGCGCCCAGACCCGGGCGCTGGCGGACCGCGACACCTATGGCAAGGCGTTCCTGCAGGTCTGCAACATCTGGCGGGACGATCCCGATGTCGCGCGGTTCACCCTCGCCCCGCGGTTTGCCGGCGTCGCCGCGCAGCTGCTCGGCGTCGAGCGGGTACGCGTGTACCACGACCAGGCACTGTTCAAGGAACCGGGCGGCGGCTACACCCCGTGGCACCAGGACGCGATGTACTGGCCGCTCGACGGCTCCAGCTGCCTGACGATGTGGATGCCCCTGGTCGACGTCACCCCCGAGCAGGGCGGCCTGTGCTTCGCCAGCGGGACCCACGTCGCCGGCCCGCTCAGCGACGTCAGGATCTCCGACGCCTCCGAGGAGTACTTCCACCGGGTGCTGGCCGAACGTGCCTACCGGGTGGAGCAGCCCGTGGCCATGGCCGCGGGGGACGCGACCTTCCACGCCGGCTGGACCGTGCACAAGGCACTGCCCAACGAGTCCACTCGGATGCGGGAGGTGATGACTGTCATCTGGTTCGCCGACGGGCTGGCCGTCCAGCCTCCGGCCAACCCGGCCCAGCAGGCCGACCTCGCGGCCTGGCTGCCGGGGATCCAACCCGGCGACGTGGCGGCAACCCAGCTGAACCCCCTCCTGCCACCGCCGGTCCGAGACCGGCCAGTATGACGCGGACGGGTACCAACCGGGGGTCCGGCGCCGCCCAAACCCGCCTCCTCCGCAGCTCCCGGCGGCGGCTCCGCCGCGCTTCCTCCGCAGCCCCCGGCGGCGGCTCACCCCGCTTCCGCCGCGCCTCCGGCGCCACTTCCACCCCGGCTCCCGGCGGCGCCTCCACCCCCCCGCGGCTCCGGCGCCACTTCCACCCCGGCTCCCGGCGGCGGCTCCACCCCCCCGCGGCTCCAGCCGTGATCCGAGGACCGGGACTGGCAGGCCTTAGGAGGGCCCAAGGCGTTGCAGCGTCGCCTCGTCCCGCTGCCCGCCGAAGAACCGGTCCAGCACCTGGCCGAACACGGCACCGCCACCGGCCTTCTCGAACAGCGTCATCGAGGACCGCAGCTTCATCGCGTCGATCGTGCCGAACACCTCGATCGGGTCGGCGTCGGGCAGGCCGAGCAGAACCTCGCAGCACCGCACCAGTCGCGGGCCCAGCACCGGGTCCGCCAGGTAGTCGCGCGCCTCGGCGAGGTCGCGCACCCCGTAGTACTGGGCTGTTGCGCTGTGCCCCAGCCCGGCGACCTGAGGGAACACGTACCACATCCAGTGGCTGGCCTTCCGGCCGCGGCGCAGCTCGGCCAGCGCCACGTCATACACGCCTTCCTGGGCTTCGGCGAACCGCTGCAAGGTCATCCCGGCATGCTGTCACGGCGAGCGCGGCGGAGGGTCGCGGGCGGCATACCGGGTCGTTCGGCCTACCCTTGCGGAGATGGACGGACAGGCGCGGGCGGGGGTCTTGACGGTCCCCAACGCGCTGTCCGCGCTCCGGGTCGCCGCCGTGCCGCTGTTCCTGTGGCTCATTCTCGCCCGCCGCGACGGGCTGGCCGTGCTGGTACTCGCCCTGTCCGGGGTCAGCGACTACTTGGATGGCAAGATCGCCCGTCGGTTCGGATTGGAGTCCCGGCTGGGGCAGCTGCTCGACCCGGTCGCGGACCGGCTCTACATCCTGTCGACCCTGCTGGGCCTGGCCTGGCGCGACATCATCCCGTGGTGGCTGGTGGCGGTGCTGGTGGCCCGGGAGGTCTTCGGCGGGGTCTGCGTGGTCGTGGTCCGCCGCCACGGGTTCCGTGCGCTGCCCGTCCACTTCATCGGCAAGGCGGCCACGTTCGACCTGCTGTACGCCTTCCCGCTGCTGTTGCTCGGCGAGGTCGGGGGACCCGTCGGGACGGTCGCGCAGGTCTGTGGCTGGGCCTTCGCCTGGTGGGGGACCGCGCTCTACTGGGTGGCCGGGGTCATGTATGCCGTGCAGACGGCCCAGATCGTCTCCGCCCGGTCCGCGCTGGCGGTGACCGCGCGGTGAGCACTCCCACCAGGACGCGGCCGGACGCCTCGATGACGCTGCTCACCGAGATGATGGAGCGGCCGCTGGACCCGGGGTACGCGGCAGCGGCGCGACGGCGCGAGGCTGCCGGGCTGCCGCCGTCGGCCGGCCTGCGCAGCCCGTTGCTGGTCGGGTGCGCAGTCATGGTCGGGCTGTTGTTCGCCGTGTCAGCGCTGGCGTTGCGGGTTCCAGCGACGTCGGCGGTGCAGGCCAAGAACGACCTCATCGCGCAGATCGAGGCGCGCCGGGCCCAGGTGGACGCGCAGTCCGCCCGAATCGCCGCCCTGCGCCAGGAGATCGACGCCATCTCGGCCCGGCAGCTGCAGTTGGTGCAGGCGGGTGGCCTGGCCGAGCGGGTTGCTCAGGCCGAGCAGGCGGCGGGAGCACTGGCGGTGACCGGTCCCGGCCTGCGGCTCACCGTTGACGACGCCCCATCGGCGGGCAGTGGGGGCGCCGGCGGGCCGGACGACCAGGGCAAGGTGATCTCCGCCGACCTGCAACTGGTGGTCAACGGGCTCTGGCAGGCCGGCGCCGAGGCGGTCGCCGTCAACGGGCACCGGCTCACCTCGCGCTCGGCGATCCGGTTCGCCGGCGAGGCGATCCTGGTCGACTACCGGCCGCTGACCCGCCCCTACCTGATCGAGGCCATCGGCGACCCCACCGCACTGCCCGCCGCCTTCGCCGCGACCGAGGGCGGTGCGTACCTGCAGTCGTTGAAGAGCAACTTCGGCATCGTCGCCGACGTGGCCGAGGCGAGCCGGCTGACCCTGCCCGGTCAGCCGTCGGCGGTGCTGCGCTCCGCACACCCGGCGACCACGCCCTCGACCGCGCCCGCAACGGCGTCCCCGGGACGCCCGGTCAGCACACCCACCACGACGGGAGGTACCCCGTGATCCCCGCGGCCGGTCTCGTCCTCGGACTCCTGCTCGGCCTGCTGCTTCACCCCACCGTCCCGGCCGCGTTGCAGCCCTACCTGCCCATCGCGGTCATCGCCGCGCTGGATGCCGTCTTCGGCGGCATCCGGGCGGTCCTCGACGGGATCTTCAACGACCGGGTGTTCGTGATCTCGTTCCTGTCCAACGTGGTCGTCGCCGCTCTCATCGTCTTCCTGGGCGACCAGCTCGGCGTCGGCACGCAGTTGTCCACCGGCGTCGTGGTGGTGCTGGGAGTCCGGATCTTCTCCAACGTCGCCTCGATCCGGCGGCACCTGTTCCATGGTTGAGCATCCGGCCGAATCCCAGCGGGAGCGCGCGCCTGATCCCGAGCCTGACGCCGCGGGGCCCGCGCCGGAGGACTCCGCCTGGCGGCGGCTGCTGCTGGCCGGGCAGGGCACCAGGGCCAGCCTGCTCGCCGCTGCACTGGCGCTGCTGCTGGGATTCGCCCTGGCCACCCAGGTCCAGCAGACCCGGGGCCAGACGCTGCAGACCCTTCGCCAGACCGACCTGGTCGGGATCCTGGACAACCTCAATGCCAACGCGGCGCGGTTGGACGACGAGGCCCGTAACCTGCTGGTGAGCCGCGACCGGCTGGTGAGCGGCACCCAGGGCGGCGAGGCGGCGGTGCGCGCGGCCCAGGAGCAGCTGGACGCGCTGGGGATCCTGGCCGGCACGGTGGCAGTCGCCGGCCCCGGCATCCGGATGACGATCACCGACCCGAGTGGCAAGGTGACCTCGGCGCTGCTGCTTGACGCTATCCAGGAGCTGCGGGACGCGGGGGCGGAGTCGATCCAGCTAGGCCCGGCCCGGGTCGTGGCGAGCTCGTACGTGGCCTCCGCCGCCGGTGGCCTAAGCGTGGACGGCCAGCGTCTCCAGTCCCCTTACCGGCTGGTGGCGATCGGGGCCAGCCAAACCCTGGCGTCGGCCATGAGCATCCCGGGGGGCATCATCGAGACGGTGAGGCAGCAGGGAGCCACCATCAGTGTGACTCCGTCCGAGTCGCTGCGGATCGATGCGTTGCACACGCCGAAAACGCCTCGTTACGCTCGACCGCAGCCCGCACCCACCGCCAAGTGAGCCGATCCTGCCTCGGAACCTCAAGGAGCATGATGACCGACTACCCGGAGGACCTGCGCTACACGGCCGAGCACGAGTGGGTCCGCGAGATGTCCGACGGCGTGGCCAAGGTGGGCATCACCGCATACGCGCAGGAGGCACTGGGCGACGTCGTGTTCGTCAGCCTGCCGGCTGTCGGCGACACGGTCACGGCCGGCGAGTCGTGCGGGGAGGTCGAGTCGACCAAGTCGGTCAGCGAGCTCTACGCCCCGCTCAGCGGGCAGGTGGTGGCGGTCAACACCGCCTTGGACGGAGCGCCCGAGCTGGTCAACTCCGACCCCTACGGAGACGGCTGGATGTATGACGTGCAGGTGGCCGACGCCGCCGCGGCGGCGGACCTGCTCGACGCCGCGGGCTACCGGGAGCAGCTGGGGTAGCCGTCGGCCCTCGACCCGGGCACGGCCGGTGGCGCTGTCGCGCCGGGCACGCTCGCGTCCGGTCGGATCGCTGCCCTAGGGTGAGCGTCGACGTCAAACGGGCAGCCTGTCCACGGCGGAAGCATGTGTGTCTCGGCTGTCAGCGGGTGCGGCCACCGGTCGCCTCCGGGCTGCCGGGCTCGCCCGAAGCCACGCTGGGCCATCCGGAGTCACAGAACAAGGAAGGACATGAATGGCCGGTCAGCAGCCACCCTCGGGCCGACCGGAGCCACGCCCGGGAGAGTCCACCACGCTCCGGTTTCCTGGGGTGGGCGTGCCGCAGGAGTACGAGCACGGCGAGGATCACGGCCTCAGTGCCGCTGACCAGGCCACCGTCGAGGCGTTGCGGGTCGGCACGGCGCTCTTGGTCGTGCTGCGTGGGCCCAACACCGGCGCCCGGTTTCTGCTCGACGCGGCCGAGGTGACCGCGGGGCGTCACCCGGACAGCGACATCTTCCTGGACGACGTGACCGTGTCCCGCCGGCACGCGGTGTTCCACCGCGACGGGGAGACCTACCAGGTCCGCGACGTCGGCTCGCTGAACGGGACCTACGTCAACCGGGAACGCATCGACGCGGTCCGGCTACAGACCGGGGATGAGGTGCAGATCGGCAAGTTCCGGCTGGTCTTCTACGATGCGCCAGGTGCCCAGCCGAGTGCCCGGGAGTGACAGGGTTGACGTGACCGGCGCTGGCCGTGGCCGCAGCAGCGGCGCCGGCAGCGGCGGGGGCAGCGGGGAAGCGAGACTGACCATCGGGACCGTCCTGGCCCGCCTGCGGCCGGAGTTTCCCGACGTCAGCATCTCCAAGATCCGGTTCCTGGAAGCCGAGGGCCTGGTCGCTCCGCAGCGCACCCCGTCGGGGTACCGGACCTTCACCAGCGGGGACGTGGACCGGTTGCGGTACGTGCTGACTGCCCAGCGGGACCGGTTCTGGCCGCTGAAGGTGATCCGGGACGCGCTGGACGCGCTGGACCGCGGGCTGCAGCCGCCGGAGGACCCGGCGGACCTTGCCCGGCCGAGTGTGCCGGCACCCCGGTCCGACCCGGACCTTCCCTCGCCGCGGGACCTCCGGCCGACGGGGTCGCTTCGCCTCACCGCAGCGGAGGTGCAGGCCACGGCGGGGCTGGACCAGGCGGGATTCGCCGCCCTGGTGACGTACGGGCTGCTGCGACCGGATCCCACCGGCCACTTCGGCGAGCCGGCCCTGCAGGTGGCACGAGCGGCGGGCGACCTCGCTGCATACGGGATCGAGCCGCGGCACCTGCGGCCGTTCAAGACCGCGGCCGACCGGGAGATCGGCCTGGTGCAGCAGGTGGTGAGCCCGCTTCGCGGGCGCGGCGGCGCGGAAGGCGACCCGACGACGCATGTTCTCGCCTCCTGCATCGCGTTGCACACAGCCTTGGTCCGGGCCGGCCTGGCTCTCGACGAACGCCGGTAGGAAGCGGGTAGGCTCGATGGGGTGAAGCAGCTGGACGTCCTCGGGGTCCGCGTGGAGATGCCGACCAACCAGCCGATCGTGCTGCTGCGTGAGCGCGACGGGGAGCGGTACCTGCCGATTTGGATCGGCGCCGCCGAGGCGACGGCCATCGCCTACGCGCAGCAGGGGATCGTGCCTCCCCGGCCGCTGACCCACGACCTGCTGAAGAACGTCATCCAGGACCTCGGTCACACGCTGCGCGAGGTGCGCATCGTCGCCCTGCTGGACGGGGTGTTCCACGCCGCCCTCATCTTCGACGAGCACACCGAGGTCAGCGCCCGGTCCTCCGACGCGATCGCGCTGGCGCTGCGGATGGGGACCTCCATCTATGCCGAGGACGGCATCCTGGACGAGGCCGGCGTGGCGATCGCGGCCGAGGAGGAGGACGAGGTGGAGCGGTTCCGCGAGTTCCTCGACCAGGTCTCGGCTGAAGACTTCCAAAGCGGCGACGAACCCGGCACCAGTCCAGGTAAGTCTCAACTTTAGGGTTAGGGTTGTCCCGACACGCTGCCGGCGGTGATTGACGCGCCCACGGCCTGGGCATACCTTCGAGGAAGCGAACCACGTCCGTGTAGTTCGGGCACGGTTTCGCAGTGGCCCGGCGCTCCCCGCTGCCGGCACCATCGCAGCTGGATCAGGAGGCAGTCGTGAGCGCAGGAGAGGCGAGCCATGGCACCACGACGGTGCCGGCATCCGCACAAGGCCTGCTGTTCACCGGAGACCTGCCCGAGTTGCGCGAGGACATGGGCTACCGGGGACCGACAGCCTGCCGGGCGGCTGGCATCACCTACCGCCAACTGGACTACTGGGCTCGCACCGGGCTGGTTGAGCCGTCGGTGCGTGGGGCGGCCGGCTCCGGCACGCAGCGGCTCTACAGCTTCCGCGACATCCTCGTGCTCAAGGTCGTCAAGCGTCTCCTCGACACCGGTGTCTCGCTGCAGCAGATCCGGGTTGCCGTAGCCCATCTGCGCCGACGCGGGGTGGACGACCTGGCCCAGATCACCTTGATGAGCGACGGCGCCAGCGTGTACGAATGCACCTCCGCCGACGAGGTCATCGACCTGGTCCAGGGCGGCCAGGGCGTGTTCGGGATCGCGGTCGGCCGGGTCTGGCGGGAGGTCGAGGGCGAGCTGGCCCAGCTGCCGAGCGAGCGCGCCGAGGACGAGGCCCCGGCCGAGCACGCCGGCGACGAGCTCTCCGTGCGTCGGCGCTCCCGGCTCACCGGTTGAGCAGTGCCGGCGAAGACCGCCTGACCGGGTAGACTTGCGCCGCTGATCACCCCGCGTGGGAGAGTCCCCGCGCAGCCGCCGGCGCACATCGGACCGGTTGCACCGGGGCGCCGAAGGGGCAAACCTCCCCGGAACCTCTCAGGCGCCAGGACCGCGCGGGCAGGCATCTTGGAGCCGTCCGACGCGACGGCGACAGGCGGGGAGGCCACCACCGCACGTGCCGTCCCCGGCCGACGAATGGAGCCTCACGTGACCGACAACGCCAGCCTTGACGCGGTGGAGCCTGACTTCGTCGGCCGCCACATCGCCCCCGACAGCCACGACGTGACCATCATGCTCAAGGCGGTCGGGCAGCCCAGCCTGGAGGCCCTGCTCGACGCCGCGGTCCCGCGCCAGATCCGCTCGGAGCGGGCGCTGCGCATCCACGCCGCGCCCACCGAGGCCGCGGTGGTCGCCGAGCTGCGCGCGCTTGCCGCGCGCAACACCGTGATGGCGTCGATGATCGGCCTTGGCTACTACGGCACCCACACCCCTGCGGTGATCCGCCGCAACGTGCTGGAGAACCCGGCCTGGTACACCGCATACACCCCCTACCAGCCGGAGATCTCCCAGGGCCGGCTGGAGGCGCTGCTGAACTTCCAGACCATGGTGTCCGACCTCACCGGCCTGGCCACGGCCAACGCCTCGCTGCTGGACGAGAGCACCGCAGCTGCGGAGGCGATGACGCTGATGCGCCGCTCCAGCAAGGCGCCGGCCGGCGCGGTCCTGCTCGTCGACCGGCACCTGCTGCCCCAGTCGGTCGCGGTCGTGCGGACCCGGGCCACCCCGCTCGGGTTGCCGGTGGTGGTGGCGGACCTGGACCGGGTCGCCGACGCCGGCGCGCTGGCCGAGGCGGCGCAGGGTCAGCCGGTGTTCGGGGTGCTGGTCCAGTACCCGGGGGCCGACGGCGAGCTGCGCGACTTCGCCCCGCTGGCCGCCGCGGCCCACCAGGCCGGCGCGCTCGTCGCGGCGTGCGCCGACCTGCTGGCGCTCACCCTGGCCACCCCGCCGGGGGAGTGGGGCGCCGACATCGCGGTCGGCACCTCCCAGCGCTTCGGCGTCCCGATGGGGTTCGGCGGCCCGCATGCCGGGTACATGAGCGTCCGCGCCGGGCTGGAGCGGTCCCTACCGGGACGGCTGGTCGGGGTCAGCGTCGACGCGGCGGGCCACCCGGCATACCGGCTGGCGCTGCAGACCCGCGAACAGCACATCCGCCGGGAGAAGGCGACCTCCAACATCTGCACCGCCCAGGTTCTGCTCGCGGTGATGGCAAGCATGTATGCGGTGTACCACGGCCCGCAGGGGCTGGCCCGGATCGCCCGGCGCGCCCACGCGCACGCGGTGGCGCTCGCCGCAGGGCTGCGCGACGGCGGCGTGCAGGTGGTGACGGAGCACTTCTTCGACACGGTGACCGCGCAGGTCGCCGGACGGGCCGCCGAGGTGGTGGCGGAGGCGGCCGCGCGCGGCGTCGTGCTGTGGCAGGTCGACGACGACCACGTGTCGGTCAGCGCCGACGAGACCACCACGGTCGAGCACCTGTCGGCGGTCTGGGCGGCGTTCGGCGTGCCGGGGCTCGCCGAGGTCGGGCCGGTCGAGACACCGGCGTGGCCTGCCGCACTGGTCCGGGACAGTGACTACCTCACCCATCCGGTGTTCGGCACGCACCACAGCGAGACCTCCATGCTGCGCTACCTGCGCCGGCTGGCCGACCGCGACTTCGCCCTGGACCGCGGGATGATCCCGCTGGGCTCCTGCACAATGAAGCTCAACGCCACCACCGAGATGGAGGCGATCACCTGGCCCGAGTTCGCCGACCTGCACCCGTTCGCCCCCGCGGCGCACACCGAGGGCTACCGCGAGCTGGTGGCCGACCTGTCGGCGTGGCTGTGCGAGCTGACCGGGTACGACGCGGTGTCGCTGCAACCGAACGCGGGGTCGCAGGGCGAGCTGGCCGGGCTGCTGGCCATCCACGCCTACCATCAGGCCAACGGCCAGTCAGCGCGCAACATCTGCCTCATCCCCGCCAGCGCGCACGGCACGAACGCGGCCAGCGCGGTGATGGCCGGGCTCAAGGTGGTGGTGGTGAAGACCGCCTCCGGCGGGGACATCGACATGGCAGACCTGCGGGCCAAGGTCGATGCCCACCGGGAGGACCTCGCCGCGATCATGGTGACCTACCCCTCCACCCACGGGGTGTTCGAGGACACCATCAGTGAGCTGTGCGAGCTGGTGCACGAGGCTGGCGGGCAGGTCTACGTCGACGGCGCCAACCTCAACGCGCTGGTGGGCCTGGCCCAGCCGGGCAAGTTCGGGGCCGACGTGTCTCACCTGAACCTGCACAAGACCTTCTGCATCCCCCACGGCGGGGGCGGGCCAGGCGTGGGGCCGGTGGCGGTGCGGGCGCATTTGGCCGACTACCTGCCCAACCATCCGCTGGACCCGGACGCTGGCCCCGCCACCAGCGCCGGCCCGGTAAGCGGCGCGCCATACGGCTCGGCCGGCATCCTGCCGATCTCCTGGGCCTACGTGCGGCTCATGGGCGGCGCCGGGCTGACCAGGGCCACCCAGCAGGCGATCCTGTCGGCCAACTACGTCGCGGCCCGGCTGCGGGACCACTACCCGGTGCTGTATGCCGGGCACGACGGCCTGGTCGCGCACGAAGCCATCCTGGACCTGCGCGACCTGACCCGGCGCAGCGGTGTCACCGTCGACGACGTGGCCAAGCGGCTGATCGACTACGGCTTCCACGCGCCGACGATGTCCTTCCCGGTGGCCGGCACGCTGATGGTGGAGCCGACCGAGAGCGAGGACCTGGCTGAGATCGACCGGTTCTGCGAGGCGATGATCGCGATCCGGGCCGAGATCCAGCAGGTGCTGGACGGCCACGTCGCGGTGGCGGACAGCGTGCTGCGCGGCGCCCCGCACACGGCGGCGTCGCTGGCCGGGACGTGGGCCGCGTCCTACGACCGGGCGACCGCGGCCTACCCACCCGGGGTGGACCCGATGGCCAAGTACTGGCCGCCGGTGCGCCGGATCGACGGCGCCTACGGGGACCGGCACCTGGTCTGCTCCTGCCCCCCGCCGGAGGCCTTCGAGTCCTGACCCACCCGCGCCGGGGCGTCCGGTGCGGGTCCCGGCACCGGGGTCAGGGGTCGGTCGGGGATGCGTCAAGCCGCTCGCGCCAGGCGCGGAGACGGGCCTCGCGGAAGCGCCGCTCCGGCTCGGTCAGCCCACCCGTGAGCGACCGGATGCCGTCCGCCACCGCCGGTTCGAAGTGTCCCTGGCGGGCGAGCAACTCGGCGCGTACGGCATACAGCCGGTGGTCCTCGGGCAGCCCGGCCAGCGCGGCCAGGCCCGCGGCCGGTCCGGCCCGCTCGGCGACGGCGACCGCGCGGGCCAGCGCTGCCGCGGGGCTCGGCGCCACCGACAGCAGCAGGCCGAAGAGCCGGACCACCTCGTCCCAGTCGGTGTCGGCGTAACTGCCGGCCCGCGCGTGCTCCGCCGCGATCGCGGCCTGCAGCTGGTAGGCGTCGGCCATGCCGCCGGTCCGGCGCAGGGACCCGGCGAGCAGGGCCTCCGCCTCGGCGATGAGGCGCCCGTCCCACCGTGATCGGTCCTGGACGGGGAGGAGCACCACGTCGCCGTTGGCGTCGGTGCGCGCGGGCCGCCGGGACTCACTGAACAGAATCAGTGCGAGCACCGCGGCCGGCGCCGCCTCGTCCGGCATGAGCTGGTGCACCAGCCGGGCCAACCGGGCCGCCTCCGCGCAGACGTCCACGTCCTGGACCCTCGCCCCACCCAGGGGTGCGTGTCCCGCGGTGAAGAGGGCGTGCACCACCCCGCAGACCGCAGTGACCCGGGTCGGCAGGTCCGCGTCCCCAGGCACGGCGTAGGGGATCCGTGCGACGGTGATCTTCTGCCGTGTTCGGGTGAGCCGCTTGGCCATGGCCGATTCGCTGACCAGGAGCACGGCTGCGGTCTGGGCGAGCGACAGCCCGCACAGCGTCCGCAACGCCAGCGCCACCTGGTTGCCCAGCGACAGGGCGGGATGGCAGCAGGTGAAGATGAGGCGCAGCTGGTCGTCGCGGACGGTCGAGTCAGGGACCTGTTCGAGCGGCTGGTCGCGGAGCATCAGCAACGCACCCGCCTGCCGCTCCTTGCCGGCGCGCGCCTGCTCGCGGCGGAGGATGTCGATGGCCTTGCGCCGGGCGGCGACCCCCAGCCAGGCGCGGGGGTCCTCAGGTATTCCAGTCCTGGGCCAGGTGCGCAGGGCGGCGAGCACCGCTTCCTGGACGGCGTCCTCGGCCACCGTCCAGCTGCCGACGGTCCGCACGAGGGTGGCCAGGATGCGGGCGCCCTCGTGCCGGACCAGCTCGGCCAGAAGCGGCCCACTGTCCGGCGTGCCCGAGGGAGCCGACACCACGGTGCTTAGTCGAACGCAATGACCGGGCGGACCTCAACCGCACCCGCCCACGCGGCGGGGATCTCGGCGGCGAGCTTGACCGCATCGTCCAGGTCGCTCGCCTCGATCAAGTAGAAGCCGGTCAGGGCCTCCTTCGTCTCGGCGTACGGCCCGTCGGCCGTGACGACGTCGCCACCACGCGCGCCCTTGACCCGGACGACCGTCGCCGTGCTGGTCGGGTACAAGGCGGCACCGCCCTTGATGACGTCGCCGTGGTCTCGGCTGAACGTGACGTACTCCGCCATGGCCGGGGCGTGCTCCGGCGCGGTCCAGTCGACATCCGCGGTGTAGGTCAGTGCTGCGTACAGAGCCATCGAAGTCGCTCCCTCGTCGTCGTCGGCTGACCCTGATGGCCCGCCGTCACTCTAAGGACGAACGGCCGCGCCGGTACAGGACATCCTCGTCCTCACGCCCAAGGCATCCCGGTCCTCATGCCGCGGAGGAGCCGGCGCCGACCTGGGTGGCCACGGTCGAGCCGTTCGGTCCCCTCTCCACCCGGACCTGCGCGCCGATCCGCTGCCGCAGCTCTGCCACGTGGCTGACCACGCCCACGGTGCGCCCGCCTTCGCGCAACCCGTCCAGCACCGCCAGCACGTGTTCCAGGCTGTCCTCGTCCAGTGACCCGAACCCCTCGTCGACAAACAGCGTCTGCAGGTCCAGCCCACCGGCCTCGGCGCGCACCGCATCGGCCAGGCCGAGCGCCAGCGCCAGCGACGCAACGAACGACTCCCCTCCCGACAGGGTCGCCGTGTCCCGGGTGGAGCCGGTCCAGGAGTCCCGCACCCGCAGCCCGAGGCCGCTTCGGGCGCCGCGGCCGGCGAGCGCATCGGTGTGCTCCAGCGCAAACCGGCCGCCGGTCATCTTGTCGAGCCGCTCGTTCGCGAGCCGGGCCACCTCCTCCAGCCGGGCCGCCAGCACGTACGCCGACAGCGGCATCCGCAGCCGGTTGCTGGCCGAGGTGCCGCCCGCGCAGTCGGCCACCTCGGCCACCACCGCGAGCTCGGCCGCCGCGGGGTCCAGCTCCGCCACGGTCGCCTCGACGGCGGCGCGCAGCCCGGCGAGCTGCCGCCCGGCTACCTCGGTGGCACTGTGCTGGGTCAGCGCGGCGACCGCCTCGTCGCGGGCCTCGCGCCACGACGCATGAAGCGCCGCGCGATCCGGCGGGGGTCGCCGCTCGGCGTCGAGCACATCCGGCTGGGTCAGCAGCGCCTCGGCCTGATGACGAGTCCGCGCGGCCTCGGCCAGCCTGGCGACCAGCGCCTCCACGGTCGCGGACGGCCGTTGCGCGGCCAACGCCTCGGCCTCGCCGGCGAAGCCGTGCTCGGCCAGCACCGCCGCCAGCTCAACCTCCCGATCGGCCCGCACGCGATCGGCCGCTGCGGCGGCCTGCTCCGCGGTGAGCAGTTCCGTCAGCGCGTCACGCACCTGCCGGTGCCGTGCCGCCACGTCGTTCACCCTCGCAGGACGGCGCGGCCCACCACCGCACGGGCCTGCCACGACGCACCGGCACGCCTGGGCGTGGGCGTCGACCGCGGCCCGTAGCTGCCCCAGCGCCTGCGCGTGCTGTGCTTCGGCGGCGGCGGCGCGGCTCTGTGACTCGGCTGCGGCGACCGCCTGCGCCTGCTCGGTCTGGATCGCCGCCATGGCGCCTCGCCGCGCTGCGTCGGTCTGCTGGGCCAGCGCCGGCAGCTGCGCGTCCGCCGCTGTGGCCGCGGCCAGGGCGGTGCGCGCGACGAGCAGCTCGACCGCTGCGGCCTGCCCGTCCACCCCCGGTGCCAGTGACTGCACCTGGGCCGCGAGCTGGTCCCGCCGGGCAGTGGCCCGAGCCTGGGCCTCGCGGGCCACCGCGACCAGGTCGCCAGCCTGCGCTGCGGCAGCCTCGGCGCACGCCACGTCGTCGGCGCTGACCAGGTGAGACGCCACCGCCGGGTGCGGGTGGGCGCAGGACCCGCACACCGGGCAGGGCTGGTCCGCGACCAGGCCGGTGGCCAGCTCGGCGGCCATCCCGGCCAGCCGCGCCGCCCGGCGACGGACCGCCTCGCCCTCGGCGGTCACGAAGTCCTGCCGTGCCTGCGTGCAACGCATCGCGGTGACGGCGACATCCTGCTCGACCTGCTCCACATCGGCCAGCAGCGCCACCACGCGCGCCGCCTCCTCCGCGCGCCGGCGGGCCTCTGCCAACGTCGCCGCCTCAGCGGTGACACCGTCCAGCTCGCAGCGGATCGCGGCCGCCGCCCGTTCCGCCTCGACCCGGTCCGCCCGCGCGACCTCGAGCCGGGCGGTCGCGGTCTGCGCCTCCAGCACTGCCCGGGTGACCTCGGCGGCACACCGCTCGAGGCTCCTGGCGACGTCGACCGCGACAGCCAGCGGCTCGTCCCACCCGGCCATCGTCTCCAGTGCGGCGCCCACCCCCGCGCCGCCGCCCAGTCCGCTTCCGGCAACAGCCCGCGCCTGGAGCAGCGCGCCGGCCGCGGCATCCGCCAGCTCCCGCGCGCGCGACAACTCCTGCAGGTGGCCTGCCAGGTGCGCGGCCCGCCGGGCCGCGTCGAGCTCGGTCTCGGCCTCCGCGAGCGCGTCCACTTGCTGTGCCAGTGCGGCCAGGGCCAGGCGGGCCGCCGCGGCGGTGCCCTGCCGCTCCAGGACGCGCTCCGCCTCGGCCAACAGGCGACCGAGATGGTCACGGTGGGCCGCCGCCTGCTCGGAGACCGTCAGCCGCGCCACCGACAGCTCCGTCACCTCGGCCAGCACCGCGTCCAGGCGCGACAGCAGCTCTCCGGCAGGCCCGTCGTCGAGCACGGCGGGCCCGGGCGCTGGCGCCGGGACCATGGCCAGGGCGTCGAGCGCCCGCAGCCGCACCACCTCAAGCTGCCGACGGGCGGAGTCCACCCCCGCCTGGCAGGCCCGACGGCGAGCGGCCAGCCAGTCCTGCACGTCGGCGAAGCGGCCGGTGTCGAAGAGCTTCTCCAACACCGCGGCGCGGTCCTTGGGCGCGGCCCGCAGGAACGCGGCGAACTCGCCCTGCGGCAACATCGCGACACTGGTGAACTGGGAAAGGCCCAACCCCAGGGCGTCGTCCAGGGCCAGCGCCGCCTCGTCCATCCGGGAGGCGATCCCCACCCACGACCCGCCGCGCAACTCCTCCAGCAGCACCGTGGCATGCACCGTGAGCACGCCGGCGCCGCGCTTCTTCGGCCGGGCGAACTCGGGGGTCCGGGTGACCCGAAGCCGCCGACCGCTCACGGTCAGCTCCAGCTCTACTTTCGGCACCGCGTCCGGGGCGGCGTGGTCGGAGCGAAGCGACCGCCGGGCGGACTGGCGGGCGCCGGGGACGGCGGCGTAGAGGGCGAAGCAAACCGCGTCGAGGATGCTGGTCTTGCCCGCGCCGGTGGCGCCGTGGACCAGGAACAGGCCGGCCTCGCCGAGCGCGTCGAAGTCGAGCCGCTGGGTGGTCGCGAACGGCCCGAAGGCGGTCATCGACAACCGGTGCAACCTCATGCGACGCCCCGGGCGGCCACGCCCTCGTCCGCGCCTGCGGCCCGCTCGACCCGGGATGCCTCCACGGCGGCTGCCATCACCACCGCCTCCTGCTCGCTCGGCGGTGTCGAGCGAGCGTGCGCGAGGAAGTCGCAGCAGAGCTGCACGTCGTCGCGCGCCCGCACGCGCGCGGCATACGAGGGCGCCGAGGACAGCGCCACCGGCTCGTCGAATCGCAGCTCCAGCGCGTGCGGGAACCGTCGCTGCACCTGCTCCATCGCCCCCAGCGGCCGCGCCGCGTCGGTGAGGGTCACGTGGCACCAGGCGGATTCGGCCCAGCCCAGGCTCGGGTCGGCGAGCAGCTCGGCGAGCGTCCCGCGCAGCCGGGCCAGTCGGCGCGGCACCGGGGCGTCCACGGCCTCTACCACCGGCGTCGTCCCGGACAGGTCGACCAGCCACGTGCCTTTCGTGTGGTCCGCCTCGCTGAACGACATGGCCAACGGCGAGCCGCTGTACCGTGCCGTCGGCGACACGCGCTGGCGCCCGTGCAGGTGTCCCAGCGCCGCGTAGGTGACACCGTCGAACTCCCTCGGGTGCACCGCGGCGACCCCGCCGGCGCTGATGCCCCGCTCCGAGTCGGAGGTCGCGGCGCCGGTGACGAAGGCGTGCGCCATGACCACCGACCGCCTGCGGCCGGCCGCGTCGGCGCGGACGCGGTCCATCGCGGCCCGCAGCACCGCCGCGTGGGTGGCCTCCGCCGCCCCCAGCGCGGGAGCGGCAACCGACGGCTCCAGGTAGGGCAGCGCGTAGACCGCCAGGTCGCCGACCAGGACGGGCGCCCCGATCGCGTCGAGGCGGGTGCGGATGGAAAGCCCCGCCCGTTCCAGCAGGCCCGAGGCAAAGCCCAGCCGGGTCGCCGAGTCGTGGTTGCCGCTGGACAGCACCACCCGGGCGCCGGCGTCAACGAGCCTGGTCACCGCCTCCGACAGCAGCGCTACCGTCTCCGGCGACGGCATCGCCCGGTCGTAGACGTCCCCCGACACCAGCACCGCGTCCACCCGCTGGGTCCGCACCACCTCGACCAGGTGGTCCAGGAACCGCGCCTGCGCGTCCAGCAGCGCCACCCGGTGGAAGACCCGTCCCAGGTGCCAGTCGGACGTATGAACGAAGCGCACACCGAAAGGCTAGGTGGGGGGACCGACAGACCCCGGCAACAACACGGCATACCACCCGTATGCCGCCGCCAGACTCGCGTGGACCAGCTCAGGTGGTGTGTGGTTGGGTCGCGCCATGGGCGAGGACGTCGCTGGCACCGGGTACTCGCGCGAGCAGCGGCAGCGCTACCGGGAGAAGGTGCGCCAGGACCTGGACGTGTTCGAGCTGATGCTGGCGCAAAGCAGCTTCGACTTCGAGAAGACGCTGACCGGGATGGAGATCGAGCTCAACCTGGTCGACTCGGAGTACGAGCCGCGGATGTCCAACGCAGAGGTGCTCGCCAAGATCGCCGACCCCGATTACCAGACCGAGCTCGGTCAGTACAACATCGAGTTCAACGTCAGCCCGCGGCCGCTGCCGGGGGAGTCGGCGCTCGAGCTCGAGCACGACCTGCGGGCCAGTCTGAACCGGGCCGAGGCGCTGGCCGCCGAGACCGGCGCGCACATCGTGATGATCGGGATCCTGCCGACGGTGATGCCCGAGCACTTCAGCACCGAGTGGATGAGCGCCAACGCCCGGTATGCGGCGCTGAACGACGCGGTCTTCGCGGCTCGCGGTGAGGACATCTTCATCGACATCGAGGGTGCGACGGGGGAGCGGCTGGCCCGCTACGCCGACACGATTGCCCCTGAATCGGCGTGCACCTCGGTGCAGCTGCACCTGCAGGTGGCGCCGACCGCCTTCGCCGCGCACTGGAACGCGGCACAGGCGCTAGCCGGGCCGCAGCTGGCGCTGGGGGCGAACTCGCCCTACTTCTTCGGCCGGCAGCTGTGGCACGAGACCCGGATCGAGCTGTTCGCGCAGGCGACCGACACCCGTTCCGTGGAACTGAAGAACCAAGGAGTCCGGCCTCGGGTGTTCTTCGGGGAGCGGTGGATCACCTCGATCTTCGACCTGTTCGAGGAGAACGTCCGGTACTTCCCGGCACTGCTGCCCGAGACGACCGACGAGGACCCCGTGGCGGTGCTGGAGTCCGGACGGGCGCCCAGACTGGCCGAGCTGCGGCTGCACAACGGCACCATTTACCGCTGGAACCGGCCCATCTACGACATCGTCGACGGCCAGCCGCACCTGCGCGTCGAGAACCGGGTCCTGCCGGCCGGGCCCACCATCGTCGACGTCATGGCGAACTCGGCCTTCTACTACGGGGTGCTGCGGATGCTCGCCGAGGACGACCGGCCGGTGTGGACCAAGATGAGCTTCGCCGCGGCGGAGGAGAACTTCGGCCTGTGCGGTCAGCGGGGGATGGACGCCAGGCTGTACTGGCCCGGCTTCGGAGAGGTGTCCGCTGACGAGCTGATCCTGCGGCGACTGCTGCCGCTGGCCCACGAGGGTCTCACCAGGTGGGGAGTGGCGCCCGGGGTCCGGGACCGCTACCTGGGCATAGTCGAAGGCCGGTGCATCACCGGCATGAACGGCGCGGCCTGGCAGATGGCTGCGGTCCAGCACTTCGAGGACCGCGGCGCGGACCGGATGACCGCGCTGCACCAGATGCTGGCGCGGTACGTGGAGGCGATGCACAGCAACGAGCCGGTGCACACCTGGCAGGTGCCGTAGCCCTCACCGTCAGTGCAGCACTCGGTTCCAGGACTGGATCGCGGGCAGCTCGCGCTCGTAGCCCAGGACGCTGACCGCACCGGCCTCCAGCGCGAGCTGGGCGCCCGTCTGCGGCGCCCAGCCGAGGAAGACCGAGGTGAGCACCCGCAGCGTGTGGCCGTGGCTGAACAGGGCGACATCCCCCTGCTGCAGGGCGGGCGCGACACGGTCGAGCACTCGCCGGCACCGGGCAGCCACTTCCTGCAGCGTCTCGCCGCGCGTCGTGCCCGCCACCACGCCGTCGGCGAAGATCTCCCAGTCGTAGCCCACCCGCTCCCGGATCTCCTCTGTCGTGACGCCCTCGTAGCCGCCGTAGTCCCACTCGACCAGGTCGGGATCCGGCTGCGCCGCCAGGCCGGCCAGCGCCGCGGTTTGCCGTGCCCGTTGCAGCGGCGAGGTGAGCACCAGGCCGAGGTCGAAGCCGCCAAGCTGCTCGGGCAGCCGCCTGCCCAGGCGTTCGCCGCGCGGGGTGAGCGGTATGTCGGTCAGCCCGGTGTGCTGCCCCGACAGCGACCAGGCCGTCTCGCCGTGCCGGATGAGGACCAGGTTGCCGCTCGGGACGTTGCGCACCCCGGCAATGTAATCGGGCTGGCGCGCGCGCTGACATCCAGGAATCCTTCGTGCATGGACGTGCATGCGCCGCCGGCGATTCCAGGGCTGACTCCAGGCCGGCCGGAGGTGCCGATCGGCGACTACGGGTTCCTGTCCGACGGCGAGGTCACGGCGCTGGTAGCTCCCGGCGGCGCGGTGGAGTGGATGTGCCTACCCCGCTTCGACTCTCCCAGTGTCTTCGGCAGCATCTTGGGCCGGCATGCCGGGTCGTTCAACCTCGGCCCGTCGGACACCTCGGTGCCCGCGGCGCGCCGATACCTGCCCGGGACGATGATCCTGGAGACCAGCTGGGGCACCCCGACCGGGTGGATCATCGTGCGGGACGCGCTGCTCATCGGCCCCTGGCACCACGAGCGGGAGCTCTCCCACACCCAGCGCCGCACGCCGACCGACTACGACGCCGAGCACGTCCTGCTGCGCACCATCCGGTGCGTGGCGGGTGAGGTGCAGACGGTGGTGGGCTGCGAACCGGTCTTCGACTACGGGCGACAGCGGGTGCACTGGGCCTACACCGACAAGGTCTACCACGAGGGCATCGCGACAGCGGAAGGCAGCGACGTCTCGTTGGTGCTGACCACCGACATGCGCCTGGGGTTCGAGGGCGGGATGGCCAGCGCCAGAACGCTGCTCAAGGAAGGCGACGTCCGCTACGTGGCGCTGTCGTGGGGGTCCAAGGCACCCCCGCTGGACTACCAGGACGCCTACTCCCGGCTGGTGTGGACGGCCCACCACTGGCAGCACTGGCTGGCGAGAGGACAGTTCCCGGACCATCCCTGGCGTAGCTACCTGCAGCGAAGTGCCTTGACCCTGAAGGGACTTACCTACTCACCGACCGGGGCGATCGCGGCGGCAGCGACCACGTCATTGCCGGAAACCCCTGGGGGAGCACGCAACTACGACTACCGGTTCACCTGGATCCGCGACGCCACGTTCGCCCTGTGGGGGATGTACTCCCTGGGTTTCGACTGGGAGGCCGTGGACTTCTTCTCCTTCATCGCCGACATCGCCGAGCAGGACGAGGACCTGCAGATCATGTACGGCATCGGCGGGGAGCGGGACCTGGAGGAGGCGGAGCTGGCCCACCTTCCGGGGTACGCGAACTCGCGGCCGGTGCGGATCGGCAACGCCGCCCACTCCCAGCAGCAGCACGACGTGTGGGGGGCCTTGCTGGATTCGGTGTACCTGCACTCCCGCACCGCCAACCACCTCGACGGCCGGATCTGGCCGATCCTGGGCAAGCAGGTCAGCGCCGCGCTGGACCAGTGGCGCGACCCCGACGCCGGAATCTGGGAGGTGCGCGGGGAGCTGAAGCACTTCACCTCCTCCAAGATCATGTGCTGGGTGGCGGTCGACCGGGGTGCGCGCCTCGCGTCGATGATCGGCCAGGACGCCGAAGCGGCCAAGTGGCAGCTCGCGGCCGAGGAGATCCGCGAGGACATCCTGGCCAACGGTGTGGACGAGCGCGGCGTGCTGGTGCAGTACTACGGCGGAACAGCCCTGGACGCCTCGCTGCTGCTGGCCCCACTGGTGCGGTTCTTGCCCGCGGACGACCCGAGGGTCCGCGCCACGGTGCTGGCGATCGCCGACGAGCTCACCGTCGACGGCCTGGTCCTGCGCTACCGGGTCGAGGAGACCGACGACGGGTTCGTCGGCGAGGAGGGCACTTTCACCATCTGCTCGTTCTGGCTGGTCTCCGCACTCTGCGAGATCGGGGAGCACGAGCGGGCGCGCAAGCTGTGCGCGAAGCTGCTGGCGATGGCCGGACCGTTGGAGTTGTACGCCGAGGAGCTCGACCCGCACTCCGGGCACCACCTCGGGAACTTCCCGCAGGCGTTCACCCATCTCGCGCTGATCAACGCGGTCATGCACGTGATCGCTGCCGAGCGGTGGATGGACGAGGGCTGAGCCGCCGTCATGTGCCAGGCTGCGCGTCATGGCTGAGACTGCACAGCACCGTGAGGTCACCATCGAGCGGCTTCATACCGGCCGGTATGTCGCCCGCAACGGTCGCGGAGGAGAGCTCGAGTTCGCCACCGGTGACGTCCCCGACTTCACCCCGGTCGAGCTGCTGCTCGTGGCCATCGGCGGTTGCACCGGGGTCGACGTGGACTTCGTGACGTCCCGACGGGCCGAGCCGGAGGAGTTCGTCATCTCGGTCGGCGCCGAGAAGGTCAAGAACGACGCCGGCAGCATCCTGGAGGACATCGTCCTGACCGTCCGGGCCCGGTTCCCCCAGGGGGAGGCGGGGGACCAGGCCCGGAAGGTGCTGCCGGAGATCCTGAAACGTTCGCATGACCGGCTCTGCACGGTCAGCCGCACGGTGGAGCACGGTCGCACCGTGACCGTCCGCACCGAGAGTTGACACGTCGGTTTGCGCCGGCTGGCGATGTGGCAAAGGGTCGAACCCTGAGCGAAATCAACCGAAAAAGGCGGTCGCGTTCCTCGTCGCCGCCGAGGGCATCGAGCGGGTCGAGCTGACCGAGCCGTGGGCCGCGGTGCGAGACGCCGGCGGCGCGGCAGTGATGCTCAGCCCGCAGGACGGGACGGTGCAGACCTTCGACCATCTGGACAAGGCGGAGACGTTCCCCGTCGACAAGGCCGTGGCCGACGCGTCCGTGGACGACTACGACGCACTGGTGCTGCCCGGGGGAGTGGCCAACCCGGACGCGTTGCGGACCAACGGGGACACGGTCGGGTTCGTCCGCGACTTCGTCGCCTCGGGCAAGCCGGTCGCCGCCATCTGTCACGCGCCCTGGACCCTGGTCGAGGCCGGCGTGGTCAAGGGCAAGCGGCTGACCTCCTATACGACGGCTGCAGTACGCACGGATGCCGCGGCTGGGCGACGCAGATGGCCGACCCGGCCACGGACAGTGGTGTCATGACAACGAATCGAGCGGGCCGGCCGCGATCCAGGCGGCCCGCGACTGCGCTGCGGGTCCGGGTCGTCTGATCCACCCCGGTTCGGTGGCCTCGCCCTCAGCCAGGAACGCGTCGGCACGCCTGACCGGTCTCGCCTCTCGCGGCCCGGCGGGCTTCACGGGCCGTGCTCATGAGGTCCGTGACTTGCGCGTCCGCACCTCGGTCTCGGTCGAGGTCATCCGCCCACGGCCGGCGGCTCGTCGCCCGGGCCGAGGTCGGTGGCGCCTCACCGGGCTGGCCCAGCACCGGCACCGGCGCCGGCGCTGTCGGCCGCCAGCCGCAGCAGACGCTGTTCGGATCCTGGCCGCCCGACCAGCTGCACTCCTGTGTGCTGACCGCCGGCGACCACGACGACCGGTAGCCCGCTCAGGTTCCAGGCCTGGGTCATCGGGTTCCGGGTCGCGATGCGCAGCAGCGTGCGTGGGTACCCGGCGCGGAGCAGGGACCCGGCCCTGACCGGAGGGCCGGCGGTGACCGGAGTGACGACCACGTCCACGCCGGCGCTCGTCATCCAGTCGAGCACCCGGTCGCGCCAGGCGTCGGCAGCCGCACGGTCCGGGCCGCCCGCGGCCAGGATGCGCCGGCCCTTGCCGACGATGGCGGCGGTCCGCGGCTCCAGCTCGGTGACGGCCAGGCCCAGCCGGTCCGCCTCCTGCGCCACGCCGGCGTGCCAGAACTGCGTGAAGATGCCGATCAGGTTGCGCGGGTAGGGCGGGTCGGCGCGCTGAGTCTCCGCGCCGGCGGCCTGAAGTCTCGCCGCGACCGCCCCGACCGCGCTTCGCCCCTCCCGCCAGAGGCGGACCAGCGGGGCCGGCACGGCCGTGGAGACGGCGACGCGCACCTGGTCCGGGCCTTCCTCCGGCAAGGCTCCGGCGAGCGCCTGGTGCACCAGCCGAGCATCGGCCGCGTCGCGGGTCAGGTGCCCGGCCTGGGTGAGCCCGAACCAGTGCTCGTCCAGGTCGCCGGGCAGCGGCAGGACACCCCGACCGGGCTTGACCCCTACCAGGCCGCAGTACGACGCGGGGATGCGGATGGAGCCACCACCGTCGGTGCCCAGCGCGAACGCCGCCATCCCGGTCGCCACCGCGACGGCGCCGCCCCCGGTCGAGCCGCCGGGGTCCAGGCGAGGGTCGTCGGGATGGCGGGTCACGCCGAGCCGGGACTGGGTGAACGGCCAGATCGCCAGCTCGGGCATCCGGGAGATCCCGATCACCAGCGCTCCCGCGGCCCGGGCCCGAGCGACCAGCCCGTCGTCGGCGTCGGCCTCCCGTGACGGTGCGGCGGGCGACCCGTGCCGGGCCGGGTAGCCGCGGGCGGACATGTTGTCCTTGACCGCGACCGGGACGCCGGCCAGCGGCAGGCTCGCCAGGTCTGACCGCGCGTCCAGCTCTGCGGCCTCCCGGAGGACACGGTGCGGGTCGACGGCTTGGAAGGCGCCGAGGTCGGGGTCCAACTGGGCGATGCGCGCCAGATGGGCTCGGGCAACGTCACGGACGGTGCGCCGCCCGCCGCGGACGTCGGCCGCGATCGACGCGACCGGACCGATCACGCCGGGCCGGGCGCCTGTCCACGCTACTGCTACAAGGGGGTTCGGGTCGGTGCTCATGCAGCCAGGCTGCCGAGAGGCGTGCCATCGGCGGTATCGGGCGTTTACCCGATGCCGGCCACGCCGCTCCGAGCGGCATGGAACACCGCCGCTGCCCGGCAGGAGACGCCCAGCTTGGCGTAGACGTGCTCGAGATGGGCGTTGACGGTCTTGGCGGAGATGCCCAGCCGGCGCCCGACGGCAGCGTTGGTGAGCCCGTGGGCAACCAGGCCCAGCACCTCCCGCTCCCGGGCCGTCAACGGCCGGTCCGGCGCCGGGGTGTCGGGCGCCGCCTCGTCGGGCAGGCCCAGCGGCGCCCCCCCGGCCGGCAGGCCCCGCGGCAACGGCGCGGCGGCCAGCACCGCGGCAACGGCGGCGCCGTCGAGCTGTCCCGCCTCCACCGCCCGCCGCAGAACGGTTGCGCGGTCCGGTCCGGTGAGCGGGGAACGGTGCGGCCGCGCCTCGCCGAGGGTGCAGTACATGTCGGCCGCGGCCAGGATTGCGCCGCCCAGGGTCACGCGGCCGCTCGTTCCTGCCGGGTAGCCGGACCCGTCGAGCCGCTCGTGGTGGCCCGCGACGAGGCGGCCCAACGCCTCCCAGCCGGGGACCTGCCCCAGCACCCGCTGGCTGTAGTGGGGGTGCAACCGGACCAGTTCCCACTCGGCCGCGGTCAGCGCGCCGCGCTTGTCCCAGATCCGGGAGGAGACGGAGGCCCGGCCCACGTCGTGCAGCCAGCCGGCCCGGCGGAGTTCCTGGACCTCGGCCGGCGGCAGGCCGGCCCGCCGGGCGGCGGCCGCCGCGCAGCCGGCAACCCGGTCCGAGTGACCGACGAAGTACGACGACTTCAGGTCGACCAGCGCACCGATGGCCCGCGCCGTCGCGTCCAGCCGCTGCTCGGTGATGATGACGTGGGGGAGCGGCTCCGCGTCCAGGGCCTCCCGGGGACCGACCCGGGCCCGGTTCGCGAGCAGCTCGTCTGCGCGGTCGGTCACCGCGGCCACGATCGAGGGGTCCAGCGATCTGCCCGCCGCCCGCCGCAGCACGGCGGCGGGGTTGGGCACGCCCGACTGGACGGCGAACTCGGCCAGCTGTGCGACCTGCGCGACGCGCGCGGCCACGGGGATGTCCGCGCCGGCCACGGCACCAGGGTGACCGCGCCCGTCATACCGTTCGAACGCCGCGCGCAGTGCCAGCACCACGTTCTCCGGCAGGCCGACCCCCGCGGCGAACAGCCCCGCGACCTCGCAGCTGGCGACCTCGTGCCGCCGGATGACGGCAGGCGCCTTGACCATGAACTCGAGGAACCGGTCGGGCCGGCCACGATGCAGGCGAAAGGCGCTGGCGACGACCTCCCGCAGGTCGGAGGGGTCGACGGCGGCGAATGCCGCGCTGACGGCGATTTCGTCGCCCAGCTCGGCGGCCATCTCCCCGGCGGTCGCCGTGCAGCCGACGTAGTGCAGCAGGGACACCCAGTAGCAGTCGCGGCGCTGGGTCGCCGACATCCCGAGCCGGTCGGCGATCCGGACACCGAGCACGGCGGCTCGCAGCGCCTGGCCTTCGGCGAAGCCCTTGGTGAGGTCACTGACCACCGAGAGCGCGACGACCGGCAGCGCGAGCCGGACACCTGTCACCTGCGCAGTCTAGGAACGCCGCGGCGGGCGGCCATGCCTGCCGCGGCCATCGTCGCCGCTCGGGGAGCGCTACCGGGGTGCTGCAGCCGTTCCGGCCTCACCCGGCGGGTAGGGACCCCAGGCGTCGCTGCGACTTGTCGATGCCTTGCGACCCAGCTTGCCGACCCTGACCAGGCTGGCCAGGGCGTCCAGGACGACCCGGGCGGAGATGAGCGAGGTCTGCTCGGCCCAGTCATAGGGCGGGGAGCACTCGACCACCTCCATGCCGGAGATGCCGCCCTCGGCGACCAGCCGGACCAGCCCGAGCGCCTCTCGCGGCAACAGCCCCCCGGGCTCGGGCCAGCCGGTGCCGGGCACGAAGCCGGCGTCGATCACGTCGACGTCGAAGGACAGGTACACCGCCTCCGCGCCCTGCCAGGCCAGTTCCAGCGCGGTCTCGGCGATCTTGGCGATGCCGACCCGCTCCACGTCGCCCACCGTCATGATCGTCGTGCCCCGAGCCCGGCCGACCTTCACCCCGGCCCGGGGCGCCTGCCAGCCCCCGATGCCGATCTGGACCAGGTTGGTGGCCGGCGCGTTGGCGATGTTGGTCGCGTGGAACCACGGCGTCGTATGCATCCGCTCGTCCAGGTCCAGCTCCTGGGTGTCGACGTGGCGGTCGAAGTGGATGATCCCCACGTTGCCGCCGATGTGCGGCGCCAAGCCGCGCACCGTGGGGTAGCCGATGGAGTGGTCGCCGCCGAGGACGACCGGGAAGACCCCGCTGGAGGTGACGTGGCTCATCGCCTTGGTGATCTGGTCGAACGACTTCTCCAGGTTGCCCGGGATCGTGCACACGTCGCCGATGTCCACCATGTTGAGCTGTTCGCGCAGGTCGACACCCAGCTCGAAGTTGTAGGTGCCGAAGAGGTTGGTCGCTCGCCGGATGCCCTGCGGGCCGAACCGGGTTCCTGGCCGGTATGTCGTGCCCGCGTCCAGCGGTGCGCCGAAGACCGCCACCTCCGCGTCGCCCACGTCGTGCACGTCCTCGACATACGGGCACTTCATGAAGGTGCCGCGTTCGCCGGCGAAGTGAGGGATCTCGCCGCGCGCAAATGTCGGCAGCGTCCGGTCGGTGATCGAGTCGGCGGCCGGCAGGCCGTGGGCAAGGCCGCGCTCGACCTCCTCCAGGAAGCGGCGGTAGGGCAGGGCGGCTTCGGCTTGCTGCGCCGTGTGGCCCTCGCGGTCCACGCGGTCCTGGGTCGGGTCTGTCACGCGTTGCCTCCTCAACAGCCGGCGGGGTGCCACATTCGACCACAGCAGGGCCAGCCGGTCGCGGCGACCGGCCGGCCCTGGGCACCGCCGTGAACAGGACGTGACGTGGCCGTAACACCGGCCGGCACCGCTTTGCCTGGATGTAACGCGGATCGACGGGGGCGGTAACGCGGGTGCGGTCCCATATTCGTGATCCGTCAACGACGGGGCGCAACTAGGGTTCCGCCGCCTGCTGGCGGGTCTGGACCGAGAGTTGCAAGCAGGCAGCTGGAAAGCGTCTGCTCCACGGCGGGACAAAAGCCCGGGAGGCCCGCGACGGCCCCACGGCGGGGTCGCTGGACCAGCAGGAGCCACAGCATGACGGCAACCAGCACATCCCTGGAGCTCCATGACCGCTCGGCCGCCGCCGACCTGGGCGGCTTCGGCTACGGCCAGGAGCTGCACCGCTCCATCGGCACCTACGCCTCGTTCGCGGCCGGGTTCTCCTTCGTCTCGATCCTGACCACGGTGTTCCAGTTGTTCGGCTTCGGCTTCAGCTTCGCCGGCCCGGTCTTCTTCTGGACCTGGCCGGCGGTCTTCCTCGGCCAGATCCTGGTGGCGCTCTGCTTCGCCGAGCTCGCCGGTCGCTACCCGATCTCCGGCGCCATCTACCAGTGGTCTCGGCGGCTCGGCGGGCACGTGCTGGGCTGGTTCGCCGGGTGGACCATGATCCTGGCGCAGGTGGTCACGCTCGCCGCGGCCGCGATCGCCATGCAGGCCGTGCTGCCCGCGATCTGGAGCGGCTTCCAGGTGGTCGGTGGCGACCCCGCCATCACCAGCGTCACCGGGGCGACGAACGCGATCCTGCTGGGCCTGGTGGTCCTGACGGTCACCACCCTCATCAACTCGCTTGCGGTGCGAGTCATGGCCGTGGTCAACGCGATCGGCGTGACCGCCGAACTGGTGGGGGCCGCGTTGCTGGTCGTCGCGCTGCTGTCGAGGACCCAGCGGGGTCCGGGGATCGTGCTGAACACCGAGGGGCTGACCGGGGGAGCGGGCGCGCTGCTCGCCGCGGCCCTGATGGCGGCCTACGTGCTGGTCGGCTTCGACTCCGCGGGCGAGCTGTCCGAGGAGACGCACAACCCCCGCAAGACCGCGCCCAAGACGATCCTGCGCGCCCTGGTCGTGTCCGGCATCGGCGGCGGCCTGATCATCGTCGCCGCTCTGATGGCGGCACCTCGAGTCGGCGACGAGATCTCCAGCGGAGGACTGGCCTGGATCGTCACCAGCCGGCTCGGCGATGTCCTGGGCCGGGTCTTCCTGGTCGACGTGGTGCTGGCGGCGTTCGTCTGCACCCTGGCGATCCAGACGGCGACGACGCGGATGATCTACTCGATGTCCCGCGACGAGGTGCTGCCGTTCTCCCGGCACCTGCGCAAGGTCTCGGCGCGGGGGGGCGCCACCGTGCACGCCGCCGTGCTGGTGGGGGTGCTCGCCACGGCGCTGCTCCTCGTCAACCTCGGCCACGCCGGCGCGTTCACGGCGCTGACGAGCACCTGCATCGTCCTGCTGTACCTCGCCTACCTGTGCGTGACCGCGCCGATGCTCTATCGACGGCTCAATTCGGGCTGGCCGGTCCGGCTGGGGGAGCAGGTGGACGAGGACGGGAAGCCGCTGTTCAGCCTGGGTCGGTGGGGACTGCCGGTGAACGCGCTCGCCGTGCTGTTCGGGCTGGCCATGGCCATCAACCTGGCCTGGCCGCGCCAGTCCATCTACGACCCCGAGGGCACCAGCCCGGTCCTGCAGTACTTCGCGCTGATCGTGCTGGCCGTCGTCGCCCTCGGCGGCGTGCTGGCGTTCGCGGCGAAGAGGCACGCATACCGCGAGGCCATCGGCGTGTCGTCCGCGAGCACCGAGGTCGACCCCGGAGTGCGCGTCCTCGCCTGATCCTGGAGGAGCGTCCAGACCGCCGCAGGGGCTGACGGCTGCGGCCGGCTGGTGCGGCAGCGCGGGCGGGTGCGGCGAGCGCGGGCTGGTGCAGCGAGCGCGGGCGGGTGCGGCGCCCGCGGTCAACCCGCCGACCAAGGCCGGGACGCCGCCGCGGGACCGAGGGCACGTACCCATCGCCCGCCACGCGGGGGAGCTGCGCGCGATGTGGTCCACACCGGGACCAGGGCTCGTAGCCGGCTCGGGCCACCAGTGTGTTGCCTCGGTTCAGCGGGCGCCTGCCATCTCAGCCCAGCGGCTCGGGCCACGCATGGTAGGGAAGCAGCTCGCTCAGTTCAGCGGCCTGGTCAGGTCCCAGGATGACCGATGTTCGAATGTTGGCATCGTCAACCTGTCGGATGAACTCCCGGCACCGGCCGCAGGGCGGCAGCACATACAGTCGGCCTGACTCGTCGCGCCAGACGGCAACGATGCTCTCGATCCGGTACTCGCCGGCGGTCACCATCGCCGCGATGGCTGCATGCTCGGCACAGAACCCGGTTCCCGATCCCGTGTCGATACACACTCCGTAGAAGTCGTGTCCTCGGTCCGTCCGCAGGGCGGCCGCAACGTCGCCGATCAGGCGGTCTCCGACCCGGTGCGGCCGCAGCATACGGGCGGCGGAGCCGATCAGTTCTTGGTTGGCACTTGTCACTCATTCACGGTACCCATGAGCGCGGTCGTTCTCACACTCCTCCCGTTACAACTGCACACTGACTGGCGGCTGACGGGGCCCGAATGAATCTTGTATACCCTCCCGGTGACAGGTGGTGGTCGCTACGGTGGCCGTGGGCTTCGGGTCGTGCCGGTTTCCGGGTAAGCGTTGTGGCCCCTGAAAGAGATCGGCAGGCTCCGCGTGGTCGCTCCCGGCTGAGGCTGCCCGGTTCAGGGAATTGGTGGCCGAGCAGGCTGGCTGCGACGCCGGCGCACTCGGCTCATGTTCACCGGATCGCGCAAGCGACTCCTGCAAACCGGCGGCCTCAGACCCGACTACGCCCTTGATTATGAGGGGGCCCCTTTTCGGGCGAGTGGCACTCCACGCGCCCACGGCCGTGCTTGAATGACGCGTTGGCCGTCAGTCTCGGCGGCCGGGAGACACCGAGGAGATTTGTCATGAAACCCGCCATAAAGGTCATCCTGGCGACCTGCGTTGCCGTGCCCAGTCTGACCTTGTCCGGACCTGCCGCGGTTGCCGGCGGCAACGGCACCTACACGTTCACCCAGACTGAGCACGGCAGGGTCGGCGTGGTCCGCAACGTGAACGTCTGCACGGGAGACCGAGTGATCGTCCGTACCGTTACGAACTCGGTCTTCCACGTGACCGTCACCAAGAACGGACTGCATTTCGCCGGCGCGGCGGAGCGCACGATGACCTTAACCCCCCTTGACCCGAGCAAGGTGACCTATGAGGGGCACTCCACCGTCACGTTCGTCAACGCGTTCAACAACAGGACGACCGCCGTCTCCGAGACGTATAACATCACTGCGAGGGGCAGTGACGGCTCCCACCTGAAGTTCCACCAGACGGCCCACGCCACCGCTGACGCGGACGGCGTGGTGACGGTGGACTTCGACCGCCAGTGGTGCGGCAGCGCGTAGTCGCGGTCTGGTCCCCTGTCGCGGAGTGCCCTGTCGCGGCGGCCGTCGGGCCGTCGCGACGGGCGCGACCAGGGTGGTCCGGCGGGCCCGCGCGCCGCTGTGACGAAGTTGCGATGACTTCCAGGTGAGGGTGGGGCTGCTGGTCGTGCCCGACTGCCCGCACGTGCTTGCGCGGGCTCGCTGCTGCGCCAGGCGCTGGAGGAGCGACGCTACGACACCGTCGTGGTAGCCGACGACGCACAGGCTCGCGCCCGCGGTCTCGCCGGGTAGCCGCCGCGACGCCGGGGCAGACCCCAACCGAGCGGGTAGTCGCATCGTGTCGTCAATTGCCCGGCGAAAAGGTTGCTGCGCGTTATGCGACCGCAGCGAGCCTTCGGCACACCGCTTTCTCCATCGGGCTGAGCGGTTCGATGAGGTTGACCCCCGGAAGGGTGGGTGGCCTGCTTTCGTACGCATGCCCAGTGGGTGTCGTGATCGTGGTGTGCTCACCGTCGCCGGCGGTGCTCCAGCCAGGTGACTGCTTCGCGTGGTTGCACGCCTCGCACAACCCCTGCCCGTTGTCGTAGCGGGTCGCCCCGCCGTCCTGGACTGGCTCGATATGGTCCAGATGTCGGATCGGGGCCCCGCACCAGGGCGTGCGGCATGACTGGTCCCGGGCGATGAGCAGCTTCCGCAGCGCGCCGCTGAAGGTGCGCCGGGTGGAGTCCATCGACACCAGCCGACCGGTCGGGTCGGCATACAGCCGGCGCAGGAACACCGCCGCGCGGGTGTGTCGCAGCAGGTCCCGAGCGATCCCGGCCGGGACGGGCCCCTGGCCGTGCACCCAGACCGGCTCGTCGGCCCCCTCGCCGAACCCGAGCAGCGCCTGGTCGGTCATCACCACCAGCAGCTCCACCGGCACCCCGTCGGACACCTCCACCGGCGCTTCTTCTGGCGCCTTCCCTGGCGGCTCGGGCGCCGGCCCCGGCGCGGCTGCCGCGCTGGTCGTGGCGTCGGTCGCCTCGCCGTGGCCGTGGCCGTGGCCGTGGCTGGTGCCGGTCCCGTTGCTGGTGCCGGTGCTGGTCGCGTGGCCCGTGTTCGCCACAGTGGTGGCCGCCGCGGCGCCGGTGACCCGGCTGACCAGTGTGTCGGCCATCACCTGCCCTCGCCCGCGCGGGTCACCGTGAGCGCGGGCGGACTCTGCCGCGCGCGTCAGCGCCGCGTGCACCGCTACCCCGTCCGGCATCGGCAGCAGCGCGGTGAGCCAGGTCATCGTGTCCGGCGCGGGGCGGAGGCTGACCCGCCGGTCACTCACCGCGTTGCGGGCTCGCTCCACCACTGCGGCTGGGTCCAGCCGGTAGGCCACCCGCCGCGCCGCGGCCTCGACCTGCCGGTCGCCCAGCCCGGTCAGGCCGTCGCCCGCGTGCAGCTCAGCGTCGGCCAGGAGTCGGTGCTCCCGGGACAGGCACGCGGTCTCCTTCGCGATGAGCACCGCTCGCCACTCGCTGGACGCGCCGGCAGCCATCGCCTGCATCGTGTGGGGCAGCTCAGAGACCAACGCCTTGGCCAGTCCGACCAGCCGGTTGCCCCGGTGCGGGGACTCCCGGCGAGCCAACGCCACCTGCGCGGCTACGCCGGCACCCACCCGGGCAGCGGGCACCCCAGCCTGGCGCTGAGCCCGCTCCTGGGACTCGACGAATGCCACTGTCTCCCGGGCCTGCGCCGCCGCGCACGCTGACTTCAACCCCTCCAACGCCCGGATCCGGTCGATTCGCTCCGCGTCGTCGGCGCCGACCGGCATGTCCGCCAACGCGGCAACCCATTGCTGGAATGCGGCCGAGCCCAACGCCGGAGCATGCCT
>DASSLY010000056.1:0-7315 GCA_035689185.1 Dermatophilaceae bacterium
GTCGTCCCAGTGTCGCAATGCAGGCAACTAAGTAAACAGTGGTTCCGCCAAGAAGTATTTCATTCCAGTCCATTCCTATTATTCTTCCGCGCCAAAAGACGATTGCAGCGAAGCCAGGCCATGCGAGAGCCAGGGCGAGGCCTTCGGCCCGACTGCTTAGCGCTGGATCGAACGCTGTTAGCGCCGTTATGAGGACCAGGGATAGACAGAAGAGCCACACATAAACCATCACCAGTTCCAGTCCCGGCAACGTGACCCGTAGTAGTTCGGTGCCCAGCCCGCACCAACACCAGCAGCATGCAGTTTTGCACCCCAATATGTTCGATACGCCCGGCCTCTTCCAACTTGACGGGCGGTGCGGTCAAACGCGCCCGCGACGCCGCCTCTGTGAAAGAAACGGTGCGTCGTTGTCAGGCGATGGCTGCTCGCCAGATTGCGCAGGCCGCGCACCCGGTAAGTCCAACGAAAACCACCCAACGCCGCCTTAGTGACCGTGCTAAGAGGTGGCGCCGATCTGCCCAACTGCGATGAGCCCTCTATCAGGCCTGCCGAACCAGCCCGCGTGTCGATAACGGTGAGGTGCCGAAGTGATGAGCTCAGCATCATTCTATGCGCACCGGGGGAGAATTGTCATTGCATGCAGCGTTAGTCGATTGTAGTCGAGGTACGACAGAGACAAAGATGGACACGTTGCGGGTGGGATATTTATTAACCATCACGCGCAGACAGCGCTGAACACCATTCGACTCCCTGACAACCCAGGGCCCCGCGTCAGGGTATTCAGCCGTAATGGTGAGACTCTTTCTGACCAGAATCGACTCCGCATCAGCCGTTGTTGCACAGAGACTCGACATGGCGCCAGCGCATCTCTCGAGGGACACGGCGAACGGTAAGTCATTGACGACAGTCAGGCTATAGGTGTCAGGGGGGGCAGCATCACATCCTGTCCCCGTCAGCAGGAGTAGCATTGCTGTAAACGACCAGCGCTTCACCATGCGAAGTCCAGGCGCGCATGGCCACCGTCGTCGCAGCGGGAGTCCGCGGCCGAGCCGTCCGCGGCGTAATACACGGTCTCGGTGGTGCCGGCATCAGACCCGGTGGCCATCGGCTGCCGGGTCTGGGTGGTGCGGCCTGCGCTGTCGTACACGGTGACCGTGGTGATGCCGCCGGTGGTGACCCTGGTCGGCGCACCGAGCGCCCAACCGTCGCCGGTTCCGGGCACCTGCGCGGTGTAGGTGGTGCTGGTGGTGCCGATGGTCGGCCCGGGGATGTCGACCCCCGCGCCGTCGGCAGCCGTCGTGGTTTCGGTGGTAGGCAGCCGCCACGGGCCCCCGGTGGCGAGGTTGATGCCGACCCCCTTCACCTCGTCGGGTGCGTCCTCGTCATAGGTCGTTGTCAAGTAAGGGCGAGCTGACGGTGATCGCGGTCGACAGAAAGTCGCTGCGCGGTTCCACCAGCGCCCGAACGGGCGCTGCCTCGCCTGCTCGCGCGCTGCACCAGGGCAGCGGCCCAGTGGTGACGCCCTCATTTGAGCACATAGTCCGATCCGTTGACATGGAACCACAGGCGCACTCGTCGGTGCCCCAGCAATGACTTACCCTCGTCGCGACGGCAGTTTCCGCTTAGATAGGCCACGGCAACATTGACCAAGTCGGTCAGCAGCTCCACTTGCTCCTCCGCCCAGAGTTCGGAGTCCACCAGGCTAAGGCCTTCATCGACGCGAAGGACGAAGATCTCATCGCCCAGCTCCAACTCGGCCCACCTGCCTGAACCCTCCACCGAGGTGATGCGAACCCTTGGACGGCTTCGCCAGAGATCGGGCTCTGTTCGAGCGCCTCGGCTCACAACTTTTTCCGTGACGAGGTCGATCATTGCAGCGAATGTCATTGGGGAGAGCTTCTCATTCACTTGGGCCCCACCATCGCCAACGTGGTAGTCACCCCGCCCGCGGTGATGGTGCGGGCCGGCCACTGGTGAACCACGACGACAGGCACCGTGACGTGCCGAACTCAACCATGCTTGCAGGACCCCTCGACCCCGAGACCCTCAGGAGCGAGGGCAACCTGGATCAGAGTGGGACATTCGCACCACCGGTCGCAGGGCTTCGCCACATTCCTTGAACAGCTCTTTACCCGGTGTCGCTGGCCGGTCGAGGCGGGCAGCCACGAGTCGGGGACCACCCGGGGACCACCCGATGTCTCGGTGCGCACCGTCGTCCTGCTCCCGCGTCATGCGCCCGCCCCTCGGACAACTCGACGGCTTCCACCACGTCGACACCAACCAGCCGTCGCCAAGCAGGCCGGCCTGCCCGCACTCAGGCGTCCTCGCCCGGTGCGCCCAGCGCAGCGGCATACAGGGCCCTGGCGGGCAACCCGGTGGCCGCGGCGACGTCTCGGGTCACGTCCTTGAGGCGCTCCCCAGCGGCAACACGCGCCCGTATGCCGGGCAGCTGGCTCTCGACGTCGGTCGCCTCCGCCGCGGCGCCCGCGACGACCAGGGTGATCTCGCCGCGGGCGTGGTCAGCGGCCCACGCCGCCAGCTCGGCCAGCGTGCCCCGGCGGACCTGCTCGTAGGTCTTGGTCAGCTCGCGGCAGACCGCCGCAGCACGTCGCTCGCCGAACTGCTCGCTCATCACCGTCAGCGTCGCGGCCAGCCGGTGCGGCGCCTCGAAGAAGACCATCGTCCGGCGCTCGGTGGAAAGGCTCGCCAACGCGCGGCGCCGCTCACCGGGCTTGCGGCCCAGGAACCCCTCGAAGCAGAACCGGTCCACCGACAGGCCCGACACGGCCAACGCCACCAGCACGGCGCTCGGACCGGGGACGCAGGTCACCTGAATGCCGGCGTCGACCGCGGCGCGGACCAGGCCGTACCCGGGATCCGACACCGACGGCATACCGGCGTCGGTGACCACCACGACCCGGGCGCCGGCCGCCAGCCGCTGCACCAGCTCAGCCGTCCGGCTGGCCTCGTTGTGCTCGTGGTAGCTGCGCACCTCCCCCGACAGCCGGACCTGCAGCTCGGCGCAGAGCCGGCGCAGCCGGCGGGTGTCCTCCGCCGCGACGACGTCAGCGGTGGCCAGCGCGTCGAGCAATCGGGGCGAGGCGTCCCCCGGGTTGCCCAGCGGGGTCGCAGCCAGGATGAGCAGGCCGGCCATGCCCGCGATCCTGCCAGGCCGGCCAGGCCGCCCACGACGGCCACGACGGCCACGACGGCGTGGCCAGCCAGCCACGCTGCATACGATGGCGCGCGTGTCACGAGCCGAGCAGCTGCGGTGGCGGCTGCTCGGGTACCAGCCGAGCGACACCCTCCTCGGCTGGGCCGGGCCGGGGGTGGTGGCCCTGGTCGGCGGGCTGCTGCGGTTCTGGCAGCTGGGCAGCCCGCACCGGCTGGTGTTCGACGAGACGTACTACGTCAAGCAGGCCTACTCGATGCTGAAGTACGGCATCGAGATGCGCTCCTCCCCGGATATCCAGAAGCACGACGAGTTCTTCACCAACGGCACCCCGGACGTGTTCGGCAAGACGGCCGACTTCGTCGCCCACCCTCCGGCCGGGAAGTGGGTGATCGCGCTCGGCGAGCAGCTTTTCGGTGTGGACAGCTCGTTCGGCTGGCGGTTCTCGGTGGCGTTGCTGGGGACGGTGTCCATCCTCATGGTGGGGCGCGCCGCGCGGCGGCTGTTCGGCTCCACCTTCCTGGGGATCGTCGCCGCGATGCTGCTTGCCTTCGAGGGGCACCACTTCGTCCACTCCCGGACGGGGCTGCTGGACCTCATCGTCATGTTCTTCGGATTCGCCGGGTTCTGCGCCCTGCTCATCGACCGGGACCGCAGCCGCGAGGTGCTCAGCCAGCGGCTGCGACCGAGCAGCTTCGGCCCCTGGCTGGGCTGGCGGCCGTGGCGCTGGGCGGCCGGGGTCCTGCTGGGCCTGGGGGCGGCGACGAAGTGGTCCGGGGTGTTCTTCCTGGCGGTCTTCGCGCTGATGAGCGTGCTGTGGGACGCAGGCGCCCGCCGGGCCGCGAGCGTGCCTCGCTGGTGGCTGGGGGCGGTGCTGCGGGACGGCCCGTATGCCGCGCTGTCGCTGGTCGGCGCGGGTCTGGTCACCTACGTGGCGAGCTGGTTCGGCTGGTTCCGATCCACCATCGGCTACGACCGCCACTGGGCCGAGCAGAGCCCGGGCCAGGGGCCGCAGTGGCTGCCTGCGGCGCTGCGGTCGCTGTGGAAGTACCACCAGGAGATGTACTCCTTCAACGTCGGGCTGAACTCCGGCCACCCCTACCGGACCAACCCGTGGTCGTGGCTGATCCTGGGCCGGCCGACCTCGTTCGACTACCAGGGGCCCAAGCGGGGCGAGGCCGGCTGCACGGTCGCCTTGTGCTCCAAGGCGATCACCTCGATCGGGACGCCGACGATCTGGTGGGGCGCCACGATCGCGGTGTTCGTGCTGCTGTTCATGTGGGCGCTGCGCCGGGACTGGCGCGCCGGGGCGGTGCTGGCCGGCCTGGCCGGGGGCTACCTGCCGTGGTTCCAGTACCAGGACCGGACGATCTACAGCTTCTACACGATCGCGTTCGTCCCGTGGCTGGTGCTGGCCTGCACCTACGTGCTGGGGCTGTGGATCGGCGGGCCCACCGCCTCGCCCCGCCGCCGACGGGCGGGGCTGGTGGCGACGTGCGTCTTCGTAGTGGGAACGGTGGCCCTGTTCACCTTCTTCTATCCCGTCTACACCTCCCAGCTGCTGACCTACCCGCAGTGGCGGATGCGGATGTGGTTCCCCAGCTGGATCTAGCTCCAACCAGCCGACGACGACTTGGCTACCGGAGGGACCGGTCCGGGTCCTGTTCGAGGAACTGGTCCAGCAGGCCCGGGGTCGCGGCCCGGGCGAGCCGCACCGCTTCGCGGGCGGGCACGTCGGTCACCGGGTAGGCCTGGTCCCCGGCCGCGGTCGTGGCGACCAGGGTGGCCAGTCCGGCGCGGCGCTGGAAGAAGGACTCGTTGAGGTTCCAGCCGATGATCCCGTCCGTGGCGAGCACCGCCCGCGACCGGCCGAGCGACCCCGCCTGGCTGACCAGGAACCGGTCGGTGAGCGCGTGCCCGAGGCTGCGGTAGCGGTCCGCCGCCAGCAGCACCATGGGCCCGACCAGCACCACCGGCACCACCCACAGCCAGGCCGGCAACCCCTGCCGGACCAACAGTCCGACAGCGACCGCGGGCAGCAGGAGCGAGACCAGCGCCCGGACGTATCGCCTGCGCCGCGCCCCCGGGCCGTGGCGCAGCAACGGCACCCGCAGGGGTTCGGCCTGCCCCAGCACGGCCGCGCCCACCAGCCGGGCCACCTCGACCGGCGCCGGCGGCACCAGGACCTTGCTCGACTCCTGGCTGGCCCGGCTGGACAACCCCGTCGTGACCGCCTCCAACCGGGCGCCGTGGACGGCTCGCAGCAGCAGCGTGTCGTTGAGCTCCACCCCGCGCAGCCGCCGCTCCTCCAGGCTGGTCGCGCGGGTGGTCAGCAGTCCGCGGGCCGTATGCAGCGTGCCCCCGACGTGCCGGGTCAGCCGGAACCCCCAGTAGGACAGGACGTACCCGCCCACGGCGAGCAGGGTCACGAACACCGCCAGCCCGACCGCGCCGACCAGGACGGCCAGCCACACGTCGGTCTGCAGCACCCGGCCGCCCACCGATCGCAGAACCCCGATCTCCTGGTCGTCCTGCACGACCTGGTCGATCAGCTGCCAGCCAGCACCGAGCACCGCGACGGCGGTGACCAGCCCGGTCGTGGTGAACGGCGCGAACCTGACCCACGCCGGGTCGAAGCGCAGGAGGACCTCCTCGGCCGGCTCGCCGGCCGAGGAGCCGGCCGAGGCGCCGGCCGAGGCGGCTTCCATGACCCTCACCTTGGCCGGGGAGTCGACAGCGCGGGCCTGGCCAGCCCGGTGGAGCAGCTCGGCCCGCAGCCGCGCCGCCTCGGCCGCGGTGAGGGAGTCCAGCACCAGGCCGCCGTCCTTGTCACCGGTGCCGATCTGCACCTGGGCCAGTCCGAGGAGCCGGTGCAGCGCCGAGGCGGTGACGTCGACGCTTCGGACCCGGTCAGCCGGGGTGGCCAGGGACCTGCGGCGCAGCATCCCGGTCCGCAGCTGCACCTGCTCCGGGGTGATGCGGAACCGGGTGGTGAACCACCGCAGCACCGAGAACCCGACGACCGCGACGACCCCGGCGAGCACCCAGAACTGGCCGGCGCCGCTGCTGGTGCCGGCGATGAGCAGCCCGAGCAACGCTGGCAGGGCCCGGGCGGTCTCGCGCACGGGGTGCACCAGCAGCATGCGCGGGCTCAGTCGGCGCCACTCCCGCGGGTTCACGACATCACGCGCCGGTGGCCCGGCATCGGGAGCCCCGGGATCGGGAGGCCCGGGATCGGGAGGCCCAGGGTCAGGTCGCGTCATCGGGGGTCCGGCTGGTGATCTCGGTGAGCTCGGCGACCAGTGCCTCGGCGGTGGCCAGGTCGAGGCCGTGGACGCGGATCGGCCCGGCGGCCGAGGCGGTCGTCACGGTGACGTTGGCGAGCCTGAACAACTGCTCGAGCGGGCCGCGCTCGGTATCCACGGTCTGGATCCGGGAGACCGGTGCGATCCGGCGCTGCTGGGACAGCCAGCCGGACTGGGTGTAGACCGCGGTCGGCGTCGTCTCCCAGCGGTGCACCCGGTAGCGCCAACGCGGCATCACCACCAGGTGTGCGGCAGCGGCAACCACCGTCAGCACGAGGGCTGTCAGCATGGCGCCGCGCGCGTCGCGCAGCAGCACCACAGCCGCCAGCTCCCCGACCAGCAGCACCAGCCATCCCGGTAGGGCCCGCACCGTCCAGTAGGTCACCGCCCTCGGGCTGACCAGGTGCGCCGGCTCGCGCAGCGCATCCGTCGGCATGCCCTCACTGTGTCATTCCGGCACCAGGACGAGCCGATTACCCTGCCTTACATGGCCATGGCGCAGCGCGAGGTCGACACGGTGCGCTCACTGCTGCTCGGCGACGACACCCTGGTCAGGGGGGTCGCGGCCGGAAGGCGCCGCAACCACACGACCGACTTCCGCCGGGTCGAGCTGCGCTACGTCGACCTGGACGCCGGCCGGCAGTTGCAGGTCACCTCCTTCGACGAGACCCAGGCGCATACCCGCAACCTGCCGCTGGACGCCGCGGCGGCGGAGGTCGACCGGCTGCTGGCCGCCGGCTACGCCAACTGGCACGTGGACACGGTGACCGAGCGGACCCAGCTGCGGTTCACCAAGAAGGGCCGGGCACTGCTCCACCAGGCCCCGGCGGCGCCCGCG
>DASSLY010000057.1:0-4607 GCA_035689185.1 Dermatophilaceae bacterium
GCCCCGCCGTGCCCGTTGTCCGGGCGGAGGAGCCCGAAACGGGCCAGGCGAGGCGTCTGGTCGGCGCCGGGCAAGCGTCTGGCGAAGGTGACGACGACCATGCGGACATTCGGCGCCCCTGTGCGCACCATCGACGTGCGCAGGCACCCTTCCGCCCCGGGACGGCGACCGTGACGGCCAAAGGGTCGCCCTGGTGACCACCTGGCCGTCCCGGTCACCGTCCCGGACGTCTCAACCTGCCTGCCGAGGCGGACAGGTCCCGCCGAGGTGCAGACTTCCCCACCCCGACAGATCCGCCCCCCCGCCAGCACTCTTCCGCCCACGGGACGGCGACCGTGACGGCGAAAGGGCCGCCATGGTGACCACCTGGCCGTCACGGTCGCCGTCCCGGACGCCTCAACCTGCCTGCCGAGGCGGACAGGCCCCCCCGAGGTGCAGACTTCCCCACACCGGCAGATCCGCCCCCCGCCTGCACCGTTCTGCTCGCCCGACCCTGTCCGCCCGACCCTGTCCGCCCGACCCTGTCCGCCCGCCGGTGCCCGCCCGACCCTGGCCGCCCGACCCTGTCCGCCGGAAGTCGGCTCGAGCTGGATGGTTGTGGCCGGCCCCCGGCGCCACCATCACCATCCCGCTCAAGATGAGCTAGTGCGCCATCGCGCCCGAGCCCGAGGGGTCCGCGCCCCCGGCAGGGTGGGATCGGACAGGGCACAGGACGCGGACAGCCTTGCACACGGTCCAAACACAGCTCGAACACAGCCTAGTTACAGCCCGGACACAGCTCGGACACAGCTTGGACACAGCAAAACGTCGTGGGCCAGGACGCAGGACAGCGCAGGACGCCCAAGACCCGCGGCCCGGACTACTGCGGGTAGATCGTCTCCCCCCGTTCGAGCATCACCACGAACTTCGCGACGTTGCGCTCCTTCGCCGCGGCCGTCTTCAGCGTGGCCAGCCGGTGCAGGATCGCGTAGCGGTTCTGGCCGCTGAGCCGGTCGAACGTCGCTGCCGCCACGGCGTTGCCGGCCAGCGCCCCCGCCAGCTCGGGGGGCACCTCAACGGTGGCGGGCCCGGCGTAGGCAACCGCCCAGCGACCGTCGGCCTTGGCCCGGTCGACCTCGGCCAGCCCGCGCGGGCGCATCCGACCGGCCGCGGTGAGGCGAGCAACGTTGTCCACGTTGCGGGCCGACCACAGGCTCCGCGACCTCCGCGGGGTGAACCGCTGCCGGAATGTCGTCGCGTCCAGGCTCTTGACCTGCCCGTCGACCCATCCGGAGCACAATGCCTCGTCCAGCGCCTCCGGATAGGTCAGGGATGTCGGCTCGGTGACGCCCTTCTTGGCCAGCCGCAGCCATACCCCGTCGCTCTCGC
The DNA here is from genome assembly GCA_035689185.1 of Dermatophilaceae bacterium. Classification (GTDB taxonomy): domain Bacteria; phylum Actinomycetota; class Actinomycetes; order Actinomycetales; family Dermatophilaceae; genus DASSLY01. The sequence goes on from DASSLY010000057.1 coordinate 1,369, forward strand.
TCTCGTGCTCCCCCAGCCAGGCACGCCACGCGGCGGCGTCGCGCACCAGCAGGTCGGGCAGTTCGCTCGGCACGGGTCGAGTACAGCACGAGTGTGCCAGGTTGGTCCGGTGCAGCTGGACGTCGTGGCGGCCGCCTCCAGCGACCGGGAGTGGCTCTACGCCCTCCACCGGGCCGCCATGCGCGCGATGGTCGAGGCGTCATACGGGCCGTGGGTGGAGACGGACCAGCGGGCCAGGTTCGCGGCGAACCTCGCCAGCCACGACGTGTATGTCGCCCGGGTCGCCGCGGAGCGCGTCGGCGCCGTCTACCTCTCGGAGTCCGACGAGGCGGTGGACCTGGCGTTGCTCGAAATCGACCCCGCGCGGCAGCGGAGGGGGTTGGGAAGCTTGGCCGTTCGCTGGGTTGTGGACCGGGCGGCCCGGCAGGAGAAACCGGTTCGGCTGCAGGTGCTGCATGCTAACGACGGCGCGCGGCGGCTGTACGAGCGGCTCGGCTTTCGGCCCGTGGACCGGACCGCCACCCACGTGGTCATGGGCCTTGAGACGTCACGGTGACGGGCGCGCCGGCACCGCCACTGGCGGCTCCCCCGGCTCCGGCGGAGCCGCGCGGACGACCAGTGCCCAGCCGCCGCAGCCCACCATCCGGTCGCCGGCCACCTCCGGGCCGCTGGTGAACAGGGTGAGGACGCGTCCGGTGGACGGGTCGAACTCGACGTCCTCTACCTCACCCACCGCGTCCCCGTGGTCGTCCAGCACCCGCTTGCCGACCAGCTCGTACCGCTTGTCGAGCAGTTGCGCCGCGCGCCCCCGAGCCTCGGTCAGCTTGTCCTCGTCGACGACGACGACGGCATCCGGGCCGAAGCCGGTGACGTCGGGCCAGTGCAGGTACTCCCCCGCATCGCTCTTGCCCACTCGCAGGGCCACCACCGCGGCCGCGGGGGCGTCGACGACGAAGCCCTTGACCTTGGCCACCGTGGTGGCCGTGGCCGCGCTCATCACCTTGTGCGACTTCGCCTCGCTGAACCGCATCAGCGACCGCCCCGCAGCCGCGCCCGGAACGCGTCCACCGCGGCGCCGAACCCCGCCAGGTCGTCGCACACGAACTCGGTGGCTGCGGCAGGAACCATCAGCGCCTCCCCTGACACGGACAGGGTGTCCGGCAACGGGATGTACACGTGCCGGCCGGGGCGGCCGGTCGCCGGGCCGCTGGCCACCTCATACCCGACCACGTCGGCCTCGGTCCGCCGGCCGTGCTCGTCGCCGACCTCGATGACGACGTCGACGACCTTGCCGAGCTCGGTGCCCCCGTCGGTGATCACGCGAGACCCGAGGACGTCCGGCCCGCCGGCAACCGCCTCCACGACGTCCTCCCGCTCGGCCAGAGCGCCCTCATCGGCCACCATGACCGCGTCCCGACCGCAGGCGAGCACCGCGGACCAGGGCAGCACTTCCTTCAGCGGGCCTGCGAACAGCCCACGCCCGGCCAGCGTGACACCCACGACGGACCCACCGGAACTGTCGAAGACGACGTCCTTGACCTGGGCGACGTCGTCGCCACTGAGCGTGACCACCGGACGCTTGGTCAGCTCGGAAGCCTTGACCAGCAGACTCACTGTCGACGCCCGCTTCGCCCGCGCGCGGACACCACGCCACCCCGGCGCCGGCGCGCTTGGATGCCAGCGACCATCGCCCCGACCACCACGAGCACCGCCACGGCGACGAGCAGCCAGCCCCACCACTGCATCTCGACTCCTTCGTTGTGCGCTTACGACGCTTTCCTGGCCGCAGCGAGCGCACTCGTGGCCCCATCCTCACCGCGATGGCCCGCGTGCGCCAGCCAGCCGTCACAGATCGCGCGCCGCCGCTCCGCCGGCCGGCTGCGGACCGAGCAGCCCGCGGCGACCACGAACCGAGCAGCCCGCGGGGACCACGAACCGACCCCGCCCGCGGCGTCCGCCCGGGCGGCTCCCTATTGCATCGGGAGCCCGCTGTTGGTTCGCTGGACACGTGCCCCCAAGCTGGGCACATCTCATCACTTCCGGCAGACAGCGAGGTCACCAATGGCAGCAGACGAGGCAGGCGAGCAGGACACAGAACAGCGCGGGCAGGTGGACCTGCGCCACGGGCACGACGCCACGGTCGAGGTGACCACCACGCTGCCTCACCCGGTCGAGCAGGTCTGGCAGGCCCTCATCACCAGGGCTGGGTCCGAGGCGCTGCTGGGGGCGGGCGCCACTCTGGGCGGCAAGGGGGAGCCCTGGCGCGCCGACCACGGACCGCACGGCGTCCTGCGCAGCTACCACCCGTTGGAGCAGATCCGGCTGACCTGGCATGCCGACGACGACGCCCCCAGCTCGCTGGTCGACCTCCAGCTGCACCCGCAGGGCGCGAGCACCCGCGTGAACCTGTCGCACCAGCACGTGCCCTCCGACGACACCGAGCGGCTGCAGCGACGCTGGACCGAGGCGCTGGAACGCGTCAGCGGCACGGCGGGCTGAGCTAGGAGCCTTCCTCCCACTCGCGGTCCTCACGGTCCCATCGCTCGGTGTTCTCCCGCGCCTGCTGCAACGCGTTCGAGGCATCGGCGTAGGACTCGTACGGGCCGAGCACCTCGTCGTTCTTGCTGCGGTTGCTGTCGTCCTCGACCCGCCCGGTCGTGACGTTGAACCAGTACGGCACGCCCACCCACCTCCTGTGATCGGACCAGCAACACCACGGTATGCCGCCGGGCCGGCTCCCGCCCGGCACCGGGCGGCCGCGCGGCGGGTCCAGCGGCGGCGGACGGCCCGGACTCGGGCCGCCCCTAGACTCCACCCATGCGCACGACCGCGGCCCGCCGGCGAGCTTCATACGGGAGCGTCGCCCCCGGCACGGTGTCCCCCCGCCGTCATGTCCCCGCCACGATCGCCTCGCCGGAGTACGTCGACAAGCCGCGCCCCGCGGCATACACCGGGCCCGAGGTCAAGGATGCCGAGACGATCGAGGCGATGCGGGTGGCCGGGCGGGTCGCAGCGCAGGCGATGGCCGCCGCGGCCGCGGCGATCGCGCCGGGGGTGACCACCGACGAGATCGACCGGGTGGGCCACGAGTTCCTGCTCGACCAGGGCGCCTACCCGTCCACGCTGGGCTACAAGGGCTTCCCTAAGTCGCTGTGCACCAGCGTGAACGAGGTGATCTGCCACGGGATCCCGGACGACCGCCCGCTGCAGGACGGCGACATCGTCAACATCGACATCAC
>DASSLY010000058.1:0-19523 GCA_035689185.1 Dermatophilaceae bacterium
GTGATCGGTCGCCGTCGGCTATCCTTCGTGACCGTTGCGCACGCGCGGTATGCCGCGTCGCACCCGGACGTGTAGCTCAGTTGGTTAGAGCGTTCGCTTCACACGCGAGAGGTCAGGGGTTCGAGTCCCTTCACGTCCACCACCGCAGTATCGGTCCTGGCCTGCGAAGGACGCGCAGTTGGGACTTGCGTAGACGGCTGGTCGTGTCGGATACGTGTCAGATGGGTCGGCCTTGCGCCAGGAGACCGGAGCTGACCGGGGCAAGAGCACAGCCGACCCCAGCAGCCGCAGCGCCACCGTGACGGTCACCAGTCGGTTTGCAGCGTCATCCCAGGCTGGACACTGCGGATCACGCAAGGCGCCAGCGCTCGCATCAAGCGGATCACCCCATGAACGCCGCTGTGACCATGGCCCGGGTTCCGAACCCTCGCGTGACCTGGTGGCCGTCACGCCACGGCGCGGACGACGAGCCGGCGCGCCGAACGGGATCGGCCCGCGCCAGGTTCTCCCGGCCGCTGTCATAGTCCAAAGCCTGGCGCGTCCTCGACCTCGCGCACGTGCACATGCCGATATCCCCGCCCTCCGCGGCGTCACCTTTTCGCGGCGTCCGGACGCCGGTCTGAGGGCACAAGGTCAACTGGGTGGTCGAGCACGTCGCCGCGACCCAGCAGACGTGCACCACCTGGACTGTCGCAAACCGGAACCCACCAGGGCCGGTACAGCACCATGTGGCACGTTTCCGATGGCCATCACAGTGGTCACCCCTGCGCCCGGCCGCCACGTCCGGCAGACGGCCTCGCCGACGACACAGACCGCGCCGAGAACGGCCTGGTCGACGTCGAGGCCCGGGCCGATCTCGCCCCACCTGCGCCCAGTCGATGTAACGCCGGCGATCCGACCGTGACGGAACCAGCGGAGGCCGTCGCAGCATCGCGCGGCCACGATCTTGAGGAGGCGTCATGGAGCCAGCAGTAGCCGCACGTGACCTGGTCTACGTCGCGACGAATGACCCGAGGCCCAACCGGAATGCCGTTCTTGCCTACCGCCGCGCCGAGGACGGGACTCTCAGCCAGCTGGGTGCCTATCTCACCGGCGGAACCGGCTTCGCCAATCCTGCTGGCATCGTCGGCCCCGAGGACTCGGACCAGAACGTGATCATCAACGAGGAACGAACAATGCTGTTCGCGGTCAACGGCGGCAGCGACAGCATCGCGGTGTTCGGCATCGCTGGAGATGGCAGTCTGAGCCTCGTTCCGGGTGCACCCTTCGCTTCGAGCGGCACGCAGCCGGTCAGCCTGGGCCTGCGCGGCACCCACCTGTACGTGGTGCACAAGGACCAGGACCCGACTCGGCGAGGCCCCACGACCGGCCCTGGGTACGCCGTCTTCGAAGTGGGCGACGGCGGAGCACTGTCGGCCCGGCCGGAGATGACCATCTCGGCCGAAAGGGGCTCATCGCCGGCGCAGGCGCTGGTGTCGCCGGACGGACGGCTGCTGTTTGGCGCCGAACCCTTCGCGGGAACCCTGAGATCGTTCCGGATCGAACCGGGCCGGCTCGACCCCCAGCCGGCCACGCCGGTCGGCGCGGCACACCCGTCGCCGGTCGGCCTTGCCGTGCATCCGCGCGAAAGGATTCTCTACGTGGGCTTGCCGACTCGCGCCGAGGTTGCGGTCTACGAGTATGACGAGCAGGGTCGCCTCACGTTGGTACGGACCGTGCCCAACTCGGGGCGCGCGGTCTGCTGGTTGATCACGAACCGCGACGGCTCCCGGATGTACACCGTGAGCAACGCCAGCAACAGTGTCTCCGTCTACGACACGAGCGACCCGCTGCACCCCCTGGAGGTGCAGAGCGTCACCCTGGGCGGCGTCGGCGGAGCCTTCCAGGAATCGCTTGACCCGGCGGGCCGCTTCCTTCATGTCGTCACGGTGAACGGAGCGGGGAACCGGCCCCAGGACAACGCGCTCCACGTCCTGGCCGTGAACCCGGATGATGGCCCGCTCGGCGCACCGCGGGCGACCCCGCTGCCGGTGCCTCCAGAGGCACACCCGGCCGGCGTCGCCTGCGCGTGAGGCGCCGTCGCTCGTGAGGCGCCGTCGCTCTACGACGGCGACGGCCCGCGCAGGTCGCGGAAGGCCTCCAGCAGCTGGGCCTGCGCGGCCTCGCTGAGTGAGGTGACCGGGACGTGGCCCAACGCGCGGATGGTCGCGCGCATCTGGTCGAGATACTGCGCGCAGCCAGCACACAGCCTGAGGTGGGCCTCCACCTCGGCGGTCAGGTCCGGCTCCAACTCACCTTCGAGATAGTCGGTGACAAGCTCGACCACCTCCTGGCAGCTCACCGTGAGTCCAGGGGCGGATCCCTCGTTCACGGACCGGCCCCCGACCCGGACGGCAGGTAGAAGACTTCGAGCCGACGGCGCAACTGGGAGCGGGCCCGGTGCAGCAGCACCCGCTGGTTGCCGGGGCTGAGGCCAAGGAGCGAGCAGACCTCGTCGGCGGACAGGCCGTGCACGTCCCTGAGGCTGACGACGGCCCGTTGACGCTCGGGCAGCTCCGCGATGCCGGCGGACAGCTCGCTGCGGATCTCCTCGGCGACGGCTCGGTCCTCCGGTGATGGCTCCCACCGTCGTGGGCCTGCGAGTGGCGCCCAATGCCCCGGCCATTCGTCGTCGGGCCCACGGAAGCGCCGTTCATCCACGGCGGGCCCCGTGTCCTCCGAGGGGCTCAAGGACGACCATGGCACGGCACGTGCCTCCCGCGCGCCGCGGGTCCGGGCCAGGTTCTTGAGGATTGCGAACACCCACGTGCGAAGCGTTGACCGACCCTCGAACCGGTCTAGTCCGCGGATCACCGCCAACCAGGTGTCCTGGACGACCTCCTGCGCGGAGGCGTCCGTCGACACGTGGCCGCGCGCGACCCGGAGCATCACCGCGGACCAACCCGAGACGATCTCGGCGAACGCCTTCTCATCCCCGGCCTGCAGCCGGGCCACCAAGGTCGCGTCCCGCTGCCAGTCAGCCGCGGCGCCAGAGTCAGGGGAAGAGCCGACCTCGGTGTCATTGCTCGACATACAGGCCCCTCCCTCAGCGGCGCTACCCGCGACAGTAGCGGCGAGCCCGCTCGGGGGGCGACCGCTCCGGGGCCACGACAGAGCGCGGAAACCACGTCAGGACCGCGCCCGCTGTTCGGCCTGGGAGATCGCCCAGGCGGCGTTGACGAGGCCGATGTGGCTGAATGCCTGCGGGAAGTTGCCGAGCAGTTCACCGGTCTCGGGGTCCACCTCCTCGGCCAGCAGGCCGAGATCGTTGGCGAACACAGCCGCGCGCTCGAAGACGGCGCGGGCCCGATCGACCTGGTTCGCGCGGGCGAGTGCCTCAGCCAGCCAGAAGGTGCACAAGAGGAATGTGCCTTCCCCGCCGACAAGTCCATCGACCCCCTCGTCGGTGCGATAGCGGTAGACCAGTCCGCGGTCGTCGGTGAGCCGGCTCTCGATCGCCTCGATGGTCGCCAGCATGCGAGGATCGTCGGCCGGCAAGAACCCGACGATCGCCATCATCAGATTGGAGGCGTCCAGCGCGGTGCTTCCGGTGTACTGGGTGAAGGCTCCCGCTTCCTCGCTCCAACCGTCGTGGATGACCGCTTCCCAGATCTGGTCACGCTGGTGCTTCCAGCGTTCGACCCGATCCGATGCGTGGAGCAGGTCGGCGAGCGCGATGGCGCGGTCGAGTGCGACCCAGCACATGACCTTGGAGTAGACGAAGTGTTGCGGCTCGCCGCGCACCTCCCAGATGCCCTGGTCCTTCTCGCCCCAATGGGTTGCGGCTGTTTCGGCGCACGCGAGGAGGAAGTGGCGGGTGGCGTCGTCGACGACGTCGAGCTGGTCGGCGAGCTGGGCGGCCGCCCCGAGCACCTCGCCGTAGACGTCGATCTGCCGCTGGTTCCAAGCGCCGTTGCCGACCCGGACCGGCCGGCTGTCCCGCCAGCCGGGCAGGTGCCCGAGCTCCCTCTCGCTCAGGTCGTGCTCACCGCCCACGCCGAACATGATCTGAAGGCCGGTGCCGACTGAGGACGCGGCGGCGGTGGTCAGGAAGGCGAAGAATTCGGCAGCCTCGTCCGGGCAGGCCGCGACCCACAGGGCCTGCATGGTGAAGCTGGCGTCGCGCACCCACGAGTAGCGGTAGTCCCAGTTTCGCTCCCCGCCGACGCTTTCCGGCAGGGACGTGGTCGCGGCGGCGACGATGGCGCCGCTCGGCTGGAACGACAGCCCCTGCAGGACCCGGCCGCTGGTGTGCACCAGGTCCCGCCAAGGCCCCTCGTAGGCTTGGTGCAGATCCGACCACGACTGCCACGCAGCGACCGTGTCGTCGACAACCGCGGACAGTTCGGCCTGCGACCAGACCCGGGCGGGGGTCTCCTGCAGGGTTGACCGGTGCAAGGCGAGATGCAGGGTCTGCCCCGCGTCCAGGACCGCCCGCCCGCGTGCGGTTCCGCCTTTCAACGCCAGGTCGACAGGCGTGGTCAGCACCAGCCATTCCGAGCCGCCGCGCGCCGTCACCCCACCGTTGACGTGGTCGAGCAGCGGGCTGACCAGGCCGTACTCGGGGCGAGGCACGTAGGCGATGTCCACCTCGACCTGCCCGGAAACGCCGGTCAGGCGGCGTACCAGCAGGTGCGGGACGGCAACACCGAGGCGGTGCCCGCCGTTGTCTGGCCCCAACGCGAGCAGGTCGGTGATCGTCAGCACTCCGTGGGCGGTGGTGAACGTGGTCTCCAGGACCAGGCTGCGGTCGAGGTAGCGGCGCGTGGCGGTCGTCGCCCCAGTCGGCACGATCTGCCAGTGGCCGGCGTCGGCTCCCAGGAGCCGACCGAAGACCGACGGTGAGTCGAAGCGCGGGAAGCTGAGCCACTCGACCGAGCCGGCGCGGTCGACCAGCGCGCTGGAGTGCCGGTCGGAGAGGAGAGCGTGGTCGGCGATCGCAGTGCTGGACATGGAAAACTCCTTCGGGTGGGCCCGCCTACCGCTACAGTCCGCCGGCCGGGCGAGGCGTTACTCCCGGGCTCGTCGCCGAAGCCGGCTCCTGGGTCCAGACGGCATGGTGTCCCGGTCGGAGGGCGGGCGGAGGAGACGGACCAGCCGGAACGGCTGACACACCGCACCTCGGCCGGACCCTACTCGCGGGCCGTCGTCGCGGCCCGCGGGGGTTATGCCGAGCACGCGATCGCGCTCCGGGAGACCCTCAACGTCGCGCTGGCCGCGCGGGGCAGACCGGCGCACTGCTACGTAGGCGCCGCCACGCATGTGTTCGCTCGAACCCGTGCGCTTCCGACAACGAAGCGATGTCCATCGACAATCGGCTGCGCCGGGCCCGCGCTGCGCGCACAACCGCACGGCGGAGGTGGTGGTGCCGTCGCTGTCTTCGCGTCCTCGGGGTCGGCCAGCCGGTAGCAGGCGAACTGGGCGAGCCGGCCCACACGTACCCGCCGGCGACCCAGCCCGGCCCGGCCCCGAAACCGAGCGACAGTGCTTCGAACTCGCTGGACTCCACCTCCACGGCGCTCGCCCGGCCGGTGCTGCGATGCTGACGCAGTGCACTCTCACGACCACGACCCCCCGGCGATGGACCGGGCGTTCTGGGACGCTCGCTACCTGGAGTCGCACCGGATCTGGAGCGGCAACCCCAACCCCCAGCTGGTCGACGAGGTCGCCGGCCTGCCGCCGGGGTCGGCCCTGGACGTGGGCTGCGGGGAGGGGGCGGACACCCTCTGGCTGGCCCAGCGCGGCTGGCGGGTCACCGCGGTGGACATCTCCGGCGTCGCGCTGGAGCGGGCCCGGGAGCACGTCGAGGCCGCCGGAGCCGGCCACCGGGTGACCTGGGTGCAGGCGGACCTGACCGAAGGGGCGGAGGTGGGCGGTCCGTTCGACCTGGTCTCGGCCCAGTTCCTGCAGCTGCCGGCCGCCCAGCAGCCGCTCCTGCACCGACGGCTGGCCGAGCTGGTCGGTCCGGGCGGCACCTTGCTGGTGGTGGCGCACCACCCGTCGGACCTGGACCTGCCGCAGGTGCGCCGCCCGCCGAGGCGGGACCTCTTCTTCACCGCCGAGGACGTGGTGGCGGTGCTGGACCGGGCGAGCTGGGTGGTGGAGGTGGCGCAGGCCCGGCCGCGACCGTCCACCTCGGCCGAGGGCGAGGTCGTCACCGTGCGCGACACCGTCGTGCGGGCCAGGCGCGCCGGGGGCGACGGGCAGCGGCCGGTCGCTCAGCTCGGTTAGCCAGGCGCGGGAGAGCGTTCGCCCACCCCGCCCCGGCGTCGTCGCCGAACGGGCCCGTCCTGCCCACCCCGCCGCCCCGTGAGAGGCTGCCCGGCATGGACCAGGTCGTCGGCGTGGTGCGCGAGATCCGGATCCACCCGGTGAAGGGCCAGCCCGGGGTCGAGCTGACCGAGTCCGACGTGGTCGCGACCGGCCTCGCGGGGGACCGGCCGAAGCGGTCGCCGGTCCTGCTGGTCGCCGAGGCCGACGCCGACGCGCGGGCCAACCTGGTGCTCTCCTGCGCACCGGCGGACCTGACCGCGGCGGTCCAGCGGTCGCTGCGAGTCGGGACCGCTGCGCTGCGCGTCACCGGCCCCGCCACCCCCTGCCCCGGCGTCTACGCCGAGGTGACCGACCAGGGGCGGGTCCGGGTGGGCGACCCGGTCGCGCTGCTGACGCCGCCACCGGGAGGCAGCGAAACTGCCGCGACCGGCGCCGTCCCCGGTCGCTAGCCTGGTCCGGCCGCCGGCCCGGCGGCATACCCAGCGGTTCGACTGCCACCAGGCACCCGGACCACCCGGCATACGCAAGGAGAACCCACCGTGTCCGCACTCACCGTCGTCGTCGCTGGCAGCCAGCGTTCGGTCCAGGCGGGCACTACCGCCGCCGAGCTGGTCGGCGGCGAGCGCGGCGTCGTCGTGGCGCGGGTGAACGGCCAGCTGCGCGACCTGGCGCACGTGGTCGCCGACGGCGACGTGGTCGAGCCGGTCGCCGTCGACTCCCCGGACGGGCTGTCGGTGCTGCGGCACTCGGCCGCGCACGTGCTGGCCCAGGCGGTCCAGGAGGTCGACCCGTCGGCGCGCCTGGGCATCGGGCCGCCGGTGCGGGACGGGTTCTACTACGACTTCGACGTGCAGACGCCGTTCACCCCGGCGGACCTCAAGGCGTTGGAGAAGGTGATGCAGCGCATCGTCAACGAGGGGCAGACGTTCTCCCGGCGGGTCGTCAGTGAGGAGGAGGCACGCGCGGAGCTGGCCGACGAGCCGTACAAGCTGGAGCTGATCGGTCTCAAGGGCGCCGCCGATGCCGGGGAGGGCGCTGACGTGGAGGTGGGAGCCGGCGAGCTGACCATCTACGACAACCACCGCCGGGCTCGCGACGGCTCGGTGGAGCTGGCCTGGCGCGACCTGTGCCGCGGACCGCACGTGCCGACGACCAAGGCCCTGGGCAACGCCTTCCAGCTGACCAGGTCGGCGGCGGCATACTGGCGCGGCTCGGAGCAGAACCCGCAGCTGCAGCGGATCTACGGCACGGCGTGGGAGTCCAAGGAGGCGCTGAAGGCGCACCTTGACCGGCTCGCCGAGGCGGAGCGGCGCGACCACCGCCGGCTCGGGGCCGACCTGGACCTGTTCTCGTTCCCGGACGAGGTCGGCTCGGGCCTGGCGGTGTTCCACCCCAAGGGTGGGATCGTGCGGATGGTGATGGAGGACTACTCCAGACGGCGGCACGTCGAGGCGGGCTACTCCTTCGTGAACTCCCCCCACATCAGCAAGGGCGCCCTGTTCGAGACCTCCGGGCACCTGGACTGGTTCGCCGACGGGATGTTCCCGGCGATGCACGTGGACGAGGAGCGGGACGCGGCGGGCAACCTGCGGCGCCAGGGCCAGGACTACTACCTCAAGCCGATGAACTGCCCGTTCCACTGCCTGATCTTCCGGGCCCGCGGCCGGTCCTACCGCGAGCTGCCGTTGCGGCTGTTCGAGTTCGGGTCCGTGTACCGATATGAGAAGTCCGGGGTCGTGCACGGGCTGACCCGGGTCCGCGGGATGACCCAGGACGACGCGCACATCTTCGTCACCGAGGAGCAGGTGGAGCAGGAGCTGGGCAAGGTGCTCACCTTCGTCCTGGACCTGCTGAAGGACTACGGGCTGGACGACTTCTACCTGGAGCTGTCCACCAAGAACCCGGACAAGTTCATCGGGTCCGAGGACATCTGGGAGCAGGCCACGGCAACGCTGGCGCGTGTCGCCGAGGACTCCGGCCTGGAGCTGGTGCCGGACCCGGGGGGCGCGGCGTTCTACGGACCGAAGATCTCGGTGCAGGCCCGCGACGCGATCGGGCGGACCTGGCAGATGTCGACGATCCAGCTCGACTTCTTCGAGCCGGAGCGGTTCGAGCTGGAGTACCAAGCGGCGGACGGGTCCCGCAAGCGGCCGATCATGATCCACCGGGCGCTGTTCGGGTCGATCGAGCGGTTCTTCGGCGTGCTGGTGGAGCATTACGCGGGCGCGTTCCCGCCGTGGCTGGCGCCGGTGCAGGTGCTGGGCGTCCCGGTGGCCTCGGACCACGACGACTACCTGTATGACGTCGCCGCTCGCCTGCGCGCACACGGCATCCGGGTGGAGGTGGACAGCTCCGACGACCGGTTCCCGAAGAAGATCCGCACCGCGTCGAAGTCCAAGGTGCCGTTCGTGCTCATCGCCGGGGAGGAGGACCGGTCGGCGGGCGCCGTGTCGTTCCGCCACCGGGACGGCTCGCAGCGCAACGGCGTCCCGATCGAGCAGGCCGTGGCCGAGATCGTGGCTGCCGTGGAACAGCGCATCCAGGTCTGACCCCGCTCACCCCCCTCCTCGTCCGGACACCGCGTGCGCCGCATGTGAGCGTTCACATTGGCCAGGAATCCGGCCGAAGCGGTGTTCGGTCGAGGGGATCGCGGCCGTGGCGGTGTCCGGCCGCGGGGGGTGGGGGGCCGCATAGGATCAGCGGCGTGGCGGCCGAGTCTGCGGAGGACCTAGCCGGCGTCCGGGACGGGTTCGAACGGTTGTGGACGCCGCACCGGATGGTCTACATCTCCGGCGACCGGCCTACCGACCAGGCGGGCACGGGCTGTCCGTTCTGCGCCGCCCCCGGCAAGGACGACGCCGTCGGGCTGGTGGTGCACCGGGGGCGGACCTGCTTCGTGGTGATGAACCTGTTCCCGTACAACCCCGGTCACATCCTGGTCTGCCCGTACCGGCACGTGTCGCTCTACGTGGACCTGACCGAGGACGAGACGGCAGAGTTCACGACGCTGACCAAGGCCGGGATCGCCGCGTTGGACCGGTCCAGCGCCCCAGGCGGCTACAACATCGGGATGAACCAGGGCTCCGTCGCCGGCGCCGGCGTGGCAGCCCACCTGCACCAGCACATCGTGCCGAGATGGGGCGGCGACTCGAACTTCCTGCCGATCATCGCGCAGACGAAGGCGCTGCCGATGCTGCTGGAGGACGTGCGGGCTCGGCTGGCCGCGGCCTGGCCGGCCGACGGAGCAGGCTGAGCCGCTCCAACGGCAGGAACGCCAGCAGGCAGACCACCAGCGGCAGGAAGTGGATGGTCAGCAGCAGGTAGGTGCACAGGTGGAAGACGCCCCAGAACCCCAGGTAGGCGTAGAGCGGGCGGCCGCGCAACCAGAGCATGAGCGGTGAGGCGAACTCCATCACCACCACGTTCCACTGCAGCGCGTGGGTCAGCGCCGGCTGGCCACCCAGCCAGGCGGCCAGCCCTTGGCCTCGACGCGTCAACGCCCAGGTCAGCGTGGCGCCGTTGGCCCACAGCCAGCCGCCGAAGCGCACCTTGGCCCAGAACGACAGGAAGTAAATCGCCACGGCGCCCAGCTGGGTCATCCGGACCGCCCAGCCGGCGGCCCGGTTCGCGGTGAGGTCCCCGACCCGGGCGTGGCCGACGCTCGGCAGCACGAACAGCGCCACCATTAGGGCGAAGTGGTCGTGGTCGATCTTGGCGTAGGAAAAGCCGTTGCTGACCCAGTCCAGCATGGCGAACGCGCACACCCAGCCGGCCAGGCGGGGCAGCCTCCCGGTTGCGGCGACCACGGCGCTGACCACCAGCAGGACGGCGAGCGCCCGCACGTAGCCCGGTGACGGCTGGGGCAGGTGCAGCCACTGGCGCACCAGCAGCGGCCGGTACAGGGCCGCCGGGACGTCGCCGTGCGGGACCGGGTCGCGGACGACGAAGAGCATGTCGAAGACGACGAAGGGGTAGACCGCGCGCCGCAGCCAGGCGACGCGCGCGAGCGGCACTGCCGGGAAGAAGAAGCCGGTCACGGGATCTCGGGTGGGTTGGCCGGCTGGACGACCGGCCAGGTCGCCAGCGTGTTCACCACGGACTCGCCGGCGACCCCGCCGGTCAGGTCGGTGACCCGCTCGCGGAGGTGCACCGCGGCATACCGGGCCTGGCCTGGTTGCCGGCGCACGTGAGCGACCGCGATGGCCTGCAGCCGCCACGGCTCGCGGACCAGCGACGGCAGCTGGCCCTCGATCTCCGATCGCTCCACGCCCAGCCCGCCGGGGCTCAGCTCGACCCTGACCAGCCGGCCGTCGACGGTGTCCGCCTCCAGGTAGCGGGAGCGGATCTCGCTCTCCGGGTTGACGTTGAACGAGAACTGCGACATGGGGGTGAACGGCCACCGGGTGTCGTTGCCGTGCCAGGTGCCGTCGACCACCGCCGCCACCACCAGGACGGTGACCACGGCGCGCCAGGCGATGCCCCACCTGGTCAGTCCACCCCGCACGCGGTCATGGTGGCACGGTTTGCCAGACTCGGGCGGGTGGACGCCCCTAGGCCGGTGCTCGTGTTCGACGGTGACTGCGGCTTCTGCACGGCCTCGGCCCGCTGGATCGTCCGCTACGTGAACCGCCCGCCGCGCTATGCCGTCGCGCCGTGGCAGCACCTGGACCTGGACTCCCTCGGTCTGACCGCGCCGCAGTGCGACGCCGCGGTCCAGTGGGTGGGTCGCGACGGCGCGCGGGCGAGCGGGCACGCTGCGATCGCGGCCGCGCTTCGGCACGGCCACCCGGTATGGCGCGTGCCTGGGTTGGTCATCACCGCGCCGGCGGTCTCGTGGCTGGCCGAGCGGGTGTACACCTGGGTGGCCGGCCACCGCTACCTGCTGCCCGGCGGGACGCCCGCCTGCCGGGTCGGCTAGCTGCCGAGCCGGGCCAGTGCGGCGTCCACGGTGTCGACGAACCAGGCCCGGCTGTCGGGCGGGACGGTGGGCGTGACGGCGAGGTGGCCGTGATAGCGACCTTCTGCCCGTCACAGTTGCCGTCCCGGGCGCCGTTGGCGCGCCTGCGGTCGCCGTTGGCGCGCCTGCGGTCGCCGGCCGGCTCGGGGCATGCTGCGGTCCCGGGTGCCGTCGGCGCGTGCCGCGGTCGCGGGACGGCGGGCGTGACGGCGAGGTGGCCGTGATAGCGACCTTCTGCCCGTCACAGTTGCCGTCCCGGGTGCCGTCGGGGCGTGCTGCGGTCCCGGGTCGGCTCGGGGCGCGCCTGCGGTCGCCGGGCGGCTCGGGGCATGCTGCGGTCCCGGGTGCCGTTGGCCGCCTGCGGTCGCGGGACGGCGGGCGTGACGGCGAGGTGGCCGTGATAGCGACCTTCTGCCCGTCACAGTTGCCGTCCCGGGTGCCGTTGGCGGGCCTGCGGTTGCGGGCGGGGACGGGGTGCGCTGCGGTTGCGGGCGGGGGACGGGGTGCGCTGCGGTTGCGGGCGGGGGACGGGGTGCGCTGCGGTTGCGGGCGGGGGACGGGGTGCGCTGCGGTCCCATGGGCTTGGCCTGGGTAGCGTCGGGGCATGCCACGTGCCATCGCCAGCTCCACGCCCGTTGACCGTGACGCGATGCTGCAGTTCGCCCGCTCCCGGCACAACGTGGTCCTCATCACCCGACGTCAGGACGGCTCGCCGCAGGCTTCCCCGGTGACCTGCGGGGTGGACGGGCGGGGCAGGTTCGTGGTGGCGACCTACCCCGAGCGGGCGAAGGTCCTCAACGCTCGGCGCGACCCGCGGGTGAGCCTGCTGGTGCTCTCCGACGATTTCGGCGGCGCGTGGGTGCAGGTCGACGGCCAGGCCGAGGTGCTCGACCTGCCCGAGGCGATGGAGCCGCTGGTGGACTACTTCCGGTGTATCGCCGGGGAGCACTCCGACTGGGCGGAGTACCGCGCGGCCATGCAGCGGCAGGGCAAGAGCCTGATCCGGGTGACGCCGACCCGCTGGGGGCCGGTGGCGACCGGGGGCTTCCCGGCCCGCCTGGCCGATGACTGAGCCCGACGGGCCGGCCCAGGTCGTCCTGTTCGACGCGGACGGGGTGCTGCAGCTGCCCCTGCCGACGTGGGCGGCGGAGGTGGCCGCCTTCGCCGGCACCGATCACCCGGCCGAGCGGGAGCGCTTCGTCCGGGAGGTGCAGCAGGCCGAGACCAGCGCCTACCTGGGCGACGTCGACTTCGCCACGGTGCTGGCCGAGCTGCTCCGGCGCTGGGGGCTGGGGCACGCGCCGGCGGAGGTGCTCGCCACCTGGACCCGCATCACCGTCGAGGAGGCCGTGCTGACCCGGGTCGACGCGCTCGTGGCGCGCGGGGTCCGCTGCGCGGTGGCGACCAACCAGCACCGGGAGCGAGCGGCATACATGCGGGCCGAGCTGGGCCACCTGGACGGTTTCGAGGCGGTGTTCGTCTCCTCGGACCTGGGGCTGGCCAAGCCGGACCCCGCGTTCTTCCGGCACGTCGTCAGGGCGCTGGACGTGAACCCGGCGGAGGTGCTGTTCGTCGACGACATGGCCGTCAACGTCGAGGCGGCGCGTGCGGTGGGGCTGCGCGCCGAGGTGTTCGCCCACGGTGGCGGGGTGGCCGAGCTGGACCGGATCCTGGCCCTGCACGGGCTGGCGTGACCCATTCCGCTTGTTGCCCCCGAAACCACCGTATTGGGGCGTCTTAGGGTCGCGAACGGTGGTTTCGGGGCAACAAGCGGGAGGGAGGTGGAAAGGTGGGGGTCACTCCGGGATGTGGGCCTTGGCCAGGTGCTGCGGCATCGGCTCGTAACGCAGCAGCTCCCGGGTGAACATCCCGGTGCCGTGCGACACCGAGCGGAGGTCGATCGCGTACCGGGTGATCTCCACCTCCGGGACCTCGGCCCGCACCGTGGTGCGGCCCTCGGTCTCCGGCTCGGTGCCGACGACCCGACCGCGCCGGGTCTGCAGGTCGGTCATGATCGCCCCGACGTACTCGTCGTCGACGTTGATGACCAGGGCGTCCACCGGCTCGAGCAGCGCCACCGTGGCGGGTGAGGCGGCGTCCTTGAGCGCCAGCGCGCCGGCGGTCTGGAAGGCCATGTCGCTGGAGTCGACCGAGTGCGCCTTGCCGTCGAAGAGCGTGACCTTGACGTCCACCATCGGGTACCCCGCCAGCACCCCCTTCTCCAGCTGCGTCCGCATGCCCTTCTCCACCGACGGGATGAACTGGCGGGGGACCGCGCCGCCCACGACCTTGTCGACGAACTGGAAGCCCTCCCCCCGGGGGAGCGGCTCGATCTCGACGTGGCACACCGCATACTGGCCGTGGCCGCCGCTCTGCTTCACGTGCCGGCCGTGGCCGGTGGCCGGGGCGACGAAGGTCTCCCGCATCGCCACCCGCAGCGGCTCCGCCTCGACGGCCACGCCGTACCGCTCGCGAAGCCGCTCGAACAGGACGTCGGCGTGGGCCTGGCCCATGGTCCACAGCACGACCTGGTGGGTCTCGGCGTTGTGCTCCAGGCGCATCGTCGGGTCCTCGGCCACCAGCCGCTGCAGGGCGTTGGCCAGCTTGTCCTCGTCGGCCTTGCTGGAGGCGCGGATCGCCACCGGAAGCAGCGCGTCGGGCAGCACCCAGGGTTCGACGACGGCCGGGTTGTCCTTGTCCGAGAGGGTGTCGGTGGTCTCGGCCCGGGACAGCTTGGCGACGACGCAGATGTCCCCGGCGATGGCGGCCGGCTTGGGCCGCAGGGTGTCCACCAGCGGGGAGGACAGCGGGCCGATCCGCTCGTCCTCGTCGTGGTCGGCGTGCCCCTCGATCTCGTGGCCGGCGAAGCCGGCCAGGTGCCCGGACACGTGGACGACCGAGTCCGGGCGCAGCGTCCCGCTGAACACGCGCACCAGGCTGACCCGGCCGACATACGGGTCGGAGGTGGTCCGGACCACCTCGGCGACCAGGGGACCGTCCGGGTCGCTGGACAGCGGCGGCAGCGACCGCCCGGCCGGGGTCATCGCGGCCGGCATGGGGTGCGTGGCCGGCGTGGGGAACGCCGCCGCGAACAGGTAGATCAGCTCGCGCAGCCCGACGCCGGTCTCGGTGGACACCGGGATGACCGGGTAGAAGGCGCCGCGGCAGACCGCGGTCAGCAGGTCGGCGGTCACGACGTCGAGGTCGATGTCCTCCCCGCCGAGGTATCGGTCCAGCAGCGTGTCGTCCTCGGACTCCTGGATGATCGCCTCGATCAGCGGCCCGCGGAACGACTCGAGCTGCTCGGCGAGCTCGGCCGGAGGGTCGCCGATCACCCGCTCGCCGGAGCTGTAATCGTAGACGTGCTGGGTGAGCAGGCCCAGGGTGCCGGTGATCCTCGGCCCGGTGTGCACCGGCAGGTACAGCGGCATCACCCCGGCCCCGAACGCCGCCTGGCAGCGCTCCACGGTCGCTTCGACGTCCGCCCGGGCGATGTCGAGCTTGGTGACCGCGATGGCGCGCGGCATACCGACGCTGGCGCACTCGCGCCACAGCAGCCGAGTGGCGCCGTCGATGTCGTCGGCGGCCGACACCACGAACAGGGCCGCGTCGGCGGCGCGCAGGCCGGCGCGGAGCTCGCCGACGAAGTCCGGGTACCCCGGGGTGTCGATCAGGTTGGCCACCGCTCCGTCCAGCGGGACGGCAGCCACCGCGAGCTGGACCGACCGCTCGTCAGCGGCCCCCCGAGGACGGTAGTCCGGCGTGGTCGCCGCGATGAGATGGTCGAACAGGGTCGTCTTGCCCGCACCGCTGTGCCCGACCAGCACGACGTTGCGGATGTCTTCTGGTCTGCCGGGTGCGGGGGCACCGCCTGGCGTCGTCGTCTTCGCGCTCATGTGCGACACGATGCTGCCTTGCCCACGTCGGCACAACCGGGCGGGCGCTCCCGCTCAGTACGCTGTGGCCCACCATGCTGAACCGATTCGCGCGGGCGCTGTTCACCAAGCTGTTCACCCCGCTCGCTCGACTGCTGGTCGCCCTCGGCGTCAGCCCGGACGTGGTGACCATCGTCGGCACCGCCGGGGTCTGCGTCGGGGCGCTGGCCTTCTATCCGCGGCACGAGTTCTTCCTCGGCACGGTGATCGTCACCGTGTTCGTCTTCTCCGACACCCTCGACGGGGTGATGGCGCGCCTGTCCGGCCGGTCCAGCAGTTGGGGCGCCTACCTGGACTCCACCCTGGACCGGGTCGGCGACAGCGCCATCTTCGGTGGCCTGGTCGTCTACTACGCCGGCAGCGGCCGGGACGCGGTGATGGCCGGGCTCGCGCTGTCCTGCCTGATCCTGGGCTCCGTGGTCAGCTACGCCAAGGCCCGCGCCGAGGGACTGGGGATGACCGCCAACGTCGGCATCGCCGAGCGCGCCGACCGGCTGGTCGCGGTGCTGGTGGCGACCGGGCTGGTCGGGCTGGGCGTACCCGAAGTGGTGCTCGGCGTGGTGCTGGCACTGCTCGCACTGGCCAGCCTGATCACCGTCGTGCAGCGGATGCTCACGGTCCGTCGCCAGGCTCTCGGGGCGGCATGAAGCTGCTCGGCAGACCTGTTCGGCCTGCCGGTCCCTGGGCGCACCTG
This sequence comes from Dermatophilaceae bacterium, assembly GCA_035689185.1. Classification (GTDB taxonomy): domain Bacteria; phylum Actinomycetota; class Actinomycetes; order Actinomycetales; family Dermatophilaceae; genus DASSLY01. Next base: position 15,899 of record DASSLY010000058.1, read on the forward strand.
CAGACGTCGCGGGAACAGCTCACCCTGGTCGCCTTCCGGCTCGGCTGGACGTTGGTGCGGCGTATGCCGGAACGGCTCGCCTACGCGGTGTTCGACCGGGTCGCCGACGTCGGGTACCGCCGGGGCGGCAAGGGGGTGCGCCGGCTGCGGGCCAACTACGCCAAGGTCCGGCCGGAGCTGGCCGACGCCTCGCTGGACGCCCTGGTCCGGGAGGGGATGCGCGCCTACTTGCGCTACTGGTGCGAGGCGTTCCGGCTGCCCGAGCTCACCCGGGCCGACATCGCCGCCAGGGTCCGCACGGTCGGCGACGCGCAGCTGCGGGCCGAGCTGGCGGCCGGCCGTCCCGTCGTGGCCTTCCTCGGCCACCTCGGCAACTGGGACCTCGGGGGAGCCTGGTCGGCGACCAACTTGGCCCCGGTGACCACCGTCGCCGAGCGACTGCGGCCGGAGGAGCTGTTCCTGCAGTTCCTGGCCTACCGCGAGCGGCTGGGCATCCGGATCCTCCCGCTGGGTGCGGGCCCGGGCGCCGGCCCGGCCGCCGGCATCGGCGGCGGTCAGGTGTTCCGGGCGCTGCTCGACGCGCTGCGCGCCGGGGAGTTCGTCGCCCTGCTGGCCGACCGCGACCTGACCCAGGGTGGGGTCGAGGTGGACCTGTGCGGTCACCGGGCCCGGTTCGCAGCCGGCCCGGCCGCGTTGGCGCTGACCGCCGGGGCGATGCTCGTGCCGGTCGTCGTCGGGCACGAACGGCGCCCGCGCGGCGCCGGCGGACCGCCATACGGGATCGTCGTGACCTTCTGCGACGCGGTTGCGGCGCCCGAGCGGGGAACCGTCCGGGAGAAGGTGCAGGCGATGACCCAGCAGTGCGCGGACGCGCTGGGAGCGGCGATCGTCGCGCACACCGCGGACTGGCACATGATGCAGCGCGTGTTCAGCGAAGACCTCCGATGAGGATCGGCATCGTCTGCCCGTACTCCTTCGACGTGCCCGGCGGGGTCCAGTTCCACGTCCGCGACCTGGCCGAGCACCTGATCGGCCTGGGTCACCACGTCTCGGTCCTGGCCCCGGCCGACGACGAGACCCCGCTGCCCTCCTACGTGGTGTCGTGCGGCCGGGCCGTGCCCGTGCCGTACAACGGGTCGGTGGCCCGGGTCAACATCGGCCCGCTGACCGCGGCTCGGGTCAGCCGGTGGGTGGAACGGGGGGCGTTCGACGTGGTGCACCTGCACGAGCCGATCACCCCCAGCATCTCCGTGCTGGCGCTGTGGGCGGTCGAAGGCCCGCTGGTGGCGACCTTCCACACCTCCAACCTGCGGTCCCGGGCGATGCAGACGTTCTACCCGGTGCTGCGGCCCTCGCTGGAGCGGATCCTGGCCCGGATCGCGGTCTCGGAGGAGGCCCGGCGCACGGTGACCACGCACATCGGCGGGGACGCGGTGGTGATCCCGAACGGGGTGTTCGTGGACCGGTTCGCCCGCGCCCCGAAGCGGTTGGAGTGGGTGGGGACTGCGCAGCGGCCCACGGTGGCCTTCCTCGGCCGGATCGACGAGCCGCGCAAGGGGCTGCCGGTGCTGGCCGAGGCGCTGCCCGCCGTGGTCGCCGCGATCCCGGGGGTGCGGGTGCTCATCGCCGGCCACGGGGACCAGCACGCGGCGCGGGCCCGGATGGACCCGGCGGCCTCGCAGGCGTGCTCCTTCCTGGGCGGGGTGAGCGATGAGGAGAAGGCGTCGCTGCTGGCCTCGGTCGACCTGTATGTCGCTCCGCACACCGGCGGGGAAAGCTTCGGCATCGTGCTCATCGAGGCGATGAGCGCGCGGGCGGCGGTCCTGGCCAGCGACCTGCCGGCGTTCGTGCAGGTGCTCGACGGCCGCCGGTCGGGGGAGACGTTCGCCAGTGGGGACGCGCGCGCCCTGTCCCGCGCGCTGGTGGGGCTGCTGCGGCAGCCGCAGCGCCGGGCCGCGCTGGCCCAGGCCGGGCACCAGCGGGCGAGGCGGTTCGACTGGTCGGTGGTGGCTCAGGACGTGCTGGCCGTCTACGAGACGGTCACCGCGGGCACGCTGGCCGCCGCCGACGACGTGAGCACGCGATGGACCCGGCTGCTGCGCGGCCAGCTCGGCGGCGGGTCGTGAGCAGGCTCGACCTGGCGGTCTCGCTGGCCGTCATCGTCGTGCTCGTGGCCTGGTACCTGTCCTACAGCGCCGCCCGGCTGGACCGGCTGCACACCCGGGTCGAGGGGGCCCTGGCCGCCCTCGACGCACAGCTGGTCCGCCGGGCCGAGGTCACCCTGGAGCTGGCCGGCGCCGGCATCCTGGACCCGGCGTCCTCGCTGCTGCTGGCCGACGCCGCGGCGGAGGCGCTGGAAGCGGCCGACGAGCCCCACGCCGCCCGGGAGCGGGTGGAGAGCGACCTCACCCAGGCGCTGGAGCTGGCGCTCTCGCCGGAGGCGATGGCCGGCCTCGGACCGCCCGGCCGGGAGGCGTTGGAGCGGGTCGCCGCCGCGAACCAGCGGGTGCAGCTGGCCCGGCGGTTCCACAACGACGCGGTCACCGACGTCCGGCGGGTGCGGCGCAAGCGCACCGTGCGGATGTTCCGCCTGGCCGGGCACGCGGACCTGCCGAGCACGTTCGAGATCGACGACGAGCTGCCGGGGCTGGAGCGGGCGGCCTGACCGGGCGGAGTGCCGCCGTAGAATGGCCGGGGACGGCGCGGCATACGGCTGCGTCCGAGAGCTGTGAAGGACAACGCCCGTGCCTAGCCCCGCAGAGCCCACGACCGGCACCTCCCGCGTGAAGCGCGGCATGGCCGAGATGCTCAAGGGCGGGGTGATCATGGACGTCGTCACCCCCGAGCAGGCCAAGATCGCCGAGGACGCCGGGGCGGTCGCCGTGATGGCGCTGGAGCGGGTGCCGGCCGACATCCGGGCTCAGGGTGGGGTGTCCCGGATGAGCGACCCGGACATGGTCGACGGGATCATCGCGGCGGTCTCCATCCCGGTGATGGCCAAGGCCCGGATCGGCCACTTCGTCGAGGCCCAGGTGCTGCAGAGCCTCGGCGTGGACTACGTCGACGAGTCCGAGGTGCTCACCCCGGCCGACTACGCCCACCACATCGACAAGTGGAAGTTCACCGTCCCGTTCGTCTGTGGCGCCACCAACCTGGGTGAGGCGCTGCGCCGGATCACCGAGGGCGCGGCGATGATCCGCTCCAAGGGCGAGGCCGGCACCGGTGACGTCTCCAACGCGGTGACGCACATGCGCACGATCCGTCGGGAGATCCGCCGGCTCGGCGCGCTGGAGGGCGACGAGCTCTTCGTCGCCGCCAAGGAGCTGCAGGCGCCGTACGACCTGGTCAAGGAGGTCGCCGCCAACGGCAAGCTCCCGGTGGTGCTGTTCACCGCGGGCGGTCTGGCCACCCCGGCGGACGCGGCGATGATGATGCAGCTCGGTGCTGAGGGTGTCTTCGTCGGTTCGGGCATCTTCAAGTCCGGCAACCCGGCCCAGCGGGCCGAGGCGATCGTGAAGGCGACCACCTTCTACGACGACCCCGACGTGATCGCCAAGGTCTCCCGCGGGCTTGGTGAGGCGATGGTCGGCATCAACGTCGAGGAGATCCCGCAGCCCCACCGGCT
>DASSLY010000059.1:0-2273 GCA_035689185.1 Dermatophilaceae bacterium
TCGGCGATACGCAGCTGCTCGCGGACCAGGTCGATGCCGGTGACCTCCTCGGTCACCGGGTGCTCCACCTGCAGCCTGGTGTTGACTTCCAGGAAGGAGATGGAGCCGTCCTGGCCGACGAGGAACTCGCAGGTCCCGGCACCGACGTAGCCCGCCTCGGCCAGGATCGCCTTCGAGGCCCGGCGCAGCGTCGCCTCCTGCTCGTCGGTGAGGAACGGGGCCGGCGCCTCCTCGACCAGCTTCTGGTGCCGGCGCTGCAGCGAGCAGTCCCGGGTGGACACGACGACGACGGCGCCGTGCTGGTCGGCCAGGCACTGGGTCTCCACGTGCCGCGGGCGGTCCAGGTAGCGCTCGACGAAGCACTCGCCGCGGCCGAACGCCGCGACCGCCTCCCGGGTGGCGGAGTCGAAGAGCTCGGGGATCTCCTCCATCGTGCGGGCGACCTTCAACCCGCGGCCGCCGCCGCCGTAGGCGGCCTTGATGGCGACAGGCAGCCCGTGCTCCCGCGCGAAGGCCAGCACCGCGTCGGCGTCGGGCACCGGGTCCGGTGTGCCCGGCACGAGCGGCGCGCCCGCTCGCAGCGCGATGTGTCGCGCCTGCACCTTGTCCCCCAGCGCGTCGATCGCCTCCGGCGGCGGCCCGATCCAGACCAGCCCGGCGCCCAGCACAGCCCTGGCGAAGCCGGCGTTCTCGGCGAGGAAGCCGTACCCGGGGTGCACCGCGTCGGCGCCGGAGCGCTCTGCGACGTCGAGCAGCTTCGCCTGGTCCAGGTAGGTCTCCGCCGCCGTCGTGCCGTTCAGGGCGAAGGCCTCGTCCGCCATCCGCGCGTGCAGGGCGTCGCGGTCCTGGTCGGCGTACGCGGCGACGGACCCGACTCCCGCGTCCGCGCAGGCCCGGAGGACTCGAACCGCGATCTCGCCCCGGTTGGCGATCAACACTTTTCGCACGTGCGCTGCTCCTGTCACGTCATCCTCGCCGCCACGCTCGCGGGACCTCCGGGGTCACGCGCGGGGCTCGCGCACTGGCCAGCCAACCAGAGTGCGGGCGCTGCGTCGCCGGCCGGGGCCCGGCCAGCAGGGCGAGCACCAGCGCGGCGAGCTCCTCGTCGGTGGGTGTCCCGCGCACGACCTGTAGCACGGTCATAGCGGGATGTTGCCGTGCTTCTTGGGCGGCAACGACCCTCGCTTGGTCCGCAGCGCCCGCAGGGCGCTCGCGACGGCCACCCGGGTCTGGGATGGCGCGATGACCGCGTCGACGTAGCCGCGCTCGGCTGCGACATACGGGTTCGCCAGCGTGTCTTCGTACTCCTGCACGAACCGGGCCCGGACGGCCAGCTCGTCCTGCCCGGCCGCGACGGCCTCGGCGATCTCCTTGCGGTACAGGATGTTCACCGCACCCTGCGCTCCCATCACGGCGATCTGGGCGGTCGGCCAGGCCAGGTTCACGTCGGCGCCCAGGTGCTTGGAGGCCATCACGTCGTACGCCCCGCCGTAGGCCTTGCGGGTGATGACGGTGACCAGCGGGACCGTGGCCTCCGCGTAGGCGTAGATGAGCTTGGCGCCACGGCGGATGATCCCGTCCCACTCCTGGCCGGTGCCAGGCAGGAACCCAGGCACGTCGACGAAGGTGAGCACGGGCAGGTTGAACGCGTCACACGTCCGCACGAACCGGGCGGCCTTCTCGCTCGCGTCGATGTCCAGGCAGCCGGCAAGGTGCATCGGCTGGTTCGCGACGACGCCGACGCTGCGCCCCTCGACCCGGCCGAAGCCCACGACCACGTTCGGCGCGAACGCCGCATGCACTTCGAGGAACTCGCCGCCGTCCAGCACCGTCTGGATCACCTGGTGCATGTCGTAGGGCTGGTTGGCGGTGTCCGGGACCACCAGGTCGAGCTCAAGGTCCGCCTCGGTGGCCGTCTCACCGGTAACCGGCTCGTATGACGGCGGGTCGTCCAGGTTGTTCGACGGCAGGTAGGACAGCAACGCCTGCACGTAGTCGATGGCGGCGGCCTCGTCCGCGGCGGCGTGGTGCGCGACACCGGACCTGCTGCTGTGCGACCAGGCGCCGCCGAGGTCCTCAAACCCCACGTCCTCCCCAGTCACGGTCTTGATGACGTCCGGCCCGGTGATGAACATGTGGCTGGTGCCCTCCACCATGACGGTGAAGTCGGTGATGGCCGGCGAGTAGACAGCACCCCCAGCGCAGGGCCCGAGCACCACCGAGATCTGCGGGACGACGCCGCTGGCGTGCACATTGCGCTTGAAGATCTCGGC
>DASSLY010000060.1:0-4133 GCA_035689185.1 Dermatophilaceae bacterium
GCGCGGCCGTGCGCAACGGCATCCCGGACCCGACGCCGAACGTCCTGGCCTCGTAGGAGGCGGTCGACACCACCGCTCGCTCGCTCGGGTCGCCGCGGCCACCCACGATGACCGGCCGCCCGGCCAGCTCCGGACGGCGCAGCACCTCGACCGCGGCGATGAACTGATCCAGGTCGACGTGCAGCACCCACGCGGTTGGCTCGGGCACCGCGTCAGCGCGGCGCCGCGCGGCCGGCTGCGGTCGTCACGGCGAGTACAGCCACGGGTCGCGCAGATCGTAGAAGGTCACCGGGCCGTCGTTGAGGGCGTTCAACTCCTCCATCTGCGCGGCGATTTCCGGCGGCGGCTGTTGCTGTTCCCCCGCCCGGGCGGCATCCTCGTCGGTGAAGTACACGGCCATGGCGTACTCACCACTGTCCTTGGCCAGGAGCAAGCTGCCCAGGATGTCGGGGCGGAACCGGGACAGGGCCTCGGGGTCGTCGGAGCCGACGCGTCGGGCACGATCCACGTCGGTGACCCGGCCGCGCATCACCTGAACGAACCGGGCCTGGTCCAGGTCGCCGACCAGCTGAACTTCGACGTCGGAGGACTCGAAGAAGGTGGCATCGCCGGCCAGGCTCCGCTCGAGCGAGGCCCACCAGTGGCCCTGCTCCGGCCGGTCGCTGTTGGCCCGTGCGGACTGCTCGGTTTCGAACCGGACGACCGCCACCAGCGAGCCGTCGTCGGTGACACCGGCCGTGGTCCCCAGCCATGCCACGTCCGGGGGCCGCTGCGTCGGCCAGCTGTCGAACAGGCCGCGCACTGCCTCGGCGTCGGCGACCTTTGCCGTGAACATCTGGACGAACATGGCCGTCCTCCCTCCTTCTCCGGCCCCCGCCGCACCAGCCAGCGTCCCACCCCCCTCGGTGTCCGTCGAGCGGTCACAGACCGAAGCGGTCACCGACCGAAGCGGTCACCGACCTAGAGGGTTCGCAGCATCCGGGTGTTGCCCAGGGTGTTCGGCTTGACCCGCTCCAGGTCGAGGAACTCCGCGACGCCCTCGTCGTAGGAGCGCAGCAGCTCGGCATAGACCGCCGGCTCGACCGCCCGGTCCTGGATCACCTCGAATCCGTGGGCGGCGAAGAAGCCCACCTCGAAGGTCAGGCAGAAAACCCGCTGGATGCCGAGCTCCCGGGCATCGGCCAGCAGCGCCTCCAGCAGCAGCCCGCCGATCCCGTGTCGCAGCACCGAGGCGTCCACCGCCAGGGTGCGCACCTCGGCCAGGTCCTCCCACATCACGTGCAGGGCCCCGCAGCCGACCAGCCGGTCGTCGAGCTCGGCCACCCGGAACTGCTGCAGGCTCTCGAAGTAGGCCACGGTGTCCTTGGCGATGAGCACCCTGGTGGCGACCAGCGGCTCGACCAACGCCCGGATGCCGCGCACGTCACTGGCGCGAGCGCGGCGCACCACCGGTGAGGTCACCCGGCGACCCTAGCCGAGCGGCATACCCGGCTAGGGTCGCGACCGGGACCTAGGCGGTGTCCTGAACCGATCCCGTGTCCTGCACGCCGCCGGCGGGGACCACCGGGGGGGTGTCCTCGACCGGCACGTGCGGGGTGCCGACGAAGGTGAACTGCGGGTCCTTCTCGGCGCCGTCGGTGCCGACCAGGACGATCTCCCCGGCCTTGATCTCGCCGTAGAGGATCTTCTCCGACAGCACGTCCTCGATGTCGCGCTGAATGGTCCGCCGCAGCGGGCGGGCGCCGAGCACCGGGTCGTACCCCTTCTTCGCCAGCAGCTCCTTGGCCGCGGGAGTCAGCTCGATGCCCATGTCCTTGTCCTTGAGCCGGACGTCGAGCTTGGCAATCATCAGGTCGACGATCGCCACGATCTCCTCCTGGGTCAGCTGCGGGAAGACGATGGTGTCGTCGACCCGGTTGAGGAACTCCGGGCGGAAGTGCTGCTTCAGCTCGTCGGTGACCTTGTTCTTCATCCGCTCGTAACCGGTCTTGGTGTCACCGCCGGACGCGAAGCCGAGCGACTGGCCCTTGGCGATGTCCCGGGTGCCGAGGTTGGTGGTCATGATGATGACGGTGTTCTTGAAGTCCACCACCCGGCCCTGGGAGTCGGTCAGCCGCCCGTCCTCCAGGATCTGCAACAGGCTGTTGAAGATGTCCGGGTGGGCCTTCTCGACCTCGTCGAAGAGCACGACCGAGAACGGCTTGCGCCGCACCTTCTCGGTGAGCTGGCCGCCCTCTTCGTACCCGACGTAGCCGGGCGGGGAGCCGAACAGCCGTGACACGGTGTGCTTCTCGGAGTACTCCGACATGTCCAGCTGGATCAGGCTGTCCTCGTCGCCGAACAGGAACTCGGCCAGCGTCTTGGCCAGCTCGGTCTTCCCGACCCCGGTGGGGCCGGCGAAGATGAACGAGCCGCCGGGACGGCGCGGGTCCTTCAGGCCGGCCCGGGTGCGCCGGATCGCCTGGGACAGCGCCTTGATGGCGTCGTTCATGCCGACGATCCGCTTGTGCAGCTCGTCCTCCATGTGCAGCAGCCGCGAGGACTCCTCCTCGGTGAGCTTGAACACCGGGATGCCGGTCGAGGCGGCCAGCACCTCGGCGATCAGCTCCTCGTCGACCTCCGCGACCACGTCCATGTCGCCGGAGCGCCACTGCTTCTCCCGCTCGTTCTTGGCGTTCAGCAGGTTCTTCTCGTCGTCGCGCAGCCGGGCGGCCTTCTCGAAGTCCTGCGCGTCGATCGCGGACTCCTTCTCCCGGCGGACGTGGGCGATCTTCTCGTCGAACTCGCGCAGGTCCGGCGGTGCGGTCATGCGGCGGATCCGCAGCCGGGCACCCGCCTCGTCGATGAGGTCGATCGCCTTGTCCGGCAGGAACCGGTCGTTGACGTACCTGTCGGCCAGGTGGGCAGCGGAGACCAAGGCTGCGTCGGTGATGGACACCCGGTGGTGGGCTTCATACCGGTCGCGCAGGCCCTTCAGGATGTCGATGGTGTGCGCGAGGGTGGGCTCGGCCACCTGGATCGGCTGGAACCGGCGCTCCAGCGCCGGGTCCTTCTCGATGTACTTGCGGTACTCGTCCAGGGTGGTCGCGCCCACGGTCTGCAGCTCACCCCGGGCCAGCATCGGCTTGAGGATGCTGGCGGCGTCGATCGCGCCCTCGGCGGCGCCCGCACCGACCAGAGTGTGGATCTCGTCGATGAACAAGATGATGTCGCCGCGGGTGCGGATCTCCTTGAGCACCTTCTTCAGCCGCTCCTCGAAGTCACCGCGGTAGCGCGACCCGGCGACCAGCGCGCCGAGGTCGAGGCTGTAGATCTGCTTGTCCTTCAGCGTCTCCGGGACCTCGCCGCGGACGATGTCCTGGGCCAGGCCCTCGACGACGGCGGTCTTGCCGACGCCCGGCTCGCCGATGAGGATCGGGTTGTTCTTGGTCCGGCGGGACAGCACCTGCATGACCCGCTCGATCTCCTTCTGGCGACCGATGACCGGGTCCAGCTTCCCCTCGCGGGCGGCCTGGGTGTAGTTGCGGCCGAACTGGTCCAGCACCAGGGACCCGCTGGGCGTGCCCTGCTCACCGGCGGCGGGCCCGCCGCCGGCGCCCTGGGGCTCCTTGCCCTGGTAGCCGGACAGCAGCTGGATCACCTGCTGCCGCACTCGGGTCAGGTCGGCGCCGAGCTTGACCAGCACCTGCGCGGCGACTCCCTCGCCCTCGCGGATCAGCCCCAGCAGGATGTGCTCCGTGCCGATGTAGTTGTGCCCGAGCTGCAGCGCCTCCCGCAGCGACAGCTCCAGCACCTTCTTGGCGCGCGGGGTGAACGGGATGTGCCCCGAGGGCGCCTGCTGGCCCTGGCCGATGATCTCCTCGACCTGCTGGCGCACCGCGTCCAGCGAAATGCCGAGGGACTCCAGCGCCTTCGCGGCAACGCCTTCGCCCTCGTGGATCAGGCCGAGCAGGATGTGCTCGGTCCCGATGTAGTTGTGGTTGAGCATCCGGGCTTCTTCTTGAGCCAGGACGACGACTCGCCGCGCGCGGTCCGTGAACCGTTCGAACATCAGGGGCTCCTTCCGCGCCCCTCCGTACCTCATCGACTCTAGTCCGGCCGGGTGAAGCCGGATTTGCTACCAGGGAGCCGGA
>DASSLY010000061.1:0-53404 GCA_035689185.1 Dermatophilaceae bacterium
GCACGTTCCTGGGTACGGTCTTCACAGCGGTCCCCTGGTTCTCTGAGTCGGGTCGACTTGGCGGTCGCCCAACACCTACCGCAAGGCAGGCATCAGGCGGGGGACCGCCACTTCAAGTTCCACGAGGACCGGGACAACCTCGCCTGGGGTGCGGGGAGCCGATGTCGCGCGAGGCGGTGCACCGCCGGTTGGTCGCCGCCAACCCCGGGTTCGACGCCTCAGGCGGTCAGGTCCAGCCTGACGGCGACGTCGTCCTCGGCGAAGCCGTCGTGCGCGAGTTTCGCCCGCCGACGTGCCCGGTCTGCGGCTCGGATCGGGTCAAGCCGGACGTCGTCTACTTCGGCGAGTCGGTGCCGAAGCCTCGCGTCGAGGCGGCGTTCGCCCTCGTGGACGCGGCGACCTCGCTGGTCGTGCTCGGCTCGTCCCTGCAGGTCATGTCCGGGTACCGGTTCGTCCGCCGGATGGCCGCGTTGCGCCGCCCCGTCGCGATCGTGACGCACGGCTGGTCCCGGGGAGACCACGAGGCCACGGTCCGGCTGGACGCACCCCTGGGTGCCACTCTGACTGAGCTCGTGGCCCGGGTCGTGGGGTAGCCGCCGGACCCGGTGGCGCCGGGCTGTTGCCGGCCAGTTGTCGCCCAAAGGTGCGGCGTAGCGCACGCCGTGGTCAGATCCGGCGTAGCACCGCCGTCACCCTGCCGAGGATGACCGCTGTGTCTCCGTCGATGGGGGAGTAGGCGTCGTTGTGGGGCAGCAGCCATACGTGGCCGTCCCTGCGCTTGAAGGTCTTCACCGTGGCCTCGTTGTCGAGCATGGCGGCGACGATGTCCCCGTTGTCGGCGGTGGGCTGTCGATGGACGACCACCCAGTCTCCGTCGCAAATTGCGGCGTCCACCATGGAGTCGCCGGCCACCCGGAGGAGGAAGAGCTCGCCCTCACCGACGAGCTGTCGGGGCAGGGGAAAGACGTCTTCAACCACCTCCTCGGCCAGAATCGGCCCGCCCGCAGCGATTCGTCCCACGACGGGCACGTAGGAGGGAGTGGGCTTGGCGTCGCCACTGCCGGTCTCGTCGGTCCAGCCCTCCGCCCACGCCATTCGCAGCGTCGTGTCCCGGGCCTTCGGCCGACCGTCGCCGGGGCGATATCCGCGCGGCGCGTCGGGCGAGACCACCTCCAGTGCGCGGGGCCGGTTGGGGTCCTTGCGCAGGTATCCCTTGCGCTCCAGGACGCTCACCTGGTGGGACACGCTGCTCGGACTGGTCAGCCCGACTGCCTCGCCGATCTCTCGCAGGCTCGGCGGATAACCACGCCGGTCCAGGGAGTTGCGGATCACCTCCAGCACCCGCCGCTGACGCGTTGTCAGCCGCTCGCCGTCGCGCTCGGGCAACTCGTGGATTTCGGCCATGTGCCTTCCCTCGTCTGTCGTCGCATGCCCGCGGATAGTACTTCCCGGCCGGCTGGGGGCCGCTGGTGAAGGTGCCGGCTCGCCGCGGCCGATACCGGCCCGCGGGGCCTTTCGGTGGGTCTGTCGGTGGTCGATGGTTGCTTGGTTCTCGTGCAGGGAAGCCTACTCCGATGGGACGCCTGTTTCAAACATGAGTTCGACTCCAGTCTCGACAGGCTGCGAACATGTGTGCTAGACCTCGTACTGACGTTCTATCGCACACAGGTTCGCCAAGCCAGTGCGACTCGCCGTCATCGACGAAGCCAAGGAGGACCCCATGACCGCCGCAGCCGCCTGGGTCGACGACACCTGTCCCGCTCCGTTACCGGACGCAAGTCGCGACCGGGTGCGCCGCCCGGCGCCCGACCGGTCTCGTCCGAGTGCCGACCGGGTGTCGCGACCGGGGTCCCGCCCGAGTGCCGACCGGGTGTCGCGACAGGGGTGCCGACCGGGTGTCGCGACCGGGGTCTCCCCTGAGTGCCGACCGGGTGTCGCACTCCCTCGTCAACGTGGTTCCTGAGCCGGCCCTTAGGCGGCTCCCGAATCGGGCCCCCGGAGCGGTGGGTTTGCGGCGCGGGCGGCTCGTCCTGCGTCCGGCGGGGCTGTCCGGACCTATTCCTCAAGCGCCGCCTGCGACACCCCCCGCTGCGCTGCACATCGAGGTGCGCCCTCGCTGGACGACCAGGGGCGTTCGGTTGGGGTTCACGCTGACTGTGGCCGGCGTCCTTCTCGGCGCCGTGGCTTGGGCGCTAGGGCCCGCCGCCGCGTCCCCTGCCGCCATCGACCATGCCACGACCGTCCGCGCAGGCCAGACGCTGAGTGAAGTCGCGGCGCTCGAGCTGCCATCCCTTCCGTTGCGCCAAGCGATTACCGAGCTGCAGCTGGTGAACTCCCTCAACAGCAGTCAGGTCCACGCCGGACAGACGCTGCTGATCCCGCGACTGCCCTGACCAGGCCACGGGCAGCCTTGGCCGACTGCGCCAACGGGCCCGGCATGCGTCGCGAGTCGGCGCCGCACATCAAGGTGCGGCGCCGGCCTACGGGCGCCGGCCTACGCGGCGCCCGGCCTACGCGGCGCCCGGCCTACGCGGCGTGGGGCTATGCGGCGGGGGGCGGGCACGCCGTTGCGGTGGTGCGCCGTGCCGACGTGGGCGTAACGCCCAGGCTCTCGACGGCGTAGTGCCCCGCGGTGCCGAGGGGGCCGGCGACTGGGCGGCCGACGCGGTCGGCCTCGCCGTCACCGAGGGGGCCGGCGACTGGGCGGCCGACGTGGAGGATCGGCGTGGCCGACTGTGCGGCGCGCAGCTCGTCGCGCAACCGGGCCACGTCACGGTCCTCGACGGAGGCGAAGGCGGAGGGCCGGCTGGGCCACGGCGGCAAGGCACCGGCGTGCCGGCGATGGCTGGCATTGAGAGCGGCGACGAGCGCGACAACGGTGGCGACGAGGATGAGGATGGCAGACATGGCAGTAATACTGCGTCCCAATAATTCCAGTCACGAGTGGCGGAACTGACGCCATGCCTCAATTTTCTGCCACACTGGACCCGTGCTTCGCTCCGTTGCGGTCGTGCTCATGGAAGACATCTCCCTGTTCGAGTTCGGCGTGCTCGCGGAGGTCTTTGGCATCGATCGCACGGACGACGGAGTGCCCCCATTCGACTTCCGGGTCTGCTCGGCGAGTGCGGGGTCGCCGATGCGCACGAGCACCGGCGGGGCGTTCATCGCCCCCCATGGCCTGCAAGGCGTGCTCGGCGCCGACCTCGTCGCGGTCCCCGCGGCGACCATTCGTGCGGAGTACCCACCGCAGGTGCTCGACGTGCTCCGGCAGGCCCACGCCCACGGTGCCACCGTCATGTCCGTCTGCTCCGGCGCGTTCGTCCTGGCCGCCGCCGGGCTGCTCGACGGGCGGCGTTGCGCGACGCACTGGAGGTATGCCGACCAGCTGGCGGCAGCACACCCCCGGGTGCGGGTGGACCGGGACGTTCTGTTCGTCGACGACGGCTCGGTCATCACCAGTGCGGGGACCGCTGCCGGGATCGACGCGTGCTTGCATCTGGTTCGCCGGGAGCTCGGCGCCGCCGTGGCGACCAGAATCGCCCGCAGGATGGTGGTCCCGCCGCAACGCGACGGCGGTCAGCGCCAGTTCGTCGAGCTGCCGGTACCGCAGTGCTCGGCCGACAGCCTCGCGCAGGTGCTCACGTGGATGCTGGAGCACATCGCCGCCGACCAGTCGGTCGCCGCCCTGGCTCGCCGCGCGGCCATGTCCGAGAGGACCTTTGCCCGTCGCTTCGTCGCCGAGACGGGTACCACCCCGCACAAGTGGCTGTCGATGCAGCGGGTCCTGCACGCGCGGGACCTGTTGGAGCAGACCGATCTCGGCATCGAGTCGGTTGCCGCCCGGAGTGGATTCGGCACGGCCGCGCTCCTGCGTCACCACTTCCGCCGGATCGTCGGCGTCACGCCGCAGGACTACCGCCGCACGTTCGCGGTCCGGCACGGCCAGGACGAGGTCTTGGCGGCGGGCTGACCGCCGAACCGGGGCACAGGCACCCCAAGGCCTCTCCCGCCACGGGCGGCTCGGCCACGCGCGCGCCGGCTTGTCGACCGCGACACGCCGGCCGGCCGTGTCGCGGCCGCGCTGGACAGCGACAGATGCGCGGCATACGATCACCACATCTAGTAGTTACAACTCTGTAAGTAACCCACATGTTGTCCTCAAGCGCCGAGGCCTCACCCACAGACCGTCCACAGGTCATCCCCACCGGATGAGCACGGTTCGCCGCCGCCGATGCGGCGTCGACGGGCGCCGGCGCGACATACGGGACCGCTGCCGAAGCGCAAGCGAGGAGGAGGCCAGCCATGCACTGCCCCTTCTGTCGACACACCGACAGCCGCGTCATCGACAGCCGCACAGCCGACGACGGGACCGCGATCCGGCGTCGTCGGCAGTGCCCCCAGTGCGGCCGGCGGTTCACCACGCTGGAGTCGGCCAGCCTGACTGTGGTCAAGCGCAGCGGCGTCAGCGAACCGTTCTCCCGGGCCAAGGTGCTGGCCGGGGTCCGCAAGGCATGCCAGGGCCGACCCGTCGGCGAGGACGACCTGGCCATGCTCGCTCAGCGGGTCGAGGAGGCGATCCGCCTGGGCGGCAGCGCCGAGGTGGAGGCGCACGAGGTGGGCCTGGCGGTCCTGGGGCCGTTGCGCGAGCTGGATGAGGTCGCCTACCTGCGCTTCGCCAGCGTGTACCACGCGTTCGACAGCCTGGAGGACTTTGAGGCATCCATCGCGCTGCTGCGGGCGGAGCGCGAGGCGAGCGGGGTGGAACCACCCGCCCGCACCTGAGTGCATCGCACGCCCGCGGTCTGTCAGACCCCTGGGCAACACTGGAACCAGCAACGAGGAAGGGCCAGCAGATGACGGAGACGACCAACACGCGCTCGGCAGCGGCGCGGCGCGGTGGCAGGCGTGGCCTGACCGTGACGCGCATCTTCACCACGCCGGGGGTCCACCCGTACGACGAGGTGACCTGGGAGCGCCGTGACGTCGTCCAGCAGAACTGGAAGACCGGCGAGACCATCTTCGAGCAGCGGGGCGTGGAATTCCCGGACTTCTGGTCGGTCAACGCCTCGACCATCGTGACCACGAAGTACTTCCGCGGGGCACTCGGAAGCGACAAGCGCGAGGCCAGCCTGAGGCAGCTCATCGACAGGGTGGTGTTGACCTACACGAAGGCGGGGCGCGATCACGGGTACTTCGCCGGCGACGAGGACGCCATCGTCTTCGAGCAAGAGCTCACGTGGGCGCTGCTGCACCAGGTGTTCAGCTTCAACTCACCGGTCTGGTTCAACGTGGGCACGCCCAGCGCGCAACAAGTCAGCGCGTGTTTCATCCTCTCCGTCGACGACTCCATGGACTCGATCCTGAACTGGTACAAGGAGGAGGGGTTCATCTTCAAGGGTGGCTCCGGCGCCGGCCTCAACCTGTCCCGGATCCGCTCGTCCAAGGAGCTGCTCTCCAGCGGTGGGACGGCCAGCGGACCGGTCAGCTTCATGCGCGGGGCGGACGCCTCCGCCGGCACCATCAAGTCCGGCGGCGCCACCCGGCGGGCGGCGAAGATGGTCGTGCTGGACGTCGACCACCCCGACATCGAGGAGTTCATCCAGACCAAGGCGCGCGAGGAGGACAAGATCCGCGCGCTGCGCGACGCCGGCTTCGACATGGACCTGGGCGGCAGGGACATCGCGTCCGTCCAGTACCAGAACGCCAACAACTCGGTCCGGGTGAACGATGAGTTCATGCAGGCTGTGCAGGAGGGCCGGGAGTTCGGCCTGCGCG
This sequence comes from Dermatophilaceae bacterium, assembly GCA_035689185.1. Lineage (GTDB taxonomy): Bacteria > Actinomycetota > Actinomycetes > Actinomycetales > Dermatophilaceae > DASSLY01. The sequence goes on from DASSLY010000061.1 coordinate 5,776, forward strand.
CGCGCCAGACCGGTGAGGTGATCGAGACCGTCGATGCCCGGGCCCTGTTCGGCAAGATCGCCAAGGCGGCCTGGGAGTGCGCGGATCCCGGCATCCAGTACGACGACACCATCAACGACTGGCACACCAACCCCGAGACCGGCCGGATCACCGCGTCGAATCCCTGCTCGGAGTACATGTCCCTGGACAACTCCTCCTGCAACCTGGCCTCGTTGAACCTGTTGAAGTTCCTCCGCGACGACGGCACCTTCGACGCGGACAGCTTCCAGCGGGTGGTCGAGCTGGTGATCACCGCGATGGACATCTCCATCTGCTTCGCGGACTTCCCGACCGAGGCAATCGGGGCGACTACCCGCGACTACCGGCAGCTGGGCATCGGTTACGCCAACCTCGGCGCCCTGCTCATGGCCACCGGGCACGGGTACGACTCAGCCGGCGGTCGCTCTCTCGCGGCGGCCATCACGTCGCTGCTGACCGGAGCGGCATACAAGAGGTCCGCCGAGATCGCGGCCGTGGTCGGCCCGTATGCCGGGTACGCGCGCAACCAGGAACCGCACCTTCGGGTGATGCGCAAGCACCAGGCCGCCAACGATCAGATCCGCACCTTGGACACGATGGACACCGACATTCACCGGTACGCGACAAAGGCCTGGGCCGACGTCCTGCAACTCGGTCAGAGGAATGGTTTCCGGAATGCCCAGGCAAGCGTTCTCGCGCCCACCGGCACCATCGGCTTCATGATGGACTGCGACACCACGGGCATCGAACCCGACTTCTCGCTGGTGAAGTTCAAGAAGCTGGTCGGCGGCGGGTCGATGCAGATCGTCAACCAGACCATCCCCCGGGCGCTGCGGAAGCTCGGCTACGCACAGGAGACCATCGAGGCCATCGTCGAGCACATCGCCGACAAGGGCCATGTCATCGACGCGCCCGGCCTGCGGCCCGAGCACTACGAGGTCTTCGACACGGCCATGGGTGCGCGGGCGATCAGCCCGATGGGACACGTCCGGATGATGGCCGCGGCCCAGCCGTTCCTCTCCGGTGCCATCTCCAAGACGGTGAACCTGCCGGAGACCGCGACGGTGGAGGACATCGCCGACGTCTACCTGCAAGGCTGGAAGCTCGGCCTGAAGGCGCTGGCGGTCTACCGCGACAACTGCAAGGTCGGTCAGCCCCTGTCCGACGGAGGCTCCACCGCCAAGGACGCCGCCGCGGAGAAAGCCGCAGTCGCCGAGCCGGCGGTCGAGCGGGTCATCGAGTACCGACCGGTCCGCAAGCGGCTGCCGAAGCGCCGCCCGTCCCAGACCACCTCGTTCGCTGTGGGCGGGGCCGAGGGGTACCTCACCGCCGGGTCCTACCCCGACGACGGGCTGGGCGAGATCTTCCTGAAGTTCGGCAAGCAGGGCTCCACCCTGGCCGGGGTGATGGATGCCTTCTCGATCGCGATCTCCATCGCGCTCCAGCACGGAGTGCCGCTGGAGACCTACGTGGAGAAGTTCACGAACATGCGGTTCGAGCCGGCCGGCATGACCGACGACCCGGACGTGCGGATGGCGCAGTCGATCATGGACTACGTCTTCCGGCGGCTTGCGCTGGACCATCTTGACTTCGAGACCCGTTCTTCAATGGGCATCCACACGGCGGCTGAGCGCGCACGGCAGCTCGAGACCGGCTCGTATGCCGCGCCGGCGGAGTCCGAGTTTGACGAGGAGCTCGAGGACGAGCTGGCGACCTTCGCCCAGTCGGCCGCGCCGACGTCGAAGCCGAAGCCGGCGGGAGCATCGCCGGCCCCGACCAAGCCGGCCGAGGTGGAGTCCGGCGCCGGCGCCGCGTCCGCACGTGAGGTCAGCGGCGTGCACAGCTCAGCTGAGCTGCTGGAGAAGTTCCAGGGCAAGGCCGCCGACGCCCCGATGTGCCTGACCTGCGGGACGAAGATGCGCCCGGCCGGGTCCTGCTACGTCTGCGAAGGTTGCGGCAGCACCAGCGGCTGCAGCTGAGCACCGTCACGGGGGCCGACGCCGGCGACGGCGCCGGCCCCCGTGGCCTGCGCGCGCCGCGGCAACGGCGGGCACCGGGGCAACAGCGCCGCCGCTCTGGCGACAGCGCCGGGCAGCGGCGACAGCGCCGCAGCGCGGGCGGCCCGACCGGTCACCACCTGCTTCGACCGGAAATTTCCGGTCGAAGCAGTCTGCTTGGGGCGGCCTAGGGCAGCAGGCCCGGCGCCTCGGCGGACTTGCGGACGTCAGACAGCGGGGGCGACGGAGCAGATCCGGGCGAGGGAGAACGTCCGGTCGTCGTTGTGCCGCGGGCACCACGCGAAGACAGTCCCGACGGAATGCTCGATGCCGGTGATCTCCCGGACGCTGACGCTTCCGCCGCCGGACTCGTACTGGATGACGACCGGGCCGCCCGTGTCGATGGCCTCGGCGAGTAGCCGCAGCTCGGTCTCGTTGAGCCGACGGGTGTGCCTGGCCAGTTCGGTCTGGGTCCTGCTCACCAGCCGCGGGGCGGACAGGCGGCCGACCAGGCCGGCGGCGGCGACCTGCGCGTCGACCGGGCGCTCCGCCTTCCGGCGCTCGCGTCGAGACCCCTGCGCCTGGCGCAGTTGTGCGGCGAAGGAGGTCACGACATCCTCGCGCGCGGCCGCCGGCGGCGCCTCGACCCGCTCCTGGGCGGGCATGGGGAAGTAGCCGGCCGCGCGGATGGCCGACAACGCCTCGTCGACGGGCACGCCGCAGGCGAGCACCGTGGGCGCCACGAGCCGGAGGTCCAGCCTGCGCAGCCGCTTGTCCACCGAGACCTCGGCCAGCAAGGCCTCGTCGGTGGAGGTGATCATCGAGACGGCATCGTGCACCCGCAGCACACCGTGCCGCCGGGCCACGTCCCCCACCAGGTAACGCAACGGCTGCGGCAGCTCAACACCGGCCACGGTGGCAAGGTCAGCGAGCAGGCTATCCGGCGTGCCGCCCTCGTCCAGCGCCCGGCGGATCGAGGCGGGGCTGAACCGCCAGGTCGTCGCACCGCCGCGCCCCTCGCGTTCGGCGCAGAAATCCAACACGGCGCTCACCCGCGCCGACGGCGGTCCGACGGCCACCGCGGTGAGGTCGGCCCCGAACACGGCACGGTCGGTGGCCGCCGGCAGGGCCTCGGAGGCCGCGTGTCCGAGCGCGTCACCCGACTCGCCCAGCACCGTGCCCGGCTGGACCAGCGCCCGGCCGATGGGGCCGAGGGCGCCCAGGGCCGCTACGCCGAGCAGGTGAGCTTCCCGCCATACCGTCGAGAACGGCTGGTCGCGGTCGCTTGGCGTCCCATGCGCCATGGCCTGCGCCCATCGCAGCAGCTCCCCGAACCCCGCGAGCTGCAGGCCTTGACCCTCGCCGCCGGCGGTCAGCACGCGCAGTGCGGAGCGCCGTGTCTGCCGGCAGCCTGGGCAGTCCCCAGGCGCGCGCAGTGCTGGCATCGTTCTGCCGTCGTCGCCGATCTGCTCGCTCGGGGAGTCTCCCGCGAGCCACCAGGCGCGCACCAGCACGGCATACCGCTCGCCCGGCTCCCGGGCGCGCCAGGCGGCGAAGCCGTCGGACACCGTGACCCGATGGGAGACGTCGAGCAGTCGGCTGCGCAGCGCCAGCTCCAGCGCTAGCCGCGTTGAGGTCTCTGGCGCGGCGACAGCCTTCGCCAGGCGGGCCACCTCGCGGACCCCTAGGCCGCCGGACTTCAGCGCGGGGACCGGCTGGCGGTTGAGAAGGTCCAGCAGTGAGGTCGCGAGCTCGGCGAACGCTGTCGCGGACGCGGCGGACTCCGCGGTGACCGCCTCGACGCTGACCGCGCTGCGGGCGACCGGCGGCGGATGCGGTTCGAACGGGAGGCGGAAGTGTGCGCCGAGCAGCGCCAGCTGCACCTCGGCGGGCATGATCCACTGGTTGCTGCCCCAGCCCAGGGGGAAGGCGAGCCCGTACTCCACCGCCCAGCGGCCGGCCTGGGCACGCCGCCGGTAGTTCTCTGGATCGTAGGGGTTGCCCTCATCCTCCTGGCCGAGCGCTGTCTGGAGGAGAGTCTCGCGGACGGCCGGGGCCGCCCCACGGAGCAGCGAGCGGGTGGCCTCGGCGTCGGTCAGCACCTCGGCCACCCTTTCGACCAGGGCCGCCTTGGCTCCGACGGGGCGTACGCCGCGGGTCCGCAGTAGTTGTCGCAGCCCGTCCGCGGTGACCCCCAGCAGCAGGGCGCGAACCGGAGGGCCGAACTGCTGCTCCGACCCGACCAGGTGCGCGACCAGCGGCGAGGTTTCCAGTCCACCTCCGGGCAGCGGTCGGCACAGCCCGGCATCCTGGAGGTGACGCAGCTGCCCGGCGACGGCCGCGACGTGCTCGTCCCACGAGGTGGAGTGACCCGCGTCCAGCAGCGTCTGGAGTTGATCGACGCTGCCTCGCCCGCCGAGTGCGGCGAGGGCTTCCAGCGTCTGCACCGCCGGCCGGCCCAAGGCGGCCAGGGCTCGCAGCAGCGATGCAGGGTGCTCCAGCCGGTCGGCGAGCTCGCCCAGGTCGCGCGGCAGGGGCGGGTGGATGGCGTCGGCTCGCTGTTCGAGCAGGCGCTGCAAGTCGGCCTGTCCCAGCTCGCCTAGCCACTGCTGGAGCGTCGTTCCCACGGCCGCGAATCTAACGCGCCGTCGCGCGTCACGGCTGTTGGCTCGCCGCTGTGGACAATCCGGCCTCGGGACGCGGCCAGCCGGCCGATGAACCGCTTCGGTGCCCGTCCCGTTGACTGGGCAGCCGGCAGGCCGCCGGCTGGTGAGGCCGAGGAGGAGTGACCATGCAGGATGCGGTGGACGCCACGACGACGCAGGAGTCGAGTTTGACCAGGCGTGGGGCGCTGGGCTTGGCCGCCGCGGCGGGTGCGGTGGGCTCGACTGTGCTGGCCGCGCCCGCGGCGGTGGCCGAGGGGGCGACCGCGGGCGTGCGCAAGGCTACGCCGATGCCGACGATCACCCTGGCCCTGGCCGACCTGATCACCAAGAAGGCGGTGGGCTACGTGCGTCGCAACTCCCTGCCACCGATGTTCGTCGTGGTCGTGGATTCGTGCGGCGACGAGAAGGCGTCGGCCCGGATGGACGGCAACGGCACCGCCTCTACGGTGCTGGTCCCCGTGAAGGCCCGGACGGCGGCGGCGTTCAAGTCCTCGACAGCCGACTTGGCGGCACGGGTGACGGCGCCGGCGGCCATCGCCTCCTTCACGACCGCCGGGTTCTCCCTGCTGGGTGGCGGCGTGCCCGTGGTCGTGGACGGCAACGTGATCGGTGCCGTCGGCGTCGGCGGCGGCAGCCCGGACCAGGACGACCAGGTGGCACGTGCCGCGGTGGCGGCCGCCCTCGCCTAAGGCGGCGATCCTGGGCGACTCCTGTGCGATCCCGCGCGATCCCGGGAGACTCCGGGAGACTCCGGGGCGACTCCCGGGCGAGCTGGTGGCCGGCGCCGGCCCGCGGGGACCGACGCCGGGCCACGGGTTGGCCGGCCGCGCTGGCCTAGGGGACCAGGCCGCAGTGTGCCAGGGCTTGCCGCAGGAGTACGTCCTGGCCGCCGGTCATCTCAGCTAGCACGTGTTGGCTGGCTGCCTGCAGTGGGCTGAACCAGGTCAGCTGGAGCGCGTCCTGCTGCGGTGCGCAGTCCCCGGTGACTGGTATGACGTAGGCCAGCGACACCGCGTGCTGCCGCGGGTCGTGGAACGGGGTCACTCCCGGGGTGGGGAAGTACTCGGCGACCATGAACGGCTGCGGCGACACCGGGATGAGGGGCAGCGCCAGCGGTCCGAGATCCTTCTCGATGTGCCGGATCAGCGCGTCCCGCAACCGCTCGTGGTACAGCACCCTGCCGGACACCAACGCCCGGGTGATCGCCCCCTCTCCGGTGGCCCGCAGGAGTAGGCCGACCTCGGTCACCGTCCCGGCGCCGTCCACCCGGACCGGCACCGCGTCCACATACAGGATGGGCAGCCGGTCTCGCACGTCTTCCAGCTCCGCGCGGGAGAACCAGCCACTCTGCGCCTCGATCGCCGCCTCGCTCACCGCCTTGTTGTACCAGCGCGGTGCCCCTGTGGACGACTGGCCGGGTCTGTCGGTGGGCTCGTCCAGACTTGGGCCGACCCAGGAGGACCAGTGCAGCAGATCCACGGACGTGTGGTGTTCAGCCCCACGGACCTGACCAAGCACCTCGCGTGCCCGCACATCACCACCCTTGACCTGGCCGCGGCCCGGGCTGGCCGGGCCGAGGGCGCGAGCGGGCCCGACGACGCGTTGCAGCTGGTGTTCCGCAAGGGCCTGGAGCACGAGGCGGGTTACCTGGCCGGCCTGCGGGAAGCTGGCCTGGAGGTCGCCGAGATCGCGACCCGGTTCGACGACGCGGGGCGTCGGGCGGCCGAGTCCGAGACGCTGGCGGCGATGCGGCGCGGGGTGCAGGTGGTCTACCAGGCCACGCTGTATGACGGGCAGTGGGGCGGCCAGGCCGACTTCCTGCTGCGCCGGGAGCGGCCGAGCGCCCTGGGTGGGTGGTCCTACGACATCGCGGACACCAAGCTCGCCCGCCGGCTGAAGGTCCCGGCCCTGCTTCAGATGGCAACGTATGCCGAGCGGCTGGCTCAGGTGCAGGGGGCGCCGGTCCAGGTCCTCACCGTGGTGACCGGCGACGGCCGGGAGCACGGTTGGCGGCTGGAGGACGTGGCCTCCTACGCCCGCCGGGCGCGGAGCAGGCTCATGGCCGCGGTCGAGCAGGCGACGCCGACCGAGTCGGCGCCGGTCCGGCAGTGCGGGCAGTGTCGCTGGGAGCAGCTCTGCCGCACCGGGTGGGAGCGGGCCGACGACCTGTCCTTGGTGGCCGGGATGCCCGCGCGGCACCGGCTTACCCTGCGCGAGCAGGGGATCACCACGGTGGCCCAGCTGGCCGCGGCCAACCCCGACGAGCTCACCGGCATCGCGCGGCCGGCCAGGGACCGGCTGACGCAGCAGGCGCGGCTGCAGGCGCGGGAGCGCTCGACCGGTCACCCCGCCTACGAGCTGGCGGAGCCGGTGGTCGGTCATGGGCTGCTGCGGCTGCCGGCGCCGAGCCCCGGTGACCTCTACCTGGACTTCGAGGGCGACCCGTTCGCCGGGCCGGCGGGCCGGGAGTACCTCGCCGGGCTGTGGGACCGGCACAGCCGGTACACCTCCTGGTGGGCGCACACCGACGCGGAGGAGCGGGTGCTCACCGAGCGGCTGGTCGACGAGCTCACCGCGCGCTGGCGCGCCTGCCCGGGCCTGCACGTCTACCACTACGCGCCCTACGAGCTCTCCGCGCTGAAGCGGCTGACCGGGCGCCACGGCACCCGTGAGGCGGAGCTCGACGCGATGCTTCGCGCGGAGCTGTTCGTGGACCTGTATGCCGTGGTGCGCCAGGGCGTGCGGATCTCCAAGCCGTCGTACTCGATCAAGAAGCTGGAGGACTTCTACTGGGGCGGGGCGCGCGCCGTCACCGATGGCAGCGTGGCGGATGCGATGACCAGTGTGGTCGAGTACGAACGTTTCCTTGTCGACGGCGACGCCGCGGTCCTGCGCCGGATCGAGGAGTACAACCGCGACGACGTCCGCTCGACCCACGACCTGCACTCCTGGCTGGAGGAGCGCCGGGCCGAACTGGAGCACTGCTACGGGCCGCACGACCGGTTCAGCCCAGGCGTGGACGAGCGGGGCGCGCCGGCCACCGAGGTCGAGGCGGCCGAGCTGGTTCTGGCCGACCGGCTGGCCGACGCGGGCGAGCCGCTGCTGGCCGGGCTGGTCGGCTGGCATCGACGTGAGGAGCGCCCGGCCTGGTGGGAGTTCTTCGGCTTCCAGCAGCTGGACGACGACCAGCTGGTCGCCCACCCGAACGCCGCTGGGCGGGTCGGCCGGCCGCAGCGGGTGGGCACGTCGGGCCGGTCGACGGTGTGGCGCTACCCGTTCCCGCCGCAGGACTGCAAGTTTCCGGCACGCAGGTACCTCGTCGACGTGGACAGCAGGAGGCCGGTCGGCAAGCTGGTGCGTTACGACCCGGCCGGCGGTTTCGTGGACGTGTCCGTCGGCAACGGCCGCGACCCGCTGGTGGTCCGGGGGTTGCAGCCGCAGGGCCCACCGAACAGCGATGTGCTACGCCGGGCTATCGCCCACGTCGCGAACGAGCTGCTCGCCGGACGGGACACCTTGGGCCGCCGGCTGCTGGATCGCCGGGTGCCGAGGCAGCTGTCCGCGCGCCCGGGGGAGACCCCCAGGCAGGTCGTGTTGCGCGCGGGTGCGCGACTCGACGCTGCTGTTCTCGCCGTGCAGGGACCGCCCGGCTCGGGCAAGACCACCGTGGCCGCCGAGCTGGTCCGCGGGCTCCTCGACGCCGGGCTGACCGTCGGGGTAACCGCCCAGTCGCACGCTGTCGTGACGAACCTGCTGCAGACCGTCGACCGGCCGGCGGTGCAGAAGTGCGACGCCGAGGAGTTCAGCGGCACCGACCCGGTCCTCTCCGTGGCCGCCAACGAGCCGGTCGTCGCGGCGCTGCGGTCACGGGCTGTGAACCTGGTCGGCGGCTCGGCCTGGCTGTGGTCGCGGGAGGACGTGCGTGGCCTGGTCGACGTGCTGGTCATCGACGAGGCGGGGCAGTTCTCCCTAGCCAATGCGGTGGCGGTCTCGACGGCGGCAGCGTCGCTGGTGCTGCTGGGGGACCCGCAACAGCTGATGTCACCCACCCAGGCCGTGCACCCGCACGGCGCGGGCGTCTCCGCGCTGCAGCACCTCATCGGCGACCACGACACGATCCCCGCGGACAGGGGGGTCTTCCTCGACACAACCTGGCGCATGCACCCGAGCATCGCCGACTTCGTCTCGGCCACCTCCTACGACGGCCGGCTCCAGGCCGGCCCGGGACGGCTACGCCAGCGCGTCGACGCCCCGGGCGTGCTGCAGGGGTCCGGGCTGCGGTGGGTGCCGGTCGGCCACGCCAGCAACAGCTCGGCCAGCGCCGAGGAAGCCGAGACGGTGCGGGCACTGGTGGAGGACCTGCTCGACGGCGGCCGGTGGACTGACGCCGACGGTGTCGAAAGGCCGCTGCGGCCCGCCGACGTGCTGGTGGTCACCCCCTACAACCGTCAGGTCGCGTGCCTGCGCGAGGTGCTGCCGGAGGGGGTGCAGGCGGGCACCGTGGACAAGTTCCAGGGCCGGGAGGCGCCGGTGGTCGTCTACTCGACCGCCAGCTCGACGGCGGCTGACGCGCCACGCGGGGTGGACTTCCTGTTCGACCTGCACCGGCTCAACGTCGCGGTGTCCCGCGCCCGAGCGCTGACGGTGCTGGTCGGCAGCCCGCAGTTGCTCGACGCGGAGGTCCACACGCCCGAGCAGCTGCGGAAGGTCAATGCGCTCTGCCGCTACGTCGAGCTCGCCGAGGAGGTCACCGCGGCACGGGGCGCGCCGGTGGCCTGAGCCGGGTTAGGCGGGGGAGTGGGAGCTGACAAGTGCCAGGGCGGGCCGCCTTGGCGCGGTGCTCGCCCGCCGGGCCGGGGGACGCACGACGTCGATGCGCCGCGGGGCGCACCCGTCCGAGCCGAGCACGATAGCGGCCAGCCGGGCATCCGGGCAGGTGCGCCGGTGGTCGGCGATGACCACGTCCAGGACTCGGCGCATCAGCGCAGGGGAGGAGGTGCTGATGGTGACCCGGTCCACGTTGTGCGCCCGCCAGGAGACCGCGCACCGCCCGTCGCCGGAGTTGGCGACGATGGCCCGCAGCAGGTGGCTCATCATCCGGCGGCAGTCCAGCGATGCGGTCCAGCCGCGCTTACCGGCATGCTCGCCAGCGTAGACGTGCAGGCAGGCGGGTCGCTCGGCCGGCACGAGGACCAGGGACTCGGTCGTGGGATCGACCAGGGAGTCGATCAGGGACTGGACCAGCTCGCGCGCCACGCCTTCGCTCATGAACGTCAGCATGTCCTCTGTTTCGGGTCAAGAAGTGGTAAATCGGCGGCAATAGACCGCAAACCGCCCGAATGGACTAGCCCAAAAGGTAAAGACGGAGCCCGGTCACCCGGGCCGCCGCGCAACAGTTCGCGATCCCCGGAAGTCGTCAGGCGCGTCGAGGTGCGCGTTGGGAACGGCCAACTGTCCGAGGCCCACAAACTCCCCTGTGGACAACTGGGGGAGGGCCGAGCATCCGGCCACGATGGACCCATGAGCTTCCTTGACCTGCCGGCCGACTGGCCGCACCGGCCCCTGACCGACCCCACCCTGGTCGCCGATGTCCTCGACCTCGTCGTGAGCGACGCCGTTCGGCAACGTGGCAGCTTGGTGCTGCTGCTCTGTCGCAGCGACGACCGGCTCGCCCAGCCGTGCGTGGTGGACGACGTCGACCTGGCACGGCACGACGCGACGCACCGGGAGATCCTCGAGCCGTTCGTGGCGCTGCTGGCGCAGATGCAGTCCGGGGGGTCGCTGATCGTGGCAGTCACCAGGCCGTCCGGGCTGCGCCCCACCGACGACGACCGGGCCTGGCACCAGGCCGCCATCGACGCCTGCCGAGAGGGGCCGGTGCCCGTCCGGCTGCTGGGCGTGCACGTCGTGACCCGGGACGGGATCGAGCGGTTGCCAGACGCGCCCCTGCCCGCGTCCCGCGCCAGCTGAGGCCGCGCCAGCACCGGCGCGGGAGGCTACGTTTGCCGAATGACGCCCGGGCTGGAGCTGCGGCCGGGGCGGGGGAACGCCATCACCGACGTCCCGGGGATCGAGGTCGGTCACTGCACCCGCGTTGGCGACGGCTGGCTCACCGGCACGACGGTGGTCCTGGCCCCACCGGAGGGGGCGGTCGGCGGGGTCGACGTCCGCGGCGGTGGTCCGGGCACCCGGGAGACGGACCTGCTCGACCCGCGCAACCTGGTGGAGCGGGTGCACGCCGTCGTACTGACCGGCGGTAGCGCGTTCGGCCTGGCGGCGGTCGACGGGGTGATGCTCCACCTCGAACAGGCCGGCCGCGGCTTCCCGGTCGGTGGGGGCATGGTCGTGCCGATCGTCCCGGCCGCGGTGCTGTTCGATCTCGGCCGCGGCGGGTCGCCCCGGGCACGGCCGGGACCGCAGGAGGGCGCCGCCGCCTGTGACGCCGCCTCCTCGGCGGTTGGCGCCGGAGGCGTGGGCGCCGCAACGGGCGCCGTGGCCGGCGGGCTCAAGGGCGGCGTCGGAAGTGCCAGCGCCGTCCTGCCCGGCGGGGCCACCATCGCCGCGCTGGTCGCCGTCAACAGCCGTGGGCATCCGGTCGACCCCGCCACCGGGGAGCTCTACGCCCGCCGGTTCGGCCTGCCCGGCGAGTTCCCGCCCTGGCGCACCCCCACGGCCGCCGACCTTCGACGCGGCCAAGCGGTGGCGGACCGGCACCGCAGGCCGCCACCTGCGCTTGCCCGGGCCACCACGATCGGGGTGCTGGCGACCGACGCCACCCTCACCAAGGCCCAGTGCGCCAAAGTGGCGGGGGTCGGCCACGACGGGCTCGCGCGGGCCATCCGACCGGTGCACGCGATGACCGACGGCGACACCCTCTTCGCGTTGGCGACGTGCGAACGTCCGGCGCCTGGGCTGGCCGAGGTCGACGAGCTGCTCTCCGCCGCCGCCGACTGCGTCACCCGGGCTGTCGGACACGCCATCCTGGCCGCGCGAGGCGTCCGGACCGCGGCCGGTGACTGGCCGGCATACGCGGAGGTCTACCCGTCCGCGCTGGTAGACCCTCCGCCACCCCGGTAGCGGGCCCGCCGGTCCGTGTGCGCCGCGGCTAGGGTCGGCCAGGTGGCCTGCCTGTTCTGTCAGATCGGCGCCGGGCAGGTTCCCGCGCACGTGGTGCTGGACGAGCCGGAGCTGGTCGCCTTCCTGGACACCCGGCCGGTCTTCAAGGGGCACCTGCTGCTCGTCCCGCGGGTTCACGTCGACACGCTGCTGGACCTGCCGGACCCGCTCATGGCTCCGCTTGTGGGTGCCGCGAAAAGGCTGGCAGCAGCGGTTGTCCACGGGCTGGGCGCCCAGGGCAGCTTCGTCGCGATGAACAACGTGGTCAGCCAGAGCGTCCGGCACCTGCATGTCCACGTCGTCCCCCGGACCAAGGGGGACGGCCTGCGGGGCTTCTTCTGGCCCCGGACCAGGTACGCCGACGATTCCGAGGCCAGCCGGTATGCCGCGCGGCTGGCCGCCGCGCTCCCTCCCCGCTGACCTCCCCGGCTCAGCAGCTCTGGACCGGCTGCAATCCCCGGATCTGGCTGGTGGCCAGCGCAACTGCCTGCCCGCCGATCCGGAGAGTGACGGCGCCGTCCTCGCTGCTGGCGGACAGCTCACCGCAGAAGGTGCCGCCCTGCGTGCTGACCTGCACCAGCGACGGGCGGGCCTGGTGCGGCCACCAGGACGACGTGGCCGCCAACGCCAGGACCACCACCGCAACGTAAGTGAGGCCGATGCCGAACCGGAGCCGCCGCTGCGCCGGATCCACCCGGGCCTCGTCGAGCACGCGAACCGGCCACGCTACTGCGGCGACCAGCGCGGTGGCCACGCAAGCCAAGGCGAGCGAAACGAGCACCAGCACGCCGGCCAGCAGTTCCAGCCAGCCAGGCATGTCGGCGCCGCCTGCTCCCTTCAGCACTCCGCACAGCCCGATGAAGCCGAGCACGCCAAGCTGCACCCCGTGCCACCCGCGAGCCGAGGACCGAAGCTGCTCGGCCGGGGAAGCCGCTGGCGACTGGTTCATACGTCGAGAGTCTGGCGCAGAACCACGGCGCACGTGGATGTCTGATTTCCGCCAGCAGGATGTCGGCGGGCTCAGCGAGGATGGCCCCATGACCACCGGGACGGAGGACCGCCGCTACCGCGCGGTGCGCAGCCGCGATCCCCGGTTCGACGGGCAGTTCTTCACCGCGGTCCGCACCACCGGCATCTACTGCCGGCCCAGCTGCCCGGCCGTCACGCCGAAGCCCGGCAACGTCAGCTTCTACCCCTCGGCCGCAGCCGCCCAGCAGGCCGGCTACCGGGCCTGCCGCCGCTGCGCCCCGGACGCCACTGCGGGCTCGCCGGACTGGGACGTCCGCGCCGATGTCGCCGGGCGGGCGATGCGGCTGGTCAACGACGGCGTGGTGGAGCGGGAGGGCGTCCCCGGGCTGGCCCGCCGGCTCGGCTACACCCCGCGACACCTGGGTCGGGTGCTCACCCAGGAGCTCGGGGCCGGCCCGCTCGCTCTGGCCCGGTCGCGCCGCGCGCAGACTGCGCGGATCCTCATCCAAACCACCGGTATGCCGTTCACCGACATTGCCTTCGCCGCCGGGTTCGGCAGCATCCGGCAGTTCAACGCCACCGTGACCGAGGTCTTCGACCGCTCGCCGACCCAGCTGCGCGGGTCGCGCCCGGCAGCGGTGGCTCCCGGACCGTTGCGTATCCGGCTGGCATCCCGGCCGCCCTACGACGCCGACTTCACCCTCGGTTTCCTCGCCGCCGGCGCGGTGCCCGGCCTGGAGTGGGTGCGTGCCGGCAGCTACGGCCGGGTCCTGGCGCTGCCGCACGGGCCGGCGCAGGTGGTGCTGACGCCCGGACCGGACGCGGTGGTCTGCGAGCTGCACGGGCTGGACCTGCGCGACCTCGGTGCCGCGGTCGAGCGCAGCCGGCGGCTGCTGGACCTGGACGCCGACCCCGTGGCGGTCGTCGAGGACCTCGGCAGGGATCCCGTCCTGCGACGGCTGGTGCGGGCGCGGCCGGGTCTGCGGGTCCCGGGCGCCGTCGACGGGGCCGAGATGGCGGTGCGGACCGTGGTGGGCCAGGGTGTCTCGGTCGCCGCCTGCCGGGCCCTGCTGGCCCGGTTGGTCCGCGACCACGGCTCGCCGCTCGCCGCGAACGTCGCAGGGCACCCCGAACCGGGGGAGCCGAGACCGGCGCACCCGGAGCCGGCGGACCCCGAGCAGGCGGACGCGTGCCAGCCCCGCGGCATACCGGCCTCGACGTTTCCGGACGCGGCCACCCTGGCCGCGGTCGACCCGGCCACCCTGCCGATGCCGCGTCGGCGCGCCTCCGCCCTGGTGGCGCTGTGCGCGGCCATCGCGGCCGGGCAGGTGCGGCTGGACCGAAGTGCTGAGCGGGGTGAGGTGCGTGCCGCACTGCTCGCCGTGCCGGGGATCGGGGCGTGGACCGCGGACCACATCCTGCTGCGTGCGCTCGGCGACCCGGACGCGTACCTGCCGAGCGACCTGGGGGTGCGGCGCGCGCTCACCACGCTCGGGGCGGACCCGGACGATCCGGGCATCCCGGCCCGCTGGCGTCCGTGGCGTTCCTATGCGCTCATGCACCTGTGGTCGATGCTGCCGGCCGCGACGAGGAAGGAAGCACCATGAGCACCAGCTGGACCACCGTCACCAGCCCGGTCGGCGCGCTGCGGGTCAGCACCGACGGCCGGGCCGTCATAGCCGTCGAGTTCGAGCCGCACGGTCCCGCAACGGGGCGGCGCGACGACGACCAACCGGTGCTGTGCGCCGCCGCAGCACAGCTGCAGGAGTACTTCGCCGGGCAGAGGCGCGAGTTCGACCTGCCGCTCGCACCGCGGGGCACCGAGTTCCAGCGGAGGGTCTGGCAGGCCCTGCGCGCCATCCCGTACGGGCAGACCGCGACCTACGGCCAGGTAGCCAGCCGCCTCGGGCTGAACCCGGCCACCACCTCCCGGGCGGTTGGGCGGGCCAACGGCAGCAATCCGCTCCCGGTCCTGGTGCCCTGCCATCGGGTCATCGGCGCCAACGGCACACTCACCGGCTTCGCCGGCGGCCTGCCGCGCAAGCAGTGGCTGCTGGACCTGGAGGCCGCGCGCCTGTTCTGATGAGCGGTAGCGCAGTGCCGGCAGTCAAGGATGGGGCGCCCGTGACCGACAGACCCGCCGAGGTTCCCTACGACCGGCGAGACCAGCTGGCCAAGATCGAGGAGGCGCTGCTGGAGGGGGAGTCCGTGGTCGCGTGCTACGACGGGACCGGCCAGGGCACCGGCTTCATCGGCCTGACCAGCCACCGGGTGATCCTGCAAGACAAGTCCTTCGTCGGGAAGCGGGTCGCCCTGACCAGCATCCCGTACTCCCGCATCTCGGCGGTCTCCATCATCACCAACGCATCCCTGGCGGGGGCGTTCTTCTCCAGCGGGACCGTGGCGATCGTGGTCGGCACCCACATCTACGAGATCGAGATGCGTGGCGTCGAAAAGGCACGGCATGTTCACGATGTGGTGCTGTGGAGCCTCGGCATCAGATAGCGTGCGTTCCGTAGGGGGGCGGAGCCTCTCGTTGGTCGCCCATCCCCCGCCGAGGTGGGTTCCCCGCGTGAGACCAAGCGGCATGCCGGCTGGTATGCCGCACGCGCGGGCGGCACGTCACCCGTGGCCGACCGACAACCGCCACTGCAACGAAAGGCGCCCCACCATGACCGCCAGCCCCAGCTGGTCCTTCGAGACCCGCCAGATCCACGCCGGGCAAGCGCCCGACCCCGCCACCGGCGCGCGGGCGCTTCCCATCTACCAGACGACCTCGTATGCCTTCCGGGACACCGACCACGCGTCGAACCTGTTCGCGCTGAAAGAGTTCGGCAACATCTACACCCGGATCATGAACCCGACCCAGGACGCGGTCGAACAGCGGGTGGCCTCGCTGGAGGGCGGCGTCGCCGCGTTGCTCGTGTCCTCCGGCCAGGCGGCCGAGACCCTGGCCATCCTCAACGTCGCCGAGAACGGCGACCACGTGGTGTCCAGCCCGCGCCTGTACGGCGGGACGCAGAACCTGCTGAAGTACAGCCTGCCCAAGCTCGGGGTGGAGACCACCTTCGTCGAGAACCCCGACGACCTGGACTCGTGGCGGGCGGCGGTGCGGCCGAACACGAAGGGGTTCTTCGCGGAGACGATCAGCAACCCCAAGCAGGACGTCCTCGACATCGAGGGCGTCTCCGTGGTGGCCCACGAGGCCGGCGTGCCGCTCATCGTCGACAACACGGTGGCGACCCCGTACCTCACCCGGCCGCTGGAGTGGGGTGCGGACATCGTCGTGCATTCGGCGACCAAGTACCTGGGCGGTCACGGCACCTCGATCGGCGGGGTCATCGTGGATGGCGGGACGTTCGACTATGCCGCCGACCCGGCCCGCTTCCCCGGCTTCAACAGCCCGGACGAGAGCTACCACGGCCTGGTCTACGCCCGCGACCTCGGCGTCGGCTCGCCGCTGGGGGCGAACCTCGCCTACATCCTCAAGGCCAGGGTTCAGCTGCTGCGCGACCTGGGTCCGGCCATCTCACCGTTCAACGCGTTCCTGGTCAGCCAGGGCATCGAGACGCTGTCCCTGCGCATGGAGCGGCACGTCGACAACGCCCGCGCCGTCGCCGAGTGGCTGGAGGGCCGCGACGAGGTGGAGTCGGTGGCCTGGGCGTCCCTGCCGTCCAGCCCGTGGAAGGCGCTGGCGGACAAGTACGCCCCGCGCGGTGCGGGCGCGGTGCTGGCGTTCGAGATCACGGGCGGGGTCGAGGCCGGCCGGCGGTTCGTCGACGCGCTGAGCCTGCACTCTCACGTCGCCAACATCGGTGACGTGAGGTCCCTGGTCATCCACCCGGCGTCGACCACGCACTCGCAGCTGTCCGAGGCCGACCAGTTCGCGGCCGGCGTCACTCCCGGCCTGGTCCGCCTGGCCGTGGGGATCGAGCACATCGACGACATCCGAGCCGACCTGGAGCAGGGGTTCACCGCTGCTAAGGGGGCCTGACATGCGCCAGCGGATCCTGCTTGCCGTCCATCGGCGGCCGGACCTTCGACTCGGCCGGCGACCTCGGCTCGGCATACCCACAGGGGGTGTTCGTCTGTCAGGACAACGGCAACGAGGCGCCCGCGTCGGGCAACCAGAACTTCAAGCTTACCCGGCTCGAGCGCATCCCGTTGCTGCGGTGACCCTCAGGCCTTGAGCTGCTCGCCGGTGATGTGCCAGTCCCGCACCTCCGGCATGTCCTCCAGGTGCTCGACGATGTAGTCCGCGTGCCGTTCGAGCTGGCGCTCGCACCAGGCCTTCAGCTCGCTCGCGCCGCGAACCAGCCTGCGGCTGTTGTTGATCGCGTCCATCACCAGGTGGTAGCGGGACACCTCGTTGCGTACCACCATGTCGAACGGCGTGGTCGTGGTGCCCTGCTCGCTGAACCCGCGCACGTGGAACCGGTCAGTGCCTGGCCGCCCGTGGACGAGCTGGTGGATGGCGCCGTGGTAGCCGTGGAAGGCGAACACCACGTCCACGCTGTCGGTGAACAGCTCGGCGAACCGAACGGCGTCCATCCCGTGCGGGTGCAGCCGCCGGATCGGCAGCGTCATCAGGTCGACCACGTTGACCACCCGGACTCGCAGCTGAGGCAACCGATCCCGCAGGATCTGAGCCGCGGCCACCGTCTCCATGGTGACCACGTCGCCGGCGCAGCCCAGCACGATGTCCGGGTCGGTCGACCCTTCGTCGGTGCCGGCCCAGTCCCAGATGCCGGCGCCGCGGGTGCAGTGCTCGACTGCGGCGTCCATAGGCAGCCACTGCGGCTGGGGCTGCTTGTCGATGACGATGAGGTTGACGTAGTTGCGCGACCGGAAGCAGTGGTCGGCAACGGACAGCAGGCTGTTCGCGTCTGGCGGCAGGTAGATGCGGGCCACCTCGCCGCGCGCGTTCAGC
Source organism: Dermatophilaceae bacterium (assembly GCA_035689185.1). Classification (GTDB taxonomy): domain Bacteria; phylum Actinomycetota; class Actinomycetes; order Actinomycetales; family Dermatophilaceae; genus DASSLY01. The sequence continues at coordinate 23,472 of DASSLY010000061.1, forward strand.
ACCGTCTGGATCAGGCCCGGTCCCTGGTGGGAGAAGCCGTTGTGGTCGTTGCGCCACGCGGTCGAGGTCAGCAGGATGTTCAGGCTGGGCACCTTGGCCCGCCAGGGCAGCCGGTTCGCCTCCTGCAGCCACTTGCTGTGCTGCACGGTCATCGAGGCGCTCACCATGGCGAACGCCTCGTAGGTGGCGAACAACCCGTGCCGTCCGGTGAGCGTGTACCCCTCCAGCCAGCCGTGGCAGCTGTGCTCGGACAGCACCTCCATCACCCGCCCGTCGTGGGACAGCTTGGCGTCCTCGGCATCGACCCTCTCGGCCAGCATCCGGTCGGACACCTCGAAGACCGCGCCGAGGCGGTTGCTGTTCGTCTCGTCCGGGCAGAACAGCCGGAAGCTGTGCGGGTTGCGGACGTAGAGGTCGCGCATCAGCTCGCCGAGCGCGCGGGTGGACTCGGCCCGCACGGTCGCCGGCTGCGGCACATCCAGGGCGTAGTCGCGGAAGTCGGGCAGGTCCAGCTCCGTGGTCAGCAGGCCGCCGTTCGCGTGCGGGGTGGCACTCATTCGCAGGTCGCCGACCGGGTTGGCTGACCGGATCAAGTCCACCGGAGCGCCGTCGGCGTCGAACAGTTCCTCCGGCCGGTAGGACGCCAGCCAGGAGTGCAGCACCTGCAGGTGCTCCGGGCTGCCCTTGACCCCGGACAGCGGCACCTGGTGGGACCGCCAGCTGCCGGTGACCTTGACCCCGTCGACCTGCTCCGGGCCGGTCCACCCCTTCGGGGTGCGCAGCACGATGAGCGGCCAGCGCGGCCGGGTGCCGTCCCAGCCGCCATCGCGAGCAGCCTTCTGGATGGCCCGGATCCGTCCGTAGGCGGTGTCGAGGGTCTGCGCGAACCGTTCGTGCATGCCCGGTATGTCGTCGCCGGTCACCTCGAGCACGTCGTACCCGTGCCCTTCCAGCAGGGCGCGCACCTCGGCGGGGTCTTTGCGCGCCAGCACGGTGGGACCGGCGATCTTCGCGCCGTTGAGGTGCAGCACCGGCAGGACGGCGCCGTCGCGGGCCGGGTTGAGGAAGGAGATGCCCTTCCAGGAGCCCTCCAACGGCCCGGTCTCCGCCTCACCGTCGCCGACCACGGCCAGCGCCAGCAGGTCCGGGTTGTCCATGACCGCGCCAAAGGCGTGGACGAGGACGTAACCGAGCTCGCCTCCCTCGTGGATGGATCCGGGCGTGGTCACCGACACGTGGCTGGGGATACCGCCCGGCGCGGAGAATTGCCGGAACAGCTGCGTCATCCCGGCCTCGTCGGCGGTGACCTGGGGGTAGATCTCGGTGTAGGTGCCTTCCAGGTAGCCCGCCGCGACCAGGGCCGGCCCGCCGTGGCCCGGTCCGGTCAGGTAGATGACCTGCTGCCCGGTACGCCGGATCAACCGGGAGACGTGGGCGTAGACGAAGGACAGCCCGGGGCTGGTGCCCCAGTGCCCCAGCAGGCGGGGCTTGATGTCGCGGCTCTCCAGCGGTCGGCGCAGCAGCGAGTTGTCCTGCAGGTAGATCTGGCCGATCGTCAGGTAGTTGTTGGCCCGCCACCACGCATCGATGGCGGCGATCTCGTCGCTGGTGATGGGCTCGAGGGCGGCGTCGGTGGTCGTCACGCCGGCCACTCTACTATCGTCCGTAGTAGCGCACCCGTCGGTCGTAACGCGGCCTAGGCTGGGCCGGTGGCCGTGCCGGTGATCGCCTACCCGCCGGACCTGCCGGTCGTCGCCCGCAAGGACGACATCGCCGCCGCCATCCGCGACCACCAGGTGGTGGTCGTGGCAGGGGAGACCGGATCCGGGAAGACCACCCAGCTGCCGAAGATCTGCCTGGAGCTGGGCCGGGGCCAGAATGCGATGATCGGGCACACCCAGCCGCGGCGCATCGCTGCCCGGTCGGTCGCCGAGCGGGTCGCCGAGGAGCTGGGCAGCGAGCTGGGCGACCTGGTCGGCTACCAGGTCCGGTTCACCGAGCGCGCCGGGGCCGCCACCCGGGTCAAGGTGATGACCGACGGGATCCTGCTGGCCGAGCTGCAGCGCGACCGCGACCTACGGCGCTACGACACCCTCATCGTCGACGAGGCGCACGAGCGCAGCCTCAACATCGACTTCGTCCTCGGCTACCTCAAGCAGCTGCTGCCCCGGCGCCCGGACCTTCGGGTCGTCATCACCTCCGCGACGATCGACCCGCGGCGGTTCGCCGAGCACTTCGTCGACGCAGCCGGGCGGCCGGCGCCGGTGATCGAGGTGTCCGGGCGGACCTACCCGGTGCAGGTGCGGTACCGGCCGCTGGTCCGCGACGCCGGTGACCAGCTCGTCGACATCGACCAGGTGACCGGTGTCTGCGAGGCGGTAGAGGAGCTGTGGACCGAGCAGGTCTACGACACAGGCGGTACCGACATCCTTGTTTTCCTATCGGGCGAACGGGAGATACGCGACACCGCCGATGCGCTGGCCGCGATGTCGTTGCCGGGCACCGAGATCCTGCCGCTCTACGCCCGCCTGTCCGCGGCCGAGCAGCACCGGGTCTTCGCCCGCCACGGCGGGCGCCGGGTGGTGCTCGCGACGAACGTCGCCGAGACCTCGCTCACCGTACCCGGCATCCGGTATGTCGTGGACGCGGGAACCGCTCGTATCTCTCGCTACTCCCAGCGCACCAAGGTGCAGCGGCTGCCGATCGAGCCCATCTCGCAGGCCAGTGCCCGGCAGCGGGCCGGCCGGTGCGGCCGGCTTGCCGACGGGGTGTGCATCCGGCTCTACAGCGAGGAAGACCACGACGCCAGGTCGGTGTTCACCGACCCGGAGGTGCTGCGCACCAACCTCGCCTCGGTCATCCTGCAGATGACCTCGTTGCGCCTGGGCGACGTAGCCGCCTTCCCGTTCCTGGATCCCCCCGACTCCCGGCAGATCACCGACGGGGTGCGCGTGCTGGAGGAGCTGCAGGCGATCGAGCGGGGGCGGCTCACCGCATACGGCAAGCAGCTGGCTCAGCTTCCGGTTGACCCGCGGCTGGCACGGATGCTGGTCGAGGCGCACGCGAACGGCGCGCTGCGCGAGGTGCTCGTCATCGTGGCCGCACTGTCGATCCAGGACCCCCGCGAGCGGCCGGCGGACAAGCAGGCGCAGGCCGACCAGAGCCACGCCCGGTTCCGCGACGAGCACAGCGACTTCGTCGCACTGCTGAACCTGTGGGCCTATCTGAAGGAGCGGCAGAGCGAGCTTTCTGGCAGCGCGTTCCGCCGGATGTGCAAGGCCGAGTACCTGCACTACCTGCGGGTACGGGAGTGGCAGGACCTGGTGGCCCAGCTCCGTCGGGCGGCCAAGTCGGCCGGGCTGCACCAGCAGTCCGGGGAGGCGACGCCGACGGCGGTGCACCAGTCGCTGCTGGTCGGCCTGCTGTCCCAGGTCGGGCTGAGGGACCCGGCGAAGCGGGACTACCTGGGGGCCAGGGGTGCCCGGTTCGCGATCTCGCCGGGGTCGGCACTGTCCCGCAAGCAGCCGGACTGGGTGATGGCCGCCGAGCTGATCGAGACCACCCGGCTCTGGGCGCGCACCGTCGCCCGCACCGACCCGGCGTGGGTGGAACGGGCGGCGCAACACCTGGTGAAGCGCAGCTACAGCGAGCCGCACTGGGAGCGCAAGCGCGCCTCGGCCGTCGCGTTGGAACGGGTCACGCTGTACGGGGTGCCACTGGTCGCCGGGCGCAAGGTGGGCTACGGCCGGATCGACCCGCAGACCTCGCGCGACCTGTTCATCCGGCATGCCCTGGTGGAAGGCGACTGGGAAACCCACCACGAGTTCTTCCACGCCAACCGCGCGCTGCTGCAGGACTTGTCCGAGCTCGAGCACCGGGCCCGGCGCCGCGACATCCTCGCCGACGAGGAGACACTGGTCGAGTTCTACGACCGCCGCCTGCCCGAGACGGTCGTGTCCGGTGCCAACTTCGACGTGTGGTGGAAGCGGGCGCGCCGCGGGCAGCCGGACCTGCTGACCCTCACCGCGGACGTGCTCGTCGCCGGCGACGCCGAGCTGGTCCAAGCGCAGGACTACCCGCTGGCGTGGGAGCAGGACGGGCTGCAGCTGCCGGTTTCCTACCAGTTCGAGCCGGGCAGCGCCGCGGACGGCGTGACCGTGCACGTCCCCGTGGCGGTGCTGAACCGGCTGCAGGACAAGGGTTTCGACTGGCAAGTGCCCGGGCTGCGGCAGGAGCTCGCGGTGGCGCTGGTGAGGTCGTTGCCGAAGGCCATCCGGGTTCGCCTCGTCCCGATACCGGACCAGGCGCGGGCGGCACTGGCTGCCACCGGCCCCGCCGCCGGGACCATCACCGACGAGCTCGCCCGGGCCCTGCGCGCGCGAACCGGGGTGGTGGTCGACCCGGACCAGTGGGACTGGGAACGCGTGCCGGACCACCTGCGGATCACCTTCGCGGTCGAGGACTCCGGCGGACGTGTTCTCGCGGCCGGGAAGAACCTGACCGCGCTGCAGGACCGGTTGGCGCCCACGGTCCGCCGCGCCGTCTCCCGCGCCGCGCGGGGGGTGGAGCGGCGCGGCATACGGGCTTGGGACTTCGGTGAGCTTCCGGCGAACTTCCAGCACCGGCAAGGGGATCGGGACGTCGTCGGCTACCCGGCGCTTGTCGACCGCGGTGACTCAGTCGACATCGAGGTCCTCCCCACCGCTGAAGAGCGAGACGCCGCAACGAGGCTGGGGGTCAGGCGGCTCCTGCTGCTGAATACCGCCGCGCCGTGGAAGCGGGTTCTGGCCGTGCTGTCGAATACCCAGAAGCTCGCGCTGGGGCACAACCCGCACGGCAGCGTGCCGGCACTGCTCGACGACTGCCTGAGCTGCGCGGTGGACTCCCTGATGGGCACCGCGCCGGTCACGGACCAGGCGTCGTTCGAGGCGGTGCTCGCCACCGTCCGGCAGGGCGTCCCCGCCCGGGTGGTCGAGGTGGTCGAGCTGGTCCAACCGGTGCTCGACCGGGCCCGCCAGGCCGAGCTGGCGGTGGCAGCGCTGTCCCCGGCGATGGCGGCGGCGAGCCAGGACATGCGTGCCCAGCTTGGTGGCCTTGTGCCCGCCGGCTTCGTGACCGCGACCGGGTACGACCGGCTGCGGCACCTGGACCGGTACCTGCGCGGCATACTCGCCCGCTGCGAGAAGGCGCCCAGCGACCCGCGCCGGGACGCGGAGCGGCAGGCCGTCGTGGAGCGCGTGCAGCAGGACGTCGCCGCCCTGGTTGCCTCGCTCCGGCCGCTGCGCCGGACCGGGGAGGACGTCGCGGCGCTGCGCTGGATGGTGGAGGAGCTGCGGGTGAGCCTGTTCGCGCAAACCCTTGGCACAGCTCACCCGGTGTCGCAGCAGCGAATCGCCCGGGCCATCCACGCGGTGGCCCCGGCCAGCGCCTGACCGACCCACCCCCACACACGCACCCCGACCGAACGCCCGGTGAGGCCCGTTTCCGGGCCCTCGCACCCCCAGAACGGTCCTTTCGAGGCGTTCGGTCGGGTGGGCGTCCGGTCGGGGTGGGCGCAGGTCGGGCGTCGCTCGGTCCTCAGCGGGTCAGCTCGACCGCGATCTGGCCGGCCAGGGCGGCGTTGGCGCAGACCAGGTCGATGTTCGTGCGCAGGCTCACCCCGTGGGTGTGCTCGTGGAAGTAGGCGAGCAGGAACGGGGTGACCTCCTTGCCGGTGATGCCGGCCCCGGCCTCGCCGGCCAGGGCGGCCAGGGCCTGGGCCAGCACCGCGTCGTGCAGGTCCGCCGGCATCTGCTGACCCGCCGGGACCGGGTTCGCGACGACAAGTGCCTGCGGCAGGCCGAGAGCCTCCCGGGCCAGCAGCAACGCGGCCACCTCAGCCGGGGTCTGCGCCTGCCACGGCACCGGGTAGCCGCTGTCGCGGACGTAGAACCCCGGGAACCGGTCGGTCCGGTACCCCACCAGCCCGACCGAGAGCGTCTCCAGCCGTTCCAGGGTGGCACCGACGTCCAGCAGCGACTTCACCCCGGCGCACACGACCGCGATCGGGGTGGACGCCAGGGCCAACAGGTCGGCGGACTCGTCGAAGCTGTCGGCCGCGCCCCGGTGCACCCCACCGAGCCCGCCGGTGGCGAACACCCGGATGCCGTAGCGGTGCGCGAGGAACGCCGTCGCGGCGACCGTGGTCGCGCCGTGGCCACCGCCGGCGACCACGGCACCCAGGTCACGGATGGACGCCTTCACCACGGACGGGTCCCGTGCCACGCGGTCCAGGGCCTCGTCGTCCAGGCCCACGTGAACCTTGCCCTCCAGGACGGCGATCGTCGCGGGCACCGCCCCGGCGGCTCGCACGGCGCCCTCGATGTCGCGGGCGACCCGGTGGGCGGCGCCGGTGGGCAGTCCGTGGCTGATGATGGTCGACTCCAGCGCAACGACCGGGCCACCCCGGTCCAGCGCCGTGCGCACCTCGTCGGCGAAGATCACGAGACGAGCCTAGGGAGGCGGTCGATGTCGGTCACGGTCTGTGTCGCCGGCGACGTCATGCTCGACCTCCTGGTCACCGCGCAGACCGGCTTGGTGCCCGACGACGACGTCCCGGCGTCGGTCACCGTGGGTCCCGGCGGCCAGGCCGCGAATGTCGCCGCTTGGGTCGCCCACCTCGGCGGTGCGGCCCGGCTGTTCGGACCGCGCTGCACGGATCCGGTCGGTGACCTGCTGGACCGCCAGCTGGCCGACCGTGGCGTCCGGCTGGCCGCCCCCCGGGTCGGCGACCGGTCCGGCGCGGTGCTCTCGCTCACCGCCGGCGGGGTGCGGACGATGGCCTCCGACCCCGGGGACCTGGCCTGGGTCGGGCCGGCGCTGGCGGACCCCGCCTGGCTTTCCGGCGCCGACTGGCTGCACCTGTCCGGCTACCTACTGCTCCGCGCCGCCGACCCCGGGCCGGTGCTCGCCGCGGCCCGCGCGGCGCACGCCGCCGGCGCCGGGGTCAGCCTCGACCTCACCTCGGCGGCGATGGTCGCGGCGTTCGGCCCGGGCCTGTTCGCCGCACTCGTGCAGGACCTGGAGCCGCAGCTGGTCTTCGGCACCGAGGGGGAGTGGGACGTGCTGCGGGTCACCGGCTCGTGGACCGCCGTGGTGAAACGCGGGGCCGCCGGGTTCGCCGTTGTCGCCAGCGGGGTGGAGCGGGAGTATGCCGCCGTGCCCGGCCCGGTCCTCGACGTCACCGGCGCCGGGGACGCCCTGGCGGCAGGCTTCCTCGTCGGGGGGCCGGCGCTGGCGGCCCGGGCCGCGGCGGCGTGCGTGGCGATCCTGGGCGCCCAGCCGGTCCGACCCTGAACGGACGCACCGGACGCCGGCCCGTCGCCCCGCCGGGGGTCGCTCGTCAGGGAGCCTGCTCGCAGACCCGCTGGGGACTCCCATCCGCTGTCTGCGCGGTCAGGACGACCAGCCGCCCGTCCGCCAGCGCCGCGGTGGAACTGGCAGGGCACTCTGCCGGTATGGACACGGGCCGCCAGGTGGCCTCGGCAGGGGTCCGCACCCAGGCCCGACGGCCGATGCCGTCCACTGCCCAGAGACGCGTGGCGGAGCTGGTCACTTGCGCATACTGGACGCCCTCGATGCCCGGTGGAGCAGGCACCGGCCGGAGCCGGCCGTCACGCAGGACGTTCCACCGCGACAGGTCGGTCGACCAGACGTAGAGCGCTCCGGCGAACCACCGAGCGCCGATGACACCCGTTGCGCCGACCAGGTCCTGGACCTGCCAATGACCGTCGCGGTAGGTGGCGAGGAACGGCCAGTCGTGGAAGCGGGGGCAGTTGCCCGTGAGGACCGGGTAGGGCCCCGACGCGTCCAGCGTGGAGTACTCGATGATGAACTGGCCACAGGGAAGCTTCGGTCGGGGCTGGGTGTCCCACGCGTTGCCCGTCCACACCGGCCAGCGGTAGTCCAAGAAGCCCGGGACGACCCAGGGCCGGCCAGCCGGGTCTAGCGAGACGAGCCTCGGGGTGCCGGACGTTCGGGGGAGGTCGCCGACCGTCCAGCCGGAGCCGTCCCAGTGCGCCGCGTACGGGTGCTCGAAACCCCAGTCGCCGACGACCCAGACGTCGTCCGGCCGGGTGCCGGACACCGCAACGACGCGAGCGTTCTCCACCGCGCCAAGGGGCACGTTCTCGGTGTCGCATCCGTCGGCCCGGCAGCGGACGACCAGGGGGAGGTGCCGGACCGCTCCGAACCGCCAGGTTTGCCGCATGCCCACGTGCCACGACTCAGCACGACCAGCCCACGAGGCAGTGAGCCGGCCCAGGTCAACCCGCACCGGCGTGCTGCGGACGAGCCAGCCCCCGCGGAGCGCTGCCGCCCCGGAGTGCGCTGCGGCGGCGGACCCCCGTTCGGCGACGGGCGCCGCTGATCGCGCTGGAGATGGCGCCGGCTGGGCGCTTGCGTCGTACCGGCGCAGGGTGGGGAACCGGCCGCCGGTGTCGACGATGACCGGCCGTCCGTCGGCCAGGACCGCCACCAGCCGCTGGCCGTCGGAGCCGTGGTCCGGGGCCGGGACGGGGACCCAGGCCGAGCCGGTCCAGGTCCAGACCGCGGTCTGCCCGCTGGCGCGGCCGACCGCCCAGACAGACCCGCCCTGGGCGGACAGGTCGTCCACGTCGTCGGCGTCCGCCGGCAGCTCGGACCTGGTAGTGCCCTCGCTGTCGGTCCGCAGCATCGTCCGGCCACCCACGGCGAACCAGCCGTGTCCTCCCGCGGAGGCGACGGACTGATAGCGCCGGTACCGACGGTCCGCAACGGGCTGCAGGGCGACCCAGTCGGTGCCGCGGCGTACAGCGGCGAACCCGACGTCGACGTTCGGGAGACGCGCGTCGGCACAGACGCCGATGGCCACCGGGCGCGTGCCGGTGACGTCCAGCTCCTGGACCAGTCGGCTGAAGAAGTGCCCGCGCTGGGTGTTGTCGCACCCCTGCACGTTCAGCGGGAAGCGCGTCCACGAGGATCCCCGCAGCCGCATCGGGATGGATCCCTCCACGGTGGCGGGTCGGTGCGTGCGGATGAGGACGGCGAGGTCGCCGGGCGCCTTGGCGGACAGGCCGTAGACCGCCGCCTGGGACGAGTACGGGACCGTCCTTCGGCTCCAGCTGCCGCCGTCCCAGTGGTAGAGGACGGGCTCTGTCTGCCCGGTGGCGCGACGCGCCACGCCGCCGACCCACACGTCCTGCGACGAGGTCCCGGCAACCGAGAGCAGCTGGTTGCTCGTGCCCTGGCCGCGCAGGACGTCCGGCGGGTTCAGCTGCGCGCACCGGTCCGCGGCACAGCGCACGACCAGGTTCCGGCTGGTCCTCTGTGCCAGGCCACCATCGCGAACCAACCGGGTGCCCACGTGCCAGCTCTCCTGGCCGACCGCCCAGGATGCCGACACCGACGAGGCAACCTCGCCCGAGGAGGGAAAGGCCAGGCCGACCCAGCGGCCCGCAGCGGTCGCGGACACGGCGGCCGGACGGGTTCCACCGGCCGGGACGGGCGAGGCGACTCCCGGCTGTGCGGCCGCCGCTGCAGGCACGGCCGCGCCGAGCGTCGCCAGGACAGCCGTCATTGCACGGACAATCGGCACAGCCATGAAGTAACCCCTTCAGCGCAGCATCCCCTGCCGCGCCGACGCTAGCCGAAACGGGTCGCGGCCTCAGGGGAACGCCACAATCCCGTGCCGAGTGCGCGCGCCGGGCCGATCCCGGCCACCGTGGCGGGATCGGCCCTGACGGCGCTGACGGCGCTGACGGAGCTGACGGCGCCGACGGCGCTGAGGGCGCTGACGGCGCGGACGGCGCGGACGGCGCTGACGGCGCTGACGGCCCGGTGGCTCAGTCGGCCTCGGCGACGCAGGCGGTACCGACCGGACGGAACCCGATGCCCTGGTAGACCCGGGCCACCTCCTGCGACGCGGCCGAGCAGAACACGGTGGTCACCCCGCGCCGCAGCGCGTCGTCGACCAGGTCGGCGGTGACCGCCGCAGCCAGCCCACGGCGCCGGAAGGCCGGCAGCACGCCGACGCCGACGACCTCGCTCACCTGCCCTCGCGGGTTGTGCGCCCCGCCCCCGACGGCGCCGACCCCGGGCAGGAACACCCCCACCTGCACCGTCGCACCGGCGGAGATGGCGGCGCGGGTCGCGTCGACGTGCCCAGCGCCGCGGCCCAGCGCCTCGTCCCGTTCGGCGACCGATGCCGGGCCGGTGGCTGTCCCGGCGTGGTCGAAGGCGACACCGACGGCCGCGACGACCGCCGCCAGGTCCGGGTCGTCGGCGAAGAGCCGGCGGACGGCGGCGGGGTCCGCCTCCTGCCCGGCCTGGGTCGCCGCGTCGGTCCGCCGGACCGGCGGGTCCAGGACCAGCAGCGGGCACCGCTCGACCCGCATCCCGGCGGCCACCGCCGCTGCATACAGGCTGGGGGTGGTCTGGTCCACCCACTCGACTGCACGGGGGACGCCGAGCTCGCGCTGCCGGGACAGGACGGCGCCGACCTGTTCGGCGGTCACCTCGCTGCTACGCCCGGCCAGGCCCAGCCGCGGCCGGGCGTAGTAGGGCCATCCGCTGCGGGCGACGAACAGCGTGAACGGCCCGACCTGCTCGGTGTCCGCCATGACCCGGGGAGCGAGGTCGTAGTAGTCCTCGAGGCGGGTCAGCACCGGGTCGGCCACGACCGCCAGCATGGCAAGGCCGGGTGACCGGCGCGACATACGATGTCCGGGTTCCGACGTGCGGCGCGAGGGGTGCCCGATGACCAGTGCCACCGCATGGCTGCGGCGCCGCCCGGCAGGCCCGGCCACCGCGGCCGCGGGACAGGTCACCTCGCTGGAGCTGTTCTTCGACCTCGTCTTCGTCTTCACCGTCACCCAGCTGACCGCCCTGCTGGGGCAGGTCGACGGGTGGGCCGGGGCCGGGCAGGCCACGCTGCTGCTGGTGCTGCTGTGGTGGATGTACGGCGGCTACGCCTGGCTCACCAACGCGGCGCCGCCGGTGACCCCGCGCCGACGTGGCCTGCTGTTGCTGGGGATGACCGCGAACTTCGTGACGGCGCTGGCGATCCCGCATGCCACCGGCGCCGACCGGTGGACCTTCGCCATCGGCTACCTGGTCGTCGTCGGCGTTCACGCGTTCGTGTACCTCACCGAGGCCGCCCGGGTCACCGCAGGGATGGTGGTGCAGCTGCTCGGCTGGAACCTCATCGCCGCGGTCCTCGTCGTCCTCGGCGCGGCTCTGGGCGGGCGCGCCCTCTACGTATGCTGGGTGGCCGCCGTGCTGGTCGAGGTGGTGGTCTCGCGGCTGGCCGGCTTCACCCCGCTGCGACGCCTCGACGGCGGGCAGGGACCGGGGTTCGGCGTGGCGCCGGCGCACTTCGTGGAGCGACACGGGCTGATGCTGCTCATCGTGCTGGGGGAGTCGGTCCTGGCCATCGGCGTCGGGCTCAGTGCTGGTGCAGACGCCATCGGACCGGGCCAGGTCGTCTTCGCCGCGGTCAGCCTGGCGCTGGCAGCCGTCTTGTATGCCGCGTACTTCGGCACCGGGGAGGACCACCGGGCCGAGCGGGCGCTGGAGCGGGCACCGGCGTCGCGGCAGCACGTCATCGCGCTGACGTCCTACGGGTACGCGCTGTTCGTGATGCTGCTGTCCGTGGTGTTCACCGCCGCCGGGCTGCACCACGCCCTGGCCCACCCGACGGGCACGCTGGACCTGGCCCGGGGAGCGCACCTGGCGGGTGGGGTGGCCGGCTTCTGGGTCGGCCTGGCGCTGTTCCGGGTGGCGCTGGGGGACCGGGACGTCCTGGTCCGGCTTGCGGGTGGGCTGCTCGTCCTGCCCGGCATCTGGCTGGCGACGTCGGTCTCCGCGATGGCGGCGCTGCTGCTCCTCCTGGCGGGCAGCAGCGCGCTACTCCTGCTGGAGACGCGGGGCCGGTCCCCCGGCTGACCAGGCCGGGGGGACAGGGGCCGCCGGGTCAGCCGGCCGCGTCGACGGAGAGCTCGGGCAGGGGGTTGGGCACGGTGGCCGACCGGCCGCCCCAGCGACGGGACGGGCGACGGTGGCGGCCCACCCGTCGGTCGGCCGGCCGGGCGGGTCGGTCGACGAGCCGGGCGACAGGCTGGTCGATCCGCTGCCCGGCCGGTCCTTCCACGATGGCGCCGTGGGCGGACTCCTCCTCGGCCAGGGTCCTCGCCGAGACGTTCAGCCCGAGGAAGATCAGCACCGCGGCCACCGCGATGAACCCGGCGGCCATCAGGAAGCCTCGGGTGGAGGCGTAGGTCTGCGCCTCCAGCGCGAGCTGCTGCCTGGCGGCGGCGAGCGCCTCGGCGCTGGGAGTCGCGCCGCCCCGCGCCTGCAGCCCAGCGGCGAGCTCGGCCGCCTTGTCCGTGAAGGCGCCGGTGAACACGGTGGTGAGCGCAGCCAGGCCGAGTGCACCACCGATCTGCTGCGCGGTGTTGAGCACGGCGGAGCCGGCGCCCGAGTCCTGGTCGGCGACACCCGCGACCGCCGTGAGCGTCATCGGGACGAATGTCAGGCCCAGGCCGAAGGCCAGCAGCACGATCCACGGCAGCAGCCCGGTCAGGTAGCTGCTGCTGGTCGTCAGGTGGGTGAAGCCCCACATGCCCACCACGGCGAGCACGGCGCCCGGGCCGGACAGCCAGCGCGGGTCGACCCGGCTGACCAGCGCAGAGGCCAGCCCGGCGGCCAGCACGATCCCGAAGCTGAATGGCAGGAAAGCGAAGCCGGACTTCACCGGGGAGTAGCCGAGCACCTGCTGGATGTACAGGCCGAGGAAGAAGAACATGGCGAACATGCCGGCACCGACCGCCAGCATGCTGACCAGGCTGACCGCGCGGGTCCGGTCGGCCAGGATGCGCAGTGGGAGGAGCGGCTGGGCGACGGCGCGCTCGACGGCGACGAAGGCGGCAAGCAGGGCGGCTCCGGCGCCGAGCGAGCCGAGCGTGACCCAGTCGAGCCAGCCGGACTCCGACGCGTGGGTGAGGCCGTAGACCAGGCCGACCAGGCCCAGGGTGCCGGTGGCGGCGCCGAGCAGGTCGAACCGGCCGGGCTTCGGCTCGGACTCGTTGAGGTACCGCGGGGCTAGCAGCGCGACCGCCAGGCCGATCGGGACGTTGATGAAAAAGGTCCAACGCCAGTCGATCTCAGTGAGGAACCCGCCGAGGATAAGGCCGACGGCTGCCCCGGCACCGGACATCGCGGCATACACGCCCATGGCGCGGTTGCGCTCCTTGCCGGCCGGGAAGGTCGTGGTGATCAGGGCCAGCGCTGCCGGCGAGGCGATGGCGGCACCGGCGCCCTGGACGACGCGGGAGGAGATGAGCATGAGCTCGTTCACCGCGAGGCCGCCGACCATGGATGCCGCCGCGAACAGCAGCACCCCGGTGACGAACATCCGGCGCCGGCCGACGACGTCACCCAGCCGGCCACCGAGCAGGAGCAGGCTGCCGAGCGCGAGGGCGTAGGCATTGACGACCCACGACAACCCGCTCTGGGAGAAGCCCAGCGCGGTCTGGATGTGGGGCAGGGCGATGTTCACGATCGTCCCGTCCAGGACGATCATGAGCTGCGCGCCGCCGATGACGACGAGCGCGATCGCCAGGTTCGCCGAGCGGGTCGGCGGTGGTGACGCAGTCTGCGACTCCACCGGGATGGTGCCGGTCAAAGCGGACATGCGCGGTCCTTTCACGACGTGGCTGGTTAGCCGATCGGTCCTGCCGGACTGGTCGGGGAGATAGGGATTGGCTCAACGGCGAGCCGGCACGAGATGAGCCTGGCGCTGCCTCAGCTGCCGGTGGTGCCGGGGTCGAGGCCCCGCCGAGCGGCCGGCAGGACGACGGTGTCGAGGATCTGGCTGACGCGTTCGCGAGTGATCGGGGTCCCGTGCAGCACGCTCTCGTGGATGCACAGGGCCGGCAGCGTGATGGCCAGCAGGTCCAGATCCACGCCGCTGGCGATCTCGCCGCGCCGCTGGGCTCGCTGCATCACCTCGACCGCGACACGCAGCGGCGGCTCGACAACCCGCGCCCGGAAGGCGGCGAACAGCTCGGGGTCGCGCTGCAGCGCCGGGAACAGTGCGCCCAGCAACGCCGGCGACTTGCCGCATACCCCGCCGGGCCCGCAAGCCATCGTCAACAGGTCCTCGCGCAGGCTGCCGGTGTCGGCGGGCACGGGCTGGACCGCCTTGTCGTGGGTGAAGGCGTCCAGCACCAGCTCAGGCTTCCCGCTCCACCGGCGGTACAGGGTGGCCTTGCTCACCCTTGCCGCCGCTGCGACTGCATCGAAGGTCAGCTTGTCGTAGCCGCCCTCGACCAGCAGCGACAGGACGACGCCATAGATCTCGGTCTCCCGCTCGCCCTCGATGCGGGGGCGGCTGGCGGCCAGGGTCTGCGCCGGCGTCATCATGGCGAGAGGTTCCTTCACGCATATGAAACGAAACGGTTTCGTTCTATCTGGACTGTACGCGGCACCCGGCCCATCGTGCAAGGGCCATTTTCCGCGGCGGGGTCGGTGCGCGTTGCCGGCACAGGTGGAATCCTGGTCCTCTGGGCAGCGTTGTCCTGGTGACGCGACCCCGGTTGCGCCACGACCCGACGACGACTCACGACGAAGGACGACCGGTGCAGGACCCAACCCAGCTCTACCGTCTGGAGACCGACACGGACGCGGACCAGGGCCGTGCCGCCTCGGTGCTCGTCGTGTGCACCGGGGCGCTCATCGACGCCGGGCACACCCAGCGGCTGCTCTGCGAGCACGTCTTGAGCACGCTGGAGCACACGGTGGTCGCCTCCTTCGACATCGACCAGCTGCTGGACTACCGGGGCCGCCGCCCGGCGATGATCTTCGACCGGGACCGGTGGGTGGAGTACGACGACCCGGCGCTGCTGCTGCACCGGGTCGTCGACGCCGACGGCCAGCCGTTCCTCGTGCTCGCCGGCCCAGAGCCGGATTACCAGTGGGAGCGGATGGCCGAGGCGGTCCGCGGCCTGGTGGAGCAGCTGGGGGTCACCCTCACCGTGCACGCCCACGGCATCCCGATGGCGGTGCCGCACACCAGACCGATCGGCGTGACCTCGCATGCCACCAACCCGCGGCTGATCGGGGAGAACGAGTCGGTCTTCGGCCGGGTTCAGGTGCCGGGCAGCTTCAGCTCGCTGCTCGAACTGCGCCTGGGCGAGGCCGGGCACGACGCGGTGGGGTATGCCGTGCACGTCCCGCACTACCTGGCGCAGGCGGAGTACGCCGACGCGGCCGTGGTCGCCCTGCGGTCGATCGTGGCGGCGACCGGGCTGCACGTCCCGGCTGCCGACCTGAACGCCGCCGCCGGGCTGAACCGGGCCGAGATCGCCAAGGAGGTCGCCGGCTCGGAGGAGATCGCCCAGGTGGTCGAGGCGCTGGAGCGGCAGTACGACGCCTTCGTCGAAGGCCGGCAGAAGCCGAACCTGCTGGCGACGGAGATCAGCGACCTGCCGACCGCCGACGAGATCGGCGCCGAGTTCGAGCAGTTCCTAAGGACCCAGACCGACGACTGACGAGCCAACCACCCCTTCCCCCCGAGTTGTCAGAACGTGGGCGGGGTCATGACCCGCCACGTTCTGACAATCCAAGAGAGTTCTGACAAGCCAAGCCGCGGCTCGCGCGGCCTACCCCGGTCAGCCCAGGGCCTCCGGCCAGCGGTGCACGACGCTGGTATCGGCCACGAACCGGACCCGGTCACTTCCGGTCCACCGGCGCGCGCTGTCGACCAGCGCCTGCTCCACCCGCTCGGCGGCGGCGCCGGCGGCCTCGGCCGGGACGTGTAGCAGCAGCTCGTCGTGCAGGCAGAGCACGATTCGCGCGCCGAGATCGGCGGTGGTGTGCCGCACCGTCGCCGCCCACGCCTTGAACAGCTCGGCCGCCGACCCCTGGACAACCGCGTTGCGGGCGAACCGGCCCCGGGCCGCGTCCCGATCGCGCGCGGCGGCCGCCGCAGTGTCCGGCGCGTCGGTCCACATCGGCACCCGCCGACCGCCGAAGGTGCGGACGGCCCGCCCGGCCGCCCCCTCGGCATACGCGCCGTCCAGGTAGCCCATCGCCACCGGGTAGGTGCGCTCCAGGCCGGCCAGCGCCCGCCCGGCCGTCCCGCTGCGCTGGCCGTACATGGCCGCCAGCACGGCGACCTTGGCCGCGGCGCGCTCCACCCCCAGCGCCGCCGCGACCGGGGCGTACAGGTCGTCCGCCCGGGTGGCCGCGGCGAACGCCTCGTCGCCAGACACCGCGGCCAGCACCCGCGGCTCGATCTGGCCGAGGTCCGCACGGACCAGCAGGTGACCCGGGGCCGCCGCGACCCCGTCCCGCAGCCGGGCCGGCAGGTTGTGCAGCCCGTGCCGCGCGGCCATCCGCCCGGCCGCACCGTCGCAGGCGGTCCACCCGCCGCGCAGCCTGTCGTCGGGCCCGACGTGAGCATCCAGCCAGGCATAGCCGTATGTCGTCGCGATCCGCTCCGCGGCGCGCCACTCCAGCAGTGCTGCCACCGCCGGGTGACTGTGCCGGTACGGCTCCAGTCGCCACTTGCGGGTGTCCGGCACCACCACCCCGATGCCGGCGAGCAGGTCGCGGACCTGGGCCGGGTTGCGCAGGTCGGTGGTTTCGCGACCGGGGGTATGCCGCAGCACGGCCGCGTCTCGCGCGGTCCGGATCCGCTGGGCCTCGGCCGGGTCGGCCGGACGCGGTCCGAGGATCTGCTCCAGCAGGCGCTCCAGCTCGCGGCGGTCGACCGGCAGCCCGTCGCGTTCCAGCTCCAGGCACAGCAGTGCCGCGGCCGACTCGCTGTGGGCGGTCGCCACCGCGCGGGCTCCGTCCAGCCGTTCGAGCTGGGCGGCCGCGGTGCGCAGCGCCAGCTCCGCCCATGCCTGGGCCCGGTCGGGGGTGGAGCACCAGCGCGGCGACTCGGTCTGCGGCCGCAGGTAACCGGTGCGGTCCAACGGCTGGCCGCCGTCGGTCTCGCCGTCCGCGGCGGCGCCGAAGAGGTCGTCCGCCGGCGCCGGGGACAGTCCGCTGGGGGGCAGCCCCGCGGCTGCCGCCCAGGCCAGGGCCGGTCCCGCCGCCCACCCTCCGTGCAGCAGCCGGTGGACCTCGGCCACGTCCCAGCACCGCTGCAGCGCGACGCCATGGGAGACGGGCACTTGGGCGTCCCGGCTGGCCGCCCACCACACCCACCGGGGGCGCCGCCGCGCCTCCAGGTCCACCACCTGTGGTAGCAGCTGCGGCCAGGGACCGACGACGGCTAGCCCGTCACCGCGCAGCGCGGCCTGGCCGTGGCCCCAGGCGACCAGCGCGACCGGTGAGCTCACCCGGCCAATTGACTCACGGCATACCGACAGCCGTCACCGCGTCGTCACCCGGCCGGGGTGACCCGCAGGATCTTGTCGGCCGTTCCGTTGGAGGTGGTGACGTACAGGGCGCCGTCAGGCCCGAGCTGCACCGTCCGCAACCGGCCGAACGTGCCGTCGAGCGCGGTGATCTGCTCCCTGCGCACCACGGTGCCGGCGGCGTCCAGGGTGAGCACCATGGCCGCGGACCCCTTGAGCTCGGCGACGACGAGGGCCCCCCGCCAGCGGCCCCAGGCGGCGCCGTCCAGGAAGGTTGCACCGCTGGTCGCGACCGTCGGGAAGCCGGAGGACCATTTCGCGACGCGGGCGTCCGGGAACTTGGTCAGGTCGGTCATCGGGACCCGCTCGTTGTACCCGGGGACCGGGTCCCAGCCATAGTTGCCGCCCTTGGCCAGCAGGTTCACCTCGTCGTCGCGGTCCGGGCCGTGCTCAGCGGTCCACACCTGGCGGGAGCCGGGCCGCATCGCCAGCCCCTGGACGTTGCGGTGCCCGTAGGTCCAGACGTACCGGGCCTTGCCGCCGAGGGCGAAGAACGGGTTGTCCGCCGGGATGGTCCCGTCGGCATTGACCCGCAACGTCTTGCCCCCCAGCGACTGCAGGTTCTGCGGGTTGGTCCCCTGGGCAGCGTCACCGGTGGCCACGCGCAGCTTCCCGTCCCTGTCGAAGCGGAGCCGACAGCCGCTGTGCCGTCCGTCCGACACCGGCAGGCCGGCGACGACCGGGCTGCCCACCCGGGTGGCGCTGGAGAGGTCCAGCGACAGCCGCCAGCGGATGACCCGGACGTCGATGGGGGCGGTGCCGGTGCCTCGGTAGTCCATGCAGGTGTAGAAGAGCCGGTTTGCCCGGAAGGCCGGGTCCACCACGATCCCGAGGAGGCCGCCTTCGCCGTTGACGTAGACGTCGGACAGGTTGGCGGCGACCGGGCGCAGCGAGCCGTTGCGCGGCTTGACCAGCAGCCGGCCGGCACGTTCGGTCACGATCATCGCCCCGGCCGGGGTGAAGGTGAGGTCCCACGGGATGCTCAGCCCCGTGGCGATGGTTTGAACGTTCACCGCGACCGCGGCTGCCCGTGGGGCCCCCGGCGCCGAGACGGCGGGCCCGGTGCCGGTCAGCGACCGGTATGCCGGCCGGCTGGCTTGACTGCCGGCCCCCGGGCTTGCGGTGGCGCCACCGCTGCCGGTGAGGGCGGGCACGGCGAGGACGGCAAGGGCGGCGGCCGCGAGCACGGACGGCTTCAGGACTGGCATGAGGCGAGGCTAGATCGGCCCACCGACAAACCGCGCAGGCGGTGGAAAGTGCTGACACAACCTTTGCCGGATCGAGGGCAGCGCTTCCCCATCCCCAGCATGGGTCTGCGTGACCCTGCTGCGCGCCGGCGTCTGCTGCGCGCAACAGTGCGCTAGCGCGGCGCACCCCCCAGACTGATTTAGGCCAAGACTTAGGCCGCGCCCGACTTCAGCCGGACCTGTCGCTTGACCCGGCTGAGCATGGCCACCATGCCGCGCAGCCGCAACGGCGACACCGCCTCCGCCAGGCCGAACCGGTACGGTGCGTCGTCAGGCACGGCGAGCACCTGCGTGGCCGTCAGGCCGTCCAGCCCTTCGTGCAGGATCCCGGCGAAGCCGCGGGTTGTCGGCGACTCGCTGGGGGCTTGGAAGTGCAGGTGCACGGTCTCGGCCGGGTCGACGTCGGCCGCGAGGAAGAGCGGCGACTGGCACTCCGGCACTTGCTCCATCAGCTCGGCATGCCCGGCATACCGGTCCGGCAGCGGCGGCAGCTCGTCGCTGAACTCCAGCAGCAGCGTCAGCCGCTCCCGCGCGCTCACCGCCAGGAAGTCGTCTGCGATCCGCTGCAGCGCGTCGGGCAGCGGTGCTCGCTCCGGTGATCCGTCCACCACACCAGTGTCGTTCACCGCTCGATCGGCACCCGAACCGAGTTGCCCCACTCGGTCCACGACCCGTCGTAGTTGCGCACCGAGTCGAAGCCGAGCAGGTAGGTCAGCACGAACCAGGTGTGCGACGAGCGCTCGCCGATACGGCAGTAGGCGATGGTCTCCGCTGTGGGATCCAGACCCTGCTCCCGAAGGTAGATCGCCTCCAGGTCGGCCCGGGACTTGAACGAGCCGTCCTCGCTGGCCGCACGCGCCCACGGCACCGACTTCGCCCCGGGGATGTGCCCGCCGCGGACGGCGCCCTCCTGGGGGTAGTCCGGCATGTGCAGCAGCTCGCCGGAGTACTCGCCGGGGGAGCGGACGTCGACCAGCGGCTTGCCCAGGTGCGCCAGCACGTCGGCTTGGAACGCCCGGATCGGCGCGTCGTCCCGCTCGACCACGGGGTACTCCACCGGGGCCGGCGTGACCACCTCCCGCGTCAGCTCGCGGCCTTCGGCGAGCCATTTCGCCCGGCCGCCGTCGAGCAGCCGCACGTCCGGGTGCCCGAACAAGGCGAACACCCACAGGGCGTATGCCGCCCACCAGTTGCTCTTGTCCCCGTAGATGACCACGGTCGTGTCCCGGCCGATCCCCCGCTCGCCGAGCACCCGGGCGAACCGCGGGCCGTCCACGTAGTCGCGGGTGAGCGGGTCGTTCAGGTCGTTCTGCCAGTCCACCTTCAACGCGCCCGGAATGTGCCCGGTGTCGTACAGCAGGACGTCCTCGTCCGACTCCAGCACCACCATGCCGGGGGTCCCCGCCGCCAGCGCGTCGGCCAGCCACTGGGTCGACACCAGCCGCTCGGGGTGAGCGTATGCGGCGAAGTCGGGGGAGTCATCGACGGGAACCGGCATCGTCTGGGCACCTTTCGAGGCGGGGGCTGCGTCCGAGCGCCGATGCTGCCATGCACCCAGGGAAGCGGTACCTGAAGTCCGCATTATGGAAGGCATAATGTGACGTTATGGATCGTGAGGGCTGAGCCGAAGCACGTCCTGGATCACGTCGGCCTCCTGCGCCCGCTTGTCCGGCCGGTGCCGGACCACCCGGGCGAACCGCAGAGCCACGCCGGCAGGGTACCGAGGGGATGTCTGCACGCCGTCCAGCGCGATCTCGACGACGACCTCGGGGCGCAACCGCACGACATACCCGTCGGTGGGGCCCTCGGCGTACCGCGGCAGCGTTTCGGTCTGCCACCGCAGCATCGCGTCGGTGAGTCCCTTGAACGTCTTGCCGAGCATGACGAAACCGCCGGGCGGTCCGTAGCGGCCGGCTGGGTCCCGCGCGCCCAGATGCAGGTTGGACAGCCACCCGCTGCGCCGGCCGCTGCCGCGCTCGACCGCCAGGATCACCAGGTCGAAGGTGTGCACCGGCTTGACCTTCACCCAGCCCGCGCCCCGCCGGCCCATCTGGTATGCCGCCGACAGCGACTTCACCACGACGCCCTCGTGGCCGCGCGTCACGGCGTCGTCGGCGAAGGCGTTCGCGGCCGACACTGCGGCCGCGTCACCCGGGTCGGTCACGGTCACCCTTGGCGTGAGTGAGGAGGGTGGGACGACGCGCTCCAGCGCGGCCCGGCGCACCTGGCCCGGCTCGTCCAGCAGGTCCTGCCCGTCCAGGTGGAGCACGTCGAACAGGAACGTCGTCAGCGGTGTGCGTGCCCGCAACAGCCTCGGGTCGCCTCGGCTGGCGGTGCGCGACCCGGTCTGCTGGAACGGCCGTGGCCGGCCGTCCGGGTGCAAGGCGATCAGCTCCCCGTCGAAGATCGCGTGCGCGACCGGCAACCCGGCGAGCAGCTCGCCTACCTCCGGCACCCGGTCGGTGATCTCCTCCAACGACCGGGTGTACACGCCGACCCGGTCGCCGTCCTTGTGCACCTGGGCGCGGATGCCGTCCAGCTTCCACTCCACCGCCGCCGGCCCGGTCCGCTGCACCGCCTCGGCGACCGTCCTGGCCGACCCGGCCAGCATGGGGGACACCGGGACGCCCACCGTCAGCCCGAACTGGGACAGCGCCGCCGGCCCCTCGATGAGCGCGCGCACGGCCACCGCGGGCAGCGACCCGCTCACGGTGACCGCGCGGCGGACCTGCTCCAGCGGCGCCCCCGACGCGGCCGCCACCGCCGCCAGGACCGCCGACTCCAGCGCGCCCTGGCGCAGACCGCCACGGAGCAGCCCGACGAGCAGCCGTTGCTCGGCCTCGGTCAGCCGGGCCATCACGGCGTCGAACAGCACGGCCCGCGTCGTCGCCGATCCGGTCCCGGACAGGCCGGCCGCCTGGTCGAGCACCGAGTCCACCTCGGACACGGTCACGGAGGCCACCCGCGCCGGCCGTGGCAGGCTTCCCCACGAGGACAGCTCGATGCCGGTCCGGCGCTGACGCAGCGTGCCGGACAGGTAGCGGACGACCAGGCCCAGCTGGCCCACGTCGCCGCTGGCGGCGGCCTCGGCAGCCGCCCGGGTCAGCAGCTGCGCCAGCAGCCGCGTCTTGGCGTTGCGCGACGGGGTGGCCGCCAGGGCGGCGGAGGTGTCGGCAACCTCGGCGAACAGCACGGGCCCATGCTGGCAGCGGGCACCGACACCCATGCCCTCGCCCACGGGCTGGCAGGATGACGGCATGACCAAGGGCAACGTCGCGGACCGCGAGCTGCAGACCCGGGCCGAGGACTCGGCAGGAAGCCGGGCAACCCAGCTGGTCGAGCGGCTGCTCGACGTCGGGATCGATGGGCGGGGCCCGTTCGCCCCGGCGCGGAACGTGGCCGACGCGGCCGTCGCCGGCCATGGCGGCGGCGAGGACGCCGTCGACGCCGTGGTGCGCTCGCACTACCGGCTGGCCGCGGCGGGCGGGTTCGTCACCGGGCTCGGCGGGTTCGTCACCATGCCGGTCGCGCTGCCGGCCAACGTGCTGGAGTTCTACCTCGTGGCGACGCGGATGGTGGCCGCCATCGCCTCGGTGCGCGGGTACGACATCAGTCGGCCTGAGGTGCGTTCGGCGGTGCTCCTGACCCTGGTCGGCGCCGACGCCGACGACCTGCTCAAGAAGGCGGGGTACGCCAGCACCGGCCGGCTGGCCAACCTCGCGGCGCAGCGGCTGCCCGGACCGGTGCTGCTCGCGGTCAACAAGGGCGTGGGGTTCCGGCTGGTGACGCAACTGGGCCGCAAGGGGCTGTCCCTGTTCGGCCGGGCCGTGCCGCTGGCCGGGGGGGTCGTGGGCGCGGGGGTGGACCTGTGGCTGCTGAAACGCATCGCCGAGCAGGCACGGCAGGAGTTCCCGCGCAGGGCGGCGCAGGCCTGACGGAACCCGCCGAGCCGTCCCGGCGTCTCATCGGCGTCGAGCGGGTCCTTTCGTCGTGCCCGCGCAAGTCGAGAGGGGCCAGCCGGTGGCTGCAGCAGCGCAGTTTCGGTGGGGGATGTTCAGGTCGGTCGCGACCGCGGTACGGGCGGCCACGCGCCCCGGCAGCGCCGGGCTGCGCGAGCGGCTGGCCTGCCTGCCCCGCTTGGTCCGAGCGGTCCGGTCCGGCGCCTACCCCGGCACCACCCTCGGCCGGCTCGCGCTGCTGGTCGCCGCAGCCCTGTATGTCGTGTCACCGGCGGACCTGCTCCCGGAGGCGCTGCTACCCCTGCTCGGACTGGCCGATGACGCGCTCGTGGTCACCTGGGTCGCTACGACGCTGGTGAACGAGACCGAGGCGTTCCTTCGGTGGGAACGGGCGCGGAGCCGCACGGTGGAGGGAACTCTCGTCGGCTGAGGCGGGTGTTCGCGGACAGGCGCTGGTATCCGCCCGCCGGGCGCCGCCTCGCCGGGGCGGGCGCCTCCCGGCTCGTCCCGGCGCCGCCTCGCCGGGCGTGCGCCTTCCTGTTCGCCCCGGCGCCGCATGGTCCGCCGGGCGGCTTGCTTCCTTACTGTGCGGTCGGCGTCCTCCTCAACCCCTCACCGGCTCTACGAGTTGTCCACAGCCGCGGCTCGCGGCCTGGCGCTGTTGCCTCGGGCTCAGCAGGGTCGTCGCATGACCTCCACATTCCGGCTCAACAGCCATTCCGAGACACTGGCCCTGCTGCCCTTCCAGATCGGCTTCCACCCCCGTCGAAGCGTGGTGGCGGTGAGCATGCACGATCGGCGCTTCGGGCTGGTGCAGCGGCTGGACCTGCCGCCAGCCGAGCACGTCGATCAGGCCGCCGCCGCACTGCTGCCGGGCTTGCGTCGCGAGCCGCCGACGTCGGTGCTGCTCATCGGCTATGAGGACGACGACGGGCAGAGCCTGGTCATGCTGGACGCACTCGAACGGGCCTGCGCGGACGCCGGGTTCGGCTTGTGCGACAAGCTGGTGGTGCGGGCAGGCCGGTGGCGGTCGCTTCACTGCCAGGACCCGGCCTGTTGCCCCCCCGACGGTCTGCCCGTGGCGGACAGCAGCACCGTGCCGGCCGTCGCGGACTACGTGGGGCGCGGTGTCTGCCCCCTCGCCGACCGGGACGCCCTCGCGAGCAGGCTGCGGCCCACGCGGCCGCTGCTGGTCGCCGCGGTCGACGCCGCGGTGGACGCCGAGCTGGACGCCCGGATCCTGGCCGCGGACGCGTTGGCCCGGGGCAGGCAGGCGCCCATGGTGCGACGGTGGCGCGAGGAGCTGACGGTCTGGCGGGAGGTGTTGGCCCCTCGTTCGGGGTCGGCGCGTGACACCGTGTGGCAGCCCAGTGCCCAAGATCTGGCTCGGCTGGCGGTGTCGATGCTCGACCGCGATCTGCGGGACGCGGTGCTGGCCTGGATGTGCCCCGGCTGGCTGGGGCTGGACGGGTTCGACCCGGCCATGGCAGAGGTGGTGCGGGAGCTCATCCCCCGGTTGGACCCCAGGCCGGCACCAAGGTCCGGCCGGGAGCCTGCCGCCCCGTGGGTCCAGGATGCCGACCACGCGGACGACCTGGGGGAGGTGGAGTCCCGGCTGGTGACCGTGTGCGCCGGGCTGCCCGAGCGGTGGGCGGCCGGCCCGCTCGCGGTGCTGGCCTGGCTTTCGTGGTGGCGTGGAGACGGAGCCGTGGCCAGGGTCGCCCTGGAGCGCATCGACGTGACCCACCCCGGGTACCGTCTCGCGGAGCTCATGCACACGATGCTCGACAACGCGCTGCGGCCGGGCGACCTGGGTCGAGCCGGCCTCGGCCCGTCCGCCGCCGCTGGATCGCCAGGTGGCCGGCAGCGAGCACGCAAGCGGGCCCGGCGGTCCACCGGCCGGGGCTCCGGGCACCGGCGAGCCGGCCACACCGACGGCGGTCCAACCCTGCTTCGAGCCGACCCTCTATAATCGCGGCAGGTCATGAGCCCCAGCGCGAAACCCCGGTTTGCTGGGCGGCAACCCTCCTCCGCGGTGGGGTGCCCCGGGTGATGACCCGGCCGTCCCGAGGTGGGCCGGCAAGCGCGGACCCGGACCGGGTCCTTCCCGCAGGAGCCACTGGTACCCGTGACCCACCCCGAACCGAACCCCGTGCCGTCACACCGGACGACGGCCCAGACGACGGCTCAGACGACGGCCCAGACGACGGCTCAGACGACGGCCCGGACGACGGCCCGCACCTCGGCTTCGACGGCAGCCCGGCCGCCGGCTCAGCCGGCAGCCCACCTCACGGCGCCCCCGGCAGCCCACCTCACGGCGCCCCCGGCGGCCCACACCACGGCGCCCCCGGCGGCGCGGCCCACGGACCCGCAGCCAGCCGCGCCGACATTCCCGATGACCGACAGGACCGCCTCGGCCGCGGCCGGCCGTCGCGGGTCCGGCTCGGCGGCTCCGGCCACGACGGGCGCCTGGCAGCCCGGCATGCCGCTGGGTCGTCGGCAGTTGGTCGACATCGGCGACCTGGTGCTGGAGGTGGGAGGACGGTTGCCGTCGGTACAGCTGGCCTACGAGACCTGGGGCCGGCTCAACCCGGCGCGCGACAATGCAGTCCTCGTCGAGCACGCGCTCACCGGCGACAGCCACGTGGCAGGCCCGGCGGGTGGGGGGCACCCGACCCCGGGCTGGTGGGACGGGCTGATCGGACCGGGTAGGCCATTGGATACCGACCGCTGGTTCGTCGTGGCGAGCAACGTGCTGGGCGGCTGCCAGGGCAGCACCGGCCCTTCCTCGCCTGCGCCGGACGGGCGGGCATGGGGGAGCCGCTTCCCGTTTCTGACCGTGCGTGACCAGGTGGCCGCCGAGGCGGCCTTGTCCGACCGGCTCGGCATCCAGTCCTGGGCAGCCGTGCTGGGCGGGTCGATGGGGGGCATGCGGGCCCTGGAGTGGGCCGTCGGCCACCCCGACAGGGTCCGGACCAGCATCGTTCTGGCCAGCGGCGCTGCCGCAACCGCAGAACAGATCGCCTGGTGCCAACCGCAGGTGCTGGCGATCCGCATGGACCCGAACTTCCACGACGGCGACTACTACGACCAGCCGGCCGGTCCGCTCGCCGGACTCGGCATCGCTCGACGGATCGCGCACGTGACATACCGCAGCGAGATGGAGCTCGCCGCCCGCTTCGGGCGCGGCGCGCAGGGCAGAGAGCAGCCCCTGGGCGGAGGTGGCCGCTACGCGGTGGAGAGCTACCTCGATCACCACGCGAGCAAGCTGACCCGGCGTTTCGACGCGAACTCCTATGTGGTGCTGACCGAGGCGATGAGCTCCCATGACGTCGGCCGCGGCCGTGGGGGAGTCCGCGCCGCGCTGGACCGTGTGTCCGCGCGGTTGGTTGTCGCGGCGGTGGACTCCGACCGGCTCTACCCGCCCCGGCTGTCCGAGGAGATCTGCGCCGCCCCGGCGGCGGTCGGGCCGACCCGGATGGTCCACTCCGACTACGGCCACGACGGTTTCCTCATCGAGATCGGTCAGGTGGGGGCAATCGTGCGCGAGGCGCTGTCCGCGGCTTGACGTCTTGCCGCCGGCGACGCCGAGGCCTGGCCGAGGATCGGGCGCCGTGGTGCGTCGTAGGCCTACCCGCGTAGCTCCGCGGCTGGGCCTACGACACAGGGTCACCGAGGCGGCATCGGCAGTCGCCCCGGTCGGCCAGGCGTGACCTGCCGAGGCAGCTGTGCCGGCGTCGGCCGTCGAACCCCGCCCCGATCGGCTAGCGTCCATCCCAATGCGGCTCGCCCGGCCGCAGTGGACAAGGAGGTTCGCGGTGGCCGTCGTGGTGGGATATCTGCCGACGAAGGAGGGCCGAGCAGCGCTGCGGCGAGCGGCCGAGGAGGCCGTTCTGCGTAAGAGCCGCATGGTCGTCGTCAACTCGGTGCGCCCTGGTCGATCACCCGAGGCGAGCGCAGGGGACCAACTGGACGCCGAGCTGGCTGAGATCCAAGCGCGCCTCGACCAGGCAGGCGTCGCCTACGAAGTCCGTCACGTGCAGCGGAACGGCGAGCCGTCCGAGGACCTGATCTCGGTCGCCGAGGAGGAGGATGCCGGCTTCATCGTCATCGGCCTCCGGCGCCGCACCCCCGTAGGCAAGCTGATCCTCGGGTCCAACGCCCAACGCATCCTGCTCGACGCCCCCTGCCCCGTGCTGGCGGTCAAGGCCGAGCGCGACTGAGGTCCCCCGCGGGTGGTGCGGGCTGCAGACCGGCTGTGACGCCCGGCCTGACCGAGTGACCCGGCGGCCCGGCCCGGGAAGTTGCCCGCTCCGAAAGGCGTTGACCGTGTGGACTTCCACTTGCGCAGGGACGACGAGAGGTTGCGCATGCCGCAGACGTCACCAGCACAGTTCCGGCCTCAGCTGCGGCTGACCTTCGACGACGCGGCGGACGAGCTGCTCGGCCGTGACGCGCTGGCGTTGGTGCTGGGGATGCTGCTGGACCAGCAGATGCCGATGGAGCGCGCCTTCGCGGGCGCATACCGGCTCGCCACCCGGATGGGCACGGCGACGGCGGAGCCGGACGGGACGGCACGACCGGTGCTGTCGGCCGCGCGGATCGCGGCGGCCGAACCTGCGGCGTTCGAGGACCTGTGTGCGACCCCGCCGGCGGTGCACCGCTTCCCGCGATCGATGGCGGCGAGGATCCAGGCGTTATGCGCGCACGTCGAGACGCAGTGGCAGGGCGACGTCTCACGGTTGTGGGCCACGGCGGCCAGCGGGACGGAGCTGCGGCACCGCCTTGAGGCACTACCCGGTTTCGGTCCGGCGAAGGCGCGAATCTTCATGGCGCTGCTGGCCAAGCAGCGAGGAGTGGCACCGAAGGGCTGGGAGGCCGCAAGCCACCCCTACGGCGAGGAAGGCTTCCGCTCGGTCGCTGACGTCGTCGACCGCGAGTCGCTGGCCAGGGTGCGGCAGACCAAGCGAGCCGCCAAGGCGTCCGCCCGGGATTCGGCCCAGTCGGCCGTCACGGCCGGCAGCGCGGGTGGCTCTGCCGAGAGCGACCCCCCGGTGACGCCGTGACGCCGGCTGAGGGCCGGTGACGCCCCGGTGACGTCGGTGAAACTGCGGGCCGGAACAGCGCTGGCGCGGGGGATGTCAGGCAGGTGGGTGGCGCCGGTGACCGGGCCACCAGGACATACCACGAGGTCCGGTGCTCGCCGCGCGCGCCCATCCGGCGCGGCGCTCTATAATGGTAACCGGCCCGAACGCACCGCCAGCCGCAGCCCGTTCCGCCGCCCTCAAACTCTTCAGTTCGACCAGGCATCTGCATGCCGAGTCGCATCGTGCCCGCACGATGTGAGCCGCTACGAAAGGTAGTCCGTGTCGCCCGCTTCCACATCGTCCTCTGCCGAGGGCAGCACCCTCACCACCCTCGCCGCTTCTCCGCCGGCCCGGACGACGGTCACGGCGCCCGCCAAGCGGATTGCGAGGAAGGCGACCACGCCGGCGAAGTCTGCCAAGGCGAAGCCGTCGGTGACCCCGGGCGAGCCAGCCGCCACTTCGCGCAGGGGCGCGGGGCGCGGCCAGGGCAAGGATCGGAATGCGGGGGCTGTGCCGGGTCAGCATGGCGGAACCACCGGCGCCGAGGAGGTCACTGCACAGGTCCCAGACCTCATCGACAGCGAACTGTCGGACGCAGCCGAGCTGTCGGAGCCGACGGAGCCAGCGGAGCTGGACGAACCCGACATCGACATCGACATCGAGGCCGTGGTCGTCGACGACGGGGATGCTGTCGAGCCGACTGACACGGTGGGCAAGGACGACGACGACGATGACGATGCGGCGTTGCCCGCAGTCCGCGTCGAGGCCGAGGAGGCCGAGGAGGCCGGCGGCTTCGTCTACTCCGACTCCGACGACGACGACGCGCCGGCCCAGCAGGTCGTCACCGCCGGCGCGACTGCCGACCCGGTCAAGGACTACCTCAAGCAGATCGGCAAGGTCGCCCTGCTCAACGCCGAGCAGGAGGTGGAGCTGGCCAAGCGCATCGAGGCCGGGCTGTTCGCCGAGGAGAAGCTGAACTCGGGCGAGAAGATGGACATGACGCTCAAGCGCGAGCTGTGGTGGATCGCCCAAGACGGCAAGAACGCCAAGAACCACCTGCTCGAGGCGAACCTGCGGTTGGTGGTCTCCCTGGCCAAGCGCTACACGGGTCGCGGGATGCTGTTCCTGGACCTGATCCAGGAGGGCAACCTGGGCCTGATCCGGGCGGTGGAGAAGTTCGACTACACCAAGGGGTTCAAGTTCTCCACCTACGCGACCTGGTGGATCCGTCAGGCGATCACCCGCGCGATGGCCGACCAGGCGCGTACCATCCGAATCCCGGTGCACATGGTGGAGGTCATCAACAAGCTGGCCCGGGTGCAGCGGCAGATGCTGCAGGACCTGGGCCGAGAGCCCACCCCAGACGAGCTGGCCCGCGAGCTCGACATGACCCCGGAAAAGGTTGTCGAGGTCCAGAAGTACGGCCGCGAGCCGATCTCCCTGCATACCCCGCTCGGCGAGGACGGTGACAGCGAGTTCGGCGACCTCATCGAGGACTCCGAGGCGGTCGTCCCGGCCGACGCGGTGTCGTTCACGCTGCTGCAGGAGCAGCTGCACTCGGTGTTGGACACCCTGTCGGAGCGGGAAGCGGGCGTGGTGTCGATGAGGTTCGGGCTCACCGACGGCCAGCCCAAGACGCTGGACGAGATCGGCAAGGTCTACGGGGTCACCCGCGAGCGGATCCGCCAGATCGAGTCCAAGACGATGAGCAAGCTGCGGCACCCTTCCCGCTCGCAAGTGCTGCGCGACTACCTGGACTGAGATGTTCGAGGACGCCGGCGTCACCTTGACTTCGGTCGCCACCGACATCAATGGCCGCTGCGGACCCGCCATGCTCGCCTGCGCTGACCGACGGCGTCCGCCGTGCGGCGGTGTTGGCCGACCCCCACGTGCCCGGCTTGCGACGAGTTCCCGGCGCCGACCGCGCCGTTGACCGAGGGCGCTGACCGAGGGCGCTGACCGAGGGCGTCCGCGGTGCGGCGGTGTTGGCTGACCCGCGCGTGCCCGGCTTGCGACGAGTTCCCGGCGCCGACCGCGCCGTTGACCGAGGGCGCTGACCGAGGGCGTCCGCGGTGCGGCGGTGATGGCTGACCCGCGCGTGCCCGGCTTGCGACGAGTTCCCGGCGTTGACCGCGGTGCTGACCGCGGCGTTGTTCGCCGCCAGGTGACGGGTGCGACTTTGCTTGCCCCTACGCC
>DASSLY010000062.1:0-17147 GCA_035689185.1 Dermatophilaceae bacterium
GGGACGAGCTGCTGCTGCGGCTGGCCCGGACCGAGGCCGTCTACGTCCCCCGCTTCTACGACGTGGACTACCTCCCCGACGGCCGGATCCAGCGGGTCGCCCCGAACCGGGCCGACGTCCCGTTCCGGGTGCACAAGCGCACCACGATGAACCTCGACGAGTGGCCGTACCCGAAGAAGCCGATCGTGCCGCTCGCCGAGACCGTCCACGAGCGGTACGCGGTGGAGATCTTCCGGGGCTGCACCCGCGGCTGCCGGTTCTGCCAGGCCGGCATGATCACCCGCCCGGTCCGGGAGCGGTCCATCACCGGCATCGGCGAGATGGTCGAACGGGGCCTGGCGGCAACGGGGTTCGAGGAGGTCGGGCTGCTGTCCCTGTCCAGTGCGGACCACTCCGAGATCGCCGCCGTGGCCAAAGGACTCGCCGACCGCTACGAGGGAACCCAGACCGGGCTGTCCCTGCCGTCGACCCGGGTCGACGCCTTCAACATCGACCTCGCGAACGAGCTGACCCGCGGCGGTCGCCGCTCCGGGCTGACCTTCGCCCCGGAGGGCGGGTCCGAGCGGATCCGCAAGGTGATCAACAAGATGGTCACCGAGGACGACCTCATCAACACGGTGACCGCCGCGTACTCCGCGGGCTGGCGCCAGGTGAAGCTCTACTTCATGTGCGGCCTGCCCACCGAGACCGACGAGGACGTGCTGCAGATCGCCGACCTGGCCAAGCGGGTCATCGAGACCGGCCGCCGGGTGACCGGCACGCGCGACATCCGTTGCACCGTCTCGATCGGCGGGTTCGTGCCGAAGCCGCACACCCCGTTCCAGTGGGCCGCCCAGCTCGGCGCCGCGGAGACCGACGCCCGGCTGCACAAGCTGCGCGACGCGATCCGCGCCGACCGCCGGTACGGCTCCGCCATCGGGTTCCGCTACCACGACGGCGAGCCCGGCGTCGTCGAGGGCCTGCTGTCGCGCGGCGACCGGCGAGTGGGCAAGGTCATCGAGGCGGTTTGGCGCGACGGTGGCCGCTTCGACGGCTGGAGCGAGCACTTCTCCTACGACCGCTGGATGCGCTGCGCCGAGGCGGCGTTCGGCGACGACCCGGTCGACGTGGCCTGGTACACCACGCGCGAGCGGGAGCAGTCCGAGGTGCTGCCGTGGGACCACCTCGATTCCGGTCTGGACAAGGACTGGCTGTGGCAGGACTGGCAGGACGCGCTGTCCGAGGACGAGGTCGAGGACTGCCGGTGGACTCCGTGTTACGACTGCGGGGTGTGCCCCCAGCTGGGCACCGAGATCCAGGTCGGCCCGACCGGCAAGACGCTGCTGCCGCTCACCGTTGTCGGCGCTGGTCGCGACCGCCTGGCGCCCGCCCGATGAGCCCGCTCCGGCCCGCACCGGCGGGAAGCCCGGGGGCGGCGTCGGTGACCACCCGGCATACCGGGTCCGTGTCGTCGTCGGCGCCGTCCGTCCGAAACGGCCCGCGGCACGCGAGGTAGCCGTCCCGTGTCCCGGATGCCGGACGGGCCGCCGCCGGAGCCGGCGGTGCAGAAGCTGCGGCTGCAGTACGCGAAGCGGGGCCGGTTGCGGTTCTCCTCCTCCAGGGACTTCCAGCGGGCGCTGGAGCGGGCGCTACGCCGGGCCGGGGTGCCGATGGCGTTCTCGGCCGGCTTCCACCCGCACCCCAAGATCTCCTACGCCAACGCGGCGCCCACCGGCACCGCGAGCGAGGCCGAGTACGTCGAGATCTCGCTGGTCGAGCGCGTCGACCCGGCCCGGCTGCGGGAGGCGCTCGACGCTGCGCTCCCGCCCGGGCTGGATGTCGTGGCGGCCGTGGAGGCCGGTCCCGGAGCGCTCGCCGACCGGCTCCAGGCGAGCCACTGGTCGGTGGTCTTCCCCGGTATGCAGCCCGCTCACCTCGAGCGCGCGAGCCGGCTGCTTCTCGCGCAGTCTCGGGTCGAGGTGACGCGGGTGCTGAAGAACGGGCCGCGGACCTTCGATGTGCGCGCCGCGGTGTTGCGCATGTCCGTCGGCGCGGGGGTCCCGGGCGAGATGCCGGACTGTGCGATACTGGACATGGTCGTGCGGCACACCACACCCGCCGTACGCCCCGACGACGTTCTTACCGCGCTTCGCGCCGTGTCCGGACTCGCGCCGCCGCAGTCGCCCCTGGTGACACGGCTGGCGCAGGGTCCGTTGCGAGCCGCGACCGCGGAGGTGGCCGATCCCCTGGCCCCCGACCCGGACGGCGACGGCGACTGAGCAGGTGACGCGCGACTCGCGCGAGCCGAGGAGGCCGCAACCAAGACGACTTCCGTCGTGGCGCTGGCAGGAACCAGCGGACACGGCGATACCGACCGCACCGCGCGGCGACGTGGCTGCACCGCAGCCGGGGGTGGGCGCCGTCTCGCGGCAGACGGGAGCACGTCGCAATGACATCCGAGGTCACCCGCCTCGACCCTGCCGAGCAGTCCGAGCAGTTCGAGCAGGTCGAGCCCGATACCACCGCTGACAAGACGACCGACAGCGACGCCGGCGCCACCGACCAGGCCACCACCGAGGACGACAGGACGGCCGACACCGAGGCGGACGCCGGGCCGGTTACCGAGGCGGACGCCGAGCCGGTTACCGAGGCCGACGCCGAGCCGGTTACCGAGGCCGACACAGACGAGGGTGCCGCCGACGGCGCGACCAGCGATGACGACGCCGCGGCCGAGACCGCTGCCGGTGTCACCGACCAGGCCACCGGGGATGACGCGGCGGCCGAGACCGCTGCCGGTGTCACCGACCAGGCCACCGGGGACGACGCCGCGGATGCGACGACCCACGCCTCCACGGTCGACGGGGCGACGCTCGAACCGGGCCCGAACCCGCCTGCCGAGCCTACCGGCGCCCTCCTGACAACGCCGGCCCCTGCGAAGCGCCCCCGGCGCAGCCGGGCCAAGGCCAGCACCCTCGCCGAGGAGTCACCCGGCCAACCCGACGGCCCGGCGACCGCGACGGACTCAACCCCCACCGCGGATCCCCAGGCCGTGGCCGGCGCTCTCTCCGCGCCCCCGGAGCAGCCGAGCAGGCCGGCGCGACGCAGCCGTCGATCGTCTCGGGCAGCAACCGTGCCGGAGCCGGTGGCCGACACCCCCACCACGGCGCCCGCTGTGGCCGTGCTCGAAGCCGCACGCGAGGCCGCGCCCGACACAGCGGACGAAGCCGCCCCGGGGGACCGGACCTCCGCCACCAGCGCGGAGCCGGCGGACCCCGCCCGGTCCCAGGCGGCGGCCGAGCCCGGGCAGTCGGAGGACTACCGCCCGTTCTTCGGCGTGCTGTTCCAGGCCCCGGCCGACCCCACGCTCACCGCCGACCGGCCCGCCCTGGTCCGCGGCGAGAGCACGGAGAGCGCCGAGGGTGGGGCGACCGTCGACGGTGGTGACGGTGGCGAGGAGTCCGCGCCCTCCTCGGAGACCGGCCGGCGGCGCCGCCGCCGGGGCGGCAAGGGCCGGCGCAGCAGGGGCGACGCCGACCAGGCTGGGCTGGACGGCGAGGTGCCCGCCGACGCGGAGTCGCGGGAAGGCGAGGATCGCGCCGACGCGCCGGTCGAGCCAACCGCCGAAGCCGAGCCGGCCGCGGCGGACCGGGAGGCGCCAGGCGAGGAAGCCGCGGGGAGTGGCAGCAGCCGCCGCCGGACCCGCCGCCGCCGCCGTTCCGGCGCATCGGCCGCCGCGGACGGGACCGATGCCAGCCAGGGCTCCGACTCGACCGGGGTCACCACCAAGGTCCGGGAGGGACGAGCCGATTCCGATGCGGTGACCGGACTGCGCGGCTCGACCAGGTTGGAGGCCAAGAAGCAGCGCCGCCGTGAGGGGCGGGAGGCCGGCCGGCGGCGGACCGTCATCACCGAGGCCGAGTTCCTGGCCCGGCGGGAGAGCGTGGAGCGGGTCATGGTGGTGCGCCACCAGGACGACCGGACCCAGATCGGCGTCCTGGAGGACGGCGTGCTGGTCGAGCACTACGTCTCCCGGGAGAGCAACGTCTCGATGGCCGGAAACGTCTACCTCGGGCGCATCCAGAACGTGCTGCCCAGCATGGAGGCGGCCTTCGTCGACATCGGCAAGGGCCGCAACGCGGTGCTCTACGCCGGTGAGGTGAACTGGGACGCCGCCGGCCTGGAGGGGGCGCGGGCCAAGCGGATCGAGAACGCGCTCAGCTCCGGGCAGAGCGTCCTGGTGCAGGTGACCAAGGACCCGATGGGCCACAAGGGCGCGCGGCTGACCTCGCAGATCTCCCTTCCCGGGCGCTACCTGGTTTACGTCCCGGACGGCAACGTCACCGGCATCTCCCGCAAGCTGCCGGAGAACGAGCGGAACCGGCTGAAGAAGATCCTCCGCGAGGTGGTACCCGACGGGGCCGGCGTCATCGTCCGGACCGCCGCAGAAGGGGCCAGCGAGGCGGAGCTGCGCGCCGACGTGGAGCGGCTGACCTTGGCCTGGGAGGCGATCCAGGCCAAGGCCAAGACGGCAAGCGCCCCCGCACTGCTGCACGGCGAGCCGGACCTGACCGTGCGGGTCATCCGCGATGTGTTCAACGAGGACTTCACCCGGCTCGTGGTCGCCGGAGAGCCGGCCTGGTCGGAGGTCAGCGACTACCTCGGCGCCGTCGCGCCGGACCTGGCCGGACGGCTGGAGCGTTGGACCGGCGAGGTCGACCTGTTCGCGACCTACCGGGTGGACGAGCAGCTGGCCAAGGCGATGGACCGCAAGGTGTGGCTGCCCTCCGGCGGCTCCCTGGTGATCGACCGGACCGAGGCGATGACCGTGGTCGACGTGAACACCGGGAAGTTCGTCGGATCCGGCGGCAACCTGGAGGAGACGGTCACCCGCAACAACATCGAGGCCGCGGAGGAGATCGTCCGCCAGCTCCGGTTGCGGGACATCGGCGGCATCATCGTGATCGACTTCATCGACATGGTGCTGGAGAGCAACCGCGACCTGGTGGTGCGCCGGCTGCTGGAGTGCTTGGGCAGGGACCGCACCAAACACCAGGTGGCCGAGGTCACCTCCCTGGGCCTGGTCCAGATGACCCGAAAGCGGGTCGGCAGCGGGCTCATCGAGGTGTTCTCCGAGCCGTGCGAGCAGTGCAACGGTCGCGGGATCATCGTGCACACCCACCCGGTGGACAGGTCGAACGGCGACGGGGGGCCCGCGGCCGACCCCGGGCGCGGCGCCCGCTCGCGGAAGGGGCGGCAGGCGCCAGCGCCCGCGCCGCAGCCGAAGCGGTCCGGGCCGACCCCGGCCCAGATCGCGGCGGCGGCGCACGCGGCCGCCGTGCAGGCGGCGACGGCCGAGCACCTGGACGGAGCCGGTTCCGACGCCGTGCCGCCGCAGGACGCCGAAGTCGTCGTCGAGCTGCCGGACCGACCCGAGCCGGAGGAGCTCGACCTGGACCTGGACCTGGACCTGCGGCGGCCGGTCGCCGGCGACGAAGCCTCGGACACCAGGCCGGTCGAACCGCCACCGGCCGCCGGGCCGGCCGCCGAGCAGGCGGGGGCGCCGGGAGTCGATCGGGCCGCGGAGCAGGCGGGTGCGCCGACCGCCGAGCACGCCGCCGAGCCGGCGGGGGCACCGATCGCCGAGCACGCCGTCGAGCCGGACGCCGGGACGGCAGGCGCGCCGATCGCTGAACCGGCCGCCGAGCCGGTCGCCGAGCCGGTCGCGCACGGTCGGGCAGCCCGCCGTCGCCGCGGGCGCGTCGTGGCCCCGGCCGGCCCCCCGCGAGCCCAGCACGACGGGACGCCCACCTCGGTTGGCTCACTGGTGCCGTCTGGACCCACCGGGGCCGGCGCGGACGAGAGCGCGGCCGGTGGCGCCGGCCCCACCGGTGGCGATGGCAGCCACGAGTTTGCCGAGGCCAACGCCGAGCAAGTACCCTGATCCTTCGCGCCTTGGCGCCTTCTCGGTGTGCCCATCGAGCTGCCAGGCCTGATAGCACCCCCAACGACTTCCGAGAGTGAGAAGACCTGTGTACGCGATCGTGCGCGCCGGTGGCCGGCAGGAGAAGGTCTCCGTCGGCGATGTCCTCATCGTCGACAAGGTGAGCGGCCAGCCCGGGGACAGCGTCGACCTGGTCCCGCTGCTCCTGGTGGACGGTTCGACGGTCACCAGCGACGCCGCCAAGCTGGCCAAGGTCAAGGTCACCGCCGAGGTGGTCAAGGCGACCAAGGGACCCAAGATCACGATCATGAAGTTCAAGAACAAGACCGGGTACCGCAAGCGTCAGGGTCACCGCCAGCACTCCACCCAGGTCAAGGTCACCGCGATCGACGCCTGACCGGCCCCCGGCCGGACGCATTCCGACCCATCTCACGACGGACACCGAAGAGGCGAAGCAATGGCACACAAGAAGGGCGCGTCCTCGACCCGCAACGGGCGGGACTCCAACCCGCAGTACCTCGGGGTGAAGCGCTACGGCGGCCAGGTCGTCAAGGCCGGTGAGATCCTCGTCCGGCAGCGCGGGACCCACTTCCACCCCGGCGAGGGCGTGGGTCGCGGTAGCGACGACACCTTGTTCGCCCTGGTTGCGGGCGCCGTCACGTTCGGCACCAAGCGAGGCCGCAAGACGGTCAACATCCAGGCACCCGCCGAGCGGGTCGCCGAGCAGGTCTGACCGCAGCCAGCCGCAGTCAAGGAGGGGCGGACCCGCGCGGGTCCGTCCCTCGCTGCGTGTCAAGGTGAGAGCACGGCATACGGGAAGAGAAAGGACGGCGCGACGATGGTGAGCTTCGTGGACCGCGTCGTGCTGCACCTCGCCGCCGGCGACGGCGGCAACGGGGTCGCCTCGGTTCGGCGAGAGAAGTTCAAGCCGCTCGGCGGCCCGGACGGGGGCAACGGTGGGCGCGGGGGCGACGTCGTGCTCGTCGTGGACCCGCAGGCGACCACGCTGCTGGACTACCACCACAGCCCGCACCGGCGGGCCACGAGCGGCCACCAGGGAGCGGGCGAAGACCGCAACGGCGCCGACGGCGAGGACCTTTTGCTGCCGGTCCCGCCGGGAACCGTCGTGAAGTCGAGCGGCGGGGCCGTCCTCGCTGACCTGGTCGAGGGCGGGTCTCGGTATGTCGCCGCGTACGGTGGGCGCGGAGGGCTGGGCAACCGGGCCCTCGCCTCGCCGCGGCGCAAGGCGCCCGGGTTCGCGTTGCTCGGCGAGCCGGGGGACGCCCTCGACATCGTGCTGGAGCTGAAGTCGCTCGCCGACGTCGCGCTCATCGGGTTTCCCTCCGCGGGCAAGTCCAGCCTGGTCTCGACGCTGTCGGCGGCGCGGCCGAAGATCGCCGACTACCCGTTCACCACGCTGGTGCCCAACCTCGGCGTGGTGACTGCGGGGGAGGAGCGGTTTACCGTCGCCGACGTGCCGGGCCTCATCCCGGGTGCGTCCCAGGGCCGCGGTCTCGGCCTGGACTTCCTGCGCCACGTGGAACGCTGCTCGGTGCTGGTGCACGTCATCGACTGCGCGACGCTGGAGCCGGGACGCGACCCGCTCACCGACTTCCACGTCATCGAGACCGAGCTGGCCGCATACGTCCCGGACGCCTCGCTCGGCGGGCGGCCGCTGTCGCAGCGGCCCCGAGTCGTGGTCTTGAACAAGGCCGACGTGCCCGAGGCCCGTGACCTGGCCGAGCTCGTCGCCCCTGAGCTGCGCGAACGCGGGCTGGAAGTGCACGTCGTGTCGGCGGCCGCGCGCACGGGGCTGCGCGAGCTGGGCTTCGCCCTGGCCCGGCACGTGGCGAAGGCGCGTGCGGCGATACCGGCCGAGGTCGCGCCTCGGATCGTCTTGCGGCCGCGCGCGGTGAACCAGCAGGAGTTCAGCGTCCAGCGCGAGCGCACCGGGGACGGTGAGGTCTTCCGGGTGCTTGGCGAGCGGCCGACTCGCTGGGTGCGGCAGACCGACTTCAGCAACGACGAGGCGGTGGGCTACCTGGCCGACCGGCTGCAGCGCCTCGGCGTCGAGGACGCGCTTGTCAGAGCTGGGGCGGTCGCCGG
Source organism: Dermatophilaceae bacterium (assembly GCA_035689185.1). Taxonomy (GTDB): domain Bacteria; phylum Actinomycetota; class Actinomycetes; order Actinomycetales; family Dermatophilaceae; genus DASSLY01. The sequence goes on from DASSLY010000062.1 coordinate 8,027, forward strand.
CTCGGCCGTGGTCATCGGCCCGGCGGACAACGCGGTGGTCTTCGACTGGGAGCCGTCCCTGGTCGCCGGTGCCGAGCTGCTCGGCGGGCCGCGCGGGACCGACGTGCGGATGCAGCAACGGCATCGCGCGACCCGGGAGCAGAAGCGGGCCGAGCACGACGAGCGACGCGCGGAGCGGGCCGCCGGGCGCGCGGCCCTTGCCTCCGAGCGCGACGCCGGTCATTGGACCGTCCCGGACCAGACGTGACCGACCCGCGCCAGGTGTTCGCGACCGCGCGCCGGGTGGTCGTGAAGGTCGGCTCGTCGTCGTTGACCCAGGCCGGAGGCGGGCTGGACGGCGACCGGCTGCGGGTGCTCGTCGACCTGCTGGCCGCGACGCGGCTGACCGGCCGGCAGGTGGTCCTGGTCTCGTCCGGGGCGATCGCGGCCGGCTTGCTGCCGCTGGGGCTGGTGCGCCGGCCGCGGGACCTGGCCACCCAGCAGGCGGCGGCCAGCGTGGGTCAGGGCGCCCTGGTGGCGGCATACACCAGGGCGTTCGCAGCATTCGGGCTCACCGTGGGCCAGGTGCTGCTGACCGCCGACGACGTCACCCGCCGCTCGCACTACGCCAACGCCCGGCGCACCCTCGACCGGCTGCTCGACCTCGGTGTCGTGCCGGTGGTGAACGAGAACGACACGGTTGCCACCCACGAGATCCGGTTCGGCGACAACGACCGGCTGGCGGCGCTGGTCGCGCACCTGGTCCACGCCGACGCGCTGGTCCTGCTCTCCGACGTGGACGCCCTGTATGACGGGCCGCCGGCGCGCGGCGGCGCGGCCCGGATCCCGCTGGTCGCCGCGGCCGAGGACCTCACGGGTGTCCGGCTCGGCGGCGTCGGCTCCGGGGTGGGCACGGGGGGAATGGCGACCAAGGTCGAGGCCGCGGCCATCGCCACCGCGGCCGGCATCCCGACGCTGCTGACCTCATCGGCCCTGGCCGGCCCGGGCCTGCGGGGTGAGGACGTGGGGACGGTGTTCCTGCCGACAGGCGGCCGGCGGGCCTCCCGGATGCTGTGGCTGGCACACGCCACCGACCCGCGCGGCAGCCTGATCCTGGACGCCGGGGCCGTCGCCGCCGTCGTCGACCGGCGCAAGTCCCTGCTGCCCGCCGGCATCATCGCCGTGCAGGGCAGCTTCGACGCCGGCGACCCGGTCGACGTGTGCGACGAGGGCGGCCGGGCCGTGGCCCGGGGGCTGGTGAACTACGGCTCCGCGGAACTGCCCGACCTGCTCGGCCGGTCGACCCGCGACCTGGCTCGCGAACTCGGCTCGGCCTACGAGCGCGAGGTCGTCCACCGCGACGACCTCGTCCTGCTCTAACCGCCCGCCCCTTTGGACCGCTTGTTGCTCCGGGAGCACCGTTTTCCGGCCCGACGCGGCCTGATTCGGGGCTTTCGGAGCAACAAGCGGGTTCGGGTGGGGGTGAGGCGCGGGTTCGGGTGGGGTGAGGCGCGGGTTGGGGCGGGGTGGGGGCGGGGCGCGCGGGCATAGGCTGGGCCGGTGAGTGAGATCGACGACACCGTGAGGGCGCATGTCACCGACCTGGCCACCAGGGCCCGGGCGGCTTCGCGGCGGCTGGCGCTGTTGCCCCGGGGCGCCAAGGACGCCGTGCTGTCGGACATGGCCGACGCGCTCGACGCGGCGACGGAGCAGATCGTCGCCGCCAACGAGGAGGACATCCAGCGCGGCCGTGACACCGGCCTGCCCGAGCACCTCATCGACCGCCTCCGGCTGGACGCGAAGCGCGTGCACGCCGTGGCCGACGCGCTGCGGGACATCGCCCGGCTGCCCGACCCGGTCGGTGAGGTGGTCCGCGGGTCGACCCTGGCGAACGGGCTGCAGATCCGCCAGGTCCGGGTCCCGATGGGCGTGCTGGGCATGATCTATGAGGCCCGGCCCAACGTGACCGTCGACGCGGCCGGCCTGGCGCTGAAGTCCGGCAACGCCGTGATCCTGCGCGGCGGGTCCGCTGCCGCCAGCACCAACCGGGCGCTGGTCGCGGTGCTCCGGGCGACCCTGGACGGGCACGAGCTGCCGGCCGATGCCGTGACCCTGCTGGACGAGGGTGGCCGGGACGCCGTCCGAGCCCTGATGACCGCACGCGGGCTGGTCGACGTGCTGATCCCTCGCGGCGGCGCCGAGCTGATCCAGACCGTGGTCCGGGAGTCGACCGTACCCGTCATCGAGACCGGGGTCGGCAACTGCCACGTCTACGTCGACGCCTCGGCCGACCTGGACAAGGCGTTGCCGATCGCGGTGAACTCCAAGACCCACCGCGTCAGCGTCTGCAACAGCGCCGAGTCGCTGCTGGTCCACCGCGCCGTCGCGGCGCAGTTCCTGCCGAAGGCTCTGGCCGCGCTGGGCGCGGAGGGGGTCCGCATCCATGGCGACGCGGAGGTCGAGCCGCACGCGCAGGCGGCCGGCGCGGCATACGAGCTGGCGACCGACGCGGACTTCGCCCAGGAGTACCTCAGCCTCGACCTCAGCGTCAGGGTTGTCGACAGCCTGGACCAGGCGATCGAGCACATCCGAGAGTTCGGCACCGGGCACACCGAGGCGATCGTCACCGAGGACCGGGCAGCCGCGCGCCGGTTCACCGCCGAGGTGGACGCGGCCGCGGTCATCGTGAACGCCTCGACCCGGTTCACCGACGGCGGTGAGTTCGGCTTCGGCGCCGAGATCGGCATCTCCACCCAGAAGCTGCACGCGCGCGGTCCGATGGCCCTGCCGGAGCTCACCACCACCAAGTGGATCGTCGAGGGGGACGGCCAGATCCGCCGCTGATGGCAGGATGACCCCCCGTGGAGGGCACCGAGGTCCGCAAGGTTGCTGAGCTGGAGGACCGGAACTGGTGGTATGCCGAGCGCCGGCACCTGCTCGCGCGTGCCCTGCGGGGGGTGGCACCCGGGCGCGCGGTGGACGTCGGCGCCGCCGGCGGCGGCAACACCCGGGTGCTGCGTCAGCTCGGCTGGGACGCTGCGGCGCTGGAGTACGGCGCCGACGGCGCCGAGGTCGCCCGGGAGCGGGGCCTGCCCGTGGTTCGCGCGGACGCGACGTTCCTGCCCCTGGCGGACCAGTCGCTGGACCTCGTCGTCGCCTTCGACGTGCTCGAGCACCTGGTCGAGGACGGACGGTGCGCGGCGGAGGTGCACCGGGTGCTCAGGCCCGGCGGGCGGTTCCAGGTCGCCGTGCCATGCGACCCCGCCCTGTGGTCTGCCCACGACGACGCGGTCGACCACGTCCGCCGCTACACCCGGCGGACGCTGACCGACGTGCTCGAAGGCAACGGGTTCACCGTCGAGGCGATGAGCTCGTGGATGGTGCTGCTGCGGCCGGTGGTCTGGCTGCGCCGCCGACGGTCCAGCGGCAGCGACCTCACCGAGCTGCCGTGGCTGGTCAACGCGGGACTGCGCTCGATCGTGGTGCTGGAGCGGTACCTGCCGGTGAGGGGGCTGCCGGGAGTGACGCTGCTGGTGACCGCGCGCCGGTGACCGGATCCTCCGCTGCGGCGTGCAGCGAGTCGTAGGCGACGAAGAACGAGGGGCGCCCCTGCAGCATCGTGTACATCCGCCCGACGTACTCGCCCAGCAGCCCGACGCACAGCAGCTGCACCGCACCGACGGCCGCGACCGTCACCACCGTCGAGGTCCACCCGGCCACGGTACGGCCGAGCACCGAGGCCAGCAGGGCGTACCCCAGCAGTCCCAGCGCCGCCAGCCCGCCACCCAGCCCGAACCAGGTGGCCAACCGCAGCGGCGCCGTGGAGAAGCCGGTCACGCTGTCCACGGACAGGCGCACCATCCGGGCCAGGGTGTACTTCGACCGCCCGGCGGCCCGTGCCTCGCGCCGGTAGCCCACGGTCGCCGAGGGGAACCCCAGCGCCGGCACCACGAACCGCAGCACCCGGTGGTGCTCCGGCAGCGCGTTGACGGCGTCCACGGTCGCGCGGGACATGAGCCGGAAGTCGCCCGCGTCCGGCGGCGCCGTCGTCCCGGACAACCGGCGGATCAGCCGGTAGAACAGCCGGGCCGAGCCCCGCTTGAACGCCGAGTCGGACGAGCGGTCCGCCCGCACGGCATACACGACGTCCACCCCGTCGCGGCGGGCGACGGACAGCATCGCGGCCAGCGTCTCCGGGGGATCCTGCAGGTCGGCGTCCAGCGTCGCGACGTAACGCCCGCGGGCGGCAGCCAGTCCGGCCGAGATGGCCGCCTGGTGCCCCGCGTTCGCCCGCAGCCGCAGCACCCGCAGCTGCGGCCAGTCGCGCCTGTACCGCTGCAGCAGCACGGGGGTCGCGTCGCGGCTTCCGTCGTCGACGGCCACCACCTCGTATGCCGGGTGGCCGGGCAGCGCGTCCAGGGCCGACCGCAACCGCTGCACGAGCAGCGGCAGCACGTCAGCCTCGTCGTACATCGGCACGACGACAGACAGGGTTACTTGCCCGGACATTGCTGGCAGCGTAGTTGAGCCGGCTGAGCCTGCGTTGTCCGAACGTGCCCGCGCCCAGGGCCCCGGGTTGCCAGGACGTTGCCGCGCCCAGCGCCCCGCCTTGCCAGAACGTGGCCGCGCCCAGCGCCCCGGGTTGTCGGAACGTGGCCGCGCCATGACCCGGCCACTTCTGACAAGTCAGGGAGGGCGGGGGTCTTCGCTAGGCTGGGGCTCATGTCGCTCGCCGCCGTCCTCGTCCCGCTCGCCGCCGGAGCCGAGAAGGTCCCGAACCCGTTGCCGATGCCCGTGATCTGGTTCGGGATCTTGTCCATCCTGGCGTTCGCGGCGCTGCTGGCGATCACCTGGTCGTTCCGCAACACCGGGGCGAAGGCCGACCAGGCCAAGGCCCGCCGCGACGGCACCGGCGCCAGCATGGGCGCGGGGACCGGGGGTCACCACTGAGCTCGCCCGCCGGGGGCGGGCAAGAGGAGCCCCGTCGCCGCATCCGCCTGGGGGTCATGGGCGGCACGTTCGACCCGATCCACCACGGCCACCTGGTGGCGGCGAGCGAGGTCCGCGCCTTGTTGGGCCTGGACGAGGTCGTGTTCGTCCCGACCGGCCGGCCGTGGCAGAAGGACTCCCGGGAGGTCGCGCCCGCCGAGCACCGCTACCTGATGACCGTGATCGCCACGGCGAGCAACCCCCGTTTCACCGTGAGCCGGGTCGACGTCGACCGGCCGGGCGAGACATACACGATCGACACGCTGCGCGAGCTCCATGCCCAACGGCCCGACGCGGACCTGTTCTTCATCACCGGCGCCGACGCCCTGGCCCAGATCCTGACCTGGAAGGACGTCGACGAGCTGTGGACGCTCGCCCAGTTCGTCGGGGTGACCCGCCCGGGCCACGAGCTGTCCGGCCGGGGACTACCTCAGGGCCGGCTGGTGTTGCAGGAGGTGCCCGCCATGGCGATCAGCAGCACCGACTGCCGCCAGCGTGTGGGCAAGGGGGAGCCGGTCTGGTACCTCGTGCCCGACGGCGTGGTCCAGTACATCGCCAAGCACCACCTCTACGTCTAGGAGTACCCGTGGCTGCCACTGAGCGCGCGATCGAGCTGGCGCGAGCCGCCGCCGATGCCGCCGAGGACAAGCTCGCGTCCAAGGTTATGGCTCTCGACGTCAGCGAGCAGCTGGCGCTGACCGACGTGTTCGTGATCGCCTCGGCGGGCAACGAGCGCCAGATCGGCGCCATCGTCGACAACGTCGAGGAGCGGCTTCGCGGTCTCGGCGCCAAGCCCGTGCGCCGCGAGGGGGAGCGCGAGGGCCGCTGGGTGCTGCTGGACTTCTCCGACATCGTCGTCCACGTGCAGCACGAGGAGGAGCGGCTGTACTACCAGCTCGAGCGCCTGTGGAAGGACTGCCCCCAGCTGGACCTGACCACCGTCCGGCGATGACGGCGACGACGGCGACGACTCGGACACTGTTCGTCTGGCGGCACGGGCAGACCGAGCACAACGCGGGCAACATCTGGCAGGGCCACCTCGACACCCACCTGTCCGAGGTCGGCCGCGCTCAGGCGACGGCGGCCGCCGCGGCGCTTTCGGTGCAGGCGCCGACGGTGATCTGGTCCAGTGACCTGGCCCGGGCCGCCGACACCGCGGCGGCGCTCGCCCGCCTGGTCCGGCTGCCGGTCCGGTATGACGACCGGTTGCGCGAGATCCACGTCGGCCAGTGGCAGGGCCTGTCGGCCGGCGACGTCGCGGAGCGGTACCCGCAGGTGCAGGCGGCGCTGGCCGCGGGGGAGGACGTCCGGCGCGGGGTGGACGGGGAGACGCTGGCCGAGGTGGCCTCCCGGGTGCGGGACTGCACCGAGCAGCTGCTCGCCGAGCTGCCCGACCGTGGCTGCGCGGTGGTCGTCACCCACGGCGTCTCCGGACGGGCCCTGGTCGCCTCACTGGTGGGTCTGCCGCAGTCCACGGCGTGGAACGTGCTCGCCGGGCTGGCGAACTGCGGCTGGGCCCGGCTGGTCGAGGACCCCGACAGCAGCACCTGGCGGATCACCCACTGGAACGCCGGAGCGCCGGCCCAGGCACCCGGCAGGGTGGCGCCGGGCACGGTGGCGCCGGGCACGGTGGCGCCGGGCTGAAGCTGCCTCGGTACTGCCCCTGGGCTGATGTGGCGCCGCGCTGATGTGGCGCCGCGCTGATGTGGCGCCGCCGGAAGCGCTGCTAGACTCACCCGGTCCCGTTCGGGGCACCCGGGCGACACCGCCCACGGGGCTGTGGCGCAGCTGGTAGCGCACCTCCATGGCATGGAGGGGGTCAGGGGTTCGAGTCCCCTCAGCTCCACCGGATAGGTGCACCTCAGGCTCGCTCTGGAGCTGGCGTGGCTGAAGTCGGCCGATCGCGCCCCGGTGTCCTGCGACCTGGCCAGGACGGAGCTGCTGCGCGCAGTGCGCAGGGCTGCACCCGATCGGGCGGTCCAGGCCCGGACTGTGCTCGACTCGGTCACCCTGGTCGAGGTGAGCACGGCCTTGTTCGAAGAGGCGGGCCGGTTGGATCCGGCCCTCATGCGCAGCGCCGACGCCATCCACCTGGCTGCCGCGCTCGCTCTCGGTGACGACCTCGAGGGGCTGGTCACCTACGACGACAAGCTGACGGAGGCAGCGGAACTCAACGGTCTCGTCGTGATGGCACCGGCGTATGGGAAGTCCGGTCAGGACGTGACGCGGTAGCCCAGGAACACCACGCCGCTGTCGAAGCGCCGTTCCTCGACCAGGTCAAGATGCAGCCGAACGCCGTCCGGCAGGGCACGGCTGCCGCCGCCGACGACCACCGGGTGCAGGAACAGGCCGACCTGGTCGACCAGCCCGGCCGCGAACGCGTGCACAGCGAGCGCCGGCCCGCCGACGGAGATGTCCCGTTCCGACGAGCCCTTCAGGGCGGCGACCGCGTCCGGGTCGAACGACGCCTCCAGCCGGGTGCGCGGGGTCGACACCTCGGACATCGTGGTGGAGTACACCACCTTGTCCGCCGCCGCCCAGATGCGTCCGTACTCCTGCACGAAGTCTTGCTCACCGGCGAGCCAGCCTTCGTCCGCCCAGGCCGACATGACGCCATACAGGCGCCGGCCGTAGAGGTAGGTGCCGACCGCCCGCTCCCGCTCGTTGACGAACCGGTGCACCTGCTCGTCCGGCTCGGCCCAGCCGAACTCACCGTGCTCGTCGTTGACGTATCCGTCCAGTGAGCAGATCGCCGTGTAGCGCAGTCGTCCCATCGCCCCATCCTGGCGGTTGCGCCCCGCCCGTCGCGGCGCGGCGCGCCACCGTGCGTAAGCGGATGTCAACGGTAGGCGGTGGAAAGCCCTTGAGACCCCCGGTCATCGCCAAGTCTCGGCCAGGTGCCCGGCAATTTTCCCCATGGCCCCTGGTGCCGGCGGGGGACCGGGAGTGAGTCTGGGCTCCTGCTGATGCGGCTCGGCGGACTGATGAGGACAGGTCATGTCTTGCGCCGATGATTGGAGATCAGCATGTCACCCAGCATGCTCTGGACAGGGCGGGCAACCGCGCGGAAGTCGTGGGTCACCGCAGCCGCCGTCTCGTTGACGTTCGCCGCACCCCTTGCCATTGGGACAGAGCGCGCCCTTGCCGTGTCGCCGCAGGTCACGCAGCCGGCTACCGGGACCCTGACGTTCGGCCCGTCTGCCATCGAGGGCGCCGGGTTCCAGAACGTCATCGCGGTCAGTCCCTTCCTCGACGCGAACGGCAAGCGTCCGGTCATCGCCGGTGCGGACACCGCCGGGTTCCACATCTCGCTGGACCAGGGGGCCAACTGGCGGCCCCGGAACGCCGGGCTAGGCCCCGGACCGGAGCGGCACATCGCGGGCATCGCCTTCTCCCAGAAGGTCCCCGGACGGGTATGGGCGGTGGCCGGTGTCGACAGCGGCATGCTGCTCGCCTCGCAGGACTTCGGCCAGACCTGGGGGATCGTCAGCACCGCGGTGGATGTCGCCGCGGGCAACACCTTCGACCACCCGCGCCCGGTGGGGCGGGTCATCGTCGCCGACGAGTCCGGTGGCGGAACCCGGCTGTGGGTCTCGACCCGGCGCAAGGGTCTGATGACCACGACCAACAACGGCGCCACCTGGTCCGCCGTCACCCCGCCGGCGTTCACCGACGGGACGGCGCTGCGTGGCGTCACCTTCGACCCGGCCAACCCCAGCGTCGTCTGGGTCGCCACGGCCAGGAGCGGCCTGTGGCGGGTCGATGCCGCCACCAGCAGCACCCCTCAGCCGAGTCGGGTCGTGGGAGGCCCGGACTCGGTGGAGGAGATCACCCTGCGCAACGGGAAGGTCTACGTCGCGGGCGACATCAACGGCTTCTGGACGTACGCGATCTCGACCAAGACGTGGACCAAGTCCGCCGCGCCAGCGGCCACGTGGGGGTCGATCGACACCACCGTGGTGGCCGGCAAGGTCGTGGCCTACGCGGGCGGCGTGCCCACGCCGGGGGACAAGACGACCCGCGGGTTGTGGCGCAGCAACGACGAGGGCCGCACCTGGGCGCAGGTCATGAGCGCCGACCGGCTGCACCCCGAGATGGTCGGATCGACCAAGCAGTGGTGGCTGTGGGACGCCGTGCCGGGCTCCATGCCCAC
>DASSLY010000063.1:0-20634 GCA_035689185.1 Dermatophilaceae bacterium
GTCCTAACCGATAGACGATGGGGCCGGCTCGCACTCTCGAGCTAGTCCGCCCTTTCAGGGTCCCGCGGGAGCCGAATACCGGTAACGGGATTCGAACCCGTGTTCCAGCCTTGAGAGGGCTGTGTCCTAGGCCTCTAGACGATACCGGCGTGCGCCCGCCCGACAGCAACTCAAGTGCCTGTCCGGGCAAGACTTGAAACTTAACCGTGCCACTTTCCCTTTTCAACCAGCCCCTGCACAGGCCCGGAGGGAATCGAACCCCCAACCGCCGGTTTTGGAGACCGGTGCTCTACCAATTGAGCCACTGCCCTATTCGGTTGGTCGGGGATGACGTGAGCACCACGCCCACCCGGGTCACGGCATGGGTCAGCATGGTTGTCGTCAACCACCCAAGGGGTCAGCATACGGGACGGCGCGGCGCCGAGGCTAACCAGCGCCGAACGGCACCCACCGCACCGACGACCCGCCCGACCTCGGCGCCGGTGCCCGCACTGACCGCCACGCGCCGGTTCTGCCACGATGGGCGATGTGACCAGCACTCAGACCACGGCCCGCCGAGTGTCGCTGCGGTTGGGGGCGATCGCCGAGTCCGCCACCCTGGCGGTGGACGCCAAGGCGAAGGCGCTGAAAGCGGCCGGTCGACCGGTCATCGGCTTCGGGGCGGGCGAGCCGGACTTCCCCACTCCGGACTACATCGTGGCTGCCGCGGTCGCTGCTGCGCACGACCCGGTCAACCATCGCTACACCCCGGCCAGCGGCCTGCCCGTGCTGAGGCAGGCCATCGCGGACAAGACGCTGCGCGACAGCGGGTACCGGATCGACCCCTCGCAGGTCCTAGTCACCAACGGCGGCAAGCAGGCGGTCTACAACGCCTTCGCGGCCCTGCTCGACCCCGGGGACGAGGTCATCCTGCCCACGCCGTACTGGACCACCTATCCCGAGTGCATCCGGCTGGCGGGCGGCACTGCGGTGGAGGTGTTCGCGGGGGAGGACCAGGGCTACCTGGTCACCGTCGACCAGCTCGAGGCGGCCCGCACTGCGCGCACCAAGGTGCTGCTGTTCTGCTCGCCGTCGAATCCCACGGGAGCGGTCTACCCCAGCGCCCAGGTCGAGGCGATCGGGCGGTGGGCGCTGGAGCACGGCCTATGGGTGGTGACCGACGAGATCTACGAGCACCTGACCTACGACGGCGCGGAAGCGGTCTCGATGCCGGTGGCCGTGCCGCAGCTGGCGGACACCTGTGTCGTGCTCAACGGTGTGGCCAAGACCTACGCCATGACCGGGTGGCGGGTCGGGTGGATGGTCGGGCCGCCCGACGTGGTCAAGGCCGCGACCAACCTACAGAGCCACAGCACCTCCAACGTCGCGAACGTGTCCCAGCGGGCGGCCGTCGCGGCGCTGAACGGCCCGCTGGACGCGGTGGCGGACATGAGGCTCGCCTTCGACCGGCGCCGGCGCGTCATCACCGAGATGCTGAACCAGATCCGGGGGGTGGACTGCCCGCTGCCGCAGGGCGCCTTCTACGTCTACCCGTCGGTTCGGGGCCTGCTCGGCCGCACCATCGGCGGCGTGACCCCGAAGACGTCGGCGGAGCTGGCAACGCTCATCTTGGACCAGGCCGAGGTGGCGGTGGTGCCGGGCGAGGCGTTCGGGCCGAGCGGCTACCTCCGGCTCTCCTACGCCCTCGGCGACGCGGACCTGGCCGAGGGCATCACCCGGATGCAGCAGCTGTTGGCGTAGCAGCCGACCCCCTGCGACCGGCCCCGGCCGGGACATGGCAGGGTCGAAGTCATGAGCGAGCAGCCTGACGACAGCGCCGGCGAGATCATCGAGAACGACCTCACCGCCTACAGCGTCGACGACGAGGACCAGCTGCAGCCGGAGGACTCCCTCGACGACCGCGGCGTCGCGGACCTGCTCGACGAGGGGTTCTCCCCGCCGGAGCGTCCCCGGGGGGTCAACGCCTTCGGCACTACGGCGGCCGAGCAGGCGCGGGGCGAGTCGTTCGAGCAGCGGCTGGCCCAGGAAGAGCCGGACCCGGCAGCGGCCTTCGACGACCCGCTGGCCACCCCCGAGGACATGGTCGGCGGGGACGACCCGGACGCCATCGCGGCCGAGGACGACTTCCTCGGTGACCCCGAGGTCGGTGCGGCCCGCGCCGGCCGGCTGGTCGCCCCGGACGAGGGCGCACGGGAGGACGCGGAGAAGGACATGGTCGCATCCGACGTCGGCATCGACGGCGCCGGCGCATCGGCCGAGGAGGCGGCGATGCACGTGATCACCGAGCCCGACTCGGCGTGAGCCCGCCCGCCTGAGCCGGGCCTGAGCCGGCCTGAGCCGGCTTGAGCCGGTTTGAACCGACCTGAGCCGGCTTCAGCAGGGACTTGGCTACAGGGTGACGCCCACCAGGACGGGCTCGGGGACCAGTTCCACGCCGAACCGCTCGAGCACCCCCTCGCGAAGCTCCCGGGCCAGGGCCACCACGTCGGCGGCCTTGGCGCCGCCTCGGTTGGTGATCGACAGCGTGTGCCGGGACGACAGGGCGGCCGGCCCGGGCATCCCATACCCGCGGCCGAACCCGGCCCGCTCGATCAGCCAGGCGGCGCTGGTCTTCACCGTGCCCTGGTCCGAGCCGGGGTACGCCGGCGGCGCGGCAGCATCCGGGCCCAGGACGCCGGCGGCGCGGGTGACCAGCGCGGCATACGCGTCCGTGGACAGGACGGGGTTGGTGAAGAAGGAGCCGCAGCTGCAGGTGTCCGGGTCGTCGGCTTCGACCACCATCCCCTTGCGGCGCCGCAGCTGCAGAACCGCGGCGCGGGCCTCCGCCAGCGGGACGCGCGTGCCGAGCGGCACGTCCAGCTGCGCGGCGAGGTCGGCGTAGGCGACCGGCTTTGAGCGGTCGGCCAGCCGCAGCTGGAAGGTGACGTCGAGCACGACGAACCGGGAGGTGGCCTTGAACACCGAGTGCCGGTAGCTGAACGCGCAGTCGGCGGGGAACATGGTGCGCACCCGCTGGTGGGCCCGGTCCCACACCCGCACCTGGTAGACGGTCTGGGCGACGTCCGCGCCGTAGGCGCCCACGTTCTGGATCGGGGTGGCGCCGGTGGCTCCGGGAATGCCGGACAGGGCCTCCAGCCCAGACCAACCGTGGTCCACCGACTGGGCCACCAGGTCGTCCCACGGCTCGCCCGCCGCCACCGACACGATGGCTCCGCCGCACATGTCGGCGTCGGCCAGTTCCACTCCGCGAGTGAGGATGCGGACCACGGTCCCGTCGAAGCCCTCGTCCGCGATGACCAGGTTGGACCCCCCGCCCAGGACCAGCAGCGGCTCCTCGGCGTCGTCGACCTCACGGACCGCGTCGACCAGCTCGTCGGTGGTCTCGACCGTGACCAGCCGGGCCGCCGGGCCGCCGACCCGCATCGTCGTCAGCGGTGCGAGCGGCGCGTCTCGGTCCTCGCGCATCAGCCCGGCTCCAGGGCGACCACAGCCAGGGTGCGGGCCAGCACCTTCTCCCCCGCGCAGGTCACCGCGAGCTCGACGGTGACGCGACCGGTGTCGGTGTCCACCTTCCGCACCACGCCGGTCACCTCCACGTCGGCGCCGGAGTCATGCGGCACCACCACCGGCTTGCTGAACCGGGCGGAGTACTCGACCAGCCGACCGGCGTCGCCAGCCCAGGCGGTCACCACCTCGGCGGCGGCGCCCATGGTGAACATGCCGTGCGCGATGACGTCGGGCAGGCCGACGGACCGGGCGAAGCGCTCGTCCCAATGGATCGGATTGCGGTCCAGGCTCGCTCCGGCGTACTGCACCAAGGTGGCCCGGTCCACGTGCACGGTCCGGCCCGGGAGCTGCTCGCCGACGGCCACCTGGCTCACCGAGCGCACCGTCACGGCTCCCCCCGGATGACCACGACCGAGGTCGCGGTGCAGACGGGTTCCCCGTCGACGGTCGCGAGCTCGCTGCGGGTAGTCACCATGGCATGGCCGCCCACCTCCTTCACCGCGTCCACGTGCAGGACGCCGGTCACCTCGTCGCCTGCGGTGATCGGGCGGTGATGGACGAAGCGCTGCTCCCCGTGGACCAGCCGGCCGTAGTCGATCCCGGCCTCGGGGTCGGTCATCAGTTGGGCGTCGCACTGCTGTGCGATGAGCACCGCGAACGTCGGCGGCGCGATGACGTCGGCGTACCCGGCCGCCCGGGCCGCCTCGACCTCACGGTGCACCGGGTCGGAGGCGCCGACCGCATCGGCGAACTCGCGGATCTTGGCCCGACCCACGGCATACGGGGCGATCGGGGGGTAGCTGCGCCCCGCGAAGGCGGCGTTCACGCCCACTGCTTGCTCCTCACTGCCTGGTCCGGCCACTCTAGGGGCGGCCCCGGGAGACGTGAAAGCGGCCGCCCCCGGAGGGGACGACCGCTGCGGAGCGGGTCGGACGGGCCGCTCAGCGGGTCTCGCGGTGCGCGGTGTGCCTGCCGCAGCGCGGGCAGAACTTGGCCAGCTCGAGCCGGTCGGGGTCGTTGCGGCGGTTCTTCTTGGTGATGTAGTTGCGGTTCTTGCACTCCGTGCACGCCATGGTGATCTTCGGGCGGATGTCGGTGGTCTTGGCCACGGGAGGCAACCTGCGCTTTCGGCTGAGGATCGAGTGGTCGGCGTGCGGGGGCGCAACGGTGCGACGCACCAGGATAGGCGACGCGGCCTGCCCGGCCGAAATCGCCGGCAGGCCGCTGCCCGTAGCGGGGGCGGGACTTGAACCCGCGACACCACGATTATGAGCCGTGTGCTCTGACCACCTGAGCTACCCCGCCAGTGCCACGGCGACCCGGCCGTCGTGCTGGCAGGTCGGGCGACGCAGCGGAGCCCCAATACGGAATCGAACCGTAGACCTTCTCCTTACCATGGAGACGCTCTGCCGACTGAGCTATTGGGGCGGGCCGGCCTCCAGCGCCGACGCGTCGTCGAAGATACACGGCCGCGCTGCCGCCGCAGAAATCGGTATGCCGCTAGCTGCAGCACGCGCGAGACTCCGGCTGACCTGTCAGCGAGCGGGGCCGCCCGGTCTCGTTCGCCGGGCCGGCGGCCGGCCACCCTCACCCGTGCGGGTAGGCCTCGGTCTCGGTCGCCTTCGCCGAGACCCACACCGACTGCCCCGCAGCGAGCCCGAGATCGGCCACCGCGGCCGGGGTCACGTCCACGAGCACGTCCGGGACTCCGCGTACCGCGACTCGCACCCGGTCGCCCAGCAGCTCCACGCCCGCGACCGTGCCCCGCCAGACGTTGCGCGGGCTGGCGTGCGCCGGGGCGGCGGTGTGCAGGGTGACGGCGGTGGGCCGCAACACCACGGACACCCGGCCGGACAGGACCTCGCCCTCGGCCGGGACCACGGCGAGCCGCCCACCGCCGTCCAGCTCGACCTGGCCCGAGGCGGGGTCGAGCCGCCCGGCATACAGGTTGAGGCCCATCAGTCTCGCGACGTAGGCCGTCGCCGGCCGGCGGGCGACCTCGCCGGGCGTCCCGTCCTGGACCACCCGGCCGGTCTCAAGCACCAGCAGCCGGTCGGCGAGCATCAGCGCGTCGAGCGGGTCGTGGGTGACCAGCAGCGCCGGGCCGGCGAACGACCGGAGGGCGGCGCCCAGCTCGGTCCGCACCTGGCCGCGCGTGTGCGCGTCCAACGCTGCCAGCGGCTCGTCGAGCAGCAGGAGGCGCGGGTCGGTCGCCAGCGCCCGGGCCAAGGCGACGCGCTGCGCCTGCCCGCCGGACAGCCCCCCGGGCCGCCGGCCGGCCAAGTCCCCGACCCCGAGCCGGGCCAGCCAGTCGTCTGCCGCCCGTCGCGCCGCGGCCCGCCGGGCGCCTCGGGCCGACGGCCCGAACGCCACGTTGTCCCGCGCCGAGAGGTGCGGAAAAAGCCGGTAGTCCTGGAACACAACCCCGACGCGGCGGTGCTCCGGCGGCACGAAGCACCGCTCGCCGTCGTCGAGCAGGCGGCCGTCCAGCCGCAGCGACCCGGCGGCCAGCGCGGTCGTCCCGGCCAGCGTCCGCAGCAGGGTCGTCTTGCCGGCACCGTTCGGGCCGAGGACGACCAGCACCTGACCGGCGGGCACCTCGAGCCGCGCCGCGACCTCGAAGTCGCCCTGCCGCACCCGTCCGGCCAGCGCCAGCATCAGCGCGTACCCCAGCCCAGCCAGCGATCCCGCAACAGCGCCAGGATCGCGACGCAGACGACGAGCAGCACCAGGGACAGGGCGACGGCAGCCTCCGGGTCGGTCTCCAGCGCCAGGTACACGGCCAGCGGCATGGTCTGGGTCCGTCCGGGGGAGTTCCCCGCGAAGGTGATCGTCGCGCCGAACTCCCCCAGCGCCCGTGCCCAGCACAGCACCGAGCCGGCCAGGAGGGACGGGAGGACGAGCGGCAGCGTCACCCGCCGGAACGTCCGCAGCCGGCCCGCGCCGAGGGTGGCCGCGGCCTCCTCCAGTCCGGCGTCGGCGGCTCGGAACCCGCTCTCCAACGTCACCACGAGGAACGGCATGGCGACAAAGGTCTCGGCCAGCACCACCCCGGCGGTGGTGAACGGGAACGACAGCCCGGTCCAGTCGTACAGCCAGCGCCCGACCAGCCCCTGCCGCCCCAGCGAGTACAGCAGCGCCACCCCGCCCACGACCGGCGGCAGCACGAGCGGCAAGGTGACCAGGGCGCGCAGGAACCAGATGCCCCGGCCGCCGGCGCGCGCCAGCACCCAGGCCAGCGGGACACCCAGGACGAGCGAGATCGCCGTCGCCGACGTGGCGCAGAGCAGTGACAGCTGCAGCGCCTGGCTCACCTGCCGAGCCTCCAGGAGCCGGCCGAAGCCGCTCCATGGAGCCCGCACGACCAGCGCGGCGAGCGGCAGGAGCAGGAACGCGGCACCTACCGCCGCGGGCGCGCCCAACGGCCACGGCACGGTATGCCGCGTCCTCACGGCCGGCCGAAGCCGGCCCGAGTGAGCTCGGCAACCCCCGCGGCGGACAGCACGAGCTCGGTGAACGCCCTGGCAGCCGCAGGGTTCGGCGCGGCGGCCAGGGTTGCGATCGGGTAGGTCGTCGCCGCGTTCACGGCCGCCTCGATCGGGACGCCGGTGACCTTGTCGCCGGCCGCCAGGACGTCGGTGCGGTAGACCACGCCCGCGTCGACCTCGCCGAGCCGAACCTTGGTCAGCACCGCCTTCACGTCGACCTCCTCGGTGACCGGGGTGACGGCCAGGCCGGCGTTGGCGAACACCTTGGCCGCGGTGGCGCCGCACGGCACCTGGGCCTGGCAGAGCGCGACCTTGACCCCAGGGGCGGCCAGGTCGGAGAGGTCATCGACCTTGGCCGGGTTCGCCGGCGGGACCGCGATCTCCATGCTGTTCTTCGCGAAGACGGCGGGGTTGGTGGCGGCACCGGCCTTGACCACGGAGTCCATCGTGGTCTGGCTGGCCGAGGCGAACACGTCCGCGGGTGCGCCGGCGGTGATCTGGGCGGCCAATCCGGAACTGGGTCCGAAGTTGAAGGTGACCTTCGTGGCCGGGTGGGCGACCTCGAACCTCCTGCCCAGGGCGGTGAACGACGCGGTGAGGGACGCCGCAGCCAGGACGGTGACCTCCCCCGACAGCCTGTCCTGCCCCGTGGCGGCGCTGCCAGCTGCGGGGCCCGGCATGGCTGCCCCACCGCATCCGCCCAGTCCCATCGCAAGCGCGGCGGCGGTGACGGCCCGCCGACCCGTGCTCACGGCTGCCTCGGTAGCTCGATGACGACGTTGGTGGCCTTGACCGCGGCGATGGCCAGCACGCCCGGCTCCAGGCCGAGCTCGTCGGCGGCCTCCCGGCTCATGAGCGACACCACGCGATGCGGGCCGCACTGCAGTTCGACCTGCGCCATCACCGTGTCCCGGACCACCCGGGTGACCAGGCCCTGGAGTCGGTTGCGGGCGGACTCGGACACCACCGGCGCCGGTGCGGGGCGGTCTGCAGCGGCCGCCAGCTCCTGGGCGAAGCGGGCCAGCTCCGACCCCTCGAGCACCTGTCGGCCGCTGGCGTCGAGCCGGATCTGGACCTTCCCGGCGTCTGCCCATCGGCGCACGGTGTCGTCGCTGACGCCGAGCAGGGCGGCGGCGTCACGGATCCGGAAGACTGCCACCGCGGCAGCATACCCGCGCCTGCGGCTGTTTCAGAGTCCTACTTCCGCATCCGCGGCAAGGACCCACCTCGGGCCGGGTATGCCGGGCGCGCACAGCCGCCGTCGCCCTGCCTGACGGCGGCGTTAGTGAGGCGTCAGTGGCCGGCGGCCGCGTGGCGGGCGCCGAACGGCTGGCCGATGTCGGTCAGCAGGTCGGTGAACCAGCTCTGATGCACGTCGAAGTGCTTGCCACCGGCGATGCGCTTGAACTCCACCGCGCGCAGCCGGTTACCGCGCTCCTCGTCGTGGCCGATAACCCCGCCCTCGCCGCGCAAGGCGCACTCCACGGCGAGGTCGGTGCAGCTCTTGATCAGCCGCAGGTCGTCGACGTTGGCGGCAGCGGATCGGGCGAAGTAGCCGGACTTCTGCACCAGCGTCTTGTTCGCGCCGACGAGCAGGGCGAACTGCTTGGCGAACCAGGCGCCAGGGTTGACCTTGTCCAGCATCACGTGGCCGAACGGGTCGCGCGGCACGTCCTCGCCGTTGGCCTCCATCGTCGCCACGATGTCGGCGACCCCGGCCCCCTCGGACAGGAACACGTTGACGCAGCCCAGGTCGTCCATCAACCCGGTGAGCCGGGACGCCTCCGCGGCGATGTCCAGGCTCAGCTCCGGCAGGTAGACGCCATGGACGTCCCAGCGGCGCGGGTCGTTGCCGATGCCGGGGACGAACTCCTGCCTGGCGACCCAGTCGTGGTAGCTGCGCGCGGTCGCCGCCGTGAGCCACCCGCAATGGCGGCCCATGACCTCGTGCACGATGAGCATCCGGGGGTTGGCGGAGTGCTCGGCGATGACATTGCGGGCATAGACCGCTCCCTGCTCCGCGGCCGTCCAGGCGCCCAGGCTCTGCCGGATGGGTACGACGTCGTTATCGACGGTCTTGGGCAGGCCCACCACGGTCAGCGCGTAGTCGTTGTCGGCCAGGTAGCCCGCCAGGTCGGCGGCGGTCGTGTTGGTGTCGTCGCCGCCGATGGTGTGCAGCACGTCGACGCCGTCCTTGGTGAGCTGCTGCGCGGCGACGTGAAGCGGGTCCTGACCCGGCTGGACCAGCCCGCGCTGGACGCAGTCCTTGACGTTGGTCAGCTTCACCCGGCTGTTGCCGATCGGGCTGCCGCCGAACCGGTGCAGCAGGTGCGCCTTCTCTCGGATCTGCGGAGTGACCTCGATGAACGACCCGGTGAGCAGCCCGGCATACCCGTCGGTGTAGCCGATGATGCGCACGTCCGGGGCGATCTCGGTGTACCGCTCGATCAGGCCACCGACGGCGGAGGACAAGCAGGGGGCGAGACCGCCCGCGGTGAGCATGGCGACTGTGCGAACCGTCATGGTGTGTGAGACTACTTCGGCCGCGGTCCGTCTACCGCCGGCGGTTCAGCCGCGCGCCCAGGGACCGGCCGGCGTCGACCGGGCGGATCGTCCGGATTGGCCGACCGGGCGGTCAGTGGCCGCTGGTGTCGGAGTCGACAGCCGCCGACTCGCCGCGGTCCAGGGTATCGAGACGGGCCAGCTGCGTCGGGGACAGCTCGAACCCGAACACGTCGAGGTTTTGCCGCAGCCGCGTCCGGTCGCTGGACTTCGGGACGGCTGCCAACCCTTGCTGGACGTGCCAGCGGAGCACGACCTGGCCTGGCGTGGTGCCGAGTTCGTCAGCGATGGCGGCCACGGCCGGCTCCCGCAACAGGTCGCTGCCGCGCCCCAGCGGCGACCAGGACTGGGTGACGACGCCGTGGCGCTGGTTCGCGACCCGCGACTCCCGCCGTGGTGTGTAGGGACTCAGCTGGATCTGGTTCACCGCCGGGACGGTGCCGGTCTCGGACACCAGCCGGTCCAGGTGTGCCGGCTTGAAGTTCGAGACCCCGATGGCCCGCGTTCTGCCGTCTTCGAGCAGCCGCTCGAAGGTCCGCCAGGTGTCGACGTAGCGGTCCCGCCAGGGCTGCGGCCAGTGGATGAGCAGCAAGTCGACATAGTCCAGCCCGAGCCGGTCCAGACAGGAGTCCAGCCCCTGGACGGCCTTGCCGTCCCCCTGGTACCCGCCGTCGAGCTTGGTGGTGACGAACAGCTCCGCCCGGGGCAATCCGCAGGCGCGGATCCCGCGACCGACACCGCGCTCGTTGCCGTACTTGGCCGCGGTGTCGACGAGCCGCCAGCCGCACTCGACGGCGAGCGGGATCACCCGGGCGGCCTCGTCGTCGTCCATCGGCCAGGTGCCCAGCCCGAGCTGCGGGACCGGCCCCCCGTGGCTGAGTGCGAGTGTCGGTGTCACCGCCCGACTGTATGCGCCCCACCGTCCTGCGCCCGACGCGGCCCACACCGGCGTGCCCGGCTCACACCTGCGTGCGCGGGCCGACACCTGCGTGGGCGGCCGACACCTGCGTGGGCGGCCGACACCTGCGTGCGCGGCCGACACCTGCATGGGAGCACCGACACCGTATGCGGTGTGAGTCGTCCCACAAGGGTGTCGGTCCCCCAGGGGCGTGTCAGGCGACTACCGCCGGGGTCGGTCCTGGAGGGCGGTCACGACATCGTGCCCGCGCCAGCGGGGGACGTCCTGGACGTCGACCGGGTGGCCCTGGACAACCACCGGTCGCTCCACCCGGCGCAGCAGCGCGCGCACCGTCCCGTACGCCAGCAGCAGGACGAGTACGTCGTCGAGGTAAACCGGGTCCGGCACCAGGTCGACCGGCGACGCGGCGTACAGCAGGGCCAGCCAGAAGCCAACCTTGGCGCCGGTCGGGACGCCGGCCCCATGGAGGAGAGCACGCAGCCGCCACAGCTTGACCGCCAGGGTGACCGTGGCGACGACTGCCCCGACCAAGAGCAGCCCGAGCACAAGGAGGGCGACGACGAGGAGCGCGTTGTAGTCCATGACGAGGAAACGGTAACCCGCTGGGGGCTGGCCCGGGTAGCAGTCCAGGCAGGCAGCCGGGGGTTGTCCCGGCCGCCTCGCGCTGGCCGGGTCCTCGGCCCGGACGGTCCGGCGGGATCGTGGCACAACGCCGCCCTGTCAACCCCGCCCTCCGGCCCGCGGAGCCGCCTACCCGCGCCGGCGAACGAGCACCTGGTAGCCCCAGGCCGGCAGGTGGACGGTGTCGCCGTCGGCGAGGGTGACCTCGGCCCCGGTGATGGCGTCGGCGTAGGTCCCGTGGTGCAGGCCGTGAGTGAAGGCGACCTCGCGGGACGAGGCGTCCAGGTTGAACACGCCGAAGACCTTGTCCACGTCGTTCTGGCGGACGAAGCTCAGCACCTGCTTCGGCGCGTCGTTGACGACCTCGACCATGGTCGCGCCCCACCGGCCGTTCCACAGCGCCGTGTTCTCCCGCTTCAGCGCGAACAGCTTCCGGTAGAGCTCGCCCAGCGGGTGCTCGCGCCACTGGATCGGGTCGCGCTCGAAGAACTTCAGCCTGCGCTCGTTGCCCGCCTCCTGGCCGTTGTAGATCAACGGCATCCCCTCGCCCACGACGGACAGCGCGATGGCCGCTTCCAGGCAGTCCCCGAACTGCTCGAACTCCGTGCCCTCCCACGCGTTCTTGTCGTGGTTGCTGACGAAGGTCATGCGCATGCTGTCGTGGGGCCAGGACCGCTCGTTCCAGGAGTAGTAGACGTGCAGCGCCTCGGCGTCGCGGCGGCCCATGGCGATCTCGTGCATCGTCTCGTTCCACGACCACGCGTAGGTCATGTCGAACGCCTTCGCGTGCAGGTCGCGGGTCTCCCACTCGGCGAGCATGAACACCGGCTTGATGGCGTCGAGCTCGGCGCGGACGTTCTCCCAGAAGTCCAGCGGGACGTAGCCGGCGACGTCGCAGCGGTAGCCGTCGATGTCGGCCTCCTCGACCCAGTACCGCAGCGCGCGGGTCATGTACTCCCGCAGCTCGGGCTTGTCGTAGTTCAGGTCGATGATGTCGTCCCAGTCCCACCACGGCGTCGGCCGGAAGTCGCCCTTCCAGTCCCGGACGTACCAGTCGGGGTGATCGCTGACCAGGTTGCTGTCCCACGCCGTGTGGTTGGCCACCCAGTCCAGGATCACGTAGAGCCCGAGCTCGTGCGCCCTGGCCACGAAGTGGCGCAGGTCGTCCAGGTCGCCGAACTCCGGGCTGACGCTGAAGTAGTCCCGCACGGCATACGGGCTGCCCAGCTCGCCTTTGCGGTTCTCCTCGCCGATCACGTGGACCGGCATCACCCACACGATGACCGCGCCCAGTTCCTTGATCCGGGGCAGGTGCTCCTCGGCCGCCCTGAATGTGCCCTCCGGGGTGAAGTGGCGGGTGTTGATCTGGTAGATGGTCGCGTTCTTGCTCCATTGCGGATGCTGCAGCTGCACGTACGGCTTCGGCTCGTAGCGGCGGAGGTCGGTCACGGGCGCTGGCTCCTTCGGCAGACATCGGTATGACGACTGGCAAGTCTGTCGCGCCCGTCACCACCCGGCGACCCGGGCGGCGGCCCGCGCGGCGGCTCGCGCGGCGGCCCGGGCGGCGACCCGGGCGGCGGCTCGCGCGGCGACCCGGGCGGCGGCGCGTCCGGTCGGGCTGCTGTGGGTATGCGGGGTCGGTGACCGTTCTCGTCGGCACCTCCGGGTGGAGCTACGACCACTGGGCCGGGGTGCTCTACCCTCCCGGCCTGCCGGCGGCCCGCCGGCTGGCCCACTACGTGGCCGAGTTCCCCACGGTCGAGCTCAACGCCAGCTTCTACCGCTGGCCGAGGGAGGCCACCTTCGCCAGCTGGCATCGCCGTCTGCCCACGGGCTTCCGGATGTCGGTGAAGATGCCCCGTGGCCTCACTCACGCCCGCCGGCTGTACGCACCCGAGATCTGGGTCCCCCGGCTGACCGCCGCCTGGCACCAGCTCGGCGACCGCCGCGCCGTCCTGTTGGCGCAGCTGCCCCCGACCCAGGAACGCGACGACGCCCGTCTGGACTACTTCCTTGGCCTGCTGCCGGACTGGATGCGGGTCGCCGTCGAGCTGCGCCACCCCAGCTGGGACGCGCCCGAGGTGTACCGGCTGCTGGAACGGCACCGGACCGCATACACGGTGCTCAGCGGCGCGAACCTGCCGTGCGTGCTGCGGGCGACCACCGACGTGGTCTACGTCCGGCTGCACGGCCCGGACACCGGGACCCTGTATGCCGGGTCGTACTCCGACGCCGACCTGGCCTGGTGGGCAGAGCGGATCCGGGAGTGGGATCTCTCGGGGCACGACGTGCTGGCCTACTTCAACAATGACGGCGGGGGGAACGCGGTGCGCAACGCCCGGACCCTGCGCGGCCTGCTTGGCTGCTGACCGGTGGGGTAGCGGGTGCGCATGACCGAAGCAGCCCAGACCGGGCCACCCACCGAACCCGCGCCCGGCACGCCGGCCGGCGACGCCGCCCGGCACGAGATCGACCGGGAGATCCAGGCGGTGATCGTCGAACTGGCACGGACGGGCTCGGGCCGCCCGGTCGGCGACCTGGTCCCCCAGCTCGAGGCGACGCTGGCGCAGCGCGGGATCACCGACCAGCCGCGCAGCTGGCTGGACGTCGTCGCGCGCGAGGCGTCCGCCGGCCGGATCTACGTGCAGACCAACGAGGCCCTCTCCGAGGTGACCGACCTGCCGGTCCGGGGCGGGGACCCCGAGCGCGCCGCCGAGGTCGTCAAGGCGGTCACCGGCGACACCGCGCAGGGCCAGGGCGTCGAACGGTAGCGGCTACTGCTTGGGCACGTCATGGGACATGTCGTAGCCGTAGTCCCCGCCGTCGTCCTTGCCCTCCTGGTCGGTCTGGGTGGCCACGTAGGTCAACGGCTGCTTGCCGGCCTTGGCCCGCGCGGCGAGGGTCGCCTCGTGCGCCAAGTCGTACTCGAGGTCACCCTGCTCCGGCTCGTCCTGGTCCTTCATACGCCCAGTAGACACCCGCGAGGGCCGCGGCGGCATGCAGGGACCGTGAGCCCCGACGAGCTCATCGGCAAGACCGGTCCGCAAGGAGCAGCGGTCAGTCGCCCTGCGGGCCGGCCTTGCCGTCGCGCTCGTCCCGGGCAGCCCACTCCAGCAGCTCGTCGAGGACGAACTCCGCCTCGTCGATGCCGGCGTGCAGGTCGCCGAGCTCGGCATACCGAGCCGGCACCGTGGCGAGTGTGAAGTCGCCTGGCTCGACGTCGTCGATCTCCTCCCACCGCACCGGCGTGGACACCCGCGCCTCGGGCGTGCCCCGCACCGAGTAGGCGGCCGCGATGGTGTGGTCGCGGGCGTTCTGGTTGTAGTCGATGAACAGCAGCGAGGAGTCCCGGTCCTTGCGCCACCAGGTCGTGGTGACCTCCTCAGGTGCCCGCCGCTCGACCTCCCGGGCGAAGGCGAGCGCGGCCCGGCGCACGTCCTGGAAACCATGCGTCGGCTCGATACGCACGTAGATGTGCATCCCCTTGCCGCCGGAGGTCTTCGGCCAGCCCACCGCCCCGAGGTCGTCCAGCACCTCGTGCGCGATGTCCGCGACCAACCGGACGCGGTCCAGCGGGCAGTCCGGCATCGGGTCCAGGTCGATCCGCCACTCGTCCGGCTTCTCCGTGTCGGAGCGACGGGAGTTCCACGGGTGGAACTCCACCGTCGACATCTGCACCGCCCAGATCACCTGCGCCAACTCGGTGACGCACAGCTCGTCGGCGGTCCGGCCGTACCTGGGGAAGTACACGCGCACCGTCTCCAGCCACGGTGGCGCCCCGTGCGGCACCCGCTTCTGGTGCACCTTCTCCCCACTCGTCCCCTCCGGGAACCGGTGCATCATGCAGGGCCGCTCGCGCAGCGCGTTGACGATCCCGTCGCCGACGGCAAGGTAGTAACGGACCAGGTCCAGTTTCGTCTCCCCGCGCGCAGGGAAGTAGACCCGGTCGGGGTTGGTCACCCGCACGGTCTTGTCCCCCACCGAAACCTCCACCGACGGCGGCTTGGCGGCTGGCATGGCGCCCATGCTGCCAGCAGCGCCCGCTCCCGACTCCGCACACCGCTGCAGACGGACACAGCAGGTCCAAGCCCGCAACCTCAGACCCGAGCCACAAGAGCGCACCGCGTGGGCCGCTGACCCGGGCTGTGGCACCCCGCGTGGGCCGATGACCCGGGCTGTGGCACCCCGCGTGGGCCGAAGACCCGGCCCCGGCCCCCCATGCGGGCCGGCGGAGGCTTCGCAATACTGTGCCGCGAGCGCGCCTCGCCGCGCTCCCCCGGGCGCGCCACCTGCGTGACCGGTTCATCCCGGACCAGTTGGAGGCGCAGTGAGCCAGGACGCATTCCCCAGCGGTGCCTCCGCCGACGCCACTGCCGACGCCACTGCCGACGCCAGCCACGCCACCGATGCCAGCCACGTCACCGATGCCAGCGATGCCAGCGATGCCACCGACGCCAGCCACGCCACCGACGGGGCGGCCAGCGCCGAGGGGTCCGGGGAGGTCGCCGAACCTGGTCCCGAGGAGGTCGTCGAGCACGAGGCTCCGGAGATCACCTACGCCGAGCAGTTCTTCCCCGCCCGGCCCCGGCGGCTTCGGCCACGGGCCCGGCTGCGGCATGTCGACACGCCCCGTCCGCTGCCCGGCGGTGAGCCGGTCGGCACCAATCCCGACTACGTGCAGTGGCTGGCCGACCAGTCGATGCTGGCTGACGCCACCAGGATCTCCGGCCAGTTCTCCGGCCAGGGCAGCATGTGGCAGAACCCCTTCGCCTACCCGGCTCCGCGGCGGGCAATCGAGACTGCCTCGGTGTGGTACACGGCATACCCGATCTCGCAGATCACCCCGCCGGGAAAGTCGTTCCTGGCCACCCTCGGCGACCGCGGTCTGTGGGAGTCGTTCCAGCGCATCGGAATTCGAGCTATCCACACGGGCCCGGTGAAGATCTCCGGCGGCCTGCGCGGATACCGTCCCACGCCGAGCGTGGACGGGCACTTCGACCGGATCAGCACCAGGATCGACCCCACCTTCGGCACCGAGGAGGAGTTCCGGCAGATGTGCACGGTGGCGGCCGAGTTCGGCGGCACCGTGATCGACGACATCGTCCCCGGCCACACCGGCAAGGGCGCCGACTGGCGGCTGGCGGAGATGAAGGTGGGCGACTACCCGGGCATCTACCACATGGTGGAGATCGACCCGCATGACTGGCACCTGCTCCCCGAGGTGCCGCCGGAACGCGACTCGGTGAACATCGACGCCGAGACCGAGGCCCGGCTGGAGAAGGGCGGCTACATCATCGGCCGGTTGCAACGGGTGATCTTCTATGCCCCGGGCGTGAAGGACACGAACTGGTCGGTGACCCGCGAGGTGGTCGGCCCGGACGGGGTGTCCCGGCGCTGGGTGTACCTGCACTACTTCAAGCAGGGCCAGCCGTCGATCAACTGGCTGGACCCCTCCTTCGCCGGGATGAAGCTGGTCATCGGCGACGCGCTGCACTCCCTGGGCGACCTCGGCTCCGGTGCGTTGCGGCTGGACGCCAACGGCTTCCTGGGAGTGGAGAAGACGACCGAAGGGGACCCGGCCTGGTCCGAGGGGCACCCGCTGTCCGAGGCCGCCAACCAGCTCATCGCCGGAATGGTGCGCAAGGTCGGCGGCTTCAGCTTCCAGGAGCTCAACCTGACCATCGACGACATCAAGGCGTTCTCCGACACCGGCGCCGACCTGTCGTACGACTTCGTCAACCGGCCGGCATACCACCACGCGCTGGCCACTGGTGAGACCGAGTTCCTCCGGCTGACCCTGAACGCATCGCTGGAACTCGGCGTCCACCCCGTCTCGCTCGTGCACGCCTTGCAGAACCATGACGAGATGACTTATGAGCTAGTGCATTTCGCGACTCTGCATAAGGACCAGGTCTATGACTACCGGGGCGCGCAGCTGCGCGGGGAGGACCTCGCCGAGGTGGTCCGCGGCGACCTGCAGCGGGTGCTCACCGGCGAGCAGGCGCCATACAACCTGGTGTTTACCACCAACGGGATCGCCTCGACGATCGCCTCGATCATCTGCGCCACACTGGGGTTCACCGACATCGATGCGCTGACCCCGGACCAGATCGGACAGGTAAAGCAGGCGCACCTGCTGGTGGCCACGTTCAACGCCATGCAGCCCGGTGTCTTTGCGCTGTCCGGCTGGGACCTGTTGGGCGCGTTGACGATTCCGGGAGCCTCGATCTCCGACCTGATCAACACCGGCGACACCCGGTGGATCCACCGGGGGGCCTACGACCTGATGAACTGGGCGCCGGGCACGGAGTACTCCCAGTCGGGCATGCCGCGGGCGACGTGCCTGTATGGCGCCCTGCCGGACCAGCTCGCGGACTCGGACTCGTTCGCATCGCAGCTGGCCCGGATGCTCGACGTACGCGAGCGGTACGGCATCGCCACCAGCGAGCAGGTGGACGTGCCGATGGTGTCCAACAAGGCGCTGCTCGTCCTGGTGCACCGGCTCGACGAGGGCGAGACGTTGCACGTGTCGGTGATGAACTTCGGCCGGGAGGAGGTGCACGGCACGGTGAGCTCCGCGCACTTGCCGCCCGCGGCAACGGTGCTGGACATGTTCACCGAGGAGCACGTCGGCGAGGTCGACGACCTGCACAGCTTCAGCGTGACACTTGCCGGGCACACCGCGTTGTCCCTGTACGTGGTCCCGGCGCCGCCGGTGGCGAACGAGCCGGCGGAACCGGGCACGGAGGTCCGCGCGACCGTCCCGGCCTAGCGGGGCCGCCCTGTTCGACGCGGGTGGTCGCGTCGCCCCGCCATGCTCGAAGCGCGCTCGACGCGGGTGGTCGCGTCGCCCCGCCATGCTCGGAGCGTGCTCGACGCGGGTGGACGTATCGCCCGGCCGTGCTCGACGCGTCTCTCGGGCGAAGGTTGTCGTTGCCCGGGTTGTCCATCGGCTGCGCACCGGATATCGTTTGGGTCCGAACAATCTAGGGCGGCGGCCGAAGGGATGAACGGATGGCGACCCAGACCCGGACCATCGTGCGCGAGCGCGAGGCCGACCTCGTCGTCCGGGAAGCCAGGGTCGTCGCCGAGGATGTCGTCGCCATCACGCTCGCTGACCCCGACGGCAACCCGCTGCCGTCATGGACGCCCGGAGCGCACATCGACCTGATCCTGGCCGAGGACCTGGTCCGGCAGTACTCACTGTGCGGCAGCCCGGCCGACGCGCATAGCTGGCGGGTCGGCGTGCTCAATGCTCCGAACGGCCGCGGCGGCTCGCGGCACGTGTACACCGGGCTCAAGGCGGGGACGACCGTGCGGGTCCGCGGTCCGCGAAACCACTTCCCCTTGGCCAGCGCCCACCGCTACCTGTTCATCGCCGGCGGCATCGGCATCACCCCGATCCTGCCCATGGTCGCCGAGGCCGACGCGGCCGGCGCCGACTGGATGCTGCTCTACGGCGGGCGGCACCGGGCTTCGATGGCCTTCCTGGACGAGCTCGCCCGCTACGGCGACCGGGTCCGGCTGGTGCCCCAGGACGAGGCGGGCTTCCTCGACCTCGATGCCGTTCTCGGCGCGCCGCAGGCTGGCACCCTGGTCTACTGCTGTGGCCCCGAGGGTCTGCTTTCGGCGGTCGAGCAGAAGTGCGAGGCCTGGCCAACGGGCAGCCTGCACCTGGAGCGGTTCTCCCCCAAGCCGCAGGAGGAGCACGCCGGCGCCGACTCCTCTTTCGCGCTGGTCCTGCAGCGATCCGGCATCACCACCGTCGTGCCGCCGGACAAGTCTGTCTTCCAGGTCGCCCGCGAGGCCGGCGCGAACGTCCTGGGGTCCTGCCTGGAGGGCATCTGCGGCACCTGTGAGACCGAGGTGATCGAGGGCGAGGTGGACCACCGCGATTCCGTGCTCGACGAAGAGGAGCGCGCGGCGAACGAGTTCATGATGATCTGCGTGTCCCGTTGCACGTCCCCGTGCCTAGTGCTGGACCTCTGACCGGAAAGGCGTCCCGATGAGCCACTCCTCGGCGAGCGCGCGTCGTCGCGGCACGACATACCCGACGAACGCCTGGTATGCCGTGGCGACCTCTGACGAGGTCGGCCGAACTCCGTTGGCCCGTCGCGCGGTCGACCTGCCTGTCGTGCTGTGGCGGCTGGAGTCCGGACGGGCCGTCGCGCTGGAGGACCGTGACGCCCACCGGCCGTACCCGCTGTCGCTTGGCCGAGTAGCCGGCGACACCATCGTCTCCGGTTACTCCGGGTTCGCGTACGGCCAGGACGGCACCTGCGTCTTCGTCCCAACCCAGCCACAGGTCCCCTTCGGCGCCAAGGTCCGCGCCTTCCCGACGCGGGAGCAGCACGGCCTGGTCTGGGTCTGGCCTGGCGACCCCGGCTGGTCCGGGCTGCGGCCCCCGCCTCCGACTCCCTGGTTGGCAGACCCGGCCTGGGCTACCTTCGGCGACGCATGGCTCACCCGGGCCAACGTGCTGCTGCTGCACGAGAACTTCGCCGACATCACCCACGTCGCGGTGGTCGACCCCTACATCTCGCCGCCGGTGCTCAATGCCACCCCGCCGCCGCTGGAAGTCGAGGTGGCCGAGACCACGGTCGCGTTCCACCGCGACTACCCCCCCGCCCGGCTCGCACCCTGGCACGCCGAGGTGCTGGGCCTGGACCCCGAGCTAGAGCACCGCCAGCGCGAGGAGGGCGCGTTCGTCGCGCCCGGCCTGTGGGTCGACCGCTGGGACGTCACCGCCGGCGAGGCCACCCACGCGTTTCGGTTCACGCACGCGGTGACCCCCGTCTCCTCCAACCAGACGCGGCACATCTGGCGGGTGAGCCGCAACTTCGCCCCGGACGAGGCGACGACGCAGCGCCTCCGGCCGATCTTCAGCGACTACTACCGCACGGTCCGAGACATCCTGGAGACGATGCAGACCGTGGTCGACACCGACGGCCAGCGGACCGAAGTCAGCGTCGCCTCCGACGCGGCGGCGCTTCAGGTGCGCAAGATCATTGGCCGGCTCGTCGCCGACGAGCGCGGCGGCTGACCTGGACCTGCCCAAACCGGCGAGACAGCCCGCCGGCCTCCCGGCCCCGCCGCCGTCTTCGCACAATCCGGCGGAAACGACACCCGCACGGCGCCCGCCACCCGCCGTCTTCGCACAATCCGGCGGAGACGACACCGGCGCGGCACCCGCCACCGGCCGTCTTCGCACAATCCGGCAGAGACGACACCCGCCCGGCACCCGCCACACCACGTCTTCGCACAATCCGGCAGAGACGACGACGACACGCTCGCCCAGCGGCCGCCACCCGCCGTCTTCGCACAATCCGGCAGAGACGACACCCGCGGAGAGCCGCCACACCACGTCTTCGCACAATCCGGCAGAGACGACACCCCCGCGGCACCCGCCGCCCGCCGTCTTCGCACAATCCGGCGGAAACGACACCCGCACGGCACCCGCCACCCGCCGTCTTCGCACAATCCGGCAGAGACGACACCCCCGCGGCACCCGCCACACCACGTCTTCGCACAATCCGG